>JBDRRP010000068.1:0-185433 GCA_043825735.1 Pseudomonadota bacterium | reverse complement strand
TTCACGTTAAAAGACATCGGGGTGGTGCTGCACGCCAAGTTCCACCAGGATTTTGGTTCGATCCTGGACAAGGTGCAGGTCACCTTGATTACCGACAAAAAGAAGGTGGATGCGCTGACCAAGACGGCACGCGCCGAGTACAAGTTCCGCGACGAGCGCGTTGAGAAGATGACCGATGAGGACGTGGAAATCTTCTACAGCTGCACGCTGTGCCAGAGCTTTGCCCCGACGCACGTGTGCTCGGTGAGCCCGGAGCGCACGGGTCTTTGCGGCGCCTACAACTGGATGGACTGCAAGGCCTCCTTTGAGATCAACCCCACCGGCCCCAACCAGCCCATCGAGAAGGGCGAGTGCCTGGATCCGAAGCTGGGCACCTTTGCCGGGGTCAACGCGTTCATCGCCAAGGCCTCGCGCGGCGCCATTTCAAGCTACAACTTTTACTCCATGGTGCACGAGCCGATGACGACCTGCGGCTGCTGCGAAGCGATCGCGGCGATGCTGCCGAGCTGCAACGGGGTGATGACCGTTCACCGCGATTACACGGGTGAGACCCCCTGCGGGATGAAGTTTACCACGCTGGCCGGTGTGATGGGCGGCGGGGCGAGCTCGCCGGGGTTCGTGGGCCACTCCAAGTTCAACATCACCCAGCGTAAGTTCATCCTGGGCGACGGCGGGCTGCTGCGCATGGTCTGGATGCCCAAGAGCCTGAAGGAAGAGATCAAGGAGCGCATCGAAAAACGCGGTGCAGAGCTCGGCGTGCCGGGTCTCTACGACATGATCGCCGACGAGACCGTGGGCATCACCGAGGAGGAGATCATGCCCTTCCTCCAGGAAAAAGGCCATCCGGCCCTGTCCATGGACCCGATCATCGGATAGGGCGGCGCAACGGACAGCCCAGTCGCAATTCCGGGCGGCGGGTCAACGCCGCCGACCCGGCATTGCGAACGGAATTGAACCCCGCAGGGCACTCATCGATTGTCAAAACAGTCGGTAGCGGTTCGAATCAACTCAGAAAGGGAAAGGGTGAAGCGTCGGAAGACCGTGTCGGGCACACTGTGATCGATGCAGTAGGTGGGATTTTCCAGGGAGACTGCTTCCATGGCGACAACCTCGCCGCGCCGGGTCCCTGCGACGGCATCAAGGATCATATTGTCGCTGATGAATATCCGGGTGGGTGGACCCGGCGGGTTTTCAACGGTCACCGTGGCGGTGAGTTTTTCAGCCTCGATGAGCTGGAGAAAATGAATCAGGGTCATGCCCCCGCACCCGGCCTGCTTGTGTCCGCGGCTCAAGGCGACAACCACGGCGCTGGCCATGTCGTCGGCGTCCACCGGCTTCTGGTAAAAACGCAGCAGGTCGGCAGGCATTTTGGCGCGCAGCCGGGAGGTGCCGTAGGCAGTCATGACAAAACACGGGACATCCGGTAGAAAAGCGTTGAGGTAGGCCAGCACCATGAGGCCGCTCACCTTCGGCATGTTGATGTCGGTGATGACCAGTTCGATGGGGGCGCTCTTCAATAAACCGATGGCCTGCTGGCCGTCTTCGGCCTCGTGGATCACAAACCGGTCATTCTTTTTGGCCAACGCATGGACCACCCGCTTTCGCAAAATCCGGTCATCGTCAGCAATGAGCAGATGTTTTCCGGTATCTTCCATGGCACTCTCCCCCGAAGACAATCCCTTTGTGAGAATCTCCGCTTCAGCAGCCGCCCGGCCGTGCCAAAAATGAATGGCGGGCTATTTAAGCCCACCATTTTTTAATCTCTGCGGCTGGTTATTTCCAGCAGGTGATAGCCGAACTGCGTCTTAACCGGGCCGTGGACGGTATTCAACTCACCGCTGAACACCACCTGGTCGAATTCCGGCACCATCTGGCCACGACCGAACTCGCCCAGATCGCCGCCGCGCTGCCCGGACGGGCAGGTGGAATTCTTCTTTGCCACTTGGGCAAAATCGGCTCCCGCCTCGATTTCGCTTTTCAGGGCTTCGCATTTTTCCTTGCTGTCTACCAGAATGTGACGGGCGCGCGCTCTTGCCATGTGTGAACCTCCTGAGGTTTGGTTTGATTGTATTTTCAGTAACACTTTCGACTGCAATGTACGGCAACGGCCCCAAAACGCTAGTCCCAATTAAGGTTTTGGTATACCCGGTCGGATTCCCGCTGGACGCTGCGGAGCAAATCGGCGAACTGGGTCATCAGCGCTTCGGCAAAGGGGGTGAGGCAGGAGCCTTTTCCCTGCCGAATGACCAACGGCCTGCCAATGCGGGCCTCCGACGTACGCACCCGCATCCACACTGCCCGATAGCTCATCTTCAGAAGCTTGGCCGCCGCATTGAGCGAGCCGGCCTCCCGCACCGCTTCAAGAATCCGGTAGCGCCCCAGACCGAAAACCACGCTTCCGCTGCCGTCGGCGATCCAGATTTTCGATCGAATGGTAAAACTGCTGGCTGGCGTCTCCATGACACGTCTCCCAATGCCAAAATGACTATCGGTCGCTCGATAGCACGATTTCGCACCGGTCCTCAACCTGCGACACCGTTTCTGCTCGAATATGGAGGGCGCTGAAAAATCGAATAAATGTTTGTTTTAGATGTTTTTGGTAGTTTGTTTTCGCAGATATGAAATGAAAGCTTTAATACAGACCAAATACGGCAAAAATAGGCTATATCAATATTGACACAAAACACAGCTTTTTAGTATATGCCTCCCTGTCCGATCTGCGCTTCGGATTAACGACACGGATACGCCGAAAGGGACTCCGATGCTGCTCTCAACTGCTGCATGCTTGCCAAACGCCGGAAAAACCTGCGACAGCCCCCCGTGTCCGATTCCCGGGACCGACACACAACAAAACGACCCGCTGTATTTGTTAAATCGCCAACTGGATCAGACGCTTCCTCCCCAGGGGATCACCGAAACCCGCCTCAGCGATTGGTTGGAAGCGCTGGAGCGGAGCGGTGCACCGGAAGCCCGGTCGTACTGGTTGATCCTGGCACGATTGATGGAAATGGCGCTCATCTGTGCCGGACACTACGCCGATCACGGTGCCTTCACCCTGGCCGGAGATTTACTTGTCAATCCCCGAAAAATCCATGTCTACCGCCGGGGCGCGCTGACTCCGATAACAAAGACGCGCCACGGCAGGCTCACCGACCAGCTGGGGATGGCGGGAATGGGACAGCGGGAACGAAGCCACGAAGCCGCCATGAACAGCCTGGTGCATACGGTCTCGCCGGCCCTCATCCCCAGCCTCTTCCAACGCCTTGAGACCTCCGAACGGATTCGCAGCTGGTACCTGGACCATGCCCGGATGCGCATGGAAAAGATTGCCGATACCATCGGCTTTCTTTCCGCTTGGTCGATTTCGGGCATTGAGGACATTCAGGTGCGGCTCGAAGGTGCCCCCGCCACTGAAAAAGCCCTATTTGAATCCCGCCGGTGCCGGTTCGATGCCACGCTGTTTTACTGGTTCGGCCATGAATTGCGGCTGGCCGTCTATAATACAACATACCAAACGGGTTTTCTATTGCGCCAGTGAGCGCTCCCGGATTCACAGCGCACCCCCACCCGAGAAGAAAGGACCCCGCCATGATCGGAACAAAAACGCGTATTCATGCAGGTATCGTATGCTTTCTGATGTTTGTGGCTTGCCCGTTTATGGCATCCGCCGGACCGTGCACGGCCGTCTACGGGTCCGGAGCGGCATCCTTCGCGCTTGCCACCGGAAGTCCGGGCGAGCTCGGTCTTCTCGAAGCCCTGGCCGACGCCTTCAATAAAACAGAGCCCATCAGCATGTGCTGGCAGAAGGCCGGCAGCGGCAAATCGCTGCAACTGCTGAAAGACAAGCAGGTGGACATGGTCATGGTACACGCGCCGGCAGCCGAGAAAGCCGCCGTTTCCGAAGGCTGGGCTGCAGACCACCACCTGATCGGCTCCAACGAGTTTTTCATCGTGGGCCCAAAGGCCGATCCCGCCGGCATCGCCAACGCTAAAACAGCCGCCGAGGCGTATGCAAAAATCGCTGCTGCCGGTGCGCTGTTTTTTTCAAGGGGCGACAATTCCGGAACGCATAAAAAAGAATTGGCCATCTGGAAAAAAGCCGGCATCACGCCGTCGGGAGCGGCGTACATCGTCACCAATACCTTCATGATGGCGACATTGGAACAAGCCGATGCCCGGGGCGGATATTTTATGACCGACAGCAGCACGTGGGTCGCCGGGAAAAAACGTATGCCTCATCTTGCCGTACTTTTTCGCGGCGACCCTTTCCTCATCAACACCTACCACACCCTTTGCCAACCGGCCGGCGCCACTCCCGGGCAACCGGTGGCCGCGCGGTTCATTCAGTTTGTTTCGACCGATGCGGGGCAGCGCATCATCGGTGAATTCGGCGTGTCCGATTACGGCGAAGGCCTCTACAATGACGCCGCCTATGCCAAACAGTATGACCATTGACGCTTTCTGCGGGCCGGAATTGTTTTGACAGTCCGGCTCAAATTGGGTAGCGGGGACTCAGAGGCCGCATGCGTTGCACCGGCGGACCCGAATCCAGGCTACAGAAAGCGCCACCAATCATGAAAAAAGATACCGTGTCACCGCGGCAGCGGGCGAAAGCCCAACCCCGTTCCAAAGGCAGGGGTGCCCCCAGCGGCGCCAAAAAACGCCGACAGGCGCCCCTTGCCACCGGAACGCGCATCCTTACCGGCGAGATTCTCGACATGCGCGACTACTGGGGGCACCGCATGCCGCGGTACGTGGCGCCGGCGATACTGCGCGCCGCCATACACGCCCACCTCGGCCAGCCGAAAAACCTCCTGTTGGAAAGCCTCAGCCAACTCACGGGCCAGCCCGTGAGCCGGCAGGATTTCAGCGAAATCAAAACCGTCCATTTCCAGGAAGGCCAGTTCCAGTACATCTTCCGGGTGGCGGCGCGCCTTCGCACCGGCGGCCGGGTGCGTCTGGCCATGATCGTGGCCAAAGACGGCGAAAAGACCAGCACCATGGCGCGCCGGGAGCTCCAGAACCTGCGCCGCCTCCACCGGCGGGCACCGCAGTTCGTGGTGCTGCCCATGGCCGGCGGGCCGATCCCCCTTGAGCGAGGAGGGCCTCCGGTCTTTGTCTACTTCACCCGCTGGCTTTCAGACCTCCACGAAATGGGCGTCGACAGCCGGCACAATTTCTTCATCAACGAAGTCCCCGTCCACACGTTCTCCAGCGGGGTGTCGGATATCCTCTGCGGCGAAATCCTCAAAATTCTGTTCGCTTTCTACGACCCGGCCGATGGCTCCGCGCCCGAACCGCCTCAGGTGGCCAGCGGTGATTTTGTCGTCAGCCGGCCGCAGGCAGGCCGCGCACTCACCTTGCGGCTCATTGCCTGTCGCCACATGATGCGATCGGTTTCGCTGGAAAGTTGCCTGGGAAGCTACCTTGGATATCACGGCGAGTGGGCCGGCAAAATCTTTCACCTGGTGCCCAAGGACCCCAAACTGCTATTCAAGGCCCTTCACGAAGGGCTGGTAATCCCAAACCCGGGCATTATCACCTGGGACCGGCTCCGGGACGCGCTCACCGCCTATATCGCCGATTTGAAAAGCCAGACCGGGACCCAACCGGCCTGGACGCCCCTGGCGGTCTTGAAAAAGCTGATGGGCTCTTTGCACCTGTATCTCAAAGAGATTGACAGCAGTGCCATCAAGGGGACATAAAGGACGAAAAGGACCTAAAAGACACCAACCGCGGTCACGCCGCTCCAAGATCGCTGGCTTTTCTTAGGTCCCTTCGGTCCTTTGGGTCCTTTGGGTCCTTTGGGTCCTTTTTTATGGCCGATTAATAAATTTATCCCGGCAGACAAATGGTCACCGTAGTCCCCGTTCCCACTGCGCTGTCGATACCGATCGTGCCACCGTGGGCGGTCACGATCGCCTTGCACAGGCTCAGACCCAGACCGAAACCGCCGGTGCTTCTGGACCGGGAATCGTCCGCCCTGAAAAATGGCTCGAATACCCGGTGAATGGCATCGGGGGAAATTCCGATTCCCCGGTCCTGAACAATGAGGGTGACGCCCGCATCGCCGGTATGCCAGAAAACCGCCACCGGCGGACTATCCTTCCGGCTGTATTTCACGGCATTATCCAGCAGGTTTCGGATCACCGTGCGCATCCGGTCAGCGTCTACGGAAAGGGTCACCGCCGGACACGCTTGTATTTCGATGCCGGGCGGCTGAGATATGAACGGCCGCGCCACCTCGGCCACAAGGCCCCCCAGATCCACTGGCGCCTTGCGGAGCGCATCGGCCATGTGCTGCATCCGGGCGGCGTCGAGGATGGCGCTCACCATCGCCTCCATTTCATGAATATCCTCACTGATGGATGTCTTCAGATCGCCGTCGGGCAGCATGTCGGCCGAGAGCTTCATGCGCGTGATGGGCGAGCGCAGTTCGTGGCTGACGTCCAGGAGGAGCTGCTCCCTGGACTGAAGGGTCTGCCGTACCCGGGCGGTCATGTCGTTGAAGGCGGCGGCCAGGTCGCGGAACTCCTGGGCTCCGGCGGCGGGGACCCGGTGGTCCAGCTTTCCGGAGTGGACGGCCGCCACGCCTTCGCGCAGTCCCTTGAGGGGCTTGAAGATGTGCCGGATGAAGAAATAGGCCAGGGTCACGATGCCGGTCACGATGGTGAGCACCCCCAAGAGCAGCGCGAGCAGGCGGCGCTCCGCAGCCTCGGACCGGACGGCCGTGAATATCAGCTCGCCGCCGTCCATGGTCCGCTTGACGAAAAACCGGCCATGGTGGAGCCCGATGACGGTGCGATGGTCGACCCGGTGCACGCGAAAGCGGTGCCGGGACTCCAGGTCAACCGGTGCGCCGTTAGTGGTCCACGATCCGTTTCGGCCCGTGTAACCGATGACGAGCCCGGTGATCGCCGAAATGGACCGGGCCGCCGACAGGTCTGGCGGGTCGCCAATGGCCGTAGCCAGGGTATCCACGTAATGGCCCAGGATACGGTCGTAGGTGAATTCGTGGCGCTCCCGAAAGTGCCCGAAAAAAACGAATACCACCACGTTGACCAGAATCCCCGCAGCCAGGAATCCCAGCAAAAGGCGTGTGAATACAGACCGGTGAATCCGCCTAAGCCGACTGCGAATCGCCATGGCCGGCCTCCCCGATAAAAACGTAGCCCGCACCCCAGACGGTTTTGATGAACTCGGGTCGGCGGGGATCGTCGCCCAGCTTTTGCCGCAGCCGGCTCAGGGTGATGTCCGCCGACCGGTTGAAGGCATCGCTGTCCATCCCCCGGAGTTCCTGGAGAATCTGATCCCGGTCCACCACCTGACCGGCATGGCGTGCAAGGAGCTGGAGGACAAGAAATTCGTTGGTGGAAAGATCCACGGCCGCGCCGTCCAGAGCGGCCAGCCTGCGGGAAAAATCGATGCTCAGTCGTCCGAATTGCTGCACCCGCACCGGCGCTATTGACGCGCCGGTGCGACGGAGCACGGTCTGAATCCGCGCCACGAGTTCCCGGGGCTCGAAGGGCTTGGGTAAATAGTCGTCGGCGCCCAGCTCAAGGCCTGTCACGCGGTCGGCCAGGTCTCCCCGGGCCGTCAGCATGATCACCGGCACGCTGCTGAAGCGCCGGAGCCGCTTTAAGACCTCAAAGCCGTTCATGCCCGGAAGCATGACGTCGAGAACCAGCAGGTCCGGCGCGCGGCTGGCAATCTGCGCGAGCCCGGCTTCGGGATCAGTGGCCGCCCGAACCCGGTAGCCGAAGTCGCCGAGGTAGCGCTCCAGCAGCCGGTTGAGCTTGGTGTCGTCGTCGATGATGAAAAGGCTATCACTCATGGCATCATGGCTCCGGCAGTGATCCGAACAGGGGGCACCACCCGCCCGACAGGGTCAACAGCACCAGACACTCGTTTTTGTGAGCAACGTCCCGGGAACCGTCCGGCGGTACTGCAGCGATCTCCCTCGGCACGGTCTTGGCAGTGGCCGGCCGGTTCTCGTGTCTTGAGCATTCAAATTGCGGTGTTTCCAACCGGCATGTGCCGAGCATGTCAAACATCCGATCCCCTTTCAATCAATTTTCAACCGGAATTATTAAGTCAGTTACCTCTGCGAGCTGTCAGCCCTCTGCGGTAATTCCGGACTCTTTACCTGGCCGTCATTCTTGAGTTCTAAGTTTTTTCCCGTTCTTGAGGGCCGGCCCGGCCACCGGGACATGACATCGACACGGTTGTCGATGAGGAGGGAGATGACGGCGGCAGGGGGGACTGTCGTCGACTGCCCCGGGCCGGGACCGGAAGGTGCCTGTGAACAAGACTGTTACCAGCGGTGGTGCCCGTACTTTTCCGTACGTGCATGGAGCTTTTCCAGCTCGGCTACCAGTTTTTCCCGCTGCTCGGGGGTCAACATTTCATGGAACGCCAGGACGCCGTCCTCCAGGTAGTCGATCATTTCATCCATCTGCCGCCGCTTTTCCGCCACCAGCCCGTCGATGACCGAGCGGTCTATGTGCTCCTTTCGCAGTTCGCCCATGACGATCTCACGAAGGGCCTCGTGGTTGGCATGCATCTGCTTTCTGCGCGCCAGTATTTCCTCGGCCATGGCGTCCAGACGCTCGCGCTGACCCGCGTCGAGGGAAAGCCGGTCGGAGACTTCTTCAATCATCCAACCGATCCGGTTTTCAGGAGACTTGTGGTAACAGGCAGTGAATGTCAACGCCGCCAGTACAGTGAGCAGTCCTGCGCCGAATAGGGTTTTTCTTTTCATGGTGCCTCCTTGTGGGTGATGCGGGTGAAAGTGGGCGATCCGTGTTTTCTCGGATGCTCACACCTTAAGCCAAGCCCGTCGCCGATACTTTTCACCGGAGTAACAATTTGTAACAGTGTGTAACGATGGATGCCCGCTCCGCGGGCATCCATATATAACGGCTTGTAATAATTGGCGTTATTTCGATTTGACGAACCGCCCGCAGAATGGATCGGCTTGATAACATCTTATTTTTATTAATTTTTCTAATATTTCTGTGAAAATGGCCAATATTAAAGACGGAGAACAACTGCAGGAGAGCGCCATGAGGATTTCCGGAGACGAAACCTTGTTCCAGGCGGCCATCGCCGCTTCTGGGACCTTTATTGCCGTCATCACGGCCGAGCGCCGCATACTTTCAGCGGGCGGCAAAGGGGCGGATGCGGCGATTGCCGACATGACGGGAAAATACTGCTTCGAGGTGTTTTACGGACGCGCCGAGCGTTGCGGCAACTGCGGACTGGAGAAGGCCATGGCCTGCGGCGGACCGGTACTGATACAGCGCAGCGAAACGACGGAAACCGGCGAGACGGTAGCCTACAACCATATCTATCCGGTGGCCGCCGATGCCGGGACCGATGCCTGGGTCTGCGCCGCCATCACTGCGCAAACCCCGGTGGTAAAAAAGTCCGATCTTTCCATCGCTTTTCTCTCCAAACTGATCCAGAGCGCTGTCGACGGGGTCATCGCAGCCGACAAACAAGGGCGGATCCGGATCTACAACGAAGCCGCCGCCAGCCTTCTCGGCTATAGTGTCAAAGAGGCCCTGGCGGGCCTCGACATCCGGAAGCTGTACCCGGAAAACGTCGCCTTCGACATCATGAACCAGCTCAGAAGCGACCGATTTGGCGGCAAGGGAAAACTCGATGCATACCGGGTCTTTGTTTTGCACAAATCCGGCGAGCGCATACCGGTCCGGTTGAACGCATCCATCATCGTCGAAGACGGCCGCGAAATTGCCACCGTCGGATTTTTCAGAGATCTGCGGGAAGAACTCCAGCTCAGAAGCGCGCTGGTCAATCAGCGACTGGATTCCGCCACCCCGGAAGGTGAAGCCTCTCTGGCGGAAATCCGGGAGGGATTCACCCTCCAGATGGCGGCCTACGACAGCAAATTCAGCGCCGTGGCCGCGGCCAACGGCATGGTGACCGGCGAACAGGTGGATCGAGCGCTGTTAAAGCAGCAGGAAATCATTGAAAAAACCAAGATTCACATCCCCATCGGTCGGGTTATGATTCAGATGGGAATCATCACCGAAATGCAACGCGAGGCGTTGCTGACCGCACAAAAAGTGATCCCTGCGCCGGGGGTGCCCGCGGCTCGCAAAGACAGCGCCATTCCGGAGGGCGCCGACTCACCTGAAGCCGCGGCGCCCTATTTCATCCGGGTGTCGGACGACGGCCTCGAGGCGATTCTCGAGGTAGAACCGGAAGCAAGAGGGACCGTGGCCACGGAAGCAGTGATGGCCGCGCTGGCGGAAATGGGAATTGAACCCCTGGAAACGGCCCAGGCCGACATCGCCGCATACCTGGGTGATGAAAACGCACCAACAGCGGCTCTGGTGGTTGCCCGCGGCAGCGCGCCCGTGGCAGGCACCCCTTCCGAGATACGGTTTCATTTCGAAACCGATCCGCTTAGGGCCGGCACCGAAAGGGATGACGGCACCATCGACTGGAAAGACCGCGGCAGCATCCCCCAGGTCACGGCGGGCGACACCCTGGCCACGATCAGCCCGGCCGTCCAGGGCATCCCGGGCAAAGACGTATATGGCAACCCGGTCCCGGCGCCGATACCACCGGACCGGTTGCCCGCCTGCGGCAAGGGCGCCGCCCTCTCAGAGGACGGCATGACTTTTAGCGCAGTCCGACAAGGCATGGCGCAGATCTCCGCCGACAATGTCCTGGACGTACTGGAAACATTGGCCATCGCCGGCGATGTCGGCCTGGATACGGGCCATGTTGACTTTGCCGGGCACATCGAAGTGGCCGGCGCGATCCAGGAGGGCTACCGCGTCAGCGGTGGCAGCATGCGCGTGACCGACATCAACGGGGCTGAAGTGACCCTCACCGGAGACCTGGTGGTCACCGGCGGCATTTACGGCGCCGTGGTCAAATGCGGGGGGAGCGTCAAGGCCAGCCATATCCATAAATCGCGCGTCAACACCGGAAAAGATCTCACGGTCGGCCGTGAAATCATCGACAGCCAGGTGGAAACCAACGGCAAATGTGTGACCAGCAGCGGCACCATCATTTCATCGGAAATTTCAGCCAAAATGGGCATCGTTTCGGGCGATGTCGGTACCGATGCCGCAAAACCGAGCTTGCTGCAGGTGGGCGTTGATCTGCGGCTTCAGCGGCAGATCCAAAATGTTCGCAACAAGATCCGCCTCCTCAATAAGGAAAAGACCAAGGTGTCCACGGCATGGCAATCCCTTTCCGCCCAGTCCGAGCGGATCAGTGACGAGCTTGGGGAAAAGGCCCAGCAACAGGACAAGTGCATGGTTCAGATCCGAGAATTGACGGCAGAGCGCGACGCCCTGCCCCTCACCGGAGAAAAGGCTAGACGCAAGATGCTGGAAAAACATCTTCAGATGGCCGAAAGGAAGAAGGAAAACCTCGACGCTCAGGTGGAAAATCTCATGGAAAAAGACGAGTCGCTTTCCCGGGACGTGTCGCGGATGTCGGCGGACGTGGCCGGACTCGCTCAGGATATGGACCGCGTGAATGAAGAACTGGCCGGGCTGACCGCCGCCGCCCATACCGGCGGCGGAATCCCCTCGGTCAAAGCCTCCGGTAAAATCGCCGCCGGAACCACCATTTCAGGGCCCAATGCCGTGCTGATCACCACGGAAGTGCTGTCGCGCGTCCTGGTGTTGGAAACCGACAAGCCCGACGCCGAGGGCGTCCGCAAATGGCACATGAGCACCCAACCGCTGAGATAGGGAATCTACCGGCAAAAGTCTGAAGTTCTAAGGGTAAAAACGAACACCTAAATGCAATCCTCGCGCAGAGACGCCAAGACGCAGAGAAAAACCCCGTTTTCGCTTGTCGCAACATCAATCACATTGTCGGATATCCTATATGCCTCGAGGCAACGCCGGTGCGCCGCCTCGAGTTAAAGCAACAGTTCTTTATATTTGCTGTTTTCAAAACCCTTTTGGTTTCCTCTGCGTCTTGGCGCCGCCGCGCGAGAACGATTTTCGCCGTTGATGCGTCTTCGGTCTGCCCCCCGTCGCCTGCCGTTATCTCCTTCAATGTTCGGTCTTTGAACGAAACACCTGTCTTAGATGATCCAACCCTGCCGCCACATCGACTTCCGGCGTGCCGGGCTTGAGCTCCAGGACCCGGGGAATTGCCGGATTGATGGTGCGCAGCGGGAAAAAATCGATTTTCCCCGCTCCCGGCGGCCGGTGATCGTCAAGGCCGTCGGCGTCGTGAACGTGGATCCCGACGAGACGGTCCCCGTAACGGGTCAGCAGTTCGCCCGGCGCGCTGAATCCCAGTGCTTCGACGGCTTTGGCGTGGCCAAGATCGTGCCAGTAGCCGACCGGCGCCCCGTCGAAGACCCGAAACAGCCCATCGAAATCATCCGACCCCGGTAGCTCATGGTGGTGGTAGCGGTTTTCCAGGCCCAGCCGGACCCCCAGTGCCTCGGCCGGCCGAAGCAGCGCCTCCAGGCTGAACATCAGGGCGTCCAGGTGCGGCCCCTTGAGGCGCTCCCGGGTGGCGTTCAGCCGCTCGCGCAGCGCCGCGGCTTCCGGTTCACCGATGGCGCCTGCCTCAAAAAGCCGGTGAAGCGCAGCGACCTCCGGCGCCATGTCCACGCGCCCGCAGTGCAGCACCACCCGACCGGCCTCAAGTTCACTGGCCAGCTCGATGGTGCGGGTGGTCCACTTAACGGCCAGTGCCCGCTCGTCGGAATCGACGGACGACAGGCGAAACAGGTCGCCGTCGGGCTTCAGGTGCTTGGCGTACCGGGTTGGAAAGGGGCAGACATTGTGAACGCTCACCACACCGATGCCTTCGGCTCTGAGCGCATCTCGCAGCGCCGGCAACATGGTGTCGTGGATGCGGTACTCCAGCTCCACCGTCGCGACCCTCAGCCGCGCCAACATGGCCATCAGATCCCGCACGCCCATATCCGGCGCCCGGAATGACGTGGACAGGGCCACCGGCGGAACCGGTGCGCCGGCACCGGTGGCCGGTGTCGCTTTCGAAGATTTCTCTTTGTTCATGATTGCCATCCCGCCTTATTCCCGCCAATGCTCGGGCTTATTCAACATGTCGGCGCATCGTACCTTGCCGGCAACCTTGCCGATCACTCCCGGGCGCAAAGCCTGAACCATCCAGGCGTCGGCATGCACTTCCGGGATCGGATACGGGGCTTCAAACCCCTGCACACCCGCCGGACGAAAACCATATCGAGGATAGTATCCCGGGTGGCCGAGGACAAAGACCAAATCGACGCCCGCTGTCGTCAAACGCCTCAGTCCGTGCGAGATGAGTCTGCCCCCAACGCCCTGATTCTGAAACTCAGGGATTACAGCCAATGGCGCCAGCAGCGAAATCGTTGCACCCGGCTTCGCACCATCCAGAGTGGCCGATGTAAAAAGAACATGACCAACGGCCCTGTCATCTGAAAATGCAAGAAAGGAGAACGTCGGTTTTGCACTCGGATCACTCAACAAATCCTTTACCAGATTCGCCTCCTTGTCATAACCGAACGCCGTTTTTTCCACGAACAGCACATCCGTCAAGTCCGAATCTGATGCTTTTCGAATTTTCATTCTTCTCCGTCTTTAAGATCCGTCATATCGCATCATTCCCGGGGTGGAATTTTTTATTCTGATCGATATCGTTTACTGGCTGGCCGGCTAAAGCACTAAATCCGGCAAACTTCTGTTGGTATTCCTTTGGCCGAAGGCCCGTTAGGCGAATGAATATTCTTCGAAAAAACGGGATATCCTCATACCCGACTTCATAGGTGATCTCATTAAATGTGCGATTGCCCGCTTCCAGCATGTGTTTCGCCCGCTCGACCCGCAATGCCTGGAGGTATTCAAGGGGTGTCATGCCGATGGCGTGTTTGAATCTGCGCTCAAGGGACCGGCGGCTGACAGTAAGCTGTTCAGCCATATGATTATAGTCCATCGTCTGTGTACTGTTTTCTTCCATCCACGTCTGTGCTTTTGACACCAGCTGATCGGCGTGATCCCTGGGCGGCAGAAGGCCATCGTAAGGCGTCTGCGCTTTTCGATCCATATCCAGAATCATCGTCTTGGCTGACTCGCGGGCGGCCTTTTCCCCACAAAATTTGGCTACAAGATACAGGGAGAGATCCATGCCGGCGCTGACCCCTGCCGAGCAATAAAGCCTTCCATGATCGATGAACATCCGGTCCTTCTGCAGGGCCACTTTCGGATACCGCTTCGTGAACGCGCGCGCAAATCCCCAATGCAATGTCGCGGTTTTCCCATCCAGCAGGCCTGTCTCCGCAAGCAGAAACACCCCCGTACAGATACTGGCCACATGGGCACCCAGGCTGTAATGGTGCCGGATCCAGGGAACCAATTCCGGGTTTTTCTCCAGGATCGTGTCGATATCGGTGGCGGACGCAATAATCAGAAGATCCGTATTTTCGATATCATGGATACTGCAATGCGGCTGGATCCGGACACGGTTCACGGTCCGAATGGGAAGGCCGTCCGCCGACGCGATGGCCACATCGAAAAACGGGGTGTGGGGGGTGTGTTTTACCCGGTTCCAGAGCCGGCCGGCCTGATTGAGGATGTCCATGGGCCCGAAAATGGTGGTGGCCATGGAATTATGAAGCCCCAGGATGGTCACCTTTTTCATGGCTGCCTCCAAAACGGCGGTTTGTGTCGATATCACCTCTTTAGTTGTCGTTTATGCCACTTTTTATCTTTCGATACAAGGGATACGATCAGGTTGGCCCTGAAAAGAAAACACGCTGATGCAGAATTCGCCAGTCTCTTTACTGGTGGTTGATTTCATCGGGTTCGAAATCGCTATCGGGATCGAAATCGATTTGCGCCGTCAGGCCGTCAACCATTACTGTGTATTATTTTAGACGCCTGTCAACAGGACGCGGATGCCACCATGGTCCCGGCCATGACGGCCATGGCGTTTCGATTTCGATAGCGATCCCGATTTCGATTTGGATGGGGTGTCGCCGTCAGCCCAATTCATCCCGAAGCATCATGGTGGCTCGGACCGTTGATCCTTCAGCAGTCGGATTCACGAAACCACTGGCGCATTTTAGAGAAACGTGGACAAACTAAGGAGGTTCACCATGACGGATGCCACAATCAAGGAAACCATCGCCCCCTGCGGTCTGTGCTGCCAGACCTGCTTTGCCCATGTTGACGGCGATATTCGAAAATACGCCTCAAAGCTCAAAGAGAAACTGGGAAACTTCCACATCAACGCCAAGCGGTTTGAAACCATGCTGGAAGACCCGATCTTTAAAAAGTATGCCGACTTTAAGAAAATGCTCGATTACTTTGCATCCGAAAACTGCGAAGGCTGCCGCAAGGAGCAATGCAAGGTTTTTAAAAATTGCGGCGTCCGCCCCTGCCACCAGCAAAAGGGGGTCGATTTCTGCTACCAGTGCGAGGAATTTCCCTGCGACAGGACCAACTTTGACGAGCGCCTGTACAACGGCTGGGTCGCCATTAATGAAATTATCAGGAGAAAAGGAATAGGGGTCTATTGCGAAAATGCGAGGAACCGCCCGAGATATGGTTGATATTGGTCAGTCTCTCGGTTTTTTATCCCTGGAAGCAGCCAAGCCAGGGATTGGCCTTTCCTTGCTGCACCACTTTGCAAAGCCCGTCCATGCGCTTTTTGAGCGCTGCCTTCTTTTCCTGATCTGTAAGCGTCTCATCCCTTTCGATATCATACCAGAACTGGTGTTCCATGATCTTCCAACCGTTCGTCGCGGTGCCGGCACGTTGATTTTATCATAAAACCCGCTTTACTCCCGGGATACGCCGCGCAAGGGTCGCCACCAGAAACGATCCGGGTATCGACAGCGCGGAAACGATGACGAACAGCGTAAAGGCGCCGGCTTGTACCGGATCAAAAGCGTACTGGAGCGCAACGACCACCGGAACGTGCAGGATGTAGGCCCCGAATGCATTTTCCGAGAGTTTCTGCATAATACGATCGGTGCGGTCGAAAAAAGTTTTGAAAAGCGCAAGCAGCCCGATGCAGACGCCGGTACAGAGCAGCGCCTCACGATACGGCCACAGAAAGAAGGCCTGATTATGATCAGCGGTATAGCGTTGTATCACCGTGACGACGAAAACACCCACGCCGGGCAGGAGCCAGAGGATATCCCGGGGCGTGGTGATTGAATCCAGATAGGACCATCTGCAGGCAAGCGCACCAAAAATAAAAAGAGACAGGTACTGGGGAAAGTGAGCCGGTTCCATCTGGATGAATCCGAGGAAGCTGATCCATCGGTCGATGGGAAACCCCCACGATTGCCGCATGAGGGCGGTGATCATCCCGAGGAGCAAAATATAGGCGATGATGACGTACCATCTCGCTTTTACGGCGGTTGCGACGGCTGGTGGTGCTACACGTGTCGGCAGCACCGACCGGATGGCGGCATAGGCCATCGCGTAGACGAGCAGATGTTCGACAAACCACAAATGGGCAAAATTGAAACCACCGGGGTACACGATGCGAAGGCCGTATTTTTGCCATATTCGCCCATAAAATTCCGGGAAACCGATCTCGTGGACGTAATGCACGTATTTTACGTATTCCAGCAGCGGGGTCACGAGAAAACAGACGAAGACCAGCGGAATGCCGAAACGGATGCATTTGTCTTTCAAAAATTTGCCGGCACCGTGGCGATCGAAGGACTGGGGATAGAAATAGCCGGATATGAAGAAGAACAGCCCCATGAAGAACGACGCATTGAAGGCGAAGAAGAACTCCAGCGGCTTTGCCCGCTCGCCCGGATATGAATAAAACCATCCGCCGCCGGTCGCCCCGTAGGCCTGCCCGACATGATGCATGATCACCAGGATGATGAGGAACACCTTGAGATTGTCGAGATAGTACAGCCGGGTTGCTTTGGGCATATCCTGGCCTCTTTCTGCCAACAACCGGGAATCGGTGTGGGGATGTAGAGGCAATAGTGAACGCCGGTGAGCTTGTCAACGCCGGTGAGGGCCAGAAGACAGAGGGGAGATCCCGCTCCGCCTGCGACTATGCAGGACAGGTGGTAGACGACAGCAACTGAAGCGACGAACTGCGGAATGGGGCGCGAATCATCTTCACGGTAAGCGATAGGTGTTTTGCCGGCCTTTAAAGGTTTATTTCTTGCACCAGCCATTTTACCCACAATAAGGTATGTTTTGGAAGCGATATCAAAGCAGGCATAAGCGGTATTATTCGTTTGATATTAATTAGATAGCATGGTTGGCACCCAATTTTCAGGGAAATGAAATTCTAAGGGCGGTCTTAACCACCCCCCTGTTTCTTAATTAATATGTTCCAGGGCTTTGGGTGTGTAGGACCGCCTCACTTTGTTTTTGTTGACAAGGTTTATAGACCTATATATTGTCCTCTTAACCACCCTCCCTACAATATGTTGCGCTTTGACTAAGAAAATGCGCCTCAATGAGCTAAAAATAGAGATCACCAATCATTGCTTACTAAATTGTGTTCATTGCTCTACAGAAGCTGGCATCAATTTGAACACAACTTTTTCCGATGAGCTTATAGAAAGACTTTTGTTTGAAGCTGCTGAATTGGGTTGCAATCATTTCTATTTCTCTGGAGGAGAACCATTATTAATCAAAAATATTTCCAAGCACATTAGAAAGGTTAGCCAAAAAGACTCAATTATTAAAGTTTATACTAGTGGAATTGTCTCACTTAATCCACCCACTCCAATTTCAGAAGAAAAAATTCAAGATTTGTATGAATCAGGAGTAACGCACTTAGTATTTAGTTTATATTCATCAAAACCAAATATTCATGATAGGATTACTAGAGTTAAAGGTAGTTTTTGCGCTACAGTTGCTGCAATAAAATCGGCAGTTTTGGCAGGCATATATACTGAGGTGCATTTTGTAGTATTAAAGCCTCTATTGAATGAACTTAAAAACCTCACAGAATTCATCTCCTCAATTGGGGTCAAACAACTAAGCATTCTAAGATTTGTCCCGCAAGGTAGAGGTATTGATTCCTCAGATAGACTCACTCCAGACAAAGCGGATTACGTAGTCCTTAGAAAGTTAATTAATAAACTGCGGGAATGCTACGCAAACCTGGTTATCAGAACTGGTTCGCCATTTAACTTTCTAATACTGGGCAACGCTACACCTTGTACTACTGGTAGAGACAAACTAATAATCGATCCAAATGGATATGCATACCCATGCGATGCTTTGAAACAGGTCAAATCATACAACACAAATAACAACATATATAGCGACTCACTTAAATCAATAATTGAAAATGCTTCGCTTTTTAAACTAGTTCAGAATAAAGAATATCCGAATGTCTGTATAAAATGTGAGTACTTTGGATTATGTAAAAGCGGTTGCATCGCACAACGAATACTATCCAGTGACAAATTTAATGTAATTAGAGATCCAAGCTGCATTAAAAAGCTTATCAGTTAAATACCTATATTGCTACCGTTATGCCACCACCTAATGATGTCTTAAATGACGAATTGTTAGTTAGAGAAAACGGTTTTAATAATCGGAGTGGTTTGCCTTTATTTCTTGTCGAGAAAACAAAAGATACCTTGTTACGCTTACTGGTTCAAAGTAAAAAAGATTCTGGAAATATCGTTGCAAGTGCATTTCAAGAGCACAATTATATATGGGTCGATTTGTTAAGAGATGCGATTACCTATCTAAAGAAAATAGACAAAAGAGAATATGCATCAAAACCGAAAAATTGGAAGCGAGATAAAATAGCTTTTGGTGTCAATGAGTTGTATAAATACTTTATAGAGTACCAGGAGTTTGAGGGCTTTCTTTATGGAGCTGATCAGTTTTATAGAGACCATGTCGCGCATGTTTTTCGGGTATGGCTAATTGGTTGCTTTTTACTTAATAAAATTGATTACAAGGTTCATTGGGATTACGAAGAGCTATTAAATATTAACCGCGGTCTTGAAATAAAAAAACCTGAAATTGAGGCGATGTGGTGCATAATCGCTTTGACGCATGACTTGGGTTATCCTCTCGATAAAAATGATAAGATACTTAGCAAAATAAATGAAATGATGAGGCATTTTGGGAGCCCGTCGCAATTCAGTCAGTATCAGATACCGACGCATCATTTTTTTATTAATGATTTCATCCTTGAATTCATAAGCTCTAAATTGATATATGCAAGAGATAACAGGAGCCCAAGAGGATTAGGGGCAAACAAAAGAATACAAATCAATTACAATTATATTACTGCGAGGCAATCAAAATATTATCTAAAATTTTCAAAGTCTCTAGAGAATTTAAATCACGGCATAATCTCATGTATTCTTTTAATGAAAAATCTTGTATATTTCCTTGAATCAGACCTCGATTCCAAAAAGCCATTCAGTGAGACTGAAGACGCTAGGCAATTCTATATTAGAAGGGAAATACTAAGAGCTATTGCTAGCCACACTTGCACTGATATCTACCATATTTTTCATACATCACTTCCATTTTTGCTAATAATAGCTGATGAGTTGCAGATTTGGAAAAGACCAAATTTTCAAGAGCTTAAAGGGGGAGGTAAAGACCTTAATATTGAACCGCTCTTGCCGCTATACCGAGACGACTTAATCAAGATCAAATTCAGGGTAAAGAGAAATACCGAATATGCGTTCACTATTAAAAATGAAAATAAGGAGCAAGGTGAAGAAGAGGAGCCGGAACTTTTTAAACAAACTGAGAAACTCTTTAAATCGATTTGCAAGAAATGGGTTAAATGGCTTAGAGGAGCGCTAGATGCAAGCAGACGAGACTTTAAATTCTCATTTCAAATGACTGCCATCGAAGACAGTACAGAAAAGAAAATTTTTGAATTTAACCATATAAACAAGACAAACCATATAGACATCAAGGTTAATGGAAAAGAAGAACCTGTTGAGACCTTTTTATTCAAAGATTGAATCTTGAACTATTCTTTTGTCAGCACGAATTGCTTCTCGCACAATCGTATTGATTGCTTCTAAGCTAAATTCGTTCTTTACAAGAACACCAACTATTTTCATCATATGATTGGGTATTATTTTATTGTTTTTTGGATCCCACCATTCTAGTTCAATTCCGAATACTTTTTCAACCAACTCCGTAACAATTACACCTGTAGACTCTAAAGAATAGGTTCGGTGCTTTGGGTCACAACAGTTATTGCCGAGCTTTACACTACACTTCTTTGGCCTGCAAGTACTGCAATGCCCAGAACTTAAAAAGTATCCATCTAATTGCGCTGCGATAAATTTCCCCAACCTGTTTGTCAACGGCGTCATAAAGGTTTCAACAAAAACCCATCTTGAATAATAAGGACCATGGATAACTTTTTCTGGAAAATCAATGGTTTTCATTTTGGCGTAAAGAATTAAGATGTTATTTCCATGGAGCGAACTAAACTCAGGAGAAAAGGGGGGGCATCCTCCATTTCTCCCGAATAACTTGCAGCCTTTTATACAAGCTTCAGTAGTTTTAATTTTGTTTACTGGGACGGTTTCTTTCAATCTTTTAGCAATGCCAATTTCGATGGGGTAAGTCTTGCCAGTAGTAGTGGAGTAATTGATTTTATATATATTTACCGTATTGGCTTTAATACCGTTTCCATCGTTCACAGGGTATGCCGATGAAGATTCTACATTAAGCATTTAGTTTTCTATATCCTTCCAATATAGTAAGCATTATCTAATTATACACTATTATTCGTAGTAAAGTAGAAACCTGGATATCATCTATCGCGACTAAGCGCAACAAGTCCTTTCCAAATCTATAGAGTTTCCTTTAAAGGCATTTGCTATAAAGAATTCACCATTAAGAGATGTGGTCCGTTCTATGAGAATCCTTTGAAAGATCTGTTGTAATTCAAGAGAGTTAGAAAAAAATTAGTAAAATTTTATAAACAATCTTTTCATGTCACAATTGCGCTATAGATAGAATAATGGTGGCAGTAGTTACAACAACTACGGCTCGGTATGATTGACCATATTCGTCTAACTGGAACTAACTAATTGACTGCACTAATTGATATTCCTTAGCTAAAGACTCAGCTACAGATCTCATTAGTTCTCTTAAGTTTGACCAATCAGTCATGAAATCTTCAAGATGTGGGAACTCCATCTGGACTTCAAAGGGCGATCTTTCAGGATTTTTCCTAGCTTCAATATCAAACCAGTATCTATATTTACCTTGCCATTTTTCTAGGAAAGGCCTTAGTACATCATTCATAATTGAACAAGTCAATTTCCCCAAATGGTATTCATTTGCGCATTCAATTTTACCAACAGGGAATTTCCTCATAATACCGCGCATTTCTTTAAAAAATGCATACAGAGACGAGAGACTTTCATTAAACAATTCACCTTTAAATTCATCAAAAATGTTAGCCGATGGAGTTATTCTTCCATGAACAGATAGTCGCGTTATAATTTCAGTATATAGCTCCCATGCACATTGGCGGTCTTCATCCGAAAAATCACCACCTACTTTGAATATGCCAAGATTTATTGAAAAGTTACCCTTTGTGATGACCGCCATTATTCTCCCCCTAATTTTAACATTATACTTTTCTATTTATGTATACGACCAGATCCCTGATCTACACGAGAATATGCAATTTCAAAATTGAATGGATCTGCAATTACAGTATTTATTTCTTCTCTATATTCATTTAAAATACCAGTGATAAAACTTTCAATTCGATTATCTGTAAGTGGTTTTTTTGAGTAGCCTATACCGTTTGAATATCCTATTGAATTCAAGTCGATGATTGGTGCTGAGGACCCAAAATAGAGGAAAAAAGACGATATCAAAACTTTGTGAGAGCTGGTATCTCTATTTAAGTTAGTAAGGTTCATTGAGCCATCTGGATTGCTATGGTGTGAGTCCTCTTGAATCCATGATTTATTTTTACAGTTTTGATGGTAAATATTATCACCAACCAACATTACAAGGCTTCCATTCCTTATTGGCCTTTTCAATCTAAATCGACTATCGCTCCAATATTCATCAAAGGTCAATATTTCTGTCACTTTCATTAAATATATACACTTCCCTGTAGCATTCAACCGAGAACCACCCACGCCCAGGATCCAATCGCCTACATTCGCGCTATTCCGAAGTCTTGCCTTACATGTAGCCAAGGTACAATAAGCATGAAAAGGATTTGGAGCGAATCCAAAGTCTCTGTCAACGACATAAATAAACAGATATCTGATAGGAACTGCTAACATTTATAATGGCCCGCATCCTTTCTTGTATAGGGGCTACCGCCAGGATATTCAAAAACAGATCTCCCTTCAATAGCATCAATTATTTTTTGAGAATCCCATCCCACTTGAGCTGTTTGATACTTTTCTAATGACTTTGGGAGCTCAACTTTTTCTTTGAGCCCATATTCATAAACGCCAACAATTGTTTTTCCTTGTTTATGTGCTTGTGTTATCTCCCAATCAACCCAAGGACGCTTATGTGTTTCTTTCCCTACTAGTACTATAACTGATCCTGCCCATGAAATTTTCATCCTTAAAAGGCGTTTAATTGTTGCATCTTTCACAAGCCCTTTATCTAGTCGTTTCTGGTTTGTCGGTTTCGCCCTAATTGAACTATTTCTTATATGATAATCTTTGCTATGTAGCAATTTTGTTAATTTATCTACATGTGCATCATCTTTATGATGATGACTTATAAAAACATTCTTTACTTTGTCTTTTACCATCTTATCGTCTCCTTATTTTATTGTACGAATAGGCCTATTCGATATAGAGGTAACTACGCCCCTCGCTCGCCTATAAGCACGGAAACTTGTAGACACCCCATAGAATTTCAATCTCTCATCATTGGCTTACCTGTTTTGAGCTTGTACCAAAGCGCTATCCGCCGCACATGCTTTTCTTCAACAGGCCATCAACATATCAGTGTTGACCTTTTCCTGACGGCTGCTGATGCATGAATCCGTCGCTAATCAATGTGTAAATTGTCCGCCGCCCGACAAGAGAAGGTGAGATAGGATTGTTCAATGGCTGCTATAAAAGACTGTGGGCATCGATAGTCCATACTTAAAGCCAACGATCATGTCAACTGCAGGTTTTAGTGGCTATTTTGCATGCCGCAGAATCAATTACAAAACTGCAAGACAATTGATGTCCATGAACCAGGGAACGCCGAGCCCCAGCTCGGCAAGTGGAGGCAAAATGGAACCCAATAATGCCAAGCTGGGGCTTTGCGCGCCCTGGGTAGTTGCGCTCAGGGGCCTTCGGGAAGCCTCCGTAATTTCAATTCCCGTTTCTTTGGTGCCAGCGCTCCGGTGTTATCATAGAACCCGCTTCACCCCGGGGATACGCCTCGCAAGGATCGCCGCCAGGAACGATCCGGGTACCGACAGCGCAGAGACGATGACGAACAGCGTAAAGGCGCCCGCATGGACCGGATCGAAGGCGTACTGGAGCGCAACGACCACCGGGACGTGCAGGACGTAAGCCCCGAATGCATTTTCCGATAGTAGCTGCAGGATACGGGCGGTGCGGTCGAAAAAAGTTTTGAAAAGCGCGAGCAACCCGATGCAGACGCCGGTGCAGAGCAGCGCCTCACGATACGGCCACAGAAAGAAGGCCTGATTATGACCAGTGGTATAGCGTTGTATCACCGTGACGATGAAAACACCCACACCGGGCAGGAGCCAGAGGGTGTTCCGGGGCGTGGTGATTGAATCCAGATAGGACCATCTGCAGGCAAGCGCACCAAAAATAAAAAGAGACAGGTACTGGGGAAAGTGGGCCGGTTCCATCTGGATGAATCCGAGGAAGCTGATCCATCGGTCGATCGGAAACCCCCACGATTGCCGCATGAAAAACGAGGCATTGAAGGCAAAAAAGAACTCCAGCGGCTTTACGCGATCGCCCGGGTATGAATAAAACCACCCGCCGCCGGTCGTCCCGTAGGCCTGCCCGACATGATGCATGGTCACCAGGATGATGAGCAAAACCTTGAGATTGTCGAGATAGTACAGCCGGGTTGCTTTGGGCATATCCTGGCCTCTTTCTGCCAACAACCGGGAATCGGTTTGGGGATGTAGAGGCAATAGTTAACGCCGGTGAGCTTGTCAACGCCGGTGGGGCCGGAGGACAGATCCCGCTTCGCCTGCGGCTATGCAGGACAGGTTGCAGATGGCAGACGACAGCAAATGCAACTGCGAACTGCAGAATGGGACGCGGATTAACGCAGATTTTCGCAGATAAGGGCGGGCGGCTTCGCCGCAAAAGCAACTGCAAAGATATTTGACAGGATTTACAGGATCAACAGGATAGGGCGGCCTGCGGTCGTAGCATAGCTGATGCGCTGTTAGGCCAAAAGCAAAAAAGGAAAACGTGTTGGTTTTATCGTGTACCCTGTACCCTGTACCTTATACCTTATACCGTTATTCCCGCAGCTTTTGCCAATTATCTCCCTCGAGGAAGGACCCGGGCACGTTTTCCTCCAACCCCTGGAACATCCGCCAGGGCTTGATGAAGGTCATCAGATCGCCGCCGAGCTGGTTTCGGATGTATACCCGGGCGCTGATGTCGGTGAGTCCCACAACGGCGCGTCGCTTTCCGGCAATGTCGGTTCGGGCTGTTGCCTACACCTCGGTCGTGGTTAGTTTGAGCGAGCCTGTGTTGAAAATTGCGCCACAGCGAGGAGGCCTGACATGAAAGACATCGTTGACTGGCTGACCCATATCGAGAGCATGTCCGCCCGGCTGTACCGGCAGTCGGCGGACTATTTTCAGGACGCGGCGCTGAAGGAATTTCTGGAACATTCGGCCGATGACGAAGCCGTGCACTACAAAATCATGGTCACCGCCGCCGAGACCATCCTGGTGCACCCCGAAATCAAATCGGCCATCACAATGGATGCCGAAACCAAGCGGCGCATCGAAGCGCCGTTTCACGCCAATGCCGAGAGACTGAAAAACAATACCCTGAGCCGGGAGTCCCTCATCGACGGCCTCATCGAGACCGAGTTTTCAGAGTGGAACAGCATTTTTCTTTACGTGGTTAATTCTCTGACCCGTTTGCGCCCGGAATTCAAAGGCAGTGCGGCCAAGATTCAGCATCACTTAAGACATATCGAGCATTTTTTGGGCAGTGATTCCTACGGGAAGCAAAAAATGTTTTCCCTCCGTGATCTGCAACCGGTGTGGAATGAGAAGATCCTTGTGGTGGAAGACGACCCGGCTGTCTTGGAAATCCTCGTGACGATTCTAAGTAAAGAGGGGGTCGTGGATACCGCGAAAAACGGAGAGATCGGGCTGGAAAAAATACACAAGGACTACTATCGGATGATCATCAGCGACGTGGGACTGCCGGTGATGAGCGGCATCGAGATGTTTCAGGCTGCAGCCGGGGAGTTTCCCGATCTGGCCAGCCGTTTTCTTTTCCTGACCGGCTACCCGTCCCGGGAATCCGTTTCCTTTTTCAACAATAACAAATTGAAATACCTGGTAAAACCCGTCAGTATCTATCAGATCACCAACACCGTTCTGGAGATGATACACAATATCAAGGCGGCGTGAGGATCCGTTTGGCATGAATGGCGATCACACCAGCGAACCGATCCTGTAAAGGCTGAGATAGTGGTGCTCGCCCACCGTTTCTGAGGCGAACCGCGTGAAACCGAATGGTTGCAAGAGGGCGTCCAACTCGGTTTCTGAAAGACGGATGGGCTCAGGCGGTCCCGGCGGGCCTGGCTTTTTTTTAAACTCGATGGCCGCCAGCATCCCCGTTGGTTTCAGAAGGCGGCGGGCTTCCCGGAGCGCACCTTCGGCGGTGCCGTCCTCCACGAGATCGTGAATCACCGTGGCAAATAGGCACACATCGATGGTGGCGCTTTCCAGAGGGATGGACTTGCTGATGTCCACCACCAGCGGATCGATCTGGGAGAGCTCCCGGGCGTCGGCCGCCACATCCAGGGCCATAACCCCCTCGCGCCACAGATCGGCAGCGTGAATCATCCCGCGCGCGTCGATACGGGCCGCCGCGGCCAGGGCGTAGTTGCCCCTGCCGCAGCCCATATCCAGCATCACCGTGTCCGGCTTGAGGCCCATCAGGTCAAATGCCCGCGCCACATCAACCATTCCGTAACTGCTTTTTCCGGCGGCAATGGGCTGATCACTCATTTTTCTCTCCTGAAGGGCGGACAGCCCCGGCGGCAATGGATTTTTGATAGGATCTCCAACCCGGGCACCAGCGGGTGTGCCAGCGCCAGAGCCGGGCCAGAAAAGAATTCGGTTTGGCTTCCGCCCGCGCCCTGAAGGCGCAGTGTTCACAGTTATGAGCCATTATGGTCTCCTTCAATGAAATGCTCGATGTCCACGGTCATGGCGCTGCAGCGCCGCAACCCAAAAACCGATCCTCGCGCAGAGACGCAAAGGCGCAGAGCAAATCATGCAGACCCTGTCTGAATTTTCTGCTTTCCGCTGTTGCTGTCATCTGCCGTCTGTCCTCTGGCCCTTCCCGGCCGAAGGCCGCCCCACCTGATGTTTTTAATCAGCGCAATCCGTGTCATCCGCGCCAAAATCGCCCTTGCAGTTGTTGTTGCGCCAAGCCTCCGAATATGTTGGTTCTAATCTGTGTAATCAGTGGATATATGTGCTTTGCGCAGTTGCCCTCCGGCCGAAGGCCGCCCATCTGCGTTATCCGCGTCATCTGCGGTTAATTCGCCCTTGCAGTTGTTTTTTGCCCCGGCCACAGCGCCACATCGGGAATCCCGTCTCGCCCGCCCAGCCGGGTGGCGGCCATGGCCGCGGCCCAGGCGGCAAAATCGAGCGCCCGGTCATAGGGCCATTTCTTCAACAGGCCGTAAATAACTCCGGCGTGAAAGATGTCCCCGCAGCCGGTGGTGTCCACGGCGGCCACCGGGTAGGCCGGCCCTGTAATAAACCGGTCGCCGCAAAGCGCCACGTATCCTTTTTCTCCCAGGGTCACCCCCACCATGGCAGGACCCATTCGGGCCAGTCGGTCGCAGGCGGCCTCAGGATCGCTGTCGCCCACAAGACGCCGTGCAAAAGCCTCGGAAACAATGCAGCAGTCTGTCAACGCCACTACTTCGAGCACCCCTTCACGGAGCGTGCCGGCATCCAGGACCACCGTTGCCCCGGCAGCGCGCGCGGCCCGGCAGCCGGCAACGGCCGCCGCGACGTAGAGACCATCGGTGTGAAACACGCGAGTGCGGCCGATGGCGGCCGTGTCCACCTCGGCAGCGGATAGGGCCGGGCCGGTCGGCCGCTGCCAGAAAATGGTGCGCCGCCCCCCCTGCCGCTCCGCTGCGATGAAGGCGAACTGAGACCGGCTGGCCGTTCGGGACAACAGACCGGCAGTGTCGATCCCCTCCACGGCCAGCCCTTTTCGGATATCCGCGCCCAGGCCATCATCACCCACCACCCCCGCATACGCACAGCGCATCCCCCACCGGGAAAGCGCCACCAGCGCGTTGGCCACCGGCCCGCCGCCCTGGACGGAAAGCCCGGTAAACTCGCACTTGGTGTCCACGCCGGGATAGACATCCACCGGCGCCAGGTAGTCCATCGAGCACTGCCCAAGGCCGTAGACATCGATGCCGGTTTGGGGGGTCAATTTTGGGTTACCATGTGTCTGGGTCACCTTTTCCGCAGGTCCGCAGCCGCTTACAGTGGTTAATCCGCGCTCCACGTCACGGTGCTCCTGCGTAATATCGCCTTACACCTGAAACTTCGGCTGGTATTTTATGGATATTTACCTTTTTCCGCCATTACTGTGCAAGGCCAAAGCATTTGCGGCAACCTTGACACACGACCCGTTTAAGGTCTAAATTTGGTCACCAATACAAGTGGCGAGGAAAACCGATGAAATTGTCCGGCCGGATCAAACCGATCAGTTATCTGAAGGCGCATGCCAGCGAGATCGTTCGAAGTATGGAAAACTGCGGCGAACCCATGATCATCACCCAGAACGGTGAGGCAAAGGTCGTCATTCAAGACATTGCGAGCTACGAGCGCACGCAGGAGACCATGGCGCTGCTTAAAATCCTTGCCCTGGGCAACCGCCAGATCGAAAAAGGCGATGTTGAATCTGCTGCCGGCGTCATTCAGCGACTTCGCAGCCGCAGAGGAAACAGCTGATGCCCTTCTCCGTCATGTTGACCAGGGATGCCGCGCGTGATCTGGAAGAGATCTATCACTATATCTCGCGGCAGGACGCTCCGGGTAACGCAGGGCACGTCCTCGACGCCATCGAGAACGCGTTTGAAAGCCTCTCTGAAAACCCGGAGCGCGGCGTATATCCGGATGAACTGCTGGCACTCGGCAGCCGTGACTACCGCGAGATCTTTTTCAAACCCTACCGCATTGTCTACCGGGTCATCAAAAGCACCGTCTATATCCTGCTGATTGCCGACGGCCGCCGCGACATGCAGACCCTGCTGCAGCGCCGGCTACTGGAAGAGGGCTGAAAAAACCAAAGACATTAAACCGCAAAGGACGCGAAGGACACCTTAGGCTTCGCTCTGCGAGCTACGCCCGGACAAGAAGATTTGTCCGAATCGGGTCGCCGGGAAAACTGCCTCCCGGCTCACGATTCGAACAAAAGGTGCTATGACCTTCGGCCGTAGACCGCACATCTGTGTAACCGGCGGATAATTCGCCGTTGCAGTTGCGGTTCCGGCCGCAGGCCGCCCATCCGCGTAATCCGTGAAATCCGTGCCAAAATTGCAGTTGGTGTTGCTTTTGCTTTTCGGCCGAAGACCGCCCAAACCCCGCCAGCGCCCAGTGTTGGCGTGCGGCGCCCTTTAGTGCCCGAACATCGGCCCATCCGGTCCCAAATGGCACGAATAGCACCCGAACCCTCGTCGGGTGATCACGCTGAAGCTTTTCACGCCCAGCGCATCGGCCATCTCGGGCACCAGTCGGTCGAGCTTGAGTTGGGTGGTGTCCGGATATTTGGCGAACTCCGGCCCCAGAAGCAGCTCCCCGCTGAGCCGGGGAAGATGCGCGGTGGGCATGTGGAAATTATCCGTTTTCGCCCCATCGCCGTGGCACAGGGTGCAGTTCACCGCAGTATACTTTTCCGGGCGCCACTCGCGAAACACCGCGGCCGCCCGGGGCATCACCACGTCTTTCATGTGGGCTTTTCGCTCGGCCTTGTCCATTTCCGGCCAGGTCATGGGTTTGCCGTCATAGCCCGGCGGCCCCACCGCCTTGGGGTAACAGCCGACCAGCGCCAAGGTCATCAGCACGGTCAGAAAAACCACCACCACGGTATTCTTCGGGCGAGCCCTTTTCTTGTTGAGTCGCATGCCGAGTCCTCCCTTCCCATGAATCTGAAATGGTGACCAAAGCAAAAAGCCCAGGTCATCTGGTGGAGTTTATCCTGCCAACCAACACCTTACAACAGTGTTTCTCGCCAACTCCCAATTGCTTGTTGACGTGTTGCAGTCAACTGATTAGAATTGGACAGTCTAGACAGTCTATAAAATCGCATCGGAGGAGCCCGCCATGGCACACTGGCAATTGCAGGAAGCGAAAAACAAATTCAGTGAGGTGGTTGATAAGGCGCTCAGCACTGGGCCCCAAGTTGTTACCCGACGGGGGGTGGAAGCGGTGGTGGTCATGTCCGTCGAGCAGTATCGCGAGTTGACCCGGTCAAAGGATAACATTGTCGATTTTTTCTTAAATTCTCCACTCCGGGGCAGCGACATCTCCATCGAAAGAGACACGACGCCGGGCCGGGAGGTGTTGTTTTGAATTACCTTCTGGACACCTGCGTCATTTCGGAGCTGACCCGCCCCAAACCTTCCGCAAAGGTTGTGGCATGGCTTAAAGATCAGCCGGAAGAAATATTGTTTCTGAGTGCGATTACCATCGGTGAAATTCAAAAAGGCATTTCGCTGCTACCTGATTCCCCTAAGAAGGCGTCTCTCCAAAGCTGGCTCGATCATGAGCTATACCAGCGATTCAAACAGCGGATCCTCGGGGTCGATTTTGAAGTTGCCCAAAAATGGGGAGATATTCAGGCTGCGGCGGAGCGCACTGGAAACAAAATGCCAGCCATTGACAGCCTTGTCGCCGCCATTGCCATGGTCCACGGCATGACGGTCGTCACCCGAAACGTCCGGGACATGGCCGCCAGCGGCGCCGCCCTATTAAACCCCTGGGATTAGCCGCATCACCTGCCGAAACACCACCCCCGTTGGATCGGCCAGACTGTCCAGAATGGAAAAATGATTGGACGCCGGCACGGTGAGCGTGGTCACGTCGACGCCCGTGTCATGCCAGGCGGTAGCCATGTTGCTGGTCTGGCTGTGGTAGGCTTCTGATTCTTTTTCCCCCACTGCGAGCACCAGGGGACAGACAACCCGGGGGTTCCGGTGAACCGGGCTGTTTTGCCGGGCCGTTTCAGCATCCATGCCCAGCACGGCGTTGAGATAACACAATCGAATGGGCTCCAAATCGAATAGGCCGCTGACGCTCACCGCGCCCTTGATGACATCGGCGGGCAGCGGCACCCAGTCGGCGGCCATGAGCATGGCCGCGATGTGACCGCCGGCGCTGTGACCGCTCACCACGATATTGTCCGGATCGCCGCCGAAGGCGTGGATCTCCCGGGCCACCCAGGCCACTGCGCTGCGGCAGGCGGCGATGATGCGGTCCATGACGTCGTCCGGGGCCAGGGGGTAGTTCACCATGACGGTGGTGACCCCGGCGGCGACATAGGGGGCGGCGATGAAAGCGAACATGTCCTTTGACAGGGACTGCCAGTATCCGCCGTGGAAAAACACGTGGACCGGCGCGCCGGCCTTCGCTGCCGGAAACACGTCCAACCGCTCCCGGGGATGCCCGCCGTAGGCAATGTTTCTGTGAACGGTCGCCGTTTCATAACATCGGGTGCTGCGGGCGGTCCACTCGCCCAAAAACCGCTGGAAATCCGGCACCCGCGCCCGATTGTTGTACTGGGCGTCAAGCTGCTCCTTGGTCCAGTTACGATAAACGGTCGTCATTGCTTTGGTTCCATCACTGTGGCGGCTGGAAACAGCAGGCCGCAGAGAATACATTTAATTATTAATGGTTTACCTATGGGTCCTCTGGGGAGATTTAGAGATTTTTACGGTCATGTCTTCTTGATGAACCCGTAAAAAAGCAATTTCCTCGCGCAGAGGCGCAGGGACGCAGAGAAAAGCGACATCAAGGGATTGGTTGTTTCCTTTGACCGCGCCTTCAGCCTTCAGCCTTATACCTAAATACCTTTTTTCCTCATCTGTGCGGCAATCGGGTCGGTCATGGCCTGCAGCAACTGTGGACACGGTCGTGAATTACGGGCCATGACAGGCCCTCTCATTACGCCCCGAGCATCCGATTGACAAATCGATTCAACAGCATCTGGCAGTAGGCGATCGCCACCCCGATGGACAGCCTCGGATCGAAATTCGGGTTTTTGATACCGGCCAGGGCCGACAGAAAATGAACGTGTTCGGCAACGGAAAGCGTACATCCCCTGGCATGCAGGTGTGTCGATCCCAGGCTCCGGTAGGCTTTAAACAGCGCCGTGAAGGTCTTTACCACCAGGTCATTTGTTTTTGTCCGGGTCTCGTCCACGTCTTCGCATTTTTTGTAACTGCTCTCGATCTTGACCTGCTTGCCGTCGATTTCACCCTCCCAGCTCGTGCAGCTGCCGGCGAAAATGACCTTCTCGCCATCGGCCAGATCGAGGGGGCCTTCCACCTTGCCGACGACATAGCGGATTTTTTTCATCGATGTGTCCACGTCCGGATAAAACCCTCTGAATATGTGCATCGCCTCCTGCAGCGCCCCCGGGCAGCCGCCCCAGCAGTAATCGGGCGAGTGGGCCTCGGGAAATGTTCCCACGGTGCACGAAAGATTGCTCTCTTTTCCGAAATAGTCGTCGATCCTTTCCATGCAGAAGGCAAAACCCTTCGTGCGGCTGCGAACCTCATCCAGCGGGAAATCGCCGAGAATCTCGATCTCGGCAAGGTCAATCGGCCCGAACCCCCGTTCGGATGTCAGACGCAGGTGGACGACCTCTTTGGGATCGGCATGGACCATGTGGCAGCCCACCGTATCCACAGCGCACGAGTTGGTGCCCATTATGATGGCGCCCAGCGGAAACGGTGTCGGGGTGAGCATCATCTTCTGGCCCGCGATGATCCCGTCGATGGCGATGAACTTGGGCTGGATGACCTCCTGCAAATCGGCGATCTTGTGCTCCAGAAACTGGTTGTGGTCGACAAGGCGATGCCGGTCATCCTGGATGCCGATAAAGTTCTTGAGGGAAAGGGTCATGCGGCTCCACGGATGGGCCTTGAATTTGGGTAGATTGAACAGAAAGTCGGCTTCGGCCACCGGCTTGGGTATGAACAGTTGGTGCCTGAGGTTCTCTTTTCCCCGGATGGCCACCGGGACCTGCGTAACTTCATCGAAATAATGGGTCTTGACGCGGTGCCTTTTGATGACTTCGGGATAGCCGGCGTGCTTGAAGCTGAAACGGGTCGGTATCGTGATGCCGCAGCGCTCCCCTACGGCGATCTCCCGCGCGTTCACGGCCAGTGCTTTCGTGGCGGCGATGGCCCCGTCGAGAAACTCTTTGCGGGTAAAGGCATGCGGAAAAACGTCCGGATGCGCGAGAACGGCATTCGGCTTCAGCAGAATTTTGCCCTCGGGCCTGACCCCCAACGCCTCCATGCCCTCCCTGATGATGCCGGCGATCCTGTCGGCATCGTACGTATCGCACTTTCGGATAATGACCTTGTGTTTCATGGGACGGCCTCCACTCCTTAGTCCATCGATTTGTAAATCAGATGACGAATTGACTGCACAAGATACGGAACAGTAATCGCGCATCGAAGCACTTGGCAAGCGTTCATGGGTATCAGCGGTGATTAAACCGTAAAAGGCGATTTTGAACCACAGAGGACACAGAGGACCGCAGAGAATAGGTTGAATATTTATGGGTTATCTCTGCGGTCCTCTGCCTCCTCTGTGGTTGTTTCAGACTTTTTACGGCATCATAAAATTTCATAGCGTTGTCGGGCCGGTACGACCTGGGGCTGCTTGCGACACCATCTCTCTTTCGGCATTTTTCCACAACCGTATTTTCGATGATTCGGCACCGGGTTCCAGACGAACAGCCCGAGGACTCCGAAAAGCGCGGGCCGGCGCAGCGAGCATCGCGAGAGAATAAAGAAGGCAAAGATGCCGTTTTTCCCGGTTCCCCTTCACTCTTTATCCCGCATCCAGGATCTCGCGGATCCTGACAGCAAGGTCACGAATTGAAAACGGCTTCTGGATGAAATTGACCCTGTCCTCCAAAACTCCGCGGTGAACGATGACGTCAGCCGTATAACCGGACATGAACAAGTACTTGAGCGCAGGTCGAATCGCCACGAGCCGATCGGCCAATTCCCGGCCGTTCATCTCGGGCATCACCACATCGATGAGAAACAGGTGAATGTCTGTGCTTGTTTCCTCGGCCAGCCGGATGGCCTCCCCGGGGGAGCCAGCCACCAAAACAGTGTATCCCAGACGCTGCAGCATCGCCTGGCCCATCTCACGCAGGATCGGATCATCTTCGACAACCAGAATGGTCTCGCCGCGGCTGAGGGGAATATCATCCGAGACGACGACTTTCTCCACCGGGGCATCGCCGATATGGCGCGGGAAGTATATTTCAAAGGTCGTTCCCATTCCCGGTTCACTGTACAGATGGATAAATCCCTCGTTTTGCTTGACGATGCCGTAGACGGTGGAAAGCCCCAGCCCGGTACCTTTACCCACCCCCTTGGTGGTATAAAAGGGTTCAAATACATGGCTCATGGTTTCTTTGCCCATGCCGCAACCGGTGTCGCTCACGGCCAGCAGCACATATTCTCCCGGAGTGCTGTCGGCATAGGATTCGCAGTCAGCCGCATTTAATGAAACCGTGCCGGTCTTTATCGAGAGCTTGCCCACATCAGCGATGGCGTCCCTGGCATTGACGCACAGATTAGCCAGGATCTGGTCGAGCTGGGAGGGGTCCATGTTGACCGGGCACCGGCCAGCCCCGGGCAGCCAGGCCAGATCGATGTTTTCCCCGATGAGTCGGCGCAGCATCTTGAGCATGGCCTCCACCGATTCGTTCAAGTCGAACACGATGGGGGCAACGGTTTGCTTTCGGGCAAAGGCCAGCAGTTGCCGGGTGAGGTTGGCGGAGCGATGGGCCGCGTCGAGGATTTTTCGGATATTGCCTCGGGACGGGTCTTCAGGATCCATCCGGTCCATGGTGAGTTCGGAGTATCCGATGATGGCTCCCAGCATGTTGTTGAAATCATGGGCAACCCCGCCGGCGAGGATGCCCACGGCCTCCAGCTTCTGGGACTGGAGCAGCTGCCCCTGCAGTTTTTCGCGTTCCATTTCGGCCTGTTTGCGCTCGGTGACATCCACGGTCATGGAAAGGATCTGCTTTTGGCCCTGAATTTCTAGCAAACCGGATGAATAGATGACATGGGCAAATGTCCCGTCCAATTTCCGTACAGTGGCCTCCATGTTCCGCACGGAGCCCTTTTTGAGGATTTCAGCCCGGATGTTTGCCGCCTCGTCTTCTGAAAAAAGGGCAACATCCTTGGTGGTCATGGTCAATATCTCCTCCCGGCTGACTCCCCGGCTTTCCAAAAACGCTTTGTTGGCCTCAAGGAACCGGCCGTCCTCGAGGCTGTTGATCACGATGGCGTATGGCGCATATTCGAAAATCGCCCGGAATCTGGCTTCGCTATGAGCCAGCTCCTCCTGGGCATTTTTAAGGCTGGCCACTTTCTCATCGAGCCGGCGCTTGAGAATGTAGCTGATGCCCGCCAGGCCTGCCAGCAGCAGCGCGCTGAATACGGCGACAAGGGTGAGCAGGCGCCGGGTTTCCGGAGCGATCCCGCGATGACCCTGCAGGGAAATCCAGCGCTTGCGAATGGCCTCGAGGTCCATTTCAGGAATCGCGTCCATGGCCTTCTGCATGGCGCTGAACAGCAGCGGATACTTGCGGCTCACGCCGATGCTGAAAGCGAAGGCGTAATCCGTGCCGCCCACCACGCTCAGATTGGGGATGCCCTCCTGATCAATGAAATAGGCGGCCACGGCAAGATTTTCCACAAACGCATCCACCTGCCCGAACGATACGGCGCGCAGGCCGTAAACGACGTCGGGCATCGGCACCACCGCGAACCTTCCCTGGCTTTGGTCGTTCACGTACTTTTCGGTCGCGTACCCGGAAACCACGGCAACCCGCTTTCCGCTAAAATCGGCGAGGGTCAGTCCGGTGGGCAGCTGGCGGGTGCCGATGATAACGACCGGCACCGTGGCATAGGGGGTCGTGAAATACGCGAAGAGCCCCCTTTCGGGCGTTCGCACGATCGTCGGAGCAATGGCGCAGGCCCCGCTGGCCAGGGCCGCCAGGTGTTGGTTCCAGTCATCGGAGGGGCTTTGGATAAACCTGACCCCAAGCCGTCCTTCAATCATGCCGATGACATCTGCGCCCATTCCAATAAAGGCGCCATCAGGTGATGAGAACTCGATGGGCGGAAACTCGGTGTTAAAAAACAGCGTCAGTTTATCTGGATTCCGGTCCAGCCATGCCCGCTCGTCTGCGGTCAGTAAGACCGGCGTCCCCTGAGCGCCGTGAACGTCCGCAATCAGCACCCCGGTTAAAATGAGCGCCACCAAAGCAGCGGAAAAGCCGGCGGGAAATGTCCGGTTTGGGCATTTGCCGGAAACGCGCGGATTTCCATTACACCCGAACAGGCGCAGCGCCAGGGCCCGCCCAGCTGCACCGACCATTGCGAAGATTCCAATCCGGTTGCTTTTCATTACCGACCTGACCCTTCGTTCTTTCATACCGCTGCCGATGCCTCTGTCCACCCCTAACCGCCGGCCTTGTGCGTAAGCTCGGCAATGCGCCCGGTCATCTCCAGCCACAGCCGCGGATAGGCGATCCCATGGCCCAATCCCACCATCATAAGCAGTTCTGCGCCGGAAATGGCATGGGCCGTGTCTTCACCGTGGGCCGCAGGCACCATAGCGTCGTGGGTACCGTGGATCACGAGAGCGGGGCACGCTACCGCCCCAAGGGCCCGCCGCCGACCGGGAGCGGCCAGGATAGCGGCCATCTGCCGGGGAAAGCCCATAGGATAGAAGGCGCGGTCGTAGGCCGCGGCAGACAGTCGGGCCTGAACACCTTCGTCCAGTTCGCGCGATCCGGCGGCAAAGGCGCGATAAAGATCGACGGAATAGGCGATGTATCGATCCCGCTTTGTCGGAGCCAGCGAGATCATCGCCGCGGCGGCCTCGGGGGTGGCCGGTGGCAGGTCCCGCTCGCCCGTGGTGGATTCCATGGACACCAGGCTGAGAATGCGTGCCGGGTATTCCATGGCCATGATCTGGGCAATCATTCCGCCCATGGAAAGGCCGCAGACGTGAAAGCGTTCAAGCCCCAGCGCATCGGCCAGCCCCACGGCATCGGCAGCCATGTCTGAAAGGGTGTAAGGCGGGGCCACAGAGTGCCCCTTGGCCAGCTCGCCCGCCATATTCATCACATCGGGCACGCCCAGGCGCTCCATCTTGGTCGACAGGCCGCAGTCGCGGTTGTCAAAGCGGATCACCCGGTGTCCCGCATCGGCAAGCTGCCGGCAGAAGACTTCCGGCCAGGCGATGAGCTGGGTGGTGAGCCCCATGATCAGGAGCAACGGCCGGCCGTCTTCGGGCCCCATGACGTCATAGCAAAGCGTGATGCCGTTGGCTTCGGCAAAAGGCATGGCAGAAATCCTCAAGAAAATAATTGGCTATTAAAAAACTCGTGCGGCAGTGCCGCAACCCAAAACCGGGTCTCGCGCAAAGACACAAAGGCGCAGAGCACTTCCACTATCTGCGTTTATTCGCGTTCATCTGCGGCCCATTCTGCTTTTCGCAGTTGCCCTCCGGCCGCAGGCCGCCTCACTTTTTTCCTTTTAATCCGCGTAATCCGTGAAATCCGCGCCAAAATCGCAGTTGTTGTCGCTTTTCCGCCGATGGTCATCCCCGGCTCAAGCGCCGGCGCCGGTTGGCTTCGTAGCGCATCTGCAATAGCTCCACACCCAGCGCAAAGCCCATGGGCAGGTAGATGTAGGCCTTGGGCACGTGCTTGTGCAGGCCCTCCATGAAGATGGTGACCCCGATGGTGACCAGAAAACTCAGGGCGAGAATCTTGAGCGCCGGATTTCTCAGAATGAACTCGCCGATGGTCTTGGCGAAAAAGAGGATGCCGACAAAGGAAACCACCACCGCGGCAATGATGATCCACAGCTCGCTGGTGAGTCCCACGGCAGTGATCACCGAATCGATGGAAAAAACGATGTCCAGGAGTACGATCTGGCTGAGCACTGCGGCGGTGCCGGCAGCCCCTGAAGGCTGCACTGCGCTCTGCGCGTCTTCGACCTCAACGGCATGGTGAATCTCGCGCACGGCTTTATACAGGAGGAAAAGCCCGCCGGTGATAAGCAGCAGGTCGCGAAGCGACAGGTTCCATATCAGCGGCCGGGTGAGGGAGGCCAGGTAGACCACCACCACGAGCATGATGATGCGGGCCACCAGCGCCAGGGCCAGACCGGCGATGCGGGCCTTGTGGCGGCGCGCTTCGGGAAGGCGGCCCACGAAAATGGAAATGACCAGGATATTGTCGACTCCTAAAACCAGCTCCAGCCCGATGAGCAGGGCCAGCAGTGCGAGTGCGTCGGCCATGGAAAGCCTCCATCAGTCAATGAATTCGAAACACCCCGAATTCATATGGTTTCATGTTTTAAGCGATGGCGTAAGTGTTTGTTAACCTTGATGAATCCGCAAAATATCGGAATCTCTTCCAAAGCCGCAAAGATCGCAAAGCTAACGCATTGATGTTAATGATGTTCTTCTTGGCGTCTTGGTGCTTTTGCGAAAAAATTGATTTTTTCACGTGCACCCTTTGTCCCCTTCAGCGCGTTTTTTCCAATTCCAATTTCACCGTAATCCCCAATTTATCGATGGTATACGGCTTTTTGATAAAGGCGCCGGCGCCGGCTTTCTGGGCCGCCCTGACATCGATGGTCTCTGCAAACCCGCTGGCCAGGATCGCCTTTTGACCGGGGTGCGCTTTGATCACTTTCTCGTAGGTTTCTCTGCCGCTCAGGTTCGGCACCATAATCATGTCCAGCAGTAGAAGATCGGCGTGTTTTTCTCTCAAATAGTCAACGGCTTCTTCTCCACTGGGCACCGACTCGGCCGCGTACCCCAACCTTAACAGCATCTCACAGGCGATCTCCCGCTGATCTTCTTCATCATCGACAACGAGGATCTTCTCTCCGCCGCCGCGATAGGTTTCAATGGGCACGCTATCGCTACTTTGCGTCACAGCCTCCCGGGTGACCGGGAAATATATGGTAAATGCGGTGCCGTCTTTTCCGCTGTCGACGTGAATCGTGCCATCATGGTCGTGAACGGCATTCCACACCACCGACAGCCCCAATCCGGTGCCGCTTCGGCCCAGAATGCGTTTGGTGTAAAACGGTTCGAAAATCCGATCGATGTCCTCTCTTGAAATGCCGTTTCCCGTGTCTGAAACACGAAGCCTGACATATTCTCCCGCCGGCACCGCCTCATCGCCTTTCAATGGAAGATCGATATAGATATTGGTTGTCTCTATGGTCACCGTGCCGTTTCCGGCGATCGCTTCGGCGGCATTGGAAATAAGGTTCATCAGTATTTTCTGCATGTGGATGGGCGAGCACCGGGTGTTCAGCAGTGCCGGATCCAGAGCGCGGTGAACCGATACACCAGGGTGGGCTTTCTCGAGCGTTTTGAAAACATTTGAATTCAGATATTCCCCGATAATGTCGTTGATGTTGAAAACCTCCTTGCCGACGGCCACCCCCCGGGCCACGGTCAGCAGGTCGGCGACAATGCCAGCGGCACGCTCCCCGGAACGCTTGATGGTCTGGATGGGTTTTCGCAAGGGACTGTCTTCGGGCATGTCCATGAGCAGCAGATCCGGATAGCTGACAATGCCGGACAGGATATTGTTGAGATCATGGGCGATACCGCCGGCCATAAGTCCGAACGATTCCATTTTTCGCGAACGCTGGAGCTGCTCCTTGAGTTTCTTTTGCTCTGTCACATCGCGAATGGTCCCTGTCATCCCCGCAGGACGACCGTTTTCATCGCAATAGACATCCGCGTTGATGGAAACATCATATGGGGTGCCGTCATTGCGCTTGAAGACCACCTCAAAGTTTCTCACCCGCCCGTTGCGTCTCAGCGCCTCAAGCAGCGGCTGCCTGTCGGCGGGATTATGATAGAGCATGTCGACCCGGTTTCCGATGAGCGTGTGTACGGGGTGACCGGAGACCGTTTCCGCCGAAGGGCTTGTGTTGACGATCGCGCCGTCCAGGGTGGTCTCAAAATAAACGTCCGAAAGGCTCTCGAATATGCGGCGGTATTTGCGTTCGCTCTCCAGCAGCGCCTGCTCGGCCCGTTTGAGATGGGAAATATCCCGGGTGACCGAGAGAATGTGCGGCGCGTTGTTGAGGGTCATCACCCTAGCCGACATCAATGCCGTTGTCGTCGATCCGTCCTTGCGGCGAAACCGGGCTTCCAGGTTGCGAACGACGCCTTCTTTTTTGAGTCCGGCAACCAAGCGGTCACGGTCGGCCGGTGCATCCCAGATGTCGATGTCCAGAGAGGTCTTGCCGGTGACATCCGCTCTTGTAAATCCGGTTAAATCGGTGAACCCATCGTTGATGTCAATGTACAACCCGTCAGCCAGCCGGTTGATATTGACCGCATCAGGACTGGTTTGAAAGGCCGTCCGGAAGCGCAGTTCACTGAACTGGAGCGCCGCCGCCGTCCTTTTAAAATCAGTGACATCCTGAAGGACGCCGTACTTGACGCAAAAATCCCCCGATTCATCGGCCCTTACCTCGGCCCGCGAATGAATGTGGCGCACCTCGCCGTCGCTTCGGATAATCCGGTATTCAATATCCATTTCCCGGCCGCCGGACCGAAGTGATTCATTGGCGTTGATAACAGCGGCTTTGTCATCCGGATGAATCCGCTCCACGATGAATTCAAAATCGGGGGGCACCGATCCGGGCGCTATCCCGAAAATGCGGAACATCCCAGTTGACCAGACCGTGTCGCCGGTGTTGAGATCGCGCCTGAAACTACCGCTCTGTGCAATTTTTTCGGTCAGTTCCAGAAAATTTTCAGTCTCATGGTTTCCGCTCATCGTTTCCCTCGCGGCAGCGTTGTCGTTTTCACCCGATGCAGCATCCAATCAATAGCAATTCCATAGTCGATGAGCCGTTCAATGTCACTCTCGGGGCCCAGATTTGGCCGCTATTTGTCCCGGGCGCAACAAAATCGAGCAGCGCATCAACTCAGAATTGAAAAATGGCAATATTTTTAGGCAGAAAACCTTGCGAAATGAAACCGGGCAGCCGGATTGTCCGGTGAACGCTCACCCCGGGGACGGACATAGCCGGTCAAGGAGATGGACCATGACCCGGTTGATGTCGGCAAACCGGGTTTCATCGGAGAGGATCTCCGATGGTTCCTGAATGGCGGGTGCGTCGGTGATGTCAGCCCCGCAGTGGTTCAGCAAGGCGGTTGCCGACGCTCTCGTGGTTTCCAGGTGAAACTGGAGTCCGATCACCCGCTGCCCAAGAGCGAACGCCTGGTGCTCGCAGGCGGCGCTGCGAGCCAAGTGGGCGGCGCCTTCTGGCAAATCGAAGGTCTCCCCATGCCAGTGAAAGGCCAGCACCTCGGCAGGCAAGATACCGGCCAGCGGACCGGAAGCCGTTGCCGAGGTTGTCCGCACGACAGGAAACCATCCGATCTCCTTTTGCCTGTTGGGATAAACGCGCGCTCCGGCGGCAGCGGCGATGAGCTGGGCGCCGAGGCAAATGCCAAGCACGGTTTTCCCCTGCTTTACCGCCGCAGTGATGTGATTTATTTCCGCGTCCAACCAGGCATACTGAAGACCGTCGTTCACGCTCATGGGTCCGCCCATGACCACCAGAAAATCGTATGCTGCCGGCTCGGGCACCGGATCGCCGGCATAAAACCGGGTGACGGTGACGGGGATAGCGCGCTCGCGGCACCAGTCGGCAATGCTGCCCAGCCCCTCGAAGGGGACATGCTGAAAGTAGTGAAGGCGAACTGTCATTGAGAATCCTTTAATTGAGTTCCATTCAGGCGCTTATCAAGCCAGATCGTTAACAACGCAAACAGAAAAATAGTGGGAAAGGGGTTTTCTTGTTATTTTTCTCTGCGCCCCTGCGTCTCTGCGCGAGAACTGTTTTTGGGTTGCGTTTATGCCACGCTGGAGTCCTGGTGGCTTTCTTCCGGCGCTGCGGGCCTACCCCGGCAATTCGATCTGCAGATCGCTCACCGGATAGGCCATGCACGGATGGATGTACCCGTTCGTACGATCCGATGCCCGAACTTTCACGCCGGCGGGCTGAAACACCTCACCGCGCACCAGCCGCGTTCGGCACAGGCTGCACTCGCCGCTGCGGCACAGGGCGGGCAGCACGATCGCGTTTCGCTCCAAACCGATCATCAGCGGCTCGCCGGCCGCCACCGACACGGACGCGCGTCCGGCAATGGCTACCGAAAACCGCTGTTGAGCGGCCACCGCAATCGGCCAGCCGGGCTGGTCCGTGACCCGGACCGGGGGACCGAACACCTCGGTGCGGATGCGCCGGCGCGGCACCCCCAGGGTTTCGAGCGCCTTGAGGCAAAACGCGTACATGACTTCGGGACCGCAGATATAGAACATCTTGCCGGTGAGATCGCCGGCCGCCTCGCGGATCAGATCGGCGGTGATGAATCCGGCGCGACCGGTATATTCTCGATCCGGCTCAGAGATGACGTGGATCACCCGCAGGGCGTCGTGGTCTTCGACTCGCCGGGCCAGTTCATCGCTAAAGATGATGTCGTCACTGTGACGACTGCCGTAGATGAGCGTGATCTTCCGGGCAAGCCCCCGGTCGGTCACATCCCGGATCATGCTCATGAAAGGCGTGATCCCGCTGCCGCCGGCCAGAAACACCAGATCTTCACCATGAAAAACCGGGTTGTGGACGAACTGACCCGTGGGGGCAGAGGTGGTAAAGACATCGCCGGGAAGCACGGCATCAACAAGATGGGCCGACACAAAGCCGTCGATCAGCTTGCGGACGGTGATGTCGTAATAGGCCCCCTGGTGGGGCGATGACGAGATGCTGTAAGGCCGACTGGTCAGAATGCCCCCCAACCCGAGGTGAAGATTGATATACTGCCCGGCTTGAAACGGCGGCAGGGGACACCCGTCGGACACCAGGCGCAGGGTGGTGGCGGTGGGGGTTTCGCCGATAACCGCCGCGACCCGCAGCGACAGCGCGTCCGGGTGGAGGCGGTCGATGATCCGGCGCACCGCACCGCGCTCCGGCCGAAAATCGGTGCCGTATTTTTCAAGGACCTGACGCTCGGCGGCGATGGCGTCGTATCCATCGATCTGCTCCACGAAGGGGCGCGGCGTGTTCATAAGAGACCTCCCGGCGCGTTGAGCGCCTTGACGGCTGCCCAGGCTGCCGACACACCGCTTTCCAGGGTCGGCTGAAACCCGCCGGAGCCCGCCCAGGCACCGCAGAAATACAGCCCGGTGACGGGCGCCTTGGGATTGGTGAAAAACCGGGAATCCTTTGCAAATGGGTCCGTGCCGTAGATGGCGCCGCCGGGGTGACCCAGGTAGCGCATGTGGGTGATGGGGGTGGCGATCTCCATCTCCTCAATGGCGTCGCGGATCCCGGGTACCACCGCCTCGGCCGTTCGGATCATCTCTTCGGCCAGGCGGTATTTGGTGTCGGCATACTGGGCCGGCGGCACACCCAGCCATGGATCGGCGTATTGGAGCCCCACCAGGGCGGCCTGGCAGGCACCCTTGGGTGAAAAACCGGGATCATCCACGTCGTAACAGGTAAACAGCATGGCCTCGGGTGCCGCGAGACGTTTCATGGTGCCGTAAATGCGGTCCATGTCAGTGGTGGTGGTGATAAAGTTTGTGGCTGTGCGGATGCCCAGATCGGCCGGCTGGGCGTCGAGACCCAGATAGCAGGTAATCGCCGAGGTTCCCACGGAACCGGCCCCCAACTGCCGGAACACCGCTTCGGGCACGACACCGGGGTCCATGAGGTCCCGGTACGTGGCCAGGGTTCCGGCATTGGAGACCACGCACCGGGCGCTCACTTCTTCCCCGCCCTTGAGCACAACGCCGCGGGTACGGCCGTCGGCGACGACGACCTTCTCCACGGGGCAGTTGAAGCGGGCCGTGCCGCCAGCCTCATGAAAGGCGCTCAGCAGGGCATTGGAGAGCGCCTGGGAGCCGCCCTTGATGTGAAAGGGCTTGAATTCGATATAGGCCCAGAGCACCACGGCCAAGTCAAAAAAGGTCAGCCGGCTGGGGGGCAGCCCCATGTAGGACCAGTAGATGGCCACCGCGGTTTTCAGCAGTGGATCCGTGAAATGGGCATCCAGCACCTGCTGTGCCGGGACCAGAGCATAGCGGCAGAAAGTGGGGTATTTTTCCCGCGAGGCCTCCGGGTCCCTGAAGTAAAACGCCCCCACCATTTCGGTACAGAAGGCATAGACCAAGTCGAAAAACCGGGAGATGCCGTCAGCTTCTTTCGGAAACTGGGTCTTGAGTGCGGTGACCGCCGCCGCGCGGTCCGCCTTGAGAAGGAGATCCAGCGCGCCGGGCACCACCACCCGGTAAAGGTTTTCCATCTGGACGAACTGGAGTCGGTCTATCACCCCCAACCGCTTGAACAGTTCTCTCAAGGGACCCGGCATGGCATCGGTGCCCATGCCGCTGAGCTGGTGAAGGGCCACCTCGAACTCAAAGCGCCCCCGGCAAAAACTCGTGGCGCACCCGCCGGGGATGTTGTGCCGCTCCAGCAGCAGGGTGCGAGCGCCCTGCCCCGCCAGGGTGAGGGCCGCAGTGAGGCCGCCGTTGCCGGCCCCCACGACGATAGCATCAAAGTCGGACACGTGGAAACCCTCCCAAAAAAGTTGAACCACGAAGTACACGAAGGCCACGAAGAACGCTGCTGAGTTTTATAACTTTTTTTTTCTTCGTGATCTTCGTGTACTTCGTGGTTTCAAACAATCGTTTTATCCTCACTCCGGGGGCGGCGGCAACCACCCGCCGCAACCGCGGAAAATGCCTTTTTCCGACTCGATTCGCACCCGGTAGGGAAAGGCCGCGCCGCTCATGGCGTCCCGGCAGTCGGCAGGGCTTGCCGCCACCCGGATCCGGTGCTCACCAGAGACCGCATCCTTGCGGATATCCGGGGCCGGCTGCTTTTCGCTGGGGCCCGCCGGCGCACTTGAAATCGGAAAAACGGTGGTCTCTCGCTCATAGCCGGTGATCATCACCATCATTTCCCGGCCCATTTCAAAAACCCAGGGCGGCTCGTTGCCGGAGCCGCGAAAAGCCACTCCCCGGTAGCGGGCGTCCATCACCACAGACGGCCACCGGTCCTCCCGGCAGCCGCGGTACTCACGCTCATAAAGCTTGAGGTAGGCCTCGTCACCGGTGTTCCAGAGCTCCATTTTCGATGCGGTGTACCGGGCGCCGGAGCCGGAAATGTCTCGCTTGAGAAACGCCGTGGCGTTGGGCAGCACCACATCGGCGCGCGCGCCGTCCCCGGACCAGTGAACAGTGAACTGAAAACCGTCCGGGCAGCGAAAGACCGTTGCCTGCAACGATTCACCAGGCAGTTGCTGGGGTATTTTCTTCTGAGTCCCGGCGCATCCGGCAAAGAGGGCCGCCGCCAGCAGCAGCAGCAGCAGATGGAACCAGTTTTTCATTGAGAATGATCCTTGGTTTTTGATGTTTGGTGCAGGAATAAAACATGCCGGTTCGTTCCAGACAATAACAATTTTAGGGTGATGGCCTGAAGCACTGTTGACGGGCGCCCACATTCATGGCGATGCCTTCCCGTCGGCGTCGTTCAAATAACGCGAACGGGCACCCGTCACCCGGAGGCGGCCAGCGCGTCTGCCAGGGTGATGCCCAGCGCGGCGGCGCCGGCCATGGCCACGGGGTCGTCGACCACCTTGCCGCGATGAAAGATCCTGAGCACCGTCAGCGTGTCCACCACTTCGTAGCCCAGCGCCTCCAGGGGAAGGCGCATGGCATCCAGGGTAAATCCCATGTCCGCGGCGTCCTCCTGCTCGCAAACGGCCGCAATGGCTGCCTTTCGTCCTTGTCCGGCAAGCCGGCTGCGCCATGCCCGGGGAATCGAATCCTCGAAATCATAGAAGCAGTAAAGACGGTCGATGAAGGCCTTCATCCACGCCGTGATATTGTAATGATGGGTGGGGCTCACCAGAACGAGCCCTCTCGATTCCACAAGGCGCGGGTAGAGCAGCTGCATACCGTCGTTGAGACCGACGCAGGTCTTGGCCTTTCGGCACCCCTCGCAGCCGATGCAGGGCTGAAACTGATAATCGCGCAGGTGGACATGCCGGGTGAGCGCCCCCCGATCGGCCGCTGCCGCCAGGATGGTTTTCAACAGCACGTCAGAATTGCCGCCCTTTCTCGGGCTGCCGCCAAATCCGATCACTGCCTTTTTCATGGCCCTCTCTCTTGTTTCAACCATCGCTGGACCGAATCCGTGAGCGACAGGGTTCTTTAAGCCCTGGCTTGGGCCCTCTGCCAAGCGGCACAGCCCGCCGATTGTCGTCAGGTTTTTCGGTCGGCCATGGTAGGGTTCACCTCTCACGGCACGGTATTTTCTGAACACGCCTGCCAGCGGCACAAAACACCACACAGTTGGAAAGTGGCAGAACCGAGCGCGAAAGGCAAGTGTGAGAAGCACACCAGGGCAGTCGCCCGCTTCAGTGCACCTGCCTCCGATGGCAAGTTGGATAAAAACCAATTGACCCGGCAAGGAAAAAATGGTGGCGTAAAAGACCCGCTCTTTGGGGTCTGATACAACCGAATAACCCAATAGTATGGTTAAAAGGAGGCATCATGCCGATCATTGAAACCGTCGCACCGGACAAGGCCGTGGGCAAGGTCAAGGAAGTCTATGACATCGTGATGAAACGGGCCGGCACCATCCCCAAGCCGTTTCAGATGCTCAGCGCAAGCCCCGATCTCATTGGCCTGCAGATGGGCACCATGGACTACTTTATGCAGCACCCCACCCTTAGCTTTGTGCTACTCGCCCACATTCGCATGCTGGTGGCACGACAGTTCAACTACCCTTACTGCGTGGAATTTAACGGCGGCATCCTGCAGATGTTTGCCGGCGTGACCGAGAAGCAGATGGACGCCATGCTGACCGATCCGGCCAAGGCCCCCCTGGAAGAACGGGACCGGGCCATGCTGCTGTTTGTCCTCAAGGCGGTGGGCACCCCCGAGGCCACCACTCAGGCGGATGTCGACGCCCTGCGTGAGCTGGGCTGGACCGACCGGGACATCTTCGACGCCGCGGCGCACGGTGCCGGGATGGTCCAGCACGGCACCCTGTTCAAGGCATTCAAAATGGCCGAATAAAAACGGCCTCTCTTCGGGCCACCGAATCATCCGGGCTTGAATCACACCGTAACACCGGATGCTTGTTGAGGGGAAAGAAGCTGCTATTATATGCTTCAACAGCAAGGATAGGCTGGCGGAATTTACTCAGCCGAACAGGCCGCAAGAGTCCGTTGGTAGGTTTCCTGGATGATCATTGCATCGGTGCTGGCGCGATGCCGCTGAAGATTCAACTCTCCAATGACCTGCTGCTGGGTGTGGTGCCAGAGGGCCATCTGAGGCTCAGTTAAAATCCTTTCCAACGGACTGACGGTATAGCGCAGACGCACCCCGGCCGCGTAGTAGAGAAGATCCACCCACGGTTTGTCGACAACCCACCCGTCACTGTAAACAGTCCGCTCTTCCAGGAGCATGTTGAGTTTGGCAGCGACGGCGGCAGCCGGTTTGCCATGCCGGTTGAGGATGTCCCGGCTCAAGTGATGGACTTTTTCAGCTTCAGGGTCCCAGAACTCCCATTCCGGCAAGGGAAGGATCAGGCAGGAAAACCGAGCCCCGTCGGAGAGGGCCAGGCCGATCTCGATGGGATAGCCGCCGGGACCGAAACCGGATGCCTCCACATCGATGATGGTGGGTCTGACAATACGAACCATGGTCCTAAACTCGGGCGCAGTATTATATAATACGCTTCTCTATGAAGCTCCAGCAACCCTATGTTGCCGCAAAACGCGCCGTTCCTAGAAATCGCTATCGGTATCGGGTGTTGGTGTTGGCAATTATTTTGTCCCTGATCCGCCATTTGCCGCCACCGTGGCAACGGCAACCGCCGATTGCGATTTCGATCCCGATAACACCCGTCAACCACGGGGCGCCCTTGGCGGGCAGGGTCATTCATGCCGCGTGTCCGGGCGCCGATGGACCGGGCCACCGGACAACTGGTGCTTGAAAGAGAACCGCATTATATAATTTGTTCTACCTGAACGACATCCCCTGCAGATTGACGCACCGCACCGGGTTCCATAACACTGCAGCCGTGATGAAGCAACGTGATGCCTGAAGGATGCGGCAATACCGTGCATTTTTTATGGTTCGCATAATAGCAATCTTCCAGAAGCTATGTAACAGCTAATAAACAGCTAAAAACCCCTTGACCCGTTTGGCCACCGGTGCTATCTTGATTTCAAATAATTACCGCGGCTTATATTGAACCTCCAAATTTTCAACCGCTTGGGCGCGCCAGGGAAATCGCCAAAGCTGAGGGATCAACAGCCCCTGTTTGCATCCGGCAGCCCAAAGACTTTTCCTATATATGGCCATGCCGGTGCCCTCACATATGCCTTTTTACCGGCTCGCCGGCGGGGATTTACCCCACTCGAAACCTGAGATAGCAAAAAGGTTGAAAATCATGTCCGATGAAAAAAACCTGAAAAGAGAAGCTACCGTCGAAAATGCACCTCAACGGGTCAAGTTTGAGGTCTACGGCGAAGAAATGCTTGAGAAGAAAGTCAAATCAAGCGGGAACAGCGGCAGAGTCTACCTGCCACCCAACTGGGTCGGACACAACGTCAAAATCATCCGCATCGATTAACCAAACCGGTAAGGAATATTTTCGTGCAAACACCATCGATACGACGAATGAAAATAGAAGATGCCGATGCCATCAATGCGATCTATGTGGCCATCACCCAAGAACCCGCTGAAGCCGATTTTCAAAAAATTGTGGTGGAACAGGTCCAAAATAGCAATGACGCCAGCTTTGTTGCTGAAATCGACGGCCGCGTGGCCGGCTACATGATCGGATCGGTGCTTCTCGGGGTCTTCGGCATCAAGAGCAGCGCCTGGCTGTCAATGATGGGTGTCGCCCCGCAGTTTATGGGGCAAGGGATCGGGGGAAAACTCGCCGATGCCTTCTTCCGTTTCGCAAAATCACAGGGACTCTCCAGCGTATACACATCGGTGCGCTGGGACTCAACGGACCTTCTCTCCTACTTCAAACACCTGGGATTTGACCGCTCCAACTTCATCAACCTGATCAAGCGGCTGGATTGATGACGCTGTTTATGCACAAAATTCAATCGACCGTGCCTGCGCCTCATATCCCTCAATGATTTTTATCACCACGAAGGACACAAAGGCGTTCTAACCCATTTGTCTTTGAATTTTTCTTTGTGCACTTCGTGCTTCAAAATCTTCGTAGGTCCCAGCGCTTGGGTGCCGGAGCGGCAGCAACGCATGTGGGTTTTTAGTCCCAGCCCGGCAAACCGGCACGTTTTCCTACTGATTTTTTCTTGACAAATACAGGGGAAACCCCTAAAGCCAGGGCATAGTCATTTTATAGCTCTTTTGTAGCCATGCATGGCCCCGAGCGAGCGATAGCGGCGGCACCGGGCCGCAGCGACCCGAGGTCAACGCTGGTTTGCTCCACTCGGCAAGGCCGATCCGGCGTTTGGCGCCATTTTCAGGCCGAACCACCGCCCATGCGATGTTACGTCCCGCCCCGACAGGCTGGAAAATGGCTTTCTTCGGGGCCGATTGATCCGTGGTGCGGCATTTTATCCAAAGACGAGGTGATCGAAAAGTGGGAAACGAACTGATTCCGGAACCCGTTTTACAACAACGCCTCAACCAATTGGGAAACCGCAATTTTGCCGATGTACTCGTAGTCGGCGGCGGGATCAGCGGCATTCAGGCGTCCTTGGATCTTGCCACCGCCGGTTTCAAGGTCTGTTTGGTGGAAAAGGCCCCGAGCATCGGCGGCCACATGGCCCAACTGGACAAAACCTTCCCGACCAACGACTGTTCCATGTGAATTTTGGCGCCCAAACTGGTCGAGGTCGGCCGGCATCCAAACATTGAGGTCCTTTCCTATACGGAAGTAAAAGCCGTAGAGGGGGAGGCAGGCAACTTCACGGTACTGCTGAACAAGAAACCCAGATACATCAATGAGGAGATGTGCACAGGGTGTAATACTTGTGTTGAATATTGTCCCGTAAAGTATCCGGACCAATATAATCAGGAGATTTCGCTCAATAAAGCGGTTCACATTTATTTCGCACAGGCCATCCCCCTGGTGGCCTATATTGACGAAAGCTGTCTGTATCTGAAGGATAAAAAGTGTAAAATCTGTGAAAATGTATGCAAGAACAACGCGATTAATTTAAAGCAGCAAGCAGAGAAAATTGAAATAAAGGTAGGCGCTATTATCCTTGCTCAGGGTATAGAGCCATATGATGCCAAGCTGAAAGCAGAATACCGGTACGGTCAATATGATAACGTCGTTACCAGTATGGATTATGAGCGTTTGCTGTGTGCCACCGGGCCGTACGGTGGTGAAATACTACGCAAATCAGATCTGAAACATCCGCACAAAATCGCCTGGATTTCATGCGTTGGATCCAGACTAGCGGCAGAAGGTGGAAACAGTTATTGCTCCGGTGTTTGCTGTACCTACATCCAGAAACAGGTGATTCTTACGAAAGAGCATGACGCTAAAGCGGAATGCGTCATATTCCATAACGATATTCGCTCCTTTGGAAAGGATTTTGAACGTTTCTATCAAAGGGCTGAAAATCTTCCAGACGTTCGATTTGTCAAAAGTTATGTGACGATCGGCAAGGAGATACCCGGCACCAAAAATGTCACCATTACATACTGGACGCCTGAAGATGGCATAATCGAAGAAGCGTTTGATATGGTGGTATTGAGCGTGGGTTTGACGCCTCCTGCAAATGTGCAAAAAATCGCGGACACCTTCGACATCGAGCTCAGCAGTCACGCCTTTGCAAAGTTAGACCCCACCAATCCGATGCAGACCACCAAACCGGGGATATTCGTGAGCGGCGGGCTGCAAGGCCCGCTGGATATCCCGGAATCCGTATTTAGTGCCAGTGGTGCCGGCTCACAGATTGGCGAGCTGCTGGAATACCGACGCGGTCATCTTTCCAGGGAAAGAACATATCCGGAAGAAAAGGATGTATCCCAGGAGGAACCGAGAATCGGTGTCTTTGTCTGCCACTGCGGCGCCAATATCAGCAGGGTGATCAATGTGCCCGATACTGTCGAATACTGCAAGACATTGCCATATGTCGTTCATTCCCAACAGCAGATCTTCTCCTGCGCCACGAACTCTGCCAGAGAGATCACGGACACGATAAAGGAAAAGGGGCTGAATCGGGTCGTGGTGGCGGCGTGCTCACCGAGAACGCTTGAAGCGTTGTTCAGAGATACGCTTCGTGAAGCCGGGATCAATCAATACTATTTCGAAATGGCCAATATCAGAGAGCACGATTCCTGGGTGCACTCGAAGGAAAAGGAACATGCCCTGGATAAGGCTAAGGATATTATCAGGATGTCGGTTGCCAGGGTCGCTCAGCTGGAGCCATTGCAGGAATACGATCTGCCGGTAAACAAAGCGGCGCTGATCGTTGGTGGCGGTATCGCGGGCATGACGGCAGCGCTTTCCGTGGCCAACCAGAAGCACGAAGTCTATCTTATCGAAAAGGATCAAGAACTCGGCGGTACCGCACGAAAAGTGCACTCAACTCTGGATGGCATGGATGTTCAGGCTTTCCTGCGCGATTTGATCCGAAAAGTATATGCGCACCCCTTGATCCACGTATACCACAGTGCAACGATTATGCAGGCGGATGGTTACATTGGCAACTTCGTGACGACGGTAACATCCGACAGGGGTAAAACTGACATAAAACATGGTGCGGCGATTCTCGCTACCGGCGCCGATCTATACACGCCGACGGAATATCTCTATGGCCAGCACGAGAAGGTAATGACCCATCTTGAATTGGAAGATGGGATAGTCAAAAGAGATAAAAAGGTGCTCAATGCTCAGAATCTGGTAATGATTCAGTGCGTCGGGTGCAGAAACGAAGACAGAAATTACTGCAGCCGCGTATGTTGCAGTGAATCCGTGAAAAATGCACTCGAGTTGAAAAAGTTGAATCCGAAAATCAACATATATGTTCTGTATAGAGACATCAGGACATATGGATTCAATGAGGATTATTATAGAGAATCACGAGGCAGGTCGGTAAGGTTCATCCGCTATACACCGGATGACAAACCCGTGGTCGAGGTAACCGCCAAAGGATCTTTGAAAGTCACCGTAACGGATCAGACCTTAAAGCGGAAGGTATCCATAGATACTGATATCCTTTCATTGGCGGCTGCAGTTATCCCCTCAGCGTCGACCAAAGAAATTGCCGGACTGTTCAAGGTGACCCTTAGCCCTGACGGTTATTTTAAAGAGGCTCATGTAAAGCTGCGCCCGGTCGACTTTGCCACTGATGGTGTTTATCTGTGCGGCATGGCGCATTACCCTAAATTTATACAAGAGACAATCAATCAGGCCTATGGTGCCGCGGGCAGGGTGCTGACGCTGCTATCCAACGATATTGTAAAAGCATCCGGGTCTGTCTGTGTGATTAACGAAAAGATGTGCATGGGCTGTGGGGCGTGTGCCGAGGTGTGTAATTATGGCGCTCTGAACCTTAAAGATACCAAACAGGGCAAAAAAGTCACCATCAACCCTGTTCTTTGTAAAGGTGACGGCCTGTGCAATACAGTATGCCCGACAGGTGCAATTTCGCTCAAACATTATACGGATGCAGAGATATTAGCAGAAATTGACGCGTTAACCCATGCAGGGCAGGCATCTGAAAAACAAAGTTCTGCAGCATAGGTGAGCATAGATCCCAACTATTCATAAATTTCCATGAAAGGTGGGTACGATGAGTACCGGTCTTCAATTTAAACCGAAAATTTTAGGTTTTGCTTGCAACTGGTGAGCATACGGCGCTGCTGACCTGGCTGGAGTTTCCAGACTGCAATATTCAACCGACCTGAGAATTCTCCGTGTTATGTGCTCGGGAAGAGTAGACATGGCACATGTACTCAGAGCGTTCTCAAATGGAATGGACGGCGTATTTATCGGCGCCTGCCATTTAAACGAATGTAATTACATAACTCATGGCAATTTTATTGCCATGAATATGGTCCTGCTGGTTAAAAAGATCATGGAACACGTTGGACTCAATCCGGACAGGTTGAGAATGCAGTTCATGTCCGGTGCGGAAGCCAACGTATATGTTGAATCAACAAATAGTTTCATTAAAACAATCAGGGACATAGGTCCTCTTGGTGTAACTGAGGGCCTGGATGACAACGCGTTGAAGTCACGACTTGCCCATATTGCGAAACTGGTGCCCTATATAAAGATTGCGACTAAAGAGAAGTTGAACAAGCGATTGGATCATGGTGAATACGGAGGCTATTTTTCCAACGATGAGATCGCCAAACTAATTGTTGAAACCCCGTCATATTATATTGAACCTGATAAGTGCCAGGCCTGTATGATTTGCGCCAGGAGATGCCCTGTTGAAGCGATCATCAGCGCAAAACAGGAGGTCCATGTAATTGATCAGGATAAGTGCATAAAATGTGGAACGTGTATCGAAGTCTGCCCGCCCAAGTTCTCGGCAATAACAAAGATTATCGGCCATCCCACCCCTCCGCCGCCTCCTGAAGGGAAAAGAGCTATTGTAAAAAAGCGTAAAGAAAAGGAGGCCGTCTAGACTATGACTGAAGCGGTGATCACTTTAGATGAAAAGCGCTTTAAGCTCACTGATGTCGTATCTGCGGTGGGAGGCGTGGATGTCAGCTACTGCTACCAGTGTGGCAAATGTGCTACCGGTTGCCCCGTTGCATATGAAATGGATCTTGTGCCGACACAGCTTATGCACGCCATTCAGCTGGGGCTGGATGATGTCGTTTACAAGAGCAAAACCATGTGGTTGTGTGCCGCATGCCTGACGTGCACGACACGGTGTCCTCAGGATATCGATATTGCCGAGGTCATGAATACGATAAAAATTCTGATGGTTCGCTCCGGAAAGCAACCACAGGTCCCGGAGGTTCTTACGTTTAGCAAGACCTTTGTTCAGAACCTGAATTGGTTCGGGCGTCTTTATGAACTGGGCATGGTTGCCATGCTTAAACTTAAGACGCGGAAATTTACAGAGGACATGGCGATGGGGATGAAGATGCTTAAGAAAGAAAAGTTCAATCTTCTTCCCAGGTTTGAAGGCGACGGCGCCGTGCACAAAATAATCAAACGCGTGAAAAAGCAGGAAAAGGTATGAAATACGGTTACTATCCGGGATGCTCCCTTCATTCGACGGCACGAGAGTTCGATAAATCATTAAAAGCCGTTTGCAATCAGCTGGGCGTTGAGCTGGTAGAGATTCAGAAATGGGTCTGTTGCGGCGCCAGTGCTGCACATAACCTTTCCCAGCTTATGGCAGTCGCCTTGCCGATGGCCAACCTGGCACTTCTGCCTGCGATTGGGTTGGAAGAAGTGATCATTCCCTGTGCTGCATGTTTTTCCAGGTTCAAGATCGCCCAGCACAGTATCAAAACCGACAGGAAGCTCAAAAGACAAGTAGTGGAAGTAATCCATAAGGATTGCAACGATGAGGCGAAGGTGATCCACCCATTAACGGTTTTGTCTCAAAAGCCATTGATTTCCAAAATCCCAACGCTTGTGGAGCGCGATCTTTCAGAACTGAAAGTGGCATGTTATTACGGATGCCTGCTGACCCGGCCTCCGAAAATCACCGAATTCGATTCTCCCGAATATCCGATGACCATGGACACGGTGCTGAGAGCTGCCGGGATGACTACCGTTGACTGGCCGTATAAGACTATTTGCTGCGGCGCGTCCTTGGCGCTTTCCAAACCGGACATTGTGGTGAATTTAAGCCACAACGTGATACAGGAAGCCAAATTGGCCGGGGCCGACGCGATTGCCGTGGCGTGCCCGCTGTGCCATACCAACCTGGATACGCGTCAGGATGATATGGAAAAGAAATTTGGCACGCATCCGCGGATGCCAATTCTGTATTTCACTCAGCTTATGGGGTACAGCTTCGGAATCTCACCCGCTGACTTATCTCTGAATACCCATCTGACGGATGCGGAAACGATCTTCGAGAAGGTGGGGCAGCCTGCTTAGAGAATGATCGTGTCTAATCCCTTTGCGACAGCCGGGCGATGGCATCGGTCAGTTTTTGCAGCCCGTATTTGTCGGCCAGCGCCGCCAGTCCGATCTCCAGTTCCTCCTGCGCCTCCACGGCGTCGACCTCCTCTTCCCTTTCTTCAAAGGTGAGGGCATCGACCAGGCACCATTTGACGCACTGGGGTTCGTCCTCTTCTTCACACATGTCGCATTTCAAGGGCAGACCCGAGTCGGGTTCCTTGAACTCGTCCCGGGACGGACAGGAAGCCCTGCAGAAGGAACATTCGTCGTATTCCTTTCCGTCGATCGTGTATTTGTCCCTTCCGGCGCATTCGGCCACGGCATACTCTCCGGCCAGGACGGGAATATAGATGTCGGCCAACGGATCACGGATCACCCGGATGCGTGACCTTGCCGGATTGTTGCTGCTGTACTTCGGTGCCGCGTGGGTTGCAGAGCAGATCACTTCGCACGCACGGCAGCCGTTGCATTTGTCGGCATTTATCTTTACGGTCTTTATCGTTTTCTTTTTTTTATCTTCACCCAAGGTTCGCACCCTCCACTCATTAGTCAGTGTCCATCCAGAAATGGTAGATTTTGGTTCAGAGCAAGGCTTGAGCATTTTGGAAACCGGAGGAATAGCGCGCTATTTCGAAGATTTCCAAAAGTGCGAAAACGCAGCTCTGGGCCAAAAGATGCCGTTTGTGGATGGACACTATTTACGCTTTCTCTGCCGAAGCCCCTTCAGAGGGCGCATTTCCCCCGACCGTCAAGATACCCCTCGCCAAGAAGTCTTCGCTCACGTAACCGAGCCCCATTTCGTTCAGGGCTTCGACCGTGGGAATCCCATCCTCGTTCCATCCCTTGAATTTATAGTAAGTGTCCAGAAGCTCCTTCTCGAGTTCGGGAAATCTTTTCTTCCAATGGTTTTTCGGTGGCGCATCGTCCTTGCGCCGCATACCCTGTCTAATATTGATGGCCCGCACGAGCGTCCGGTATCGTTTCGCCGCCTGGGTCAACTTGGCTTCGTCCATATCGATCCCGGCTCCGGCGGAGATGAATTTCGGATAGTTATGGATATGGTACGGGGGTTTCAGGGGAAAGGACGACAACCCGGCGCACATCCCCAGAGCGTCGTCGATGTAATGCATCCGTTCCTGCCAGTCGACGATGTCGCAGCTCATTTGCACCGTCGGGTAGAAGGGGATGGAGTTTTCCCCCCGAAGCTCCCAGTCGAGGAAATACTGTTTGAACTTTTCATCCGGGACCTGGATCCAGTCCTTAACGAACTCCTCCCGTGCCTCTCTCGTGGGAAACGGCGCCTGGGGGAATTGTCCCTCGATCTGGGTGATGTTGATCTTTTCACCGGTGGCATACATGAGAAAATAGATCGGGTTGAGCATCGACAGTTTCAGAGGGAGCTGCTCGTGCTTTTTGATATTGTTGTGCGCGTACGCCTCGGCGCCGTTGCCGATCTCCTTGGCCGCCCAATAGGTGCCGTTGGCGAGCACATCGCCGATGCCTTCGCGCCGGACGATCTTGTCGAGCAGATAGTAGAACCGCCCTTCACTGTCGGCCGGCATGTCCGGAAAATCCTTGTCCGTCAGGATACCGTTTTCCAATAATTCGAGCGCAAAGGCCATGACCTGTGGTGCCGAAAAACCGTCCACCCCGTATTCGGTGGCGCGCTGAGCGATTTTCAGACCGAAATCGAGATCTGAAAATGCCGCCATCGTGTAGGTCAGTTTCGTGAAGCATTTCATCATGTAGGTCGGCAGACCCGGTATGGTGATGGTCGCCCCGCATTCCATCGGGCAGTTGTAGCAGCTGACCAGACGCGTGCGCGCCTTATCCAGGGTTTCCATCCACTCTGCGGCGATCTCCTGGTTCCAAAAATCCTTTCTGCGCTCCCGGGAATTACCCCACATGAAATTTTCGGTGTGCCACTTCTCATCGTGGACTTTCATCTCTTGCGGTGAGCCGAGGCCGGCCAGGATGGGCATGACCCCCGGAATCGGATTTTCATTACGGAACTGGATGTAATCGAGCACTTCCTTGCACAGTTCCAAGAATTCCGCCGGCCTGGCAATATTGACATCCTTGGTGCCCCGTACGACGATCGCCTTGACCCCCTTGTCTCCCATCACGGCCCCGATGCCGCCGCGGCTGGCACTCGAGCGCCCCTGCTCGATGGAGGCGAAATAGACTCGGTTTTCACCGGCCATGCCGATGGCAGCCACCTGGACTTTGGGCTCTTTCAACTCCTTGCGCAGGAGCTCGGCCGTCTCCACGGCGCCCTTTCCCTTCAGATGGGCGGCATCCCGGATTTCCACTTTGTCATTTTTAATCCACAGATAGACCAGCTTCGGGGACTTGCCCCGGAGGATCACCTTGTCATACCCGGCGTATTTCAATTCCGGCGCAAAGAATCCCCCCATCATCGAAAAGGCCATGAGCCTGGTCTGGGGTGAAATGGTGGAAACGATGGTGCGATTGCATCCTGTCGCCGGCGTCCCGCACAAAAGGCCGGCGCCGAATATCAGCAGGTTGTCAGGCGAAAAAGGGTCCACTTCCGGGGGAACCCGATCCCATAATATCTTGGCGTTGGTGCCCAGCCCCCCCAGATACCGTTCGGTGTCCTTCGGATCCGTTGCGACCCGCTCAATGTTTCCCCGGGTCAGATCGATTTCTAGATTGTACCCCGTTTCTGCGTACCTCATGTTTCAACCCCTCATGAATCATCATATGATACTGAAATCATGCGATCATTTTCCGCCTGGCCTGCATGTGGCGATTCGGATCGGAAACGGCTCCCGCGTGGAGACAGCGGTTGTCGGCGCCCGTGACGCCCATGGAAGAACCCGATATCATTTAGTATTCTTTCGCGTTGGTCCGGAATTGGGACTCGAAAACCACCTGCTGGCCACATTGTAGCTATGATGTATTTATCTTGGACCGGGATGTCAAGCGAAAATTGGGGTCTGCCCGGCGGCCGCTGCACGCGATGGGGAGGGGCAAACCATATTCTTTCCCACCATTTCATCTATGTCCAGGGCCCTGATCGCATCCTTCAGGCCCAACGCCTTCATGCCTTCTTCAATTCATCGTCAGACAAAAGGGACAACCCGCTGGCCAACGCAGCAGAAGCTTTCCTGGCCATGACGCCCGAGTTGCCTGAATACTCGTCTTTGTCGATCGCCCAAAAGCCCCGGTAGTGCACTTCCTCTCGGAGGGGGCGCTAGTCCAGGTCCAACGGCGCCGTGCACCGGTTGCACGAAACCACGCCCCTGAACACCTTGTTGCCGCAATGCGGACAAAAATACCGGGCTTCCTCGTCTTCAATCCATTTTTCCGTACCGACCTTCCGGCGGTAGGGCGTAGCCCTGAGGATGACCTTCTTGCCCACTGCCATCGGAAAATCGTCAATATGACGGCAGGGAAAATCGTCGCACTCATGACATCCGGTGTACCCTTTTCCCTGGGTGCAGGCCCTGATTTCACATTGCCGGCAGTGCATAAACAGATCATCGGATAAGCACCCGCTGCATCGGATATCATCCGTTGACATCGTTTCACTGTTTGGAAGCGTGCCCTTGCCTTGTACGCCCCCTTTGTAAAGCCCTGCCAACCGCTCCTTGAATTTTTGATTGTTATCACGGTGGGCGAAATAAATGGCACAGACACCGCAGTACAGTCCGCACGGTGAAACAAAGTCCGGGTTGATTTTCACAATCCCACTCCTTGGAGTTAGAATTTTTAGGCGTGAAATCAATATCTTAAAGTTTAATCCATCGTGACAGCGGGATGGGCGAACCAACCCCGAAATAGTTGATGGCGATAGGCAATACAGATTATAATCACAATATAGCTACAATGTATTTATGGTCGGTAACAGTGTCAAGGGAAAAAGGCTGCGACAGGACGCAGGCCGCCAAAAAGAAAAGAATCCACGCCCGAGGAGCGTGGATTCTTCTTAATTATTGAAGCTTGCCGCGGTCGCACCTTGCGGGTTGACGAGAACTGCTGTCACGGTTAATGGCTTGCCGGGCAAAGGCGCTTTTCAGGCCTTTTCGAACACGTAGGTCAACTGGCCGTTGAGGGTTTTGCCGGGAACAGCGCGCATCGCCATACCGACGGCCAGCTCAGCCGTGTTGGCAGCAGGGTCAATGCGGCCGAAGACCTTGTAGTCGCCGTAGTCGAGCAGCGCGATCGTGTAGGGCAGGTCTTCCTTGAACCCGGTGGGCGCATATTTGAGGGTGGAAAAACTGACCAGTTTCCCGCTGCCGGTGACCTCGAACCACTCCATGTCCGCCGTCATGGACTCGCAGCAGTGCGCCCGCGGTGGAAAGTACTTCCGGCCCGAGGTGATACAGTGCGTCCCCATGAGCTTTCCCTGCTCCAGGTGGTCGATAAAATCGTTGACCTGTGAGATGCCGGTGAAGGAAACCGTGCCGAATTTTGCAAATCGCAGATCCATCTCTTTTTTGGCCATGGCTATTCCCTCCCTAAAATGGCGACGTTGCCATAAAGACCCACTCCGCCGATGTTGTGTACCAGGCCGATGGCCGCATTTGGCACCTGCATCTCTCCGGCCTCCCCTCGAAGCTGAAGGACGATCGTTCGGATTTGTGAGCCTCCAGTGGCACCGATGGGATGACCCTTGGAGAGCAGGCCGCCGTCGACATTTACCGGAATCCGCCCCTCCTTGTATGTCTCCTTGGCGCCGATCAGCGCCGGGCCTTCTCCCGGTTTGGCGAACCCGAGGTTTTCATAGGCCATGATCTCGGCGATGGTGAAACAGTCGTGCACTTCAGCCACATCCACCTGGTTTGGCCCGATCCCGGCCATCTCATAGGCCTGTCGTCCGGCCTCGACGGCCACGGAAAGACCGGTGAGATCGCTGCGGCCGGCCATATTGACCGGCGCCGAGGCAGCGCCAAGGCCCAGAATCCAGACCGGCTTGTCGCTGAATGCGCGCGCGACCTTCTCGCTGGCCACAATGACGCACGAACTGCCGTCGGCATTGGCGCAGCAATCCCCCCCCCTCAGGGGGGTGGCCACCGGACCGGAAAAAAAATGCTCCGGGTCCTGGAACTGATCCAGGCTCGCCGGTTTCCGGATCATCGCCTTGTCGTTGAACTGGCTGTAAAGGGCCGATTTGATCCGAACCCGGGCCAGATCCTCCGGCGTCGTGCCGAACTTGGCCATATGCGCCTGGGCGTGCATGGCATAGTAGGCGGGCATCATGGTCCCGAAGGGCGACTCCCATTGAATGTCCGCCCCGCGGCCCATCCGCTCCTGGGATTCCTCCGAGGAGATCTGGCTCATAATCTGGAACCCGATGACCATGACGGCCTGATGCAAACCGGATGCGACCAGGGCGTAGGCCAGCTTGAGACCGGTGCTGCCCGAAGAGCACAGGGTTTCGGCATAGAACGTCGGCTGGGGGTTCAGGCCCAGATACTCGGCAATCACACCGGCCGGTGACCGCTGCTTGTCGTATTCGGGCGCCGAACAGATCACCGTGGCGTCGATATCGCCCGCGGTCATTTTCGCATCGGCCATGGCCTCCTGGTAGGCCTCAAAGGCCAGTTCGCGAACGGAACCGGGGTAGGCCCTGACGAACCGGCTCTGGCCGACCCCGATGATTCCCACTTTTCCCATCTCGTCCTCCTCGTTAGCTCAAAGCTGCTGTATCGTAACCCCCGATTTTTTGATCACCACGAAGTTCACGAAGGACACGAAGGTTTTCTACGCCACTTGCTTTTTGTGGTTTCCCTTCGTGAACTTCGTGTTCTTCGTGGTTCTCATTCAGAGTCACGGGTAAAATAAACTTGATTATTGTAAATGCGCCGGTTTTGTTTTCCCATTGAGCTGCCAGCACAGTTAGGGGCGCTATTCTTTCGGTCGGCCCATCACTTCGGCGAACATCTCCATGTCCCAGGTCCGGCAGGCGGCGATGTTCTGGCGGAACTTGATGAAGTCCACCGTATCGGTGCCGGTGATTTTCTTGGTATTGAATGCGCCAAAGCCCAGGAAGGCCTCACCTGACATGTTGGCTGCCAGCCAGTGCCGGTTGCCGTTCTTGCAGATGTCCCAAAAATATTTCTTCTTCATGCGGATGCCGTCGATGGATTTGATCAGGCATCCAGGAAAGAGATTGGCGAATTGCCAGATGATCTTGTCGACCTCCTTGTCCAGAAGTTCGAAGTCGGCATCGGCCTGGTGCTGTTTGAGGAAATCGCGCCCCGCCGTCATGGCATCGCCCGTCTTGTACTCACCGTAGACGATCTCGCCGTCGTTAAGATAGGTATCAGTGACGATCGTGGGGTTTCTCACCCATTTGCCGTTTACCTTGAGCACCGGTACGCATTTGCTGATCAGCCCCTTCATTTTCATCTTGTAGGCGGACCACATCTCGCAGGAGACGCAGTTCCACATGGCGTCCTCCATGCCCAGGTACCAGGGCAGAAAATCGGTGCTGCCGCCGTCCGGCGCGGACCCGTGCTTGGGGCCGGCCTGACCGTAGATGGCCAGGTCCGAGCTCAGGGTGATATCGCAGGCCATTCCGATCTCCTGGCCGCCGGCCACCCGCATGCCGTTGACCCGGCAGATGGTCGGTTTCTTGCACCCGAGGATGGCGTCGACCATGTGATTGAACAGCTCCATGTACTGACCGTACTCATCGGGTCTGCGGCTGTAGAATTCGCTGTATTCCTTGGTGTTTCCGCCCGTGCAGAAGGCATAGGGACCGGTGCCGGTAAAGACGGTCGCCACCACACCGCGATCCACCGACGCGTTCTCGAATCCGGCAATCACCCCCTTGACCATCTCGGTGGTGTAGGAGTTGTACTGCCTGGGATTGTTGAGCCGAATCCAGGCGACGCTCAATCCCTCCACCGGCTGACCTTTGGGATCGATCAGGGGGCGTTTTTCATAGACCACACAGGGGGCGTCCGCGTCGCGCCCCCAGTGTTTGTCATCATGGATCAAGTGGTCCTTTTCACCGTTTTCTCTGGGCATCCATTCCAGGGCCATGTTCATTCTCCTTGGTTAAATTGTGCTTTCCCGCCGTCGAAGCGGAAGGTTCAATGTTTTGATAAACCACGAAGTTCACGAAGGACACGAAGATTTTCGACTCAAATCGTTGTTAGGGTGTTCTTCGTGCGCTTCGTGTTCTTCGTGGTAAAAAAGGACTTTGTCGGGAAAGCCGCTGCCGGCAATCCAGAGCGATCAAAAAGGTATCAGAAATCGGGCACCAGAATGATCCGCTGATCCGGCGATTTCCGGTGCGCCTCTTCGAAGGCTTCGGCAATGGTGCTCATGGGCCGGGTCTGAACGAAGGGGGCCAGGGCGATCTTGCCCGACAGCACCATCTCGAGGACCTGGGGATAGTACTCGGGCAAACACCCCCAGGTGCCGATGATCTCGGCGTCGAAGGCCATGAGCCGACTGATGGAGTATTCCACCTTCTGCATGCCGAAGCCGACGATGATGAGTTTTCCCGTAAAGCTCAACAAATTCAGAGCCAGTTCCTGTCCGGGTTTTGATCCGGTCACCTCGAAGATCTTCCATCCGTAGGCGGGCAGGCCCTTTTTCTTTCGGATACCCTTGAGCTCGCCGGAGATATCCTTTGGCGTTTTTCCCGTCACATCGATGACAAAATCCGCGCCATGACTCAGCATTTTTTCGAGCCGGGCCGCATCAATGTCCACGGCGACCACGGTTCCGGCCCCCATGGCCTTGGCGGTCTGAACCATGTACTGACCGACCCCGCCCACCCCGATGACGATGACATTGTCGCCGATTTCAAGACCCGACCGCCGGGCCGCCTGGAAGGGCGTTGTACCGGCATCGGCCACCACGGCCAGGTGCTCCAGGGGGATGTCACCCCGGTCGCCGATTTCACATAGATCGATGCTCGGCACTGGAATGTGACTGGAAAAACCGCCATAAATGCCGATGCTGTTGCCCGGCATTTTCTGGTTCAAACACCGGTTGCCTCGCCGGGTTTTGCACAGGTAGCACTGGCGGCACGGCATCACCGCCGGAACCAGCACTTCCTTTCCGATCCATGCAGCATCACCGGCCACCACCGTACCGGAAATTTCATGCCCCAGGGTCAGGGGGGGCGCGCAGACTGTGGGAACGCCGTCGTAGAAATAGCCCAGATCGGTATGGCAGACGCCGCATCCGGCCACTTCCACCAGGACTTCTCCGGAGGCGAGCTCCGGGACCGGAATCTCTTTCTTTTCCAGCTTCCCGGGTGTGATCGCCCCGGTCTCCTTGTTGCGGACCGTCGGTTGAACCATCTGCCAGGTGAGTATTTTGTCAGGTACTGTGGGCATGGACGCCTCCTTCAATTCCTTGTCATTGAAAAACTATTGAAGAACTGCCGGTCCTGAACGACTGGCCCTGCCGATTGAGCCAGGTCCCTTGGCCAGGCCATCATCTGTTCGGGAAACACGCTGTCGATCGCTGCCTGAAATGGAGTGGGAGTTATAATTTAGCTACAATGTAACCTGTAGCTTTGCGGCACCTTTCTTGTCAAGACCTTTTTCCCAACCATGGAAATGGCACCAACCCTTGGCCGGTATGAGCGAAAAGTGAATTCCACCCCGGCGTTTCGACCGGATGGTGAGGGTCCCGAAAACGACCGATTTTCACCACGGGAAAACCTACCGGCGATGGACCAGATACCCGTCGACTTCAAAATCCCGTTGACACGAATGGGGGTTCAGGGTAGCTTTGATGAACTTAATTCCACATTATGGAACATCGGTCAATATGCTAATTCAATCCGTCGATCGCGCCCTGGGCATCCTTTCCCTGTTTTCCCATTCCCACCCTCGATTGGGAATCACCGAAATGGCCGCAGCCATGGGGCTGGCCAAGGGAACCGTTCACAACCTCGTTCATACCCTGGTCCGCAGCGGATTTCTCAAACAGGATCCGGAAACACGGAAATACAACCTCGGGCACAGCATTTTCGCCTTGGGAACCATCATGAGCGGCACGCTGGAAATCAACCAGAAAGCCGAAAGCCCGGCCCATCATCTGGCGGCCAGCACCGGGTTCATCTGCCGGGTGGCCATCTGGGACGGAGATGCGGCCCTGGTCACCCTCAATGTCACGCCAAGGCACGCTCAAATGCTGTCCCGGCAGATCGGGCCGCGGGTCGTTGCCTATTGTTCCGCAGTGGGGCGGGTCCTTCTGGCATACCTGGATCTCGAATCCCGAAACAGTTACCTTGAGAGTCTGTCGCCGGTCCGCTTCACCCCCTACACCATCGTGGACAAGAAAGAAATCGAGCGGTGCCTGGAGCGCACCCTCCTTCAAGGGTTTGCCGTCAACAACCAGGAGCTGGCCCTGGGGTATGCCAGCGTGGCCGCAGCCATTTTCACCGGCAAGGGGCGGCTGGCCGCAGCCATCAGTCTCACCGGTTCGCCCGATGCGGTTCTGGGCGCTGAGCATGAGGACATCGTTCACCAGCTTCGCAACGCCGCCGGGGAAATTTCTCGTTATATGGGCTACTTCCCTGCGACCCCAACGGCCGCAAGGGGTCAATACGCGCGTTCCGGATCATGACTGTGTCGCAGCGATTTTATGGAAGGACCCGATTTCTACCGGGAAATACTTTTCCCTTGACTAATTAAATTGTAGCTGAAATGTAGCTTATTCGAGGGCGCCTAATCAGTAAACGGCATTCACCACGCACGGTATCACCACCCAATAAAGAACACTCATCTCATCGTTTTGGAGGCCATATGATGCTGGAAGGAAAAATCGCTTTAGTCACCGGCGGCTCACAGGGAATCGGTGCAGCCGCAGCACTGGAACTGGCCAGAGAGGGGGCCGATGTCTGCGTGACCTATCGCAGCCACGAAGCCGAAGCCCTGGCCTACGTTAAGGAGATTGAAGCCCTGGGCCGGCGAGCCCTTGCGCTGCGATGCGACATCGCCGTTTTTGCCGAGGCCGAAGCCGTGGTGCGACAGGCCGTGGAAAAACTCGGCGGCCTGCACATTCTGGTCAACAATGCCGGCATGAACTGGGACGGCGTTTCCTGGAAAATGACCGAAGAACAGTGGGATCGTGTCATAACCGTCAATCTGAAGGGGTATTTCAACTTCACCCGCCAGGCAGCCCCCATCTTCAAAGAGCAAAAATACGGCAAGATCATTAACATCACCTCCATCAACGGCCTGCGCGGAAAGTTCGGGCAGACCAATTACTCCGCCTCCAAAGCCGGTATCGTCGGATTTACAAAGGCTCTGGCCAAGGAGCTCGGGGCCTTTAATGTCAATGTCAATGCCGTGGCGCCCGGCCTCATCGAAACCGCCATGCTCAAGGGATCCGAGGCTCGGGACAAAATCGTGGACCTGGCCATGGGGGAGATGGCCCTGAAGCGGCTTGGGCAACCGGAAGACCTGGCCAACGTCATCGCCTTTCTCGCATCGGACAAGGCCCGTCATATCACCGGCGAAGTGATCAAGGTGGACGGGGGACAGTACATTTAGGGATTGGCGATTGGCGGTTGTTGATTGTTGATTGGCGAATTGACGGATTGAGCGGGCGATGAATCGACCGAAGCTGACGCCGGATTTGGAATTCGGCGATCCTGGCAATTCGAAAATTGAATATTAAGGAGTTTTTCAATGGCTGACATGCAATTTATCCGGCTTGAAAAGGCGGACGGTGTCGCGCGCATTACCTTCGCGCGGCCCAAGCACAACGTGCTCGACATTGCCATGATGAACGAGGTGAGCGGCGCCCTGGAGGCGCTGGCCGCCGACAACGATCTGAAATGCGTGGTCTTTCTGGCCGATGGCCCGAGCTGGTGTGCCGGGGTGGAGGTCGCAGACCACAAGCCCGCGCTGGTCTCGGACATGATCACCACCTTCAATCGCATGCTGGCATGCATCGAATCCATGCCGGTGCCCACCATTGCGGCGGTTCAGGGCGCCTGTCTCGGCGGCGGCATGGAAGCGGCCATCGCCTGCGACACCATCATCGCCTCGGACAAGGCCAAATTCGGCCAGCCCGAAATCAAGCTCGGTTTCTTTCCACCCTATGCGGCTATCCGCCTGCCAGCGCTGGTCGGACAGGCCAAGGCCATCGAAATCTGCACCACCGGCAGGATTTATCGCGCATCCGAGGCTCAGTCCATGGGATTTGTCGCCCACGTGACTCCGGAAGCCGACTTCACCGAATTCGTGGATCGGTTCGTCAAGGAGATTCAAACCTGCAGCCCCCTGATTATTCGGCTCAACAAACGTGCCGTTCGAAACCACCTGGGCCTTGCCCCGGATCAGGCCGTGGCACGGGTCAGCGACTATTTCCTCAACACGCTGATGAAAACCGAAGACGTGCTGGAAGGAATCGCCAGTTTCGAGGAAAAGCGCCGGCCGGTCTGGAAGAACAAATAAACGCGGTTTGTCGGTCGGATCTGTCGGATCGGCCCGGTTCACCACAGCTTTGACAAACTCGTAAAAAAGCAATTTTCTCGCAAAGGCGCCAAGTACGCCAAGAGAAACAGTTTTCATGTCAAATCGTTAGCTTTGCGAGAGATTCCGACTTTTTACACAGCCATCAGTTTTGGTGGGAAGGAGAAAGAGAGCATGCCTCAGATCAACAAAATCGGCGTTATCGGCGCCGGCAACATGGGAAGCGGCATTGTGCAGAAAATCGCCCAGGAGGGCATCCCGGTGGTGATGATCGACACAAAGGATGAGTTCGTTCAGCGGGGGATGTCCACCATCGGCAAACTGCTCAACGAAGCCGTCGAGCGAAAAATCTTCACTGCAAGCCAGGTGAAAGAGATCCTTTCGCGCATTACGGCCACAACGGACCTGGAAGCTGTCCGGGACGCCGACCTGGTGATCGAGGCGGTATTCGAGGACAAAGCGGTCAAATCCGACCTGTTCAAGCGCCTCGATGCCATATGCAACCCCGACACCATCCTGGCCACCAACACCAGCAGCTTTTACGTGGGTGAATTTGCGGCCCAAACCCAACGCCCGGATCGCTTCGTGGGATACCATTACTTCTTCCACCCGGCAAAAAACCGCTTGCTGGAGGTCATCCCCCACGGCACCACCAGTGCCGAGACTGTGGAGAAGGCGCTTTTGGCAGCCAAACTCCACGGCAAGACGGCCATCCTCGTCAAAGATGCTCCCGGTTTCGCCGTCAACCGTTTTTTTGTCCCCTTTTTGAACGAGGCCGCCCGCATGCTGGAAGAAGACGTGGCCAACATCGCCACCATCGAAGAGGCGAGCAAACGCGCCTTTAAAATCGGCATGGGGGCATTTGAGCTCATGAACGTCACCGGCATCCCCATCGCCCTGCATGCGGCCACCACCCTGGGAAACGAACTGGGGGCCTTCTACGCGCCGGCCGACCGCCTCAGGGAGCAAGTGGCGTCAAAAGAACTCTGGAACCTGGACGGCGCGGTGGACGAATCGAAACTGGAACCCATCATGGACCGTTTCTACGGCGTCTGTCTCGGGGTGGCAGCGGCCCTGGTAGACGAAAAAGTCGCCACCATCGAGGATACCGACCGGGGGGCCAAGATCGGTCTGAGATGGAGTCTCGGCCCTTTTGAAATCATGAACCGCATCGGCATCGAAAAAACCTACGCCTGTGTAAAGGCCGTCAGCGAACGCTATCCGGATTTCGCCATGCCCGGCCTGCTGGAGACTCAGAAGGCCAAAGGCGTCCCCTTTGCCTTCAACGTGGTGGACCTGGAGATCAAAAACGCCGTCGCCTGGATCACCATCAACCGCCCCGAGGCCATGAACGCCCTCAACGAGGCGGTATTCTCCCAGTTGGACCAGCGGTTCTCAGAAGCCGAAGCCGACCCGACGGTCCGGGCCGTGGTCTTTCAGGGGGCGGGCAAGGCCTTCGTGGCGGGTGCCGACATCCGGTACTTCATCCAGAAGATCCGCGCCGGAAAAATTCAGGAAATCGTCGATTTCACCCGCGCCGGCCACCAGCTGTTCATGCGCATCGAGAACAGTGCCAAACTCACCATCGCCCTGCTGGACGGCCTGTCTCTGGGCGGCGGCAGCGAACTGGCCCTGGCCTGCCAGGCCATCGTGGCGACTCCGGCCGGATCCATGGCCTTTCCTGAAACGGGCATCGGCATCTACCCCGGCCTGGGCGGCATGCTGCGCATGGCCCTGCAGGTCGGCCCGCAGCTAACCAAGTATTTCACCTTTACCGGCGCGTCCATCAGCGCGGCCGACGCCCTGTCCATGGGAATCGTCACCCGGCTGGTGCAACCGGCCGAGATCACCGCGGCCATCGACGCGCTGGCCGGTCAGGGAAAGCCCGACAAGAACCGCCAGCGCGAGATCCCCGAAAAGATGAAGGCATTTGCCCAGGCATGCAGTGCCGCAAATGTAAGCCGTCTGTTGGAAGGTCTTTCGCCCGAAGGGGTGGACGAAACCCTGGCCGCCCGCACAGCCAAGGTTTTCAGCTTCAAGGCGCCGCTGGCCCTTCGACTGTCCAACGAGATCATCGACGCCCAGGTTGGCCGGACCGTTGCCGACGCGGCAGAGATCGAGCTGGGTCGGCTCAGTGAAATTTTCGCCACCGAGGATGCCCTGGAAGGACTTTCATCCATGGGGCGCAAAAGGCCGGATTACAAAGGCCGTTAACAGGCCGGCCGGCCACGGGAAGAGGTCGCCATGACAAGGCATGATGAACTGACCGCCCTGGGATGGCAACGTCAGATCACCTACGACGAACCCCGCTTGTCGGAAATCGTCGAAATGTACCGGGAAATGGGCATGGAAGTCCGCCTGGAGCCGTTTGACCCGGCCACCGAACCCGGGTGCAGCCAATGCATGAAAGCGGCGCCGGATAAGTACGCTACCATTTATACGCGCACGCTCGAATAAGCTTCGCTTCGGGCCGAGCTTAAGTTTTGTTTCACGAATAACCACATAAGGAATATCAACCATGCACAAATTACTGACCGACATTCCGGGAGAAAAGATGCTGCTGCTGGGCAATGAAGCCATCGCTCGCGGGGCCATCGAGGCCGGGGTGGCCTTTGGCGCCACCTATCCCGGGACCCCGTCTTCGGAGATATCGCTTAACCTGTTTCAGGTTTCTCACGAGAGCGATCTGTATTTCGAATACAGCACCAACGAGAAGGTCGCTCTGGAGGTGGCCGCAGCAGCGGCCAACAGCGGCCTTCGAACCATCTGCCTGATGAAGCACGTGGGGCTCAATGTGGCGGCCGACGCCCTGATGACCCTGGCCTACGTAGGGGTTCGCGGCGGACTGGTGATCCTGACGGCCGACGACCCGTCCATGTTTTCCAGCCAGAACGAGCAGGACAACCGCTATTACGCCAAACTTTCGGGTCTTCCGATGCTCGAGCCCTCCTCGGTGGCCGAAGCCAAGGAGATGACGGCTGCGGCCTTTGCCCTGAGCGAGTCTTTGCGCGAGCCGGTGCTTTTGCGCACCACCACGCGGATCAACCATTCCACGGCAACGGTGACCCTGGGGGCCATGACCCCGCCAAAAACGGCCGGCGACTTTGTCCGGGACCCGTTCAACATGGTCATGGTGCCGGCGGTGGCCCGGCGCCGGCACGTGGTGCTGCTGGAGAATCTGGCAAAAGCCGCGGCCGACTCGGAGAAAAGCCCGTTTAATTTCACCCAGGGCCAGGGGCGCTGGGGGGTGATCTGCAACGGGGTCAGCTACGGCTACGTGTCCGACGCCATTTCCGATCTGGGTCTGTCCGACCGGGTGCGGGTGCTGCGCATCGGCTTTTCCAACCCCCTGCCCGAGAAAATGATCGGCGATTTCGTGGCCGGCTGCGAGCGCGTGCTGGTGGTCGAAGAGGGCGAGCCGGTCATGGAAGAAGCGGTGCGGTCCATCGCCCAAACAGTCGGGCTCACAGTCCCCATCCGCGGCAAGGGTGAGGGGCTTTTTTCCCGGCGCAACGAATTTGATCCGGCCCTGGTGCGCCGGGTTCTGAGCGGGTATTTCGGGGTTCCAACCGAGGCGCCGACAGGGCTGGACCTGTCGGATCTTCCCGAGCTGCCCCAGCGACCACCGAACCTGTGCGCGGGCTGCAGCCATCGGGCCACCTTCTATGCGGTGCGCCAGGCGGCCGAGGGGATGGATGCGATGTATCCCACGGACATCGGCTGCTACACCCTGGGTTTTTTACCGCCCCTGTCCATGGGCGATTTTCTCGTGTGCATGGGATCTTCGGTGGGAACCGGGTGCGGGTTTTCCCGGGCCACGGACAAAAAGGTGATCAGCTTTATCGGCGATTCGACCTTCTTTCATTCGGGAATCGCCGGCCTGGTCAACGCGGTGTTCAACAACCACAACCTCACCCTGGTGATCCTGGAAAACGGGACCACGGCCATGACCGGCCACCAGCCCCACCCCGGAGTGGACATGGCGGCCTTGGGACTCAGTGACTTCGGCCGGATTTCCATCGAGGCGGTGGTGCGGGCGCTGGGGGTGGAACACATTACGGTGATTCGCCCCTTCAAAGTGAAAAAAAGCATCGAGGCCATGCGCGAGGCTTTTGCCTACAAAGGGGTTTCGGTGGTGATCAGCCAGGAGATGTGCACCCTCTACGCCAAAAGCCTGAAACAACTGAAAGGAAAACCTTTTTCCGTAAGCGATCGTTGTAAAAACCATCGCGACTGCATCGACCGGCTGGGCTGTCCGGCCTTTTACCTGGACGGCGACCGGGTGCGCATCAACGCCGACCAGTGCACGGGGTGCGCTGTCTGCGCCCAGATCTGCCCGGAGAATGCCATTGTGCCGGCGAAATAATTGACAGCTGGCCGGCAGCGGCAGACCGCGGTCAACGATTGCTGGCCGCAGGAAAACTGCAACGAAGCCTGGTGCCGGGCAATCCACGGTTTTTGTAGGGTGCGGGGTTTATCCCCGCCCGTTTCCCGGAACCCTTAAACCGTTTCGGGAGGGGATGAACCCCTCCCCTACACATTCGCAACCAATGGGCTGAATCAAACGCCAAAGGGAAAAATATGAAAACGACAAGACTGATCATGGTGGCCGTGGGCGGCCAGGGCAACCTTCTGGCCTCCAAGGTGCTGGGTGAAGCGGCGCTGGCCTCGGGGATTCCCATGGCCATGAGTGAAATCCACGGCATGGCCCAGCGCGGCGGTGTGGTGGAGTCGGCCCTGGTATTCGGCGACGCCAAAAGCACCATCATTTCTGACGGCGAAGCCGACCTGCTGCTGGGATTCGAGCCCTGCGAGACCCTGCGCGCCCTAAACAAGTGCAACCCCAGGACCGTGGTGGTGACCAACACCAGCCCACTGCCGCCATTTACCGTGAACATTGGCCGCGGGGTCTATCCTGACCAGGAAAAAACCTGCGCCCTGATCGCGGCCAAAACGGCCCGGCTGGTCGCCTTTGACGCCATTGCCCTGGCCCGCCAGGCCGGTGCGGTGCTTAGCCTGAACATGGTGCTGCTCGGAGCGCTGGTCCAGGTCGCGGCCCTGCCGGTAACCGCTGAGAGCGTCCGTGAGACCATCGCCACCAAAACCAAGGCCTCTTTTGCCCAAATCAACCTCAAGGCGTTTGACCTGGGCATCGAAGCGGCACAGGCTGCCTGACGACGGTTCCGGGCGAAACAAATGTATGATCTTAACCCCGAGACTAAAAACTAACACCGAAGGAGGGGAAGCCATGCCGTGGGATGAAAAGTACGAATGTATGCCTGTCGAAGCGCTTCAGGCCTTTCAACTGAAAATGCTCCAGGAAACCGTGGCCTGGGTCGAAGCGCGGGTGCCGTTCTATAAGAAAAAACTCAAGGAAAAAGGGATTAGCGCCGCAGATATAAAAAGCCTCGATGATGTGGCCAAGCTGCCCACCACCCAAAAAACCGATCTCCGGGACAACTATCCCTTCGGCCTTTGCGCCGTCCCCATGAAAGAGGTCAAGCGGGTTCATGCCTCTTCGGGCACTACCGGCAAGCCTATCACGGGCCCCTATACCGCTGATGACCTGAACCAGTGGACGGAATGCATGGCCAGAAACTTTGCCGCCGCCGGTGTCGGTGAAGGCGATATCATCCAGAACGCCTACGGTCACGGCTTGTTTACCGGAGGCCTGGGCTTTCACCAGGGAGCCACTCGCGTCGGTGCCACGGTAGTGCCCACCAGCAGCGGCATGACCGAGCGGCAGATCACCCTGATGAAAGACTTCGGCTCCACAGTCCTGTGCTGCACACCCTCCTATGCGCTCACCATCGCCGAAAAGGCCGAGGAAATGGGAGTCGACATCCGCAAACTGCCCCTGCGCGTCGGCATTTTCGGTGCCGAGCCCTGGACCGTTGCCATGCGAAAAGAGATCGAAGAACGCATGGGGCTTCGCGCCGCGGAGGCTTTCGGCCTCACCGAACTGGGCGGCCCCGGCGTGTCCTTCGACTGCGAGGCCCAGGACGGCATGCACATCAACGAGGATCATTTTCTGGCGGAAGTGGTAGACCCTGAAACATTTCAGCCGTTGCCCATGGGAGAAAAGGGCGAGTTGGTTTTCACGTCACTCCAGCGGCGCGCCATGCCCATGATCCGATACAGGGCAAAAGACATCACCGCTCTGCGAAGGGACAAGTGCGCCTGCGGCCGGACCCTGATCAAGATGGAAAAAATCTACGGCCGCACCGACGACATGCTCATCATCAGCGGCGTGAACGTCTTCCCCTCCCAGATCGAGTCACTGCTGCTGGACCGCGATGAAGTGGAGCCCCAGTATGTCCTGGTGGTCCGGAAGAAGGGGTATCTCGACCATCTCACCGTCCGGGTCGAAGCCAAGCGCGAAATCTACGACGCCGGACCGGATCGTTGCGCGGCTGTCGAAAAAAAGATCTCCGCACACATCAATAGCATGCTGGGTATCGGTGTGGGCGTACAATTGGTTGAACCCAAACTCATCGAACGCAGCGAGGGTAAAGCCAAACGGATCATCGACGAAAGACCCAAAGGGTAGCACTGCGTGTGAACCACGAAGGGCACGAAGAAAACCAAAAAACAGGTGGTTTAGAAAACCTTCGTGTTCTTCGTGAACTTCGTGGTGATCAAATCCATCGGGTATTACGAGGCATCGGGCACTTTTGCTAGAGTTTTGTGCTTAACCAGATTGGAAATTTCAAAAAGGGGGGTGCAACATGAGTGAGGAACCCAAGTTCAATCCCCGCAAATTCGCCGTGATCGGCGCCGGACCGGTGGGTTGCATCGTCGCGGCCTTTCTGGCCAAAGGCGGTTATGAAGTCACGCTGTGCGACGTCATCCCGGCGCTTCTGGCCCCGGCCCTGGACCCGGGTATCCGGATCGAAGGCGCCGAAACCCTTCAGCAGGCCGTGACGCGGACCGTCACCAGCATCGACGATCTCGGGCAGTACGAACCGGACGTGATCTTCATCACCGTAAAGGCCAATGTCCTGCCCCTGATCGCCTCTGCCCTGGAATCCTTTCACCGCGAAGGGATGGTGGTGATCAGTTGGCAAAACGGCATCGACACTGAGCTCGAACTGGCCAAAGTGCTCGGCAGAAAATCGGTTATGCGGGCCGTTGTCAATTACGGTTGCGGGCTGGCCGGTCCGGGTCATGTGAAAATGCCTTTTCATCACCCCCCCCATTATCTTCAGGCACTGGAACCCTCGGCGGCCGACGCGGCCAAAGCCATTGCCGGGGTTCTGACCCAATGCGGCCTGGGAACCGAACATACCGACCAGATCGTCTCCATGGTATGGCGAAAAGGAATACTCAACGCCTGCATGAATCCCGTCTGCGCCGTTACCGGTGTCACCATGGCCAAGGCCATGAGCGATCCGATCATCTTTCAGACCGTGGACGCCCTCATCAAAGAATGCATCAAAGTGGCCCGCGCCAACGAAATCAGCCTTGGCTGGGATTTTTATACCCACGCCGTGACGTACATGAGCAACGCCGGCGACCACAAACCGTCCATGCTCATGGACATCGAAAACAAGCGGCGCACGGAGATCGACTTTATCAACGGCAAATTCGTCGATTACGGCAAGCAGGCCGGTATCGAGACCCCTTACAACCTCACCCTTCGGAATCTGGTCAAGGGGCTGGAATCGACACTCTGATCTATGATGGCATCAAACACTGACATTCAAAACGCCGCGACCGCAGGAAAGGTCTATGCCGGCATCGATGTGGGCGCCTCCCGGACCAAAGTCGTGCTACTGGATGCCCAAAAGAACATCATCGGCCACGCCGTGAGAAAATCGGGAACCGATTTTGCCGATAGTTCATCCAGCGGCCTGGCCGAAGCAATGAAAATGGCCGGTATCACCGAAGCGGGCATCACCGCAGCCGTCTCCACCGGGTACGGCCGCAGGAACGTGGCGGTGGCCAACGAGAGCAAGACCGAAATCAGCTGCCATGGAAAGGGGTGTTTCCACCACCATCCCCGGGCCCAGACCATCATTGACATCGGCGGGCAGGACAACAAAATCATCAAGATGGACGACGCCGGTCGCCGCACCGGGTTCAAGATGAACCGGAAATGCGCTGCCGGCACCGGGGCGTTTCTCGAGGAAATGGCAGTACGACTCGACTTGCCGCTGGAGGCCATGAACGCCATGGCCGAACAGAGCGAAAACATGGTGGAGCTGGGCAGTTTCTGTACGGTTTTTTCGGCCACTGAAGTTCTGGAAAAGATTAGAGCGGGCCGAAAGGTCCCTGACATTGTCAAGGGGCTGTTTTTGTCGATGATCAAGCGGGTCCTGGAGATGGACGCCCTGACCGAGACCGTGGTGATGACCGGCGGGGTCGTGGCCCACAACCCCTACCTGGTGACCATGGCCGCCCAGCAGGTGGGCCGGCCCATCGTGGTCCCGCCCCAACCGCAGCTCACCGGTGCCCTCGGGGCCGCCCTGTACGCCATGGAAGAGAACAGCGCATAGCTAAATTAGGAGGAACGCATGTCCGAGGAAAAAAAGGTAACCATCAAAAAACTCAAATCCGCCGCCGTCACGGGCAAGTTCATGGCGGATTACTACTATGAACTGGACGGCGCGGCCAAGACCGGAGAGCAGAAAATCGCCTGGTGCACCAGCGTGGGACCGGCGGAAATCCTCCGGGCCATGGGATTTTTGGTTTACTTCCCCGAAACCCATTCGGCCATGCTGGGCGCCACGCGCATGGCAACGGACCTGATTCCCAAGGCCAACGCCATCGGCTACTCTCCGGACATCTGCTCCTATCTCACGGCGGATGTGGGCGCCTATCTGGAAGGGGTCTCTCCACTGGCCAAAATTTACGAAGGGATCGCAGGTCCGCCCAAACCCGACGTGCTGGTTTTCAACACCAATCAGTGCCGGGACGTCCAGGACTGGTTCAAGTACTACGGGCGTGAGTACGATGTCCCCGTGGTCGGTGTTCACTCCTACGTCGGCATCGAGGGGGTCACTTCGGCCTACCTGCTCTCGATCGCCAAACAGATGGAGGAACTGGTGACCCCCCTGGAAGCGGTGACCGGGAAGAAACTGGACATGGACCGGTTCAAGGAGACCGTGGCGCTCTCCCGGGAATGTTCGGAACTGTGGAAAAAGGTTCTCGATACCGCATCGGCCGTCCCCTCACCCATCACCTTCTTCGACGGGACGACCCTCATGGGGCCGGCAGTGGTCGGACGCGGCACTCAGCGGGCCAACGACACCTATAAGGTCCTGCTGGAAGAACTTCAGGGGCGGGTGGCGGCCGGCGAAGGGGCCATCGAAAACGAACGCTTCCGCATTTACTGGGACGGAATGCCGGTCTGGGGCCGGCTCAGCGTCCACGCCAAGATGTTTGCCGCCCTGAACACCAATGTTCTGGCCTCGACCTACTGCAACAGCTGGATCTTTTCCGCCCTCGATCCGGACGATCCCTTCGAGAGCATGGCGCGGGCCTACACGGAACTCTTTATCGTCCGCGGCGACAACTACAAGGAAAAATACATCGGTGAGATGCTCGATTTCTTCAAATGCGACGGGATCATCTACCACGATGCCAAGACCTGCCCCAACAACTCCAACTGCCGCTACGGCCTGCCCCAGCGTATGGAGAAACACTCCGGTCTTCCGAGTCTGACCATCAACGGCGACCTCAACGATCTGCGGTTTATCTCCGACGAGCAGACCAAAACCAATGTGGAGGCCTTCATCGAGCAGTTGGCGGAAAGGAAAGCGTAAATGCAACACGGAGTCACGCAGGACACGAAGATTTGGTAACCAAAAGTCATCGTGGACACTTGCCTTTGACGCTATACTTGAGCTTCACAGATAAGCGTAAAACCATTCAAGGAGCCTGCAATGCTGCAATCCCTATTCAGACCCAAATCGGTGGCGGTGATCGGGGCGTCGTCCAAGGAACTTTCCATCGGCAACCGGGTGATCAAAAATCTCATCGACTTCGGTTTCACGGGCGGCATCTACCCCATCAACCCCAAGGCCGATGAAATCCGGGGTATCAAGGCCTACCAGTCGATCCTCGATGTCCCCGAGGATGAGATCGATATCGTGCACATGGTCATTCCGGCCAAATTCGTCCCCCAGGCCGTGGATGACTGCGGGAAGAAAAACGTGCGCAACATCATCATCAACTCCGGCGGCTTTGCCGAGATCGGTCCCGAAGGGGAGGCGATTCAAAGCGACTTCATGGCGCGGGCCAAAAAACACAGCATCCGTGTTTTCGGCCCCAACTGCCAGGGGATCATCAACTCCGACCCCCAGATTCGCGCCTATGCCAATTTCACTTTCACCAAGCCCGATCCGGGCTATGTTTCGATCGTCGCCCTGAGCGGCGGGGTGGCCGAAGTGATCCACCAGGAGTTTTCGGTCATGGGGATCGGCACCCGTATCTACGCCTCCAACGGAAACGCCTGTGATGTGACCATTCCGGAGATACTGCGCTACCTTGGCGACGACGAGGGCACCCGGGTCATCGTCACCTATGTGGAAGGGCTTCGGGACCCGGAGACCTTCATGACCGTGGCCCGAGAAGTGGCGGCGAAAAAACCGATCCTGGCCATGAAAGCGGGCCGCACGGCCGAAGGGGCCAAGGCCGCCGCGTCACACACCGGGGGGCTGGCCAAGGAAGATATCGCCACCGACCTGATTTTCGAAAAAGCCGGCATCCTCTCTTTCCGGGACGAAGGGGAGCTGATCCAGGCGGCCGGCGCCTTTGCGAGCCAGCCGATTCCCAAGGGAAACCGGGTCGGCATCATCACCAACACCGGCGGGCCGGCCGTCATCGCCACCGACGTTTTGGTGGGCGCCGGCCTCGAGCTGCCGCCCCTGTCTGCCGCCACCGAAGCCTATCTCAAGGAGCGGCTCTACCCGGAGGCCTCGGTTCACAACCCGGTGGACGTTCTGGCCACCGGCAACGCGGCCCACTATCGCGCCTGCCTGGATGCCATGATGGAAGATGACAGCTTCGATGCCGTCTACGTCGGCTTCGTCACGCCCTTTTTTGTAGACACCGACGCCATCGCCCGGGAAATCGTGGCGGTCAACAAGCAGCAGAAAAAGCCCATCGTCTGCAACCTCATGACCGACCGCCGCCAGTGGACCGAAACAGTCAAAATTCTCAAAGACGGCGGTATCCCCTGCTTCAGCCTGCCCGGTGTAGCAGCCCGGGCCCTGACCGCCATGGTCCGCTACCATCACATTCAGACGCGCAGGCCGGGCAAGACCGTGAACTTCACCGACGTCGATCGTGCCGGCGCCGAAAAAATCATTCAGGCCGCCGCCGCTTCGGGCCGGACCATGCTCTCGGCCAAAGAAGTCTACAGCGTCCTGGAGGCCTACCGGATTCCGGTAGCGCCGTGGCGGATCGCCGACTCGGCCGAAAACGCCGCCCACGCCGCCGATGAGATAGGATATCCGGTGGTCATCAAGGCCGATGCTTCCGACATCGTTCACAAGAGCGACATGGGCGGCGTGGCGGTCAACCTGACCGATGCCGGCGCCGTTGCAAAGGCCGTGACCGACATGAAGACGCGATTTGGCGCCGCCGACTTGAAATTTTTCGTCCAGAAATTCATTCCCGGCGGCACCGAAGTCATTTTCGGCGCCAAGGCTGAAGAGGGTCTGGGGCACCTGATCATGTTCGGCATGGGGGGTATCTACGTGGAAGTCTTAAAGGACGTGGTCTTCAACCTCACGCCCCTCACCGACGCTGAAGCAAATGAAATGATTGGGAAAATTAAGCTTGCGCCACTGCTTAGAGGGCTGCGCGGACAGCCCGGGGCCGACCTGGACAAACTTCAAGCCATTCTCCTGAGGCTCAACCAGTTGGTCACCGACCTGCCGGCGATCCAGGAGCTGGACCTGAACCCCACCCTGGCCTTTGCCGATGCCGTGGTGGCCGTGGATGCGCGGATCAGCCTGTAGCTGATCGTTGAAGGTCTAAGCCAGTGGCGCAATGCAATCCGCGGGCAAGCAATGCGCCCGAACGTTTAACCCTATAAGCCATGAGCCATCAGCTGTGAGCTAATCGCCATGAGCCAAGAATTCCGGAGGAATTTTTATGGCACTGTGGATGAACCTGGGCCAGCATCTCAAGCTCAACGCCAGCAAGTATCCGGACACCATCGCGCTGATGGACGCCCATCGCCGTTTCACCTATCCCCAGTGCAACCGCCGGGTCAACCGGCTGGCCCACGGCCTGCTCTCCCTGGGCCTGGGCAAAGGGGACAGGGTCGCCGTGGTCTTGGAAAACAGCATCGAGATCATCGAACTCTACCTGGCCACGGCCAAAACCGGACTGGTGATCGTTCCCATCAATTTCCGCCTGGTGGGGCCGGAAATCGCCTATATCGTGAACAACTCCGGCGCCAGCGCCCTGGTGGTCCACGATGAGTTTGCCCCGGAGATTGAACGGGTGCGAAACGAATTGGTATCGGTGCCGAAGAACCACTACTTCGTGGCAGGCGGTCCCGTCGAAGGATACCGTCCTTACGACGCGTTAATGGAAAACCAGAGTGATGCCGAACCCGATGTCCGCGTCGAAGCGAAAGACACCTGGATCCTGATCTACACCTCGGGCACCACGGGCAAACCCAAGGGCGTCGTGCGCTCCAACGAATCCCACCTGGCCTTTTACCTGATCAACGCCGTGGATTTCGGATTCACCGAGCACGATGTCTGTCTCAACGTCATGCCGCTGTGCCACATCAATTCCACCTTCTTCACTTTCACCTTCCTGTATATCGGTGCATCGGTCTATGTCCACCCGGCCCGTTCCTTCAAACCCGAAGAGATTCTGGAGATCATCGAAAGGGAAAAAATCTCCTTCATATCGCTGATTCCGACCCACTACAATCTCATCCTGAACGCGCCGGAAGACGCCAGAAAAAGAGACGTCAGCGCCATTCGAAAACTGCTCTGCTCGTCGGCGCCGGCCAGAAAGAGCATGAAGCTGGCCATCATGGAATTTTTCAAAGGGGTGCAGCTCTACGAAGCATACGGATCCACCGAGGCCGGTATCGTCACCGTTCTCAAGCCCGCCGATCAGCTCAGAAAACTCGGCTCCATCGGCAAAGAATCCCTGGGCACCGACTTTGTCAAAATCCTCGACGAAAACGGCAACGAAGTGCCCCAGGGAGAAGTGGGCGAGCTCTATTCCCGCGGCCCCATGCTTTTTGACGAATACTACAAACTGCCCGACAAGACTGCGGCATCCTTTCAGGGAGAATGGTTTTCGGCCGGTGACATGGCTCGTAAGGATGCCGACGGTTTCTTCGAAATCGTGGACCGCAAGGACAACATGATCATCACCGGCGGCGAGAATGTCTACCCGAGCGAAGTCGAAGAGGTCGTGGAAAGCCACCCGGACGTCTTTGACGCAGCGGTGATCGGCGTGCCGGACCCCAAATGGGGCGAGCGGATCGTTGCCGTGGTGATTCCTCACTCCGGGGCCGAACTGACCGAAGCGCAGATCATCGATTACTGTCGGGACAAAACAGCCGGTTTCAAGCGCCCCAAGCAGGTCGTTTTCATCACCAAGGAAAAGATGCCGCGCACCGGCACCGGCAAGATCCTTCACCGGGTGCTCCGGGAGAGATTTGGAAACCGCTAACACTTGACGCATCGGAAAAAAGTCTGGAATCACTACAGAGGACGCAGAGAGAGCGCAGAGATAACTCCATAATAATTAAACGTATTCTCTGCGATCTCTGCGGTAAAAATTAATTTCTACGGTTTCATCAACACTAAATTCGGAGAAGAAGACTTATGTTGACCAAAGCGTTCATTCCCTACGGAGGCTATTACAGTTCGCCCTTTGCCCGCTGGCAGGGGAGCATGGCCACGGCCCACGCCATCAAGCTGGCAGCCGAGACTTCTAAGCGGTGGTTTGCAAAAAAAGGCTGGGATGCCGGCATGTACGACTATCTCTTTCTCGGCATGACCATCGGCCAGCCCCAGTGGTTCTACGGCAGCCCCTGGGCCGCGGCGCTGACCGGAGCCGACAAGATCCCGGGCATGCTCATCAGCCAGGCCTGCTCAACCTCCACCACCTGCGTGTTTCAGGCCGCCATGGGGGTCGACGCCGGCCTCTATGCCAACGCCTACTGCCTGATGACCGATCGGTGCTCCAACGGCCCCCACACCATCTGGCCCAACCCCAACGGTCCCGGCGGCGAAGTCCTGTCGGAAAACTGGATGATGGACAATTTCGGCCGCGACCCCTGGGCGAAAGGCGCCATGATCAATACGGCTGAAAACGTCTCCAAAGAGGCCGGCGTCACCCGTGAGCAGTGCGATGCCGTAGCCTTGAGACGCTACGAACAATACACCGATGCCCTGGCCGACGACCGGGCCTTTCAAAAGCGCTACATGTTTGCCGCCGAAGTGCAGATCTCCAAGAAAAAGACCCTGACCGTGGACGCCGACGAAGGCATCACCCCCACCACCGCCGACGGCCTGGCCAAGCTCAGGCCCGTGCTTCCTGAGGGGGTTCACACCTTCGGCGCTCAGACCCACCCGGCCGACGGACACTGCGCCATCACCGTCACTACCCGGGAAAAGGCCAGGGAACTCAGCACCGATCCGGACCGCGAGATCCAGGTCCTCTCCTACGGCTTTGCCCGGGCCAAGAAGGGGTTCATGGCCATGGCCGTGGTACCTGCCGCCCGGATGGCTTTGGACAAGGCCGGCATCGGCATCTCGGATGTGGCCGTGATCAAAACCCACAACCCCTTTGCCGCCAATGACATCTATATGGCCGACCAGTTCGGCATTGACGTCAACGGATTCAACAACTACGGCAGCTCGCTGATTTACGGCCATCCCCAGGCGCCCACCGCCGGCCGGGCCATCATCGAGGGAATCGAAGAGACGGTGATCAAGGGCGGCGGGTACATGCTCTTTGCCGGATGCGCCGCCGGTGACACGGGCGGCGCCCTGGTGGTCAAAGTAAGTTGATCTTGGCCTGGCACTGCGTGTGAACCACAGCGCACTCGGAGACCACATGACGGGATCCCCGAAAGGCGAATTTTCCAGAGGGCTGCCATCGCAACACCGCGACGGCAGCCCTTTGCCTTTTAACCGATGAACGCCCAACATCGAACGCTGAACATTGAACGTCGAATGAAAAACCCATTGACAGCCATCCAATGCCATTCCGTCGTTCTTCTTTTCATTCATCATTCGACGTTGGACGTTCGATGTTCGAAGTTCGATCTTCTTGGCGTCATGGCGCGAGAATCGGTTTTTGGTGTTATAAACAAGTAACTCTATCCAGCAGCACAACGGGGGGAAAAGCCATGCGCCAGGACCACATCAGGCAATTGCTGCGGTACCGCTGGGCCATTTTCGGCATTCTCGCCCTGGCCTACCTCTTCGTCTATTTTCACCGGCTCTCCCTGTCGGTGGTGGCCAACGACCTGGTCCGCGAGTTCCACACCTCGGCCAGCGTCCTGGGACTGCTCGGTTCGATCTACTTTTACTGCTACGCCGCAATGCAGATCCCTGCAGGTCTGCTCGCGGACTCCATCGGGCCGAGAAAAACCGTGGCCGCCTTTCTGCTGATCGCCTCGGTGGGGAGCATCCTCTTCGGCCTGGCGCCCAATCTTACCGTGGCCTTTGCCGGACGGGTGCTCGTGGGATTCGGCGTCTCAATGGTCTTTATCCCCACCATGAAGATCCTGGCCCAGTGGTTCCGTCCCCGGGAATTCGCTTCCATGGCGGGAATTCTCAACGCCGTCGGCGGTGCCGGTGTGCTGGCTGCCACGTGGCTGCTCGCCCTGATGACGGCGACCCTGGGCTGGCGCCTCTCTTTTCAGTTGATCGGCGGCCTCACCTTCGCCATCGCGGCGCTGGCCTGGATCGTGGTGCGGGACCGCCCACAGGACCGCGGCTGGCCGTCCATTTTCGAAATCGACCGGGACAGCGGCGGCTCCCCGCCGGCCCCGCAGACCATCTCTCTGATGGCCGGCGCCCGCCGGGTGGTTTCCGAAAAATACTTCTGGCCGGTGGCCATCTGGTTCTTTTTCGACTGCGGCATCTTTTTCGGCTTCGGTGCGCTGTGGGGGGGGCCCTATCTCATGCATGTTTACGGCATGACTCGGGCCGAGGCGGGAGGTGTTCTGAGCATGATCGCCTGGGGGATGATCGTCGGCAGCCCCCTGCTCGGATTCATATCGGACAGAATTCTCAAAAGCCGAAAGAAACCGATTTTGCTCTGCACAGCAGTGCTGACCGCAGAGCTGGGTTTCATGACCTTTTATCCCGAGGGTTTGTCCGTTCCGGTCCTTTACGTGCTCTTTTTCGTCCTGTCGGTGTGTGCCTCATCGGTCGTGGTCTTGGGGTTCACCACCACCAAGGAGCTCTTTCCGGTAGAGATTGCCGGCACTTCCGTTGGGACAGTCAATCTCTTTCCCTTTTTGGGCGGTGCGGTCTTCATGCCGCTGCTGGGCAAAATCCTGGACGGCTATCCCAAAACGGCCGCTGGCGGCACCGTCGTTGAAGGCTACACGGCCCTGCTGCTGGCCTTGCTGGTCTCATCGGCCGTGGCGCTTTGCTGCGCGGTATTGATGAAGGAGACGTTTCAGGAAAAGTGAATCTTCGAATGTGAATTGCGCGGCTGTAACTGGATGTGACCGCCCCTTGTGGATGGACACTAAATCCGGCCCCGTTTGGCGGCATGGCATCGACGCTCTACGTAGGTTGCGGTAGCCGGGTCGAACACCGCCTCGTTTTCATGGATGAGCCGCGGCGGGCCCTCCCAGGCGCCGCAGGCCAGAACCACCGGATCACCCAGATTGAAGGGATGGTTGCAGGCCGGGCAGTTTTTAAGCCGCATCAACTTTTCCCGATCGATGATGGTTTGCATGTCTTTTTGATGCGCAGCGGCGGTATTCATGATGTTCTCCTCCTTGGCGTTTCAATGAACCGCAGGCCCGCGATGATGGGCGGCGTCTCGTTCAACACCCATACCATAAGCCCCAATCCTGAAGTTGCAATCCGGGCAAGCTTGACAGTGAAGTACCGGTTTTGAACCTATTTTTCAGAATCGCAGGCAAACCTTACGACAATGTTGATTATGCCATGCAATCGCCAGTAAGTAATTTTTTCATAGAGAAGCGTGATAAGTTTTTCCGCCTAAAACAAGGTCCTGGATTGACGCAGGTTTCTGAATTGGAGAATATAAGCAGGTATCCGCCCCCGTTGCGAAGTTCATTTACAGGAGAAAATGGGATATGCCTGGTGAAAAAAAGGACGCAGTACCGATCGGAGTGAGCCGAAACACGGCATTCGACTTCGAGTTTCTCCTCAGGCCCAGGACAGTTGCGGTGGTGGGCGTTTCCCTCACCAATCCCGTGCATCCGGCCAACGTCATTTACAACAAGCTCGATCTGCGCTACCCGGTGCGCGTGTTTCCAGTAAACCCGAAAGGGGGCGAACTGCGTCGACAACCGGTGTACAGGGACATTTCCGAAATCCCGGAGCCGGTCGACATGGCGGTAATCGCAGCGCGGGCCGATCATGTGCCAGCGATCCTGGAGTCGTGCATCCGCAGCGGGGCCAAGGGGGCCACCATCATCTCGGGCGGTTTTTCCGAGAGCGGCCGCCCGGACCTGCAGGAGCGGATGGCGGCCATGGCCCGGGAGGCCAACTTTCCGTTCATCGGGCCTAACTGCCTGGGGATATATTCCCCCGGCCGCCTGGACACCTTTTTCCTGCCCGGAGAGCGCCTGGTGCGGCCGGAGCCGGGAAACGTCGCCCTGATCAGCCAGAGCGGCGGCGTCCTGGTGGACCAGATGGTCACATTCGCCGGCCAGGGAGTGGGGCTTTCCATCGGCGTGAGCATCGGCAACAAGGCTCTGGTACGGGAGATCAACCTGCTCGAGTATTTGGCAAAGGATCCGGACACCGGGGTGATCGCCTTTTACATCGAGGGTTTCGAAAAGGGGGAGGGGCGCCGGTTCGTCCAGGCGGCCAAGGCCTGCCCCAAACCCGTGGTGGTGCTCAAGGCTGGAAAAAGCAGCCAGGGAAGCAGGGCGGTTTCCAGCCATACGGCATCAATGGCCGGGGACTACAAGGTGTTCTCTTCCGTCATGGCCCAGCACGGCATTGCCGAAGCCGCAAACGAGTTCGAGATGGCCTGTTTCTGCGAGGCCCTGAGCCGCTGCCCGCTTCAACATGTCCAGGGTCGGGTCGGCATCATCACGGTGAGCGGCGGCCACGGCGTTCTGTCTGTGGACGCCTGCGTGCAACGGGGCCTGGCCGTGCCCGAACTTTCCGAAAAAGACAAGAGCCGGATCCGGGACACGCTTTCTGCCAGCATCCGGCCCATAGCGTCGCTGAAAAATCCGATAGATCTTACCGGCTCCGCGGTGGACGACGATTTTGCCGCGGCCGTCCAGGGGCTGAGCGCGTCTTTGGACATCGATGCCATCATCCTTTTGCTGCTTCCCTACTCGCCAGGGATTTCATCGGACCTGGGAGCCCGGCTGAGCCTCGTCTCCCAGCAGGCGGGAAAGCCGCTTGTGGCCTACGTGCCACACGTGGAAAAATACCGAATGCTCATCGAAGGCTTTGAACTCAACCGTGTGCCGGTTTCGGCCTCCATCGAGGGGGCGGTGCTCATGGTTGAGGGGATGAAAAGGTGCCGGCCATGCTGACTGATATGATGAAAGCGGTTTTCGAGCGGTCGAAACAGATGGGCTGGGTTTTGGAGCCAGACACCAAGGGGCTTCTCGAGGCCGCCGGTCTCACCGTTCCCGCCTTCGTATGCGTAAATGCAGCGGCGGAGGCCTCCGAGGCTGCCGCCACGATGGGGTTTCCGGTGGTGGCAAAGGTCGTGTCCCCCAAGATCATTCACAAGTCCGATGTGGGTGGCGTGGCCGTGGGGCTCAGGGACCAGGCCTCGGTAAGGGCGGCGTTTGACCGGTTCAGCGCCATGGACGGGTTTTCGGCAATGCTGGTGGAAAAGATGGTTACCGGAGTAGAGCTGATCGTGGGGGCCAAGGTGGACTGCCAGTTCGGTCCGGTGATCCTGCTTGGCATCGGAGGGACCGGGGTAGAGATCTATCAGGACGTTGCCATCCGAATGGCACCCCTGACCGCCCTGGACGTGGCCTCCATGATCGACCAGCTTGTCGGGCGAAAGCTCCTGGAAGGCTACCGGGGAAGCGCGCCCGTGAGCAGAGATGCCCTGGAAAATACCCTGCTGCGTTTTTCGGACCTTGTCATGGACCTGGGCGATCACATCGAATCCGTGGACCTGAACCCAGTCATGTGCACTTCCGAGGCCTGCGCGGTCGCAGACGCCCGCATCATGCTGGCATCTGACCGGGCTTGAAGGCTGGTAGAGAAAGTGCACACCCCTATCATTCCTTCGCGCATCGGGCGCTGCCTATTTGGCGATGGGGAAATCGTTGAGCCCTTTCTGGATCACCGGTTGCTGCTGAATATCGAGCTGCCGAGCATATTCCGCGACTTTAAGGCTGACAAAGGCCTCGAGTTCGGAAAGGCGTATTCCGCCGTCGTTTTTTTGCTGATCTGCCGCACCGGTCATGCCGGTCAGCAGCGCTTGAGTGAACAATCCGTGGCCGAGCTTTGGTGTTTCCCAGGCATATTCGGTCTTTCCGGCGGCTGAGAAAACCCAGGTACCGGCGGCGCGCCCCACCCGTTTGACCGCGACTTCTTCACCGGAGCGCTTGAAGGCCTCTGCAAGATCGGCACCGCCGGACTGGCAGGCGTCTATGAACACGACCTGGCGCAGGGCCGGAATCCGCTGAAGGGCGCTGCCCAGTTCCAGATCGGAGATGCCCTCCCTATTCACGGCGCCGGGCGCATCGGCTTCAAGGGCGTTCACACCTTGGGCCACAAGGTAAAAACGGCCGTCAGTGTCCAGAACGGTACCATGACCTGCGAAAAAGAAGACCAGGGTGTCGGCCGCCGAAGCCTTTTTCTCTACGCTGGCCATGGCCTCGAGTATTTTCTTGCGTGTCGCCTTGACGTCGTAAAGGGTCACAGCATTGAAACTGCCGAACAGGGCCGGCGCCGTATCGGTGAGTTGCTGCACGAAGCTTTCGGCGTCTGCCCGTGCCGCCGGCAGACGGCTGAGGGGCGGGCGGTAGTCCAGGATGCCGATGGCGATGATGTAAAGCACGCCCCTATCGTCTTTGCCCTTGTGGGCAACGGTGATCTCGACCGGTGCACTTTCAATCATCTCTCCGGAGAAGGCGACCGCCCGAAAGGTGTTGTCACCGGACAGCAGCCGCACCTTGTAGGTTTTTCTCACATCCCCTCTGTCGACGGGCGGGCCGGGTGCCGAGGCGGTATTCGTTGTGTCTGAAGATGCCTCCAGGGCTCGGGTGAACCCCCTGTCCCGGACGCCCTGTCGTCCTTCGGAGAGTTGGACCGATTTCACTGCGGTCCAGGCACCGTCACCGATGCGTTTCCCGTTCTGGTAGAAGCGGACCTCCCGTACGCCACCACCGGTGTCTTTGGCCACCACTGTGATTTCAGCGGTGCCTTTAGAGCCGACGTTGGGCGGCAGCATTTCGACACGGGGCGGCGGGGATCCGTCCAGCACCGCTGCGATGTTGAAGGCGTCAGTGGGAAGCCCGGTGGCCCGGGCCTGGATCATGACCGGGTTGTAGAACTGCTCAAAGAATTGATCGATGGCGTAGGTCTTGAAGTCAGTGACTAGGTGCACGAAATTGCGGGCCAGCCGATCGCTGCCTTGGTAATACCCGTCTGGTGTCCAGGTCAGGTATTCCTGCGGCTGTCCGAGGATGGTGGGGCCCAACGGGAAGAAAATCGTGTAGAGTTGGCTTCCGGTGGTCAGGTCCCAGTAGGTTTCCCCGAATCCGGATACCAGCATCCGCTGGCCGTCCGGGCTGATGGAAATCGCAGAAACCGGCGAAAATGTGGCGTAGGTTCTTAAAAGGCCTCCGGATGCGACGTCGAACCGGTGGACCAGCCCGTCCTGCCCGCCCACGAACAGCTCGCGGCCGTCAGGGTCGAAGGTGAGGGTCTGGACCCAGGCGCCGATGTTTTCGAAGGTCCGCAGCCGGCGACCTGACGACACGTGCCATAGTTCCACCCGGGTCCGGTTGAAAGACCTAGCAAAATCATAACCCAGTAGCCAGTGACCCATGCCCCCTTCGTATTTCATCTCAACCGTCGTGATGGCGGCAGCCAGCAGGCGGCTGTCAGGGCTGAACGACAGAGCCTGCATCAGCACCGACCCGCTGGAGCGAAAGATCTTCTGCTTTTTGCCGGTGGCAGCGTCCCACAAATAGACCAGACCGGTGTCGTTGTGACCGTCCACAAATCCGTTGGCCACGGTGGTGCCGTCCGCGCTCAGGATGGGCGATAAGTCGGATCTCCAGTATCCGGGTTCACCGGTGGGATATTCGCGCAGGGGAACCGGTGCAGCGCCGGTTTCCATAGCGATGACAGCGTGGGTGCCCTGCCCGCTGCCCGGTTTCCAGAGGAGCATCCGCGAGCCGTCCCGATTCAACATTTTGGGAAAGTAATCACCGAACAGCGAATCGGGCAGCACTTCCGGCTTGGTGCATTCGGGCCAGGGACAGAGGATCAACTGCTTGTTGCCGTAAGCGGCATAGTCTTCTTTGGTCCGGATCGGTTTGAGGCTCCCGCGCCACAGCACGCGGGTGCCGTCACCGCTGACAGCCGCCGGATAGTTGTGGGAGGACGACGGGGTTAGGATGCCCCGTTTCAGATCAATGAATTTGCCGTCGATAAAGGCGTTGCCGTCGGCAAGAAACTGTAACTTCTGGTTGTCAATGCCGTGATGGGAGAGACCGGCGATCTGCTTTCGGGAGGCATCCTTTTCAAAGTCGAAAAGATCGATCTTGGAAACCGAAAGGTCGGCCGCGCCGGCCATGCTGACCCCGTAGGCGATGATGGGCGCCGAGGGAGACACGGCGAAGCCAAAGGGCGTCCGCGGTCCGAGATCCCTAACGTGACGGCCGGTGTCGAGCGCCCACATCTGGATATGGGTGCCGATCCCGATGGCGGTGAACAGGTATCGGCTGTCGGCGCTGATCTGCATCGGCAGATAGCCGGACGGTTCTGGGAGGTGGCGGACCTGCCGGCGCTCAAGGTCGATGATTTCGATGAGCGGCGTGTATTTTGGGCGGAAGCGGCTGACTCTCCGGACCAGATAGCGGCCGTCCGGACTCAAGACCGGTTCAAAATTGCTGAATTCGGGCACCATGTCCGGGACGGAAAAGGAGCCGGTTTTTTGCCCGGTCGCCAGATCGTACCATTCGAAGCGAAAATTCTTGAGGGCCTGTTGTCCGACCCCGAACAGAACCCGTGTGCCGTCCGGGGAGAGCAGGCATTCCGCAGGCGCGGCCATCCCCTCGATGGTAAACTTGCGCACCTCGGCGCCGGTGTCGACGTCGAAAAGGCGCGCCGCGCAGCACTCCCGGCGGATCAGTAGGCGGCGTCCGTCCGGTGTGAACTCGGCCATTTTGACCTTGGCGCCTGATTTTTGGGGATCGACGGCTGCCACCGTACCGCCGGTAGAAAGGTCGACCAACCGGATATCGGCCTGATCGTTAACCACCAGCAGATAGCGTCCCTTCGGATCGAACCGGACCCGGGCGATTTTGCTTCTGTCCGGCGGGAAGGTCCGCAGCAGACGGCCGGTGCCGACATCCCAGAGTTGAAGAAGGGTTCCTCTTCCCGCGTCTGTGGACACCAGCAGCCGGCCGTCCGGGCTGAAACGCAGCGGCGTGTCCGCTTTCATAATCTGCACCACGAAACGGGTCTTTGGCTCCGGCGGCGGGGCGACTTCGGCCTTTGGTGCAACGGTGATGGCCCTGCTCGTGCTTTCTGAAGCACCGGCACCGTCCATGGTCTTGCAGCCATGGATCAACAGTGCCAGGACGGCAAACGAGATCCAAAGACAGGACATGTTCCCACGAAATCGCAACATCGGCCGCCTCCTGGTGTCTGGGTTGTTGAACCGGTCGACCTTCGAGAGGTGAACTATGGACATGGTTTGTTGAAAGGCATGGCGGCGGAAAATAACCCACGCACCAGTTGGTCAGCCAGCCCCTGTCATGATCCTGGCCAGAGGCAAAAAAAGTCCATCACTGCCATTGCCGGATGGCACTTGCTGTTATAAAAATCCCCCCAACAATATGAAATTCATATCATAAATTTTAAGATGCCCCATAAAGAAAAGACAATTTGCTTTTCAGCATGCCTGTTACCTCTCATCTCAAATCGTGGGGATCTTGAATTTGCCGATAGATGTGGCCCGCCCCTGTGGATGCCCGCCATTTCCGAAATGATAAGCGCGCTGCATCCCCTACGATCTTGTGGATACCCACTTTGGCGATCTCCGCTGGAAAGCGTATCGTCAGCCGTGATCGGGTTTATAACATTCCGGAGAAAGATATTCGATGGACCGGCCTGGAGGATTTGTATCGAGCAAGTGACTTTCAAAATTGAGCATGGGGTAGGCCGAACTCAAACTTCCGGCTCATCCGAATTCTTGAAGCCGGAGTGGTAATTGACGGCTTTTGTCATAGGCTCATCCGCCGAAGTTAGGGTTGATGAGCTCGACCCGGTCGCCGGCGGCGAGGATTGTTGCGGCGTAGTCTTTGGGGTAGACGAACCGGCCGTTGTGCTCGACGATGAGGTCCGTATCGCCTTCTTTAAAACATACGATGAGCCAGTCCAGGTCAGCCCCGGCCGGAAGGCTTTCTTCGAAACCGTTGACAACGACGGTGATTGTTTCGCCTTCCATGCTATCTGGCTCCGCAGACCGGGCAAGACGGATTGCGATCCAGGGACACGGTTCTGAAGCGTAGTGTCCGGCTCTGAATCGAGAGCAGTTTTCCGGCCAGCAAATCCGCTTCCAGCCCGACAACCCATTTCACCACCTCGAGGGACTGGATGGATGCCACGATGCCCACCACCGGCCCCAGGGCCGGAACCGGGCCCGGCGTTTGGATTTCGACCAGGTTGGGAAACACGCACTCCAGGCATGGCGAGCGACCGGGAACGATGGTGGTGACCATGCCCTCCAGGCCGGTGACACCGCCGAAAACAAAGGGGATGCCCAGGGCGTGGGCCGTGCGGTTCAGCACGGCCCGGGTGGCGGCGTTGTCCGTGGCGTCGACGATGAGGTCGCACCCGGCGGCCAGGTGAGCGGCGTTGTCTGCGGCGATCCGTGTGTCTACGGTTTCGATCCGGCAGCCGGGATTGAGCGCCGAGAGTTTTTCCCTGGCCGATTCGGTCTTCGCGCGGCCCTGGTCGCCGGTGTGATGAAGAATCTGCCGGTTGAGGTTTTCCAGAGCAACGGTATCGCTGTCCACCAGGCGAAGACGTCCAATGCCGGCGGCGGCCAGGTAGTGTGCGCTGATGGAACCCAGCCCGCCCAGCCCCGCCACCAGGACCGAGGCGGTCCGCAGTTTTTCCTGCCCGGCCTCGCCGATCTCCGGCAGAATCATCTGCCGGCTATAACGCTGCTTTTCATCGCTGGTCAGCACAGGCTATCCGTATTCTACTTTACGTATTTCCATGAAGCTCAAGCTATCGCCGGAAGCCGATGCAATCGAAAAAAATGATATCACCACGGAGAACACGGAGAAAATCATAAGCAGCTGATTTTGAGACTAAAATCTCCGTCTCCTCCGTGACGGCGTGGTTCAACCGGTTTTATTTTTTCCCCGCTGCTTTTCCTTGTACTCTTTGATGGCCGTATAAACCCGCTCCGGTGTCAGGGGCAGCTGGAAAATGCGCACCCCGATGGCATCATAGACGGCATTGAGGATGGCCGGGATGGTGGGCATGATGGCGCCCTCGCCCACCTCTTTTGCCCCGAAGGGGCCGTTGGGCTCGTCGCTTTCCACGATAATGGCGTCGACCGCCGGCATGTCCAGGGCCGTTACCAGTTTATATTCGGCCAGATCCGCGTTGATGACCCGGCCGCGCCCGTCGAATTTGACTTCCTCGAACATGGCCTCGCCCATGCCCATGGAGATGGATCCCTGCATCTGGCCTTCCACCGAGGTCCGGTTGATGGCCCTGCCGCAGTCGTGGGCGTCGACGACTTTGTCGATGGTGACGTGGCCCGTCTCCATGTCCACGCTCACCTCCACCACCTGGGCGCTGCAGCCATAGGCCGGCGAGGTGCCCACAGTGGCCCCTTTGAATTTGCCGCCCAGGGCATGGGGTTTGTACTTGCCGGTTCCCACGATAGACCCCCGGGACAGATACGCCATGCGGGAGGCCTCCTTGAAAGTCAGGGGACCATCGGCGGGATTGTCGGTCCAGCCCCGGTGCTCCTTGATGTAGCGCGTGCGTAGTGCGGAAAAATCCACATCGGGGTCCTCGAAGACGATAACGCCCTTTTTGATGTCCATTTTTTCCACGGGCACCCCGAGTTCCTCGGAAAGGACCGCCAGCACCTGGCGCCTGACGTCTTCGGCCGCCTCCTTGGTGGCATGACCGGTCATCAGCGTCTGGCGGCTGGAGTAGGCCCCCAGATCGACCCCCATGTCGGTATCGCCCGAGGCCAGCCGGACCATGGACAGCGGCACTCCCAGGGCCTCGGCGGCGATCATGGCAAAGGTGGTGTCCGAGCCCTGGCCGATCTCCGCCGATGCGGTGTAGACCAGCGCCGTGCCGCCGTCTTCGGTGAGCTTGATCACCACCGTTCCGTGAAAGGTGTCGGACCGGTAGATGGGATAGCCGGCGCCGGAGACGAAAAACCCGCAGGCCAGCCCGATCCCCTTGCCCGCAGGGAGTTTTCCTTTTTTGCGCGGCCAGTCGGAACCGTCGCGGACCGCTTCGAGGCACTCGCGCATGCCCAGAGAGCTCATGTTCAAATCGTTGCAGGTGACATCGCCGGCCTGCATCATGTTTTTGAGTCGCAGCTCCACGGGATCGATGGACAGCTCTTCGGCGATCATGTCAAGCTGCTGTTCCCAGGCAGCCCGGGCGGCCACGCCGCCGTGACCGCGCTGGGCGCCGCAGGCCGGTTTGTTGTTGTAGACCCGGTATCCGTCATACTTCATGTTGGGCAGCCGGTAGGGACCGCCCAGCAGCGAGCCGGCGTAATAGACCGTGGCGATGCCGAAGCTGGAATAGGCGCCGCCGTCGAGCTGGCATTCGTGCTGCAGCGCCAACAGGGTGCCGTCTTTTTTCACGCCGGTGGTCATCTTATGGACAAAGCCGTGCCGCGCGCGGCCGAACATGAACACCTGCTCCCGGGTGTAGTTCATTTTCACCGGCCGGCCCGTGTGCTTGGAGAGCAGGCAGGCGGCCAGTTCCATGGGGTTGGCCGCGGCCTTGATGCCGAACCCGGCCCCCACGTAGGGTTTGATGACCCGTACCCGCCCCACGTCGATCCCCAGCACCATGGCCACAGTGCGCTGGACGTAGTGGGGCACCTGGGTTGAACTGATCAGGGTCAGGCGGCCGGAAAGGTCGTAATCGGCGATGCATCCCTGAGTCTCGATAAACGCCGCGTCCTGACGCTTGTTGCGAAAGACCGTGGTTTTGATCAGGTCGCATTCCTTGAAGGCGGCGGCCACGTCGCCGAACTCCTGGTGTACCTCGGCACAGATGTTGCCGGGGTATTCGTCGTGGAGCAGCGGGGCCCCCTCGGCCATGGCCTCTTCCACGGTAAAGACCGCCGGCAGCGCCTCATAGTCCACCCGGATCAAGTCCACGGCCGCCAGGGCGGTTTCCAGGTCCACGGCGGCCACGGCGGCGATCTCGTCGCCGACATACCGGACCTTGTCCACGCAAAACAAGGTCTCATCGTAGCGGGCCGGACTGACCCCGTATTTGACCGTGCCGGCTTCTTTGGCGGTGACCACGGCACGCACACCGGGCAAGCGCTCGGCAGCGGTGGTGTCGATGTTCAGAATCCGGGCATGGGGCAGCGGGCTCTGCAAAAGGGCGCCGAAAAGCATCCCCGGTTTGACGATGTCGTCGACAAAAACGGCGCGGCCTGTGGCCTTGTCCGGTGTATCCAGCCGGTTGGCCCGGGAATTGATCACGTCGAAACGGCTCATTTTTTGACTCCTTATTTGGCTATCCGCGAATATCGATGCGCTGTGAGCGAACGGCTAGGATCGATCCACTGTTTTCACGGCTTCGATGATCTTCTGGTAGCCGGTGCACCGGCAAAGGTTGCCTGAAATGGCGCGCCGGATATCTGCGTCGTCTGGATCGGGGCAGCGATCCAGCAGCGCCTTGGCCGAAAGGATCATTCCCGGCGAACAGAACCCGCACTGGATGGCGCCCTTGTCCACGAATGATTTCTGAAGCGGGTGCAGTCCCGTTTCGTCCTCGAGGCCCTCGATCGTGGTGATGCGGCTGCCGGCGGCCTGAACCGCCAGCACCAGGCAGGAATTGACAGGCTTGCCGTCGAGGATCACCGTACAGGCGCCGCAGTCGCCGAGCTCACAGCCCTTCTTGGTGCCCGTCAGGCCAAGCCGGTATCGCAGCAGATCGGTCAGCGTTTCATTGGGTTCGACGGCGATTTCGTGGTCTTTGTCATTGACCGTCAGACAAATCAGTTGTTTCATTCTATCCCTCCTTTGTGAGCTGTAAGCTCCAAACTGTAAGCCATGGGAAAACGGAATGCTTGCTTTCCGAGCATCGACCATCAGCTTTTGAGCCATCAGCTACGAGCGTCTTTCAAGGCCAGGGCCAGTGTCCGTTTGGTCAAAACCGCCACCATATCCCTGCGGTACTGGGCGGATCCGCGGAAATCGAGAATCGGCGTGCTGTCTGCGGCGGCGGCTTCGCCGGCACGGGCAAACAGGGCCTCATCGGGGGATTCCCCTTTGAGCAGCGCCTCGGCCGATGGTGCGCGAAGGGGCGTCGGCCCCACCGAGCCCATGACGATGCGGGCATCGGCAATGCGGCCGCCGCTGTCCAGGCAAATGTAGGAGGCCACGTTGACGATGTTGCAGTCCTGGCTCTTTCGCACCCCGATGTTGATGTAACCGGCGCCTGCGCCCTCGGGTGGTCTGGGCACCTGGATTTCAGTGATGCATTCCCCCGGCTTCAACACGGTGAGTCCGGGTCCCTTGAAAAATGCGTCCAGCGGCACAGCACGCTCGGTGCCCGATCCTGTCAGGACCACAGACGCCCCGTAAACCATGAGTGACGGCGGCAGGTCTGCCGCCGGCCGCGCGGATCCGAGGTTGCCGCCGATGGTGGCCCGGTTTCGAATCAGCGGCGTGCCCAGGGCCCGGGCGCCGGCGGCCAATGCACCGATGGACTCGCAAACCGTTTCAGAACTGGCCAGTTCGTCCACGGTCACATAGGCGCCGATGCAAACCGAGCCGTTTTCACCCGTCAGGACGCGCAGGGAATCGATGCGGGCCAGACTTACCAGGTGCGCCGGGCTGACCACTTTTTTCTTCAGATTGACCATCAGGTCGGTGCCGCCGGCGATCACCCTGGCCCGGTCTCCATAGGTGGCCAGGATCTCAACGGCCTCCTGGAGGGATTTGGGCTCATGGAAATCAAATCGAGGTAGCAGCATGGCCGTCTCCTTGTTTATCTACTGTAAAGGTTATGGTGCCCCATTTCCCGCGGCTGCCGATCATGACCCTTTGCCAAAAGCGCAGCCAGGGTACCGGCACGTGTCGCAGCCACTGCAGAACCCGCCGTGCCCCATGGCGATGATGTCCTGTCGGGTCAGCCGCTCGCCTGCCAGAATTCTGGGAACGGTCAGATCGAAGATGCTGGTACGATAGTACATGACACACCCCGGCAAACCCACCACCGGCACATCGCCAATATAGGCCAGCATGAACATGGCGCCGGGGAGCACCGGCGCCCCATAAGTGACCACTTCGCCACCGGCCGCCCGAATGCTGGCCGGTGTCTGGTCGTCGGGGTCGACCGACATGCCCCCGGTGAGCGCAATGAATTCGGCACCGTCGGCCAGAAGGCTGTGGATGGCGCCGACGGTCATCGCCACATCATCCGAAACAAAGTCCTGCCGCATCACCTGGCTGCCGAGTTCGGCAAATTTCATATGAAGGACCGGGCCGAACCGGTCTTGGATCCGGCCGTGGAACACCTCGCTGCCCGTGGTGATGATACCGACCCGGCTAGAAACGAAGGGTTTGACCTCGATCAGCGGAAAATCGCTGCCGCAGACCGCCTCGGCCATGGCGACCGTCTCTTCGCCAACCGCCAGGGGGATGACCCGGGTTCCAGCGACCGGCGTTCCGGGCTCGACGGGCCGGTTGTTGTGAAGGGTGGCGAACATGACATCTTCGATGGCATTGAGCCGGTGAAGGGTTTCGAGGCGGACTTTGAGAAGACCGGTTTGAGCAGCCACAAGGTTGACCTTGCCCTCCACCGGCTGGGTCAGCGTCAGGCCTGGGCCGGCCGCCGCCCGGGCGATGCGCTGTGCGGCATCGTCCTCGTGAACGTCGCCATCTGCCAAATCGTAGGCAAAGACGTGCTCCTTGCCGATTTCCAGCAGCCGGGGGATATCGCCCACCTGAATCACCTGCCCTTTTCTAAAGGCCGGCCCCTTGCACTCACCGGGTACGATCCGGGTAATATCGTGGCTCAAAATCATTCCGACCGCATTCTGTACCGGCACCTGCTTCATTCATGAGCCTCCTGAGGCAGCAAAAAGGTTCCTTATAATGAACGGGGTCGATTCTATCATGAGTCTTCCTCTTGTCAACTAAAAATCTTTTGGGCCGGACAAATTACCAGCCATTTTATTAAAAACAGGACGTTCAGATATTTTCACCCGCCACTTGACAGGTGGATGCGATTCAAGTACTTTAGGCATCTCGTTCAGTATAGAGAACGCTCTTTCAATCTTTGAGCCAGGAATCCATTCATTTTGACCGAAAATAACAGCGCTCCGACATCCCCGAAAGAATCCGGGTACCAGGCACCGGCGGTACGCAAAGCCTTTGCACTGCTGCGGGCCGTAGCCGATGCCCGCACGCCACAGGGTCTCAGTGAACTGGCCCAGTCTCTTTGCTTGAGCAAGGGAACGACTCATGGGCTGGTGGGGGCATTGCTGGCCGAAGGCGCTCTGGAACACGATCTTGAGGGTAAAAAGCTCCTGCTCGGACCGGTTCTGGCCGATCTGTCCCTGAAACGTTGGAACTATTTCCGCATCGCTGCAACCGTGCAGCCTCTTCTCAACGATCTGCGCGATCGAATCGGCGAGACGGTTTTTCTTGGGGTCATGAGTTGCTCTAAAGGGGTCATCGTGGCCACCGCCGAAGCTGAGAAACCCTTCAAGATCTCTTCTCCCCCCGGTACGGTCATCCCCTTGCTGGCCGGGGCGGTGGGCAAGGTCTTTTTGGCCCGGATGGACGATGCCAGGGCCAGAGAGCAACTCCGCCGGACCGGCCTGCCCCGGTCCACGCCCCGATCGGTGACCGATGAAAACGCCTATCTGCGAGAACTCGAAAGCGTTCGGAAAAACGGATACGCGCTCGACGATGAAGAATACCTGGCCGGGGTCAAAGCCGTTGCCGTCAGCCTGGACAACCGCAGTGCGTTGCCCATGGCGGTCTGGGTGGTCGGTTTTTCAGCCGGTCTGGACGCCCCCAAGACGGCCCATATCATCGCCGAAACCCGAACGTCGGCAAAGCATCTGCGGGCAGTGGTGGACCGGGACCTGTGATCAGGCAGGGTGTCGGGTGGGGTATGCTGCCGCCAATCCAAGAATCTGGTTATGCACAAAATCCAAGTAGCATTGCCGCTGCCTCGCTGCCCCCGAGTTTTTAATCACCACGAAGAGCACAAAGGTTTTCTATCCCCGTTGCTTTTGGTTTTTCTTCGAGCACTTCGTGACCTTCGTGGTTCACACCCTAAACCCCTTTGCCGCGAACCCGCTCGTCGTGGAGAAGACGCTGGGAAATTCCTTTGCCCACCTGATAGGTCCGGTTGAATTCGGACCAGAAGGCGCGGTCTTTTTCCTGCCACTGGACCCCAAACCGATCGTTGAAATAGTCTCCAAGCCGTTCAAAGAGAAGACGCCAGGGCGGCTCTCCCCGCTCCCGGGCTCCCAGCAGTGAATTGAGCAGTTCGTCGAGTTCGGCCAGGGTCTCTTTGGGCAGATAGGAAATCGCCCCCTTGCGAATTGATTCCATGAGGGTCTCGGGATTGACCGCGTGGGCGGTGAGCATCACCGCGGGGATCCCCTTTTCAACCGCCTCTTCCAGCAGTTTGAGGCCGTTGACCCCCATGATGTCCAGAATCGCCAGATCATACCGGTTTTCGCGGATTTTCGCCGAAGCGCTCGCGTAATCCGTGGCCCGGTCCACCTGAGCGTCATCGAGGATGTCTTCGATGGTCTCCAGAATATCCTCCTCGTCGTCCACGGCCAGGATACGTTTACCCTTGATATGCGAAATCTGCTCGGTCATGACTTGTCCCCTTCCTGAACGATTGACGATATGGGCAGGTGCAACCGGAACCGGGCCCCTGTTCCCCGATGGCTCTCCAATACAATATCCCCGCCCATGCTGCGGGCCAGGATTCGCGAACAGGCCAGCCCCAGTCCATGTCCGCTTCGCGATAAATCGGCACCGGCGCGCAGATATCGCTGAAACACCGCTTCGTGGTGCTGGGGCTCGATGCCGGGGCCGTCGTCGCTGACAACGACCACCAGCGTGTCGGCGTCGCCGTCCAGCGAAACCGCCATGCGTTCGCGGCGATACTGGAGGGCGTTTTTGATGAGGTTGCCGGCAATACAGCGGAATTTGACCTCATCTTGAAACAGCTCCATGGCCGCCGCCCGAGGGGAGATGACCAGATCGATTCGGGAGCGCTCCAGAAAACGCTGGATGTCCCGATCGTCGGCGTCCGCCCCGGGTACGGCCCACTCCCCGGCTGGAAATGTCTCCAGGGCAGCCATGAGTGCCGAGAACACGGCCTGCCAGGGGAAAAACCGGCAGCAGGTCATGCAGGATGCCTGGGCACGGCCGACCTCAAGCAGGCCATAGACCATCTGTCTGGCTTTGGCGGCGTTTCTCAGCACGCGATCGAGGGTCCTCTGCTGACGTTCACTCAGCGGACCGTATTTGTTTTGCCTCTCCAGCAGCGTCCGGATACCGGTCTCGATCACCGACAGCGGATCCTTGAGCTCATGGACCAGGAACTCGATCTCTACTTCCTGGAAGAACCGTTCGCCGGTATTGCAGACAATACTCGAAATGGGGTCTTTTTTCACTTTTTGTTGAACCATGGCCAATCAGTGGGATGGTTGACCATCCGTGACAGTTGTTTCCCGCGGTGGGGGCGCGGAGTGTTTCGCCGGCGCGCGGCGCTTCAAAAAGCCGACGGTCACCGTGGTGCCTCCGGATTCGAGGCAGTCCGTCTCGCTTCGGCAATGCGGGCAGTCCTCGATCCGGCCGGGACACACATCGTCCTGGTTAGGTATGAATTTGCACCGGATCGTGGTCATGTCGATGGCAAAGTGGTAACGCTCGGAGAAAATCTTCATGCGCAGCAGGTCGAACCCCTTGCCGCCCGCATTGAAGTCATAGGGTTTTTTGGTGGCGTAGAGCATGGGGTCGGCTGTTGAGAAATAGCTTTCAAAAAGCAGCTGCCGCTGTTCGGCCGTCACCCCGACGCCATAATCGCGGAGCGTCAGCACCGGGCCATCCGCGGCATCATGAAGACCGATTTCGATAAGGCCCTGGTCGGGCGTGTTTTCCACTGCGTTTCGCACCAACCCCGTCACGACTTTTTCCAGCACCTCCGGCGGAATCTCTACAGGCGGCACCGGTTCGAGGTTCAGAACCAGTCGGCACTGCCGGTGGTGAAATTTCGGGGCGACGCGGCCCAGAATCTCCCGGATACTGGATTCGAGCGCCACCTCCTTTGAAGCGACGTCTTTCGGCCCGAACAGGGTGTCGATCTTATCTCGAATACGCTGCACAATGTCATCTGCATCCAGTTGGCGCTCGGTCAGGGCCTCGGAAACCAGCATTTCGAGCTCGTCGGCACTGGCGTCCAAAAGAAGACTGAGCATGCGGTGGGTGGCGTAGTCTCCGGTGCGAAGAATGTCCTCGATTTCATACTGCAACTCCAGAATGCGCTGAAGGTTTCGCTGCGCGCGCTTCAGGATGCGCTGGAAACCCGGGGCGTCCGTCTCTCCGGCTTTTCGCGCCAGCAGCGCCAGAGAAGCGGACAGGACCGATACCGGCGTCTTGAGTTCGTGGGAGAGTCGATGAATCACCCTGTCCTTGGCGCGGTTGAGGCTGGTCACCTCGTCATAGGACTTTTTCAGCGCTTCGTTGATTCGGGCGTTTTCGATGGGCAGGGCAACCATGCCGGCGATGGTTTCAAGCAGGGCCACATCGGTCTGGTCGAAGGTGCCCGTCTTTTTATTTACCGCACACAGCACGCCGATCATGCGCTTTTCGAGCCAGATGGGAACGTCGAGCATACTGCGGGTCTGATACCCGGCCTTATCGTCCACCGGCTTGAAATAAAAGGGACTGCGGGAATAGTCCGGCACGACCAGTGAGCGCCCGGTGCGGTAAACTTCGGCGGCAACCCCCTTGTCGGCAGGAAACCGGATTTCCTGCATCCGCTGGCCGGTTTTCAGATCCTCGAAGGCGCTCACGCGAAAAAAGAATTCGCGCTTTTCCTCATCCAGCAAAATGACCGATGCGCCCTCGACATCGATCAGCGACTGTACCTCCTGGGCGATAAAATGAAGTCGATCGTCCAGAAGCCTGAAACGGTGCAGGGCCTTTGCAATGCGAAACAGCGCCTGGTTGCTCCTCGCCAGACGTTTTTCCCGTGTCACGTCCCGAAGGGTCACTACCTGGCCGGCCGGCTGATTGTTTTCGTCGTAAAAAATGGCGCCGTCCAGAATGATGTCCAGCAGCCTGCCGTCGCGGGTCAGTCGCTGGGTCTCAAATCCGTGGATGGACTTGTCGCGTTCGAGGTCTTTGAGACCGGCAATGGTTTTGGCCTTCTCATGATCAGGGACAAACGGAATCCGCTTGCCTTCGAGTTCTTCCAATGACCAGCCAAACACCGATTCAAAGGCCGGATTGAGATAGGAAACGGTGTGGTCCGTACTGAAAACAAATACCGGTTCCGGAAGAAATTTCAGAAACGCCAGATACCGCAGTTCTGCCCGCCGGCTGGACAGGTACTGCTCGTGAGCACGCTTGCGCGAGGCTTCAAGCGCCGCCTGCGTGCTGTATTTATCAGTCATGTCCCGGGCGATGCCCCGAAAGCCGGTCTTTCGACCGGCCTCGTCGGTGATCAGATTGGCTGAAATCTCCAGGGTGCGCAACTCGCCATCCCTTCGAATGATCTCCCAGACAATATCGATCTCCTGTTTGCCGGTTCGATAGATATCATGAAAATTTTCATAGGCGAGCTCCGCACTGGATGCGTCCATGAAGGCTCGGTAGTTTTTCCCGAGAATCTCTTCTTCCGGGTAGCCAAAGATCTTGCACATGGCTTTGTTCAAGAAGACAAAACCGCCCTTCAGATCGGTTTCGTAAAACCCATCGGCCACGTCTTCGAGAAAGACCCGGTAGCGATCCCGGGGAATGCCGCAGGTCTCCGGCATCGGTTCCGTAAGGGGCGTCTTCTTTGATGTAGTCTTCGGCGTCTCGGGAGGCATATGGGCCTTGGGTGTCTGTTTCCCCATGGACAAACGGCTGGAGCGGGCTGCCGCATGCGCCCCGCCCGACAGCATCCGTTTCGATCCAGCCGGGAAGCGCAGCGGGTGCTATTTGCTGCAACGGGTCCGATGCATACGAAAAATGACTCTTTTTCAGCCCTCAGACTCGAGGATGCCGAATGTTTCAGCATCCAGAAGGCGTATCCCATTTTTCAAAAGGACGTCGATCGCTTTGTCGATATCGCTGAAACGAAAAATCATGACCGCTTTCTCCGCTGAAACGCCGATGAAGGCGTACATGTGCACCACGTTGATTCCGGCATCCTTCAACGGTTTGAGCAGCGCGGCCAGCGCACCGGGACGATCCTCAATCTCGGCGGCAACCACGTCGTCCACCCGGGCGGGTATATGACGCTCCATCATGATTCGCCTGGTCGTGGCGATATCCGACACAAGAAGTCTGAGCTTGCCGAAATCACCGGTATCGACCAGATTCAGCGCCCTGAGGTTGATTCCGGCTTCGCCCAGGGCACTGGTGACTTCGTAAAGCCGCCCCGGCACATTCTCGATGAAGACAGAAATTTGTTTGAGTTTCATGTCGACCTCCCCCGTGCGACGGCACACGGACCAAGCGGTTGTTTTTTAGCTACATTGTAGTTGTTAATGAGAACCCCCGGAAATGTCAAGCGGTCAGAAACCGCGAACAGGCTTTTGGAAGCCTGCTAAAGGTCAAGGTTGAACTGGACCCGTTTCAGCCGTATTCGAATTTCTTCGGAAATATTTTTGCCGATGCGCACCATGAACAGATTCTCCGGGCGAAGCATGACATTGGGTTCGTTGGTCTGCAGCACCTTAAAACCAAAGACAGAAAACAGATGGATCATCATTTCCCGGTAGTCCATCGTGGCCATCGCGCTGCCGTCCAGGTCCCAGGTCCAGGAATAGCCCACCATATAAATAATACGATCCTCCTTGAGCGGATGATCAAGGACCATTGCCAGAATCTTTTGGGAAAGCCCCATGGACCGCCAGGGACGGCTGACCTCAATGACCGCCACCTCCATCATGATCCGGTCACCGACCCGGTGCCATCGCTCTTCGGGATGGGGATAGGCCAGAATACCAAAACCGACGATATCTCCGTCATCGGCGGCGGCGATGGTCACATTGGCATCGGCGTCACCGGCGGCCTGGATCAGGCTCTGCTTCTTGGAGACAATGGGGTTATAATGGGGATGAGTGCCAAAGGCGCGCTTGAAGGCCAGCAATCGGATATCTTCAGGTCTGCAAAAGGAGGTCAGAGAAATCCGGCCGCGTTCTGTATCGACAAACACCCGATTCTGATGGGTTGGAATCATGAATGCGGCCGTTAGAAATCACTCCAATCGTTGTGAAGATCTTTGATCATGATCTGATAGTCGTAATAGTTTCCCGCCTCATCCCGGTAGTAATTTCGCAGCAGCCCCTCTTTGACGAAATCTTGCTTCCGGGCCGCTTCGATGGCCATGTCTTCCACGCCGATAATGAAATCGGTACGCAGTTTCTCAAGGCCCAGTTCCATGGCCCGGCGAATCAGGTCGAAAATCATCCATGTACCGAGTCGTTTGTTGCGGAAATCCTGGGCAACCATCAATCGAATGCGTCCCACATGCTGGCGCCCGCCGTGAAGCTGCTTTAACAAACTGGCCTGAGCCACCACGCGGCTGTCATGGATGGCCAGCACGCAGAAGCTCTTGCCCAAGGACTGATTCCGGATCCATTTTTCGATGATTTCCGGTTGCGTCGGATCTTCTTTAAGGTACCACCGGTTGTCCAAAGGAAGGTCTCTGAAAAACTGCAGTACGTTATCAAGATCTTCGGCGTCCAACGGCCTGAGAATGACCTCCGTACAGTCTTTCAATACCAGCTCTTTCGGATATCGGCTCCGTTGGTGAGGCATGTTGACTGTCCTTTTCTTTTAAAGCCGTTTCCCTTTTCAGAACGGCATTGTCCGGCGCTACCCAAAATCTTTTGGCAGCTAGTGCCGAAATCCCATAATCGTCGGCAGCCACAGAACCGTTTCGGGCATAAAGGTCATGAGCAACAGCACGACGATCTGAATCGCAATAAAGGGCAGCACCGCCTTGGAGACGTAAATCAGATCACGATCGGCGATGGCTCCGGTGATGTAAAGGCTCACCCCCATAGGCGGCGTGCAGTAGCCGATGGCGAGATTCACCGTCATGATCAGCCCGAAATGCATCGGGTCCACCCCGAAGGCGCCGAGCATGGGCAAAAAGACCGGCCCCAGAATCATGGTAGCCGAAATGATGTCCATGAACATCCCGACGATGAGCAGCAGCACATTCATGGCGATAAGAAAGGCGACCGGCGAATTGATGGCCATCAGCACGGCCTCGGTGATTTTCCCGGGAATGCTCTCCAGGGTCAGCAGGCGGCCGAAACAGCTCGCCCCGGCCACGATGATCAGCAGTGTGGCCGATGTCACCGCCGAGCTGACAGTGATCCGTTTGACATCGGAGAACTTGATGGCCCGGTGGATGACGATCTCGACGAAAAAGGCGTAGACGCAGGCCACCACCGCCGCCTCGTTGGCCGTAAAGGCCCCGGAAAAGATCCCGCCGAAAATGATCACCGGCAGCATCAGAGACCAGAATCCATCCTTGAATATCTTCAGCACCTCGATAAAGCTCGGCACCGGCTTGCGCACGATTTCCTTGTTTTTGCGAAAATAGAAAAACGTGTACAGACACACCCCGAACATGATCAGCACCCCGGGCAGAAAACCCGTCAAAAACAGCCCTTCCAGGGATACGTTGCTGATCATCGAATAAAGGATCATCCCGATGCTCGGCGGAATGATCACGCCCAGGTTCGGGCTCGTGGTCATCACCCCCAGCGTGTAGCTCTCCGGATAACCGTTTTCCAGCAGCGCCGGGATCATGAAGCCCCCCAGCGCCACCACTGTGGCCACCGTCGATCCGCTGATGGCGCCGAAAAGCCCACAGGCCAGCACACCGGCCATCCCCAGTCCGCCCGGAAGCCAGCTCACCAGGGCGTTGGCCACCTTGATCAGCTTTTCCACAATTTTTCCGGCCGTCATGATGTTGCCGCAGAGAATGAAAAAGAGCACCACCACAAGGGCGAAATTATCCATGCTGCGAAGCAGGGTCTGCACCAGCAGCAGCACCGGAAGATCGGTAAAGAGGACGAACCCGAGCACCGAGGTAAAAAACAGGCACATGAACACCGGCACGTAGGTGGCCATGCACCCGAGCAGAATCAACAAAATCACCACATGACTCGTTTCCATACGGTTTACGACCCTCTCTCTAGTTTCCGACAGCTGAAACAATGAAACAGATATTGAACGAATCAACAGGATCTGTGGACCATGAAACCTTGGGAAAACCGACTGTTTGCCCATGACCCGGCTCGCGGCATTTTCTTCTGTATCCTGTCCATCCCGGTAAAATAGCCCCCGCCCTACCGGATCGTGTCAGTGCGCCTTGTCCCGGCGGCCCAGCTGCGCACGAATGTCCTCGTAGATCACTTGCAGTGTTCGAATCGACATCATCGCCCCCATCAGCGGCAGCATCGCGAAGATGTAAATCAGCGGAATCTGCAAGATGATCGTCTTCTGATGGGTCTGGGCCTGAAGCAGCGCCAGCTTCCACCCGTAAAAGAGCACCATCACCGAAAAGATCAGCGTCACCAGATGGCTGAAAAAGGTCAGCGGCACCTTGAGCCTGGGAAAAATCTGCACCGAGGCGTCGATCTTGATCAGGCTGCGGTTTTTCACCGCTGCGCTGCAGCCGATCAGCGTCGTGTAAATGATCACCTCGCGTACCAGTTCCTCGGACCAGGCCAGCGAATAGTTGAAGCCGTAACGCAGCACCACGTTGAAAAACAGCGCCACCAGCGCCACAACCACCGTGATGAACAGCGTCCACTCCTCGAAAAAGGTCATCGCCTTGTCCACCGCGTTGAGCGTCTTTGCGAACATGTTGGCCACTCGATATCCCCCCAAGCGGGTTGTCTATGGTTTAGCAAAAGCGATATTCAGTCACGCACGAATGAGCTACTATACCATGCGATTTATCGCCAAACCACGATGAATCATAGAAAAACAGCATCCCCGGAAAATAAAAATCCACACGCCACGCCCTGACAACCCATTTGTGCAACAATCCTAAATCCCGTCTTGGGGTCACGGTTGGCATATGGACGACTGACTTTGACAGACCGGCTTGCCGTCACAAGGCCGGGGGGCCTGTGGTGCAAAAACAGGTCCCCCGCCTTTTCAGCGCTCGGCAGCCCTTACGGCTTGTAACCGATGAACGTCTGGACTTCCTTGAGAAAATTGTCCGGACGGTACTTATCGCTCGGATAGAGCTCATTGATTTCCGGAGCGTATTTCACATGGACCGCGTTGCCCTGCTTTTTCAGCCAGGCCATGTCCTTGGCCGGCAAGGTGATAAACTCAATGCCAGCCGCGGTGGCCTTGGCGATCTGTTCGGACTCCTGGGCCACGGTCTCCTTGCGGATCTGGGCACAGACGTCGTGCACGACCTCGACGAAGGTCTTCTGAAGATCGGGCGGCAGTTTTTCGAACCAGGCCTTGTTGAAAATCCAGATGAACAGACCCTGTGCGTAATTGACATAGGTGAAGTACTTGGCCACCTCGAATTTTTTGGTGATGTTGCACACCATGGGCGTGTGATCCAGCCCGTCGATCACCCCCTGCTTGAGGGCCACCGGCACATCCGGCCACGGCATGGCCACCGGATTTATCCCCCACTCCTTATAGGTCAGCTGGTTCACGGCCGCTTCGGCCGTGCGGAATTTGAGCTTCTGGGCTTCCGCGACGGTGCGTACCGGCTTGACCGTGGCCCAGCCGTAATTGCCGTACCCGGTGATGTCGATCCCGATGATCCCCTGGTGGTCCATGGCCATCATGAAGTGGTCAAAGAGCTTTTTGTTGGAAGCGAATTTGTCGAGTTTGTCAAAGGAATCGATCAGGAAGGGCAGGTTGACCGCGCCAAAGCGAGGTCCCAGGTTTGTTGCGGCCACCGAACTGACGCCCATCCCCTGAATGGCCCCCATCTGAAGTTGGTTGAGCACCTCGACTTCGCCGCCGAGCATGGAAAATGGCTTGTAGTCGACGTAGATCTGACCGTTAGTGCGCTTCCACAGCTCATCGCGGATCGCAAAGCCCGTGTACACCCCCCGTATAACAGGATGGGACACGTTGGAAACAATGCATTTGTACTTGGCCCCGGACGGATCGAAAGCCGGTTTCCATGCGTCCAAATTCGGGCCTGCGGCCAGGACGGGCCCGGCCATCAGCAGCGTGCCGACCAGACAAACGACTGCCAGAATCCCCATTCTTCTGAGCGCCATCGGAACCTCCTTTACACCAGTGATCTGTATCGAGTTAATTTACTAGCCCCCATTCATTCACAGAATGATCGTTAATAGTTACATTACAGCCACTCGAATTTTTGTCAAGTAAAAACAGTCCTTACTCATGGCGCCGCTGGTCCAAGCGCTTCACGCCAGGGCCGCCGGATACATCCTCATGGCCTACGACGCGCCCTTCCCCGGCAGTTACCGGTCCTGGCGGATGAACAGGAAGTCTCCGCCTTCGTGATCGGCGTTACGGATATCGGCATATTGCGGCGTCTGATCGGCGTTGACCATCACGGGGCGCTGGATCTCATGGAACAGCTCGAGGGCCTGAAGAACATCCCGGTTGTCGGTGAGCGCCTGAAGCAGGGCCGCCGTAAAAACCGAATGATCCCCTTTGCCACCACTGTCCAAAACGGGTTCGACCCCGCCGGAAGTCATCACCACCCGGGCCCTCAGCTTGGCCAGCTTGGCGATGTGATCGGGGGTTTTAATCACGGGCGTCACCCCGCGCACAAGCTTCCCGGCGTAGCAGCTGTCGGCAATCACCAGAACATGCTTGGCTTTCATGGCCTTGAGCGCCGTTGTCACCGTGGCGTTGGATATCCAGTTGACCTCGCTGCTCATATCCGCATCCACCGGCAGCCAGTAGCCTTCGTCGCCGGCCTTGTCCAGCCACCCGTGCCCGGCGTAGAACACCAACAGGTTGTCATTGGCATCCAGCTCGCGCCGATAACGGCTCAGTGCGTTGAGCACGTCCGATCTTGAGGCGTTCTCAAGAAGGGTGACGATGAAACCGTATCCGTCGGCAAGCACGCCCGATAGAGTGCGCGCATCGTTGAGCGCCGACTTGAGCGGCGGCAGGCTGCGGTATTGATTGTTGCCGATGACCAACGCAAAGTAGCGGCCGAAACTTGCCGTGTAGGCCTTGCGTTTCAGGGCCTCTTCCTGTCGTTGACGCGCCTCCGCGGCCAGCCGGGCCTTCTCGGCCGTCGCCTGCTGGAGGGCGTCGGCCTTGTAGCGGGCCCGCGTTTTTTCAAGCTCCAGCTCAGCCTGCTGGCGCGCGGCCTCCTGCTTTAGAGAATCGGTTTTCTGCCGCTCGAGCTCGGCCTGCAGGCGGGCTAGCTCCACCCTTATTTTCTCTGCCTCCACCTGCGCCTGCTCTTTTTCCGCCTGCAGTTTGTGCTGCTCCTGAATGAGATCGTCCCGCAGCTGCGTCAATGCCGGCGCACCGTCGCCGGTGGGGGCTGCCGTCGCTGACGGCGCCGCCGCCGAAACCGCCCTTGCCGGCGTGTTGCGCGCTTCGAGGATGGTGGCCAGCGCCACCGGGTCCAGCCAGCCGGCGCCGTTGCCCGGGGCGCCTGAAAACTGGATGACGGCATACCCCGAGCCCTTTCCCATACCGATCCCGGTGGACGCCCATGAGTAATAGCCACCCAGGCGGCTGCGGTCGAGATCGATCCAGTCCGCCGCCATACTAAAACTCATCAACTGGTTTCCCACAGCCATCCAGTTGGTGTAGTAATCGTTTTCCACAAGACGAACCTGCCAATCGTCACTCACGCGAATGACGGCATCGTGATCAGTTGTGATCAGGGGAACCCCGATAAAGGTCATGCTGGTGTTGAGGCTGTAAGAGAGGGTGCCTGCAGCCGGCGTCGGCGTCACTGAAAGAATCCGGCCCATGCCCATGGATCCCACTCCCGGGATCGGCCCACCCTGGACAAACATGCTGATGTCGTTATCGTCACAGGCCCGGGTTTTCGGATCCGCTTCGCAAATGGTGTAGGGTTGTTTTTCAGCGGCCAGCATCAGGCGACTCAGGCCTGTTGTCAGCTGGGCGACGGACAGACTGGCGGCGGCCGGCGCGCACTGGCCGCCGACACAGACGGTGACACTATCCACTTTTTCCACCGGAGGCCCCGTGGCACAGGCGGCCAGGAGGGCTGCTGCTGCCGCCCCGGCAAAGATCCGGATCATGGCGCTGCAGGCAGCGCGCCGGTTGACAAAACGACGACTGATACTGAGCATGGCCCCCTCCCCGGAAGGGTTCACCGGGTGTTCGAACCGCCGTCAGCGCAGTTGCGGCCCGGTGTCGATTGCCCGTCGCTAATAATGCGCAACCCCATCGCCCCCTGTCAACAGGAAACCACCGTTCACCGGGTCCGTCGGCCGGTTTGCTTAGGGCAAGATATTATTATTATTCTCATCTGCCGGCTTGATCCGGTACCCCATGGCACGGTAGCCGCGCTGGCGCTTGTCCCACATGCGGTTGAGCTGGGGCTGATCGGTTTCCGCGTAATCGTAAATGCGCACATCCTGCTTGTGGGCATGCTCCCGGTGCAGGCGCCCGGCATATTGCTGCAAGGTTCCTTTCCAGGAAATCGGCATGGCCAGTACCAGTGTATCGAGCGGCGGGTGGTCGAATCCTTCCCCGATCAGGCGGCCGGTGGCGAGCAGAACGCGCGGCGCGTTTTCCTCCAAAGCATCCAGCTCAGCAAACACAGTTGTTCGCCGTTTCTTCGACAAGCGGCCATGCAGGACAAAGCAGTGTTCGACCTCGTCCTCCAGTGCCTCCTGCAGCAGCGGTAGGTGGTCCGTCCGTTCGGTGAGAACCAGCACCTTGCGTCCTTCCCGATAGGCGGCCAGCACATCTGTGGCAATCCGTTGATTGCGGTCGGCATCGTTGGCGAGGATGCGGAACACGTCCTGAATCGGTGAATCCGGCGGGATCTCTGGTGCGGAAAACACTTTCGGCCAGACCTCCAGTTGCTCCGGGGCGGTTTCTGGTCTGGCCGCACTGTGGCGAATTCGTCCGCACTGCATGAAAATGATCGGCTGATGGCCGTCGCGCCGTATCGGCGCATCCGATGATACGCGGCTTGTTCCACACCGGCAGGCGCATGGCCTGCGCCTTGTAGAATTCCGGGTTCTGAAAGGCCGCGAGCCGGATCAGACGGTTGGCCAGCGGTTGGGGCAGATCGGCCTTGGCGATAAAAATCTGGTTGGCCAGTACCAGGGTCAGGGATTCCGGCAGGGGTCCAGCGATCCGGGCGTTTACAGGCGAAGGACGTTGCCAGGGTTTGCTGTCCCCTTCCTCAACCGCGAAGGCTACATCCAGGGGATGACGGCCACCGCTGGCCCGTAGAATGGCGTTTTCCAGATCCTTTCTTGATAAGGGACGGATCGATGCCAGAAAGGCCCACTGGTCGGAATAAAGTTGCATGTGTTCATCGACGAACACGCTGCGACCCAGTTCCCGAGGCTGTTTCTGCAAAGGGAGTGCGATCAGATTACCGAAGCCACCCTTGGGCAGGGTGTCCTGGTTTGGAAACAGCCGGTCGTAGCTGGCCAGAGACAATTGCCGGGTGCGGTCGCAGGTATGACTGATCAGCGCGGCCCCGAGCTGCCGGGCCTCGCGGGCCGGAGAATAGCCGGACGTGCCTCTGGCCGACTCCCAGCGCTGGGGATAGACATCCTCGCGCCCTCGGAACAGGCGGCGGAACAGGGCAATTTTGTCATCGGTGGTGAAGTGGGGCGGGGTTGGGGCAGGTGCCGGCGGCGGGGGGACGGGTTCAGGGTTGGCAGGTTCTTTCCAGGCTATACCGTGCTGGGTCAGCAGTGCCTTGAGGCGGGCGTTTTCTTCACTCCGGCGCCGCAGTTCATCTTGTGCATTATTCCCTTGGTCACTCTTCGGCAAAACCATACTCCGCCATCAGATCGTCCATATCGTCGCCAACGCCCCATCCCCAGTTGTGCCCCTCGCTCCGGACGCGTTCGAGCCGTTCAACAAAAGCAGGTTGCTGGCTTGGCTTAAGCGCCGCAATCGCCTTCAGCGCCTGCTCGAACACCCTCACCAGGGCATTGAAATAGCCCTCGTCATCCATGCCGCAGTAGCCGAGTAGATTCATGCAGGATTCGCAATAGAACACAGTCAGCTCCGCCAGCCCCTCAGGACTGCCTAAAGCCTTTTTATAATCAGAAATCGCCTTTTTGGCCTTGGCAATGGAAATATCCTGGTTACGCATCACATCCGGGCAAACCCAGCGATCAATGGTGGCCTTGTACGGTTCGAGTACGTCCTCGCCCAGTGCGAAGCGAGCGTGCAGAAAGGCTTGATTGTTCTTGCTGGCGGCATAGAGATCCTGAATCAGACCAATCAGCGCCGGGCGGTCGAGTTCGGCAAGCTGGCGCTTAAGGTCACTCCAGGTCGGTTTCTTTTTACGGCCCGTCATTGAAAGATCCCTCGCAATCTATCGGCCGCGGCGGCGGTATCATGGAGCAGCGCGACAAAGAGCACTTTTCCCGTCTTTGAGTTTCATTCCATCATCCCGCCGCAAGCCGTGCCGCGAGTTTGTCGCCATTTATCAATCGTTATGCTGCACAAACCACTGGCTGCCTTTGTCAGTGATGCAATATTTCTGCAAGCGGCTGTTGGGCTTGTCGGGAATGGTCATCTCGATCAGGCCGCCGGCCAGGGCCGGTTTGAGATAGCGCTCGCGAAAGGATTTGCGGTCCAGCAGGCCGAGGGCGGATTGCAGTGCCTCGCGGCTCATCTCTCCATGGAGCGCTACCAGCAGTGCGCCGACTTGGGGGGCGACTTGGGGTGTGACTTGGGGGCCAGCGGTGGTCACGGCATCCAGGATCATCCGTAGCATGAAGGTGATAAAGGGCGGTTGGTAGTTTGTTGGCCTGCTCACGACGCAACCTCTCCACCGTATATTCCGGGCGGGCATTTTTCCGTAATCATGCTGTTCGTCAAAAACCGATCTGGCAATATAACATCTGCTATGTGGCGTGCAAAACAAAATTCGAGTGATTACCAACAGATTGAAATCCAACCCGGTATCAAAGCCCAGAAAGGGTTATTAAGAAATTTCTGTCGACCCCCGAAGCTTTCTCGGCTTAAACGGCAAGTCGCCGAATTAACATCAAAACAAACCCGCCCACTGACCGGACGCGGTTAGTGGGCGGGTTTGTTATTTATTAATGGATGCGGAATCGAACCCGCATCCCGCCAATCTTCAGCCGGCGCAGGCGGCTTAGAACCAAGCATCTTGTTCTCAGACAAGGCCCGAGCCGCAGGGGCGACCGCAGGCGTAGCGCAGGCTACGTTGAGGATCGACCCAACAAACAGAAATGCCTGTTCAGAAATGGTGGATTTTGGTTCAGCGCAAGGCTCGAGCATTTTGGAAACCGGAGGAATAGCGGAGCTATTTGTCTTGGAAACCCGGTGCTTCGCACCGGGTTCCAGACGAACAGCCTGAGGATTTCCAAAAGTGCGAGTACGCCGCGCTGGGCCACACGGTTTAATCCTGACGCCCGGAGCGCAGCGAAGGGTGTCCAAGGAAAAGATGCCGTTTCTGGACAGGCATTAGGGGATGTAGGTGGCGCAGGCGTCCTTGGATTCCCAGGCGCTCACCCGATCGACCCGGATACCGGGCCGGTCGATGCGCTTCTGCAGCGCGGTGGCAATGTACTTGGCGATGTTTTCAGAAGACGGGGGTGTTGTGGCGTCGTCGAAAATACCCAGCTCGTTGAGGTATTTGTGATCCAGCGTGCCCATGATCTCGCGCACATGCATCTTGATGATGCCAAAATCCATCAGCACGCCGCCATTGTCCAAGTCGGGGCCCGAGACCACCACTTCTATCTTCCAGTTGTGTCCGTGGAGGTTTTCGCACTTTTCACCAACCATGGTCAGCCGGTGGGCGGCGGCAAAATCGGTCTCTACCTTGAGCTCGTACATGTGCGATTGTCGCTCCTGGTTTATGGACACTAATTGAAAGTGCGTTCCGCCGTACTCTTGAGAATGCTTTTGAGTTTGGTGGATATCTTCTTGCCCTCCAGCTTGGCAAATTCACGCAGCAACTGCTCCTGCTTTTTGGAAATGCTGGTGGGCGTCTTGATGATCACCTGGACGATCTGCTCACCCCGCTGGCCGGTGCGCAGTGACGGGATGCCCTCTCCGGGCAGGCGAAGCACATCGCCAAATTGCGTCCCCTTGGGAATTTGAAGGGTCGCTTCGCCGTCCAGGGTCTTTACGGTGATCTCGTCGCCCAGTGCGGCCTGAATAAAAGAGATGGGTACCTGGCAGATGACGTTGTTGCCGTCGCGCTGGAAAAAATCGTGGGATTCAACCTGGATAAATACATAAAGATCACCGGTGGGTCCACCACTCATCCCGGGCTCTCCCTCACCGGACAACCGCAGGCGCGACCCCGTATCCACACCGGCAGGGATTCGCACCGACACCCGTTTGCTGGTCCCGATCTGCCCCATGCCCCGGCATGTTTTGCACGGAGAGGCGATCACCTGGCCGGCGCCACGACACCGCGGGCAAGTAGTGCGAACCGTGAAAAAGCCCTGTGAACGGGACACCTGTCCGACACCGCGGCACTGGCTGCAGGCCTCCGGGCTGGAACCCGGCGCGCAGCGGCTGCCGTGGCATTCGCCGCAGGGCGCCATTTTTTCCACGTCAATCTCGGTGGTAATGCCAAAAGCGGCATCGTGAAAACTCAGCGTCAGGTCGTAACGCAGATCCGCCCCGCGCTGGACGCTGGAGCGCGTGCGCCGTCCCCCGCCGCTAAAACCGAACAGATCCTCAAAAATACTGCCAAAGCTTGAAAAGATGTCTTCAAAGCCGCTGAAACCGGAAAATCCGCTGCCTTCGAGCCCCTGGTGCCCGTACTGATCATAGATCTGCCGCTTCTGAGGGTCCCTCAGGACTTCATACGCTTCGGCGGCTTCCTTGAAATTGTTTTCAGCTTCCCTGTCTCCGGGGTTGCGGTCGGGGTGGAACTGGAGGGCCTGTTTGCGGTAGGCTTTTTTCAGTGTCCCGTCATCGGCATCACGGCCGACGCCGAGCACTTCATAATAATCCCTTTTCGAACTCATAAATGTCCCTGAAAACGGTTTCTGCGGTCATGTCGTTCTGACCGCTGCCCCTGGTGGCGGTTGGTAAAAGGGTAAAACCCGCGCCATTCCGGTAAGTCCAGGGGCGGCGGGCGGATCAATGGTACAACTGTAATGCACAAAGCCGCGTTGTCAACACGCCGGATGAGGCAATTTTACCTACAATCCTGAAGGCTTATGAGGATCGGCGAAGCATGTTGGCAGCACGGCCCACAAGCGCAAAAACCACCTCAAGCGCCTTTTATCCCACCATTTGTCGGCGCACAATGGTATCCTTGAGCCAGCGGTGGTCATCCCGTTGGGGGAACTGAATGGTGTAGTGAAGGCCCCGGCTTTCTTTCCGGTGCTGGGCGCATTTGACGATCACTTCCGCCACCACGGCGATGTTTCTGAGCTCGATCAGGTCGGCGGACACGCGAAAATCCCAATAGTACTCCTGAATCTCTGTCTGGATGGTCTCAATGCGCCGCTGGGCGCGGGCGAGCCGCTTGTCACTGCGGACGATGCCGACGTAGTTCCACATGAGGCGCCGTATCTCATCCCAGTTGTGGGCCACCATAATGTGCTCGTCGCTGTCGACGGTGCCTACCTCGTCCCACAACGGCGGCTCCGGCGTGCTGGAAAAATCCATTTGCCGAAGGTCTAAAATGGCCTGAGTGGCGGCGGCATTGGCATAGACCAGTGCTTCGATGAGGGAATTGCTGGCCAGCCGGTTGGCTCCGTGGAGTCCCGTGCAGGCGGTCTCACCGATGGCATAAAGCCGCTGCAGATCGACACGGCCTTCCATATCGGTGGCCACCCCGCCGCACATATAGTGGGCCGCGGGCACCACCGGAATGGGATCGGTGGTCATGTCGATGCCAAAAGTGAGGCATTTTTCGTACAGATTGGGAAACCGCTGCCGGACGAAATCCGAGGGTTTGTGGGAAATATCCAGAAAAACGGAATCCGCACCGGTTTTTTTAAGCTCGGTGTCGATGGCGCGGGCCACTACATCCCGGCAGGCCAGTTCTTTCTGGGAATCGTATTTTTCCATGAACCGATGACCGGCAGCATCTATGAGCAATCCCCCTTCGCCCCGCACCGCCTCGGAAATGAGAAAATTCTTGGCGTCGGGATGATACAGGCAGGTGGGATGGAACTGCACGAATTCCATGTTGGCGATGGTGGCGCCGGCCCGGTAGCTCATGGCGATACCGTCACCGGTGGCCACATCGGGGTTGCTGGTATAAAGGTACACCTTACCGGTGCCGCCGGTGGCCAGCAGGGTGATCTTGGCATTGACGGTCTTGACCACATCGGCGCGGCGGTCGAGCACATAGGCGCCGCAGCAGAAATCCTCGTGGGCGGTGGTCACCATGCCCCGCCGGATCCGGGTGCTGCAGGTGATGAGATCGATGGCGATGTGGTGCTCGAACAGGGAAATGTTGGGGTGGTTTCGTACATGGTTCACCAGCACGGTTTCCAGCTCGAGACCGGTCATGTCCTGAGCATGGACGATGCGCTTCTGGGAGTGCCCCCCTTCCCGGGTGAGATCCAGCTGGTCACAGTCGTCGTCGGCGTCGTGGCAAAGGTTGAATTTAACGCCAAGTGCGATCAACTCCTTGATGCAGGCCGGCCCGGCGGTGACCACCCGCTCCACCACGTCACGGTTGCACAGGCCGTCCCCGGCAGCCAAGGTGTCTTCTATGTGCAGGTCAAAACTGTCCATGCGGTGAAATACCGAGGCGATGCCCCCCTGAGCATGGGCGGTGTTGCTGTCCATGATCTCTTTCTTGGTCACGAGGGCGACGGTGCCATGCTCAGCCACTTTGAGCGCAAACATCAAACCGGCCACCCCACTGCCGATGACCAGAAAATCAGTATCTATTTTCATCAAAGCACCCTAACTGCCGTATTTTGATTTTCCCGCTTCTCCATGAAGCGCCAGTTGGTCTCTTCCCACAGTAATGTTGAACCACGAGTCACGGAGGACAGGGAGATTTTATAATCAAAATCAACATGTTTTGAGTTTCTCCGTGCCCTCCGTAACTGGTGATGAAACTCTCATTGGGAACATTGGCCTTTGGCGTAGAACTGGCGTTTCATAGATAAGCGAAGTTCCTAATTTCAGTGAACACCGTGGTGATCCATACCGCTAGTAATAGGATGATCGTTTGCGCCGGGAGCGCATGCTCAAACCGATGACAAACCCCAACAGCAGCACGCCGGCACCGGCCATAAACCACCACATGTTGTTCTTGCTTCTGGCAGCTGTCACCTCGCGGGATAGAACGTCGAGCCGGCTGCGGACCTCAGCCACTTCCTTGGCCAGCCGGTCGCGCTGATCCCGAATGGCGCTGGCGTTGGCTGATGTATCTTCCAGCTGCCGATGCGCTTTGGCAAGATCGGCCAGTTGCTGCCGTGTCTGAGCCAGCGCCTCCGACAGTGCCGTGTTTTCTTCCCCGAGTCTTTTCAATTCTCCGGCCGGGGTGCCGGAATTCGCCAACAGCGCATCATATCGTTGCTGCAACTGGGTCAGATGCACCTTCAGCGGCAACTCTGTCTGAATCAAGCGCGTCAACACCCAACCCTCCCGACCCGAAGGCAGGCGAACCTGACTCCACTCCTCACCTTTTTCAATAACTTCCAATGGTTGTCCTGAATTCAGCATGGCGATGATCTTTCGATCCATGGCCGGACCGGACCGAAGGGTCACCTGGATCGAGTCAGTGATGTAATGATTCTGAGCCGCTGCTGCTGGGCACCATGCCAGCAGCCAGCACCCGAGCAGGCACGCCAGCCGTTTTATCATTGGTTACCCCTTTGCTTGTTGGGTTCTGTGCCGGCGCCATGGCCGCCCGAGACCGCGTCTTCGTCGCCCCAGCAGTGATCACCCGATGACAAACCGGCGCTATTTTGAGGTAGACCAGTGCCGACTGTCAATATTTTGTTCTAAAATCGGGATAGTTATGCTAAATTTTAACCCATCTGAAGGCTGCAAGGATTGAGATGATGATTGCTTACGATTTACAATGTGATGCAGGCCACTCATTCGAAGGTTGGTTCGAGGATGAAAAGGCCTATAACGGACAGACGCGCAAGGGAATGCTGAGCTGCCCCATCTGCAACAGCAGCGCCGTGCGCCGGGTGCCGTCCACCTTCGCCATCAAGACCACCCCTCGGGTGGCTGGGTCTTCAGCCGGCGGCCCTAAGATCGATAAGGCGCGTCTCGAGCAAAAAATCGTTGAATTCGTGGACCAAAATTTCGACAATGTCGGCTCCGAATTTGCTAAAGAAGCGCTCAAAATCCACTACGGCGCCTCCGAACCGCGAAACATCCGCGGCACCAGCACCGAAGCAGAGGAAAAAGTATTGAAGCAGGAGGGCATCGGGTTTTTCAAGATTCCCCTTCCTGCGCCCCAGCAGAATACTGATTCGTAAGGCGCAGCCACAGGCTGGCGTCCATGGATCCCCGTGCCGGTTGCACCGCCTGCAATCGGCTTTTTTGTCACCCCGCCGGTCTCATATTACCCGGGAGGCCTCATGAAGAACACCGTGATGGACTACCTCACCCGAGTATCGATCTTCTCCCATTTTCATCCGGAAGAACTGGCCCAGGTGGCGCGGCTGGCCAAAGATGCGGACTACCCTCCCGGCGGAGTGATCATCCGTGAGGGCGCCCAGGACGGACGCTTGTTCATCATCATCGACGGCCGGGTGGAAGTGGTGAAAAACCTGGGCACCAAGCGGCAAAAAACCCTCCAGATCCTCGGCCCCAACAGCTATTTCGGCGAAATGGCCCTCCTGGACGGTTTCGTGCGCTCGGCCAGCGTGGTAGCGGTGACCCAGACCCGGGTGGTCTATATCGAGCACCTGAATCTACTCAAGGAAATACAGAAGTATCCACGCCTGGCCGTGGAACTGCTCCAGCTGATGGTCCGGCGCATCCGGGCCCTGGAAAAATCCATGCTCCACACCCTGGGTGCCCTGCTGCCCATCTGCGCCAACTGCAAGAAAATCCGTGAATCCAATGGGCAGTGGACCGCCGTGGACGCCTATATCGCCGACCATTCGGACTCCGATTTCAGCCACGGCATCTGCCCCGATTGTACCCAATCCCTTTACCCCGGCATCGACCTCGGCACCCCGGACTGACACCGCTAGCCGCTCAACACATGCTTCATCAGGTGGCCCAGTTCCGGAAAGATGAGCTCCCTGCAGGCGAGCTTGCAGGCATTGAGGCTGCCGGGCATGCAAAACACGAGGGTCTTTCCAATGCGCCCGGCCGTGGCCCGACTGAGCAGCGCCGCCGAATCGATCTCTTCGAAGCTGAGCTGGGCAAAGAGTACGCCAAAGGCGGTGAGCTCCTTGTCCAGCAAAGGGCGGACCGCTTCAATGGTGACGTCGGCGTCGCTGATGCCCGTACCGCCGGTGACGAGGATCACCTGACATTTTTCCTGCGCCACCAGATCGAGAACCGTGCGGGCAATGACCTGGGCCTCATCGGGAATCACCTGGTGGTAGACCACCGTGTGCCCTTCCTTTGCGCTTTTATCGGTAATCCAGCGACCGCTTTTATCTTCTTTGAGCGTCCGGGAAGTGGAAACAGTGACCACGGCAACCGTGAGCGGGCCGGGCGCATTCTCTCGATGATGGTGAACTCCCATGTTAGTATCCTTCCTGAACACTGTTGAAAAAATGGCGTCGCAGCCGATGGATCAGCCCCGGGCATCGTCGGCCCTGACTCTGTGTATATCACCGGCACCAGTGGGATCAACCCATTTCAACCGCTCCTAACCGTTTGGAATCTACTGATTTTATATTGATTTGACCCGGGGTTTCAATTATCTTTGGCCGACTGACAGTAACCCGAAGATCACGGTCGCCCCATGCAAAGTCCCCCCATTACCGGTGTCATCCTGGCCGGCGGATTGAACACCCGCTTTCAAGGCCAGGCCAAAGCCTTTCAGGAAATCGGCGGCCGCTGCATCATGGACCGGCTGATGGATGTTTACACGGGGCTGTTCGATGACATCATCATTGTTACCAATGAACCGATGCGCTATATGGCATGGGACGCCCAGATCGTCACCGATGTGCTCCCGCAGCGCAGTGCGCTCACGGGGATCCACGCAGGGTTGTTTTACGCCCACACCGAACACGTCTTCTTTGCAGCATGTGACATCCCCTTTCTTAAGGCGGATGTGGTACGGTTGGTGCTCGATGCCGTGGCCCCTGACATCGACGCGGTGATACCGGAAACGAACAGAGGATTTGAACCCCTGTGCGCCGTTTATGCCACCCGGCTCATGGCGGCCGCGGCCCATCATGTGCAGCGGGGCGACTACAAAATCCGTCGCGCATTTCGAAAGCGGCGGATCCGAACAGTTTCTGAAAAACGCCTCAGGGCGGTGGATCCTGAGCTGGTGTCGTTTTTCAACGTCAACACGCCGGAGGATCTGATCAAGGCCGCGCAGTATGATCTCAAGGCGGACTGATCCTTGTTCGAACAACTGCATGCAGACGAAGAGGCAGACCATGGATATGAATTCGATGATGACTGCAATCAAGTCACACCCCGGCATCGGCCGCGCCGGCATGATTCTCTGCCACAACGGTGTGGTCCGTGAAACGGCCCGGGACGGACGCCGGGTGAGCGGCTTGCGGGTGACGGTGGACCGGCAGCGCCTGGATGCCGTTATCGCCGAGCAGAAGGCCCGGCCCGGCATTGTAGACATCCGGGTCGACATCGCCGCCGGCAAGGACTTGGCCGTGGGGGATGATGTGATGCTGCTGGCCGTGGCCGGGGATATCCGGGAAAATGTCCTTGGGGTGCTGACGGACACCCTCAACGCCATAAAGACCACGGTGACGCACAAAACCGAATACTTTCTCTCGCCAAAAACCGGTGCCTAAGAGAAAGATGCATATCCAGAGAGCTCAAGTTACAGGCGGAAGCCTGTTGAGATCGGAAAAAATGGTGTTCTTATGAGCGATGAATTCACCCACCTGGACGCCGAGGGGCGGGTGCGCATGGTGGATGTGACCGACAAGACACCGACGGTGCGGGAGGCAACCGCCTGCGGGCGAATCACCATGACCGGCGACACACTGGATCGCATCGGTCGAAAGAATGTGAAAAAGGGCAACGTCTTGGAAACGGCTCGCATTGCCGGCATCATGGCCGCCAAAAAAACCGCAGAACTGATTCCCATGTGCCATCCGCTGGCCATTACCCACGTGCAGGTGGATTTCGATTTGCTGCCCGATGAAAAGGCCATCGGCATCACCGCCCTGGTCCGCCTTAAGGGCAGCACCGGCGTCGAAATGGAAGCCCTGACCGCCGTCGCTGTTGCCGCCTTGACCATTTACGACATGTGTAAGTCCTATGACCGGGAGATGATCATCGGCAGCATCCACCTGGCGGAAAAATCCGGTGGTAAAAGCGGCCATTACCGCCGCCCTGCCAAGAGCTCACACGGGAGATAAAGGCACGAAGCTTTCGACCGAAATATTCATCATCGCCTAAAGAACTTTCGCGTTCTTGGTGTGCTTTGTGGTAATCACGAACGGAGCTGGCCATACAGCAAGACTTTCATTTGATTTAGGTGGACCGTACTATAGGGAATACCCCTGTCACCGGGCGAGCAGACAATCGGAGAGAAAACGATATGAACAGACTCACACTGATAGGGATCATCACTTTAGTGGCAAGCGGCGTGACGCTTATATTTCAGGCGGTGTCGTCCATGATGACGGTCGGTGAAATCGTCATGGAGCATGTCAGCCTGGAGAGCTTTTTTGGTGTCGACACGTTTTACTGGATCGACGATCTGCCCTGGGGCTTTCTTCAGCAATCCGCCGATTACATCATTCAGGTCCCCATCTTCCTGGGGCTGGCCGCCATCGGCGTGATCTTACTGATTATCGGCGGGTTTGTCTCCCGGTAAGGACCGGCATTCATGACGGTTCCCTTTCCCGACATCACCTTTCCGGCGGCCGCCCGGGCCGCCGGCGTCCTGCTCGGATGGCTCATTGCCGGTCTCCGTATCCGGTCGCTTCGCCGCCGAATCAGCGATCACGGCGCACAGCAGATGGCCGCTGCTGACCATCTGCAGGAATCCTGGGACGCACTGGAAAAACAATCCACCGAACTGCTAAATCAGAGCCGGCGCGCGGCATCGGCCGAAGCGCGCCTGGAGCACATGGCCGAGCTGAAGGCAGCGCTCTCGAGCAGCCGACAGGACGCCGACAGCCTGCGCCGGCGGATCCACGACCTGGAAAAAACCCAGGCGGTCGTCGAAACCATCGCTGAAAAAGAACAGGCTGCTGCTGCCGAAAAGTTGGCGCTGCTCAAGGACATCCAGGCGCGGCTGCCGGATACCTTTCGGTCCGTTTCCACCCAGACCATGAAGGAAAACAACCAGGCGTTTATCGATCTGGCCACCGCCACGCTGGAAAAATACCTTTCCAGCGCCATCACCGATCTGGATAAGCGCCAGAGCAGCATCGGCGACACGGTCAAACCGATTCACGAAGCCCTGCAACGATACGACCGGCATGTCCGAGACATGGAAATGGCACGGGAAAACGCTTACGGCAGCCTGAGCCAGCATCTCAATAGCGTGTCCGAGGGCCAGCTGGCACTTCAACGGGAAACGGGTAAACTGGTGAAAGCCTTGCGGGAACCCACTGTGCGAGGTCGCTGGGGAGAGCTGACCCTCAAGCGCGTCGTAGAGATTTCCGGCATGACGGAGCGCTGCGACTTCGTTCAACAACAAACGGCCACCACCGAGGCGGGCGTCCTGAGGCCCGACATGATCGTTCTGCTGCCGGGCGGTCGACAGGTTGTGGTGGATGCCAAGGTACCGCTCACGGCCTATCTTAACGCCCTCGAGGCCGAAGATCCGGAAACTCGGGAAAATTGGATGGCCGATCATGCCCGGCAGGTGGCCGTTCATATCCAGCAGTTGTCCGTAAAAACCTACTGGCGACAATTTCAGCCGACGCCGGAGTTCGTCGTGTTGTTCATTCCGGGGGAAAACTTTTTTTCCGCTGCGCTCTCCATCGCCCCCCACCTCATTGAGACCGCCGCCGCCCGAGGGATCGTTCTCGCAACACCCACCACATTGATATCATTGCTTAAAACGGTTGCACTGACCTGGCGAGAATCGGACTTGACTGACAACGCCCGCGCCATCAGCGAGATGGGCGCCGAACTGTATCAACGCCTCAGCGGCATGACCCGGCACCTGGTGACCCTGGGAAAAGAGATCGACCGCACTACCGGGGCCTACAACCGCCTGGTCGGATCCTACGAGCGTCGGGTCATGCCCAGTGCCCGGAAATTCGAAGCCCTGGGGGTTGGCACTGCGAGCGGGGACCCGCTGCCGGATATCGGCGCGACTGAAACACGCCCGCGCATCCCGGCGGCAGAAGGAGCGCGTGATGATGGGGTTTGATAACCGCTCAAAGGAAATGGATCGTGCAATCCGATCGCGCCGCCAGTGGCGGTGGGCCCGCATGGGTCTGGTCATCGCGCTGGCCCTGATCGTGCTGCCGTCGTGTACGCTGGCACCCCGTCGGCCTGAAACGGTCACCGCGGAAACGACCTTGATACGGCTGACCGCATCCCAGTATCCAAAATTTTCAGACGATCTGGATTGGGACAACCTGGAAACGGCCATCGGGCAAAGCCTGACATACCTCGAGCGACTGCCCGGTGACACCCCCTTTGTTTTCGGCCCGGACACGGTGACCGCCAACCATCTGGCGGCATCCCTGGCGCATTTCCGCAGTTTCATCCGCAGCCGTCCCGACCCGGCGTCGCTTCAGAACTTCATCGCAGATCAATATATCGTCTATCGCTCCATCGCCGGCACAGAGGGCGAGATGCTCTTTACGGGTTACTACGAGCCGCTGCTCCGGGGCAGTCTGACTCAAAGCCCCCGGTACCCCTTTCCCGTATACGGTCGGCCTGACGATCTTGTCACGGTGGAACTGTTCCGGTTCTCTCCCGAGTTCAAAACCCGCCAGCTCATGGCGCGCCTGGAAAATGGTCGGGTCATTCCCTATTATGACCGGGAGCAGATCGAGATGGCGGCCGCCCTGGACGGCAAAGCCGGCGTGTTGGTGTGGGTGGACGATGCCACCGATCTTTTTTTCCTTCATATACAGGGCTCCGGACGGGTCATATTGGACACGGGTGAAACGCTCAATATCCAGTACAACACCACCAACGGCCGCCCGTATCGCAGTGTGGGAAAAGTCCTTATCGACAAGGGCGCCATCGCCCGGGAGGACATGTCCATGCAAGCCATCCGCCGGTGGCTGTCCGACCACCCGGAGCAGGCAACCGGCATTTTCCACACCAACCCCAGCTACGTGTTCTTCAAAACCGGCCCTGACGGGCCATTCGGATCCATCAACGTGCGCCTCACGCCGGGGCGAAGCATGGCCACCGACTATCGTCTCTTTCCCAAGGGCGCCCTGGCCTTTATCCAGACCGCCAAACCGGTGGTGGACGGTGGCGGGCAGATTCTGGAATGGACCCCCTTGAACCGGTTCACCCTGAACCAAGACACGGGCGGGGCCATCCGCGGACCTGGGCGCGCCGATATATTCTGGGGCAACGGACCCTACGCCGAAATCGCCGCCGGCTATATGCAGCACCCCGGCACCCTGTACTTTATAGTGCTTAAAGCGCCATCTTGACAGCCCCCGGCAACTCACGTACTAGGGTGAATTGCTTTTCTCCGGGCAGCACTCGCCGCCCGGTGCTGGCGGGCGTCACATTCAGGTTGTACCCGCCATTTCAAGCCGGTGCCCGTGCATAAATGGCAGGCTTTGGCTACCGGCGCTTGCCGGCAATAGCCTTGGTGACGGCGAAAGGTCCGAGTCCGCCGCTGGCGGCGCGCAAAAGAGCGGCCACCGACGCCGGGGGCTGAATCGCCATTTATGGGCGGGCACGAGTTAAGGAGACGGCACATGTTTGGAATGGGAATGCCCGAAATTCTGCTGATTATGGCCATCGCCCTCATCGTGATCGGCCCCAAGAAACTGCCAGATCTGGCCAAATCCATGGGAAAGGCCTTTGGCGAATTCAAGCGGGCCACCCAGGACTTTAAGCAGGCGCTTGACGTTGACAATGATCTGCGAACCGTCAAGCGCACCTTCGACGATATCGACCTCGGTAAAATCGCCGACGCCGCGCCCCCGCGGCCATCTGGCGATGCAGAAGCCGGCGCAGACGCAGATTCATCGGCGGCGTCCTCCGCGGGCGATGCGGCCGCATCGAAGACGGAATCCTCCCAAAAGACTCCCGAAAACGCGGACCCCGCTGCGGAAAAGGCTTCCGGAGCCGATCCAAATGCTTGATGAAGAAGACAAAGTCCCGTTCACTGAGCACCTCGATGAGCTGCGCTCACGGCTCATCGTCTGTTTTGTGGCCGTTGGCATCGGGTTTTTGGCCGCCTACGGGTTCAAGGAACTGTTGTTCGATATTCTGACCGCTCCGCTGATCGAAGCCATGGGCGAAAGCGGCAGCACCATGGTGTTCACCGGACTGCCGGAAGCCTTTTTCACCTACCTCAAGGTGGCGCTTTTGGCCGGTTTCATGCTGGCCTCGCCGGTGGTGATCTACGAGTTCTGGATGTTCGTCTCGCCGGGGCTCTACAAGCACGAACGGCGCATGCTGATCCCCATCGTATTGCTGTCCACGGTCTTTTTTGTCGGCGGCGCCGCTTTCGGATATTTTTTAGTGTTCCCCTTTGGATTTCAGTTCTTTCTCGGGTTCGCCAACGAGCACATCAAAGCACTGCCGTCCATGAAGGAATACCTGTCCCTGTCTGCCAAACTGCTGCTGGCCTTCGGGCTTGTGTTCGAGCTGCCGCTGGTGATCACCTTCATGGCCAAGCTGGGACTGGTGACCGTTCCGTTTCTTCGCAAAAACCGGAAATATGCCATCCTGATTTTCTTTATCGCTGCCGCCATTATCACACCGCCGGACGTGGTCACTCAGATTATGATGGCCATCCCCCTGATGCTGCTCTACGAACTGAGTATCTTCGGCGCCATCGCATTCGGCCGCAAGCCGGTGGAGGACGCTCCGGATTCCAAGACCCCTGACAGCGGTTCCAAGGACTGAACCGATATCCCGCATGCCGCGCCGGCACACCAACCGGCGCACCGGTGATTTTTCATGACACAGACCACCGCTACGGTACCATTGCGCTACGCGCTGCGCCTGACCAACACGGCTGACAGCACCGGATACTTCGCCTGCGTACCTGAAACGCCGCTGGCCTTTCAGGAGGCCATGGTGTATCTGCGCGACCATCCCATGGACGCCTTCATGCACCAGCACGTGCTCGGGTTTATTTCCACCTGGGAGCCGCATCAACTGGCGCAGGCCCTTGAAGCCACCGGCACCGATGATGTCGTTGCCCATGCGCTGGTTCTTGAGGCCTGTCTCATCGAGCCCCGCTTTGCAGCTATCCGAAGCCGGTTTTCACCGGAAGATGCGGCCCGGCTGACTGCGGCCACGCCTTTGCTTCATATTCGCTCGACCTTTCAAAAAGACCAGGCGCTGCACAGCCGGTGGATCCGGCGTTTCAGGGAAAACATGCTCTCACTGGAACCCCTTGATGGCATGACCGATGCGGCGCCGGCCTTGCCGCCGGCCCGAGTCGACGGCCCCGGCATTGTCGCGGCGTTTGCTGAGCGCGGGGCGGCGCCGGCGCCCAGCCATGCCGATCCCGAGGCCGCACAGGCCATCCACGACCAGGCCCTGGCCCGCCTTCAAAAAGCCGATATCCTGGATGGGCCGGAGATGCGCCACACCGCATCGCTCAGCCCCATTGCACTTTTACGAAAGTGGATGTTTTCGCACAAGATCCGGCAGGGCGTTCTGCATTACGTGCTCATCGGCCCTCAGACCTCTTATGGCCGGGGCCTGCAGCTGGAATCCGCCCGGGCCGCCTGTGTCATGGAGGTGGTGGAGCGCTGGTCGTCGTATGCATCCGTCGACGGAGACCGGATTCCCGGCCGCAGCCGTCCGATGGTGCTGGCCGTTGCGCGCTACTCGGAGCTGGTCGCCGAAGACACGGCGGTTTTGGATCCCAACCACATCGCCCTGGAGGCGCCTTACACCGATGCCCCGCTCGCATGGGTCGACGGTGAGGCGCTCACCTCCGACGGCCCGCGCCGCATCCGCGTCCCCTTGCAGTGCGTGTTCCTGTTTGCCAACTACGACGAGCCTGCCCTGTTTTCTGCACTCGGCTCCACAGGGCTGGCCACCGGCAGCACCATGGCCCAGGCCAAGCTGAACGGGCTGATGGAAGTCATCGAGCGCGACGCCGATCTTACCCGGGTGTTTCACTGGCAGGACTGCTTTTTTCTAACGGCCGCCGACCCCGCCGTGCAGCGACTGCTGGATGACTACAAAAGGCAGGGCATCCACCTATTTTTCCAGGACATCTCCCACCATACCGGCATACCCTGTTACCGCTGTTTCGTCATCGCACAGGATGGGTCCGTCGCCAGGGGCACCGCCGGTCATCTGGACGGCCGCCGCGCCATCATCTCGGCGATGACCGAAACACCCCATCCCTACCCGGCGGAGATGCCCAGCCAGATGCCGCCCCAGCACCTGCCGGTGCGGCAACTCGAGGATCTGCCCAGTTATTGTACGGGCCGCGCCGAAACGAACCTGCAACTGGTGGAAACCGTACTGCTCAGCAGCGGCTATGAACCCATATCGGTGGACATCACCACCGAGGACCTCGCTTATCCGGTCTGTCGGGTCATCGTTCCTGGGATGGAAATCATGTCTGACTTCGACATGTTCAGCAGGGTCTCGCCGCGACTACTTGCCCATTACCGCGCCAACTGTCGATAGCACTTCGCAACACACCACCGGTTGTGGTTTGGCCCAACCCGCCGCACCCATGGCCCGGCCGCACAACCGGTTTTACTGCCGCCATCCTTGCAAACCGGCCACTGGCTTGACTTTCAGCGTCATGTTTGCCGTTGACAAGCACCATGGTAGTTGATAAAAAAGCAACTCGTTATTTTATCCCGGGGACAGGGGATAATCACCAACAACGATGGAGCGAAAGGGGAAGGGGAAAGATGAAGAAGCAGATAATCTATAGCCTCGCGATCGTGCTGGCCACAGTGTTTGTAGCGGCTGGCATTTACGCGGCAGCGGCACCCGATGTCATCGAGATGAACGACCCGGGGTTCACGAAGCACACCAAGGGGATTGTGGCTTTCACTCACGGAAAGCACGTCAAGGATCACGCCATCACCTGCGGAGAGTGCCACCATGACGACGCTGGCAAGCCGCTGGCCCTCAAGGAAGGCGATCCTGTAAAAAAATGCAGTGAATGCCACAGTGCTTTCGAGCTGGACAAAGCTGACAAGGGGATGAAAAAAGAAGAAAAAATCAAAAAATACTACAAGGAAGCCGTGCACGCCAACTGCATCGACTGCCACAAGAAGCAGAAAAAAGGCCCCACCAAGTGCGCGGACTGCCATCCCAAGAAATAATAGACCGCCGTCGGTTTCGATAAAGAGCGGCGCGTCGCTGACAGCGGCGCGCCGCTTTTTTGTTTTACCGCCGCCGGTAAACCTGACCGGCCCAACCCCCTTCTGCCTCCTGCCAGAGCACTTTCCAGCCGGCTTGACCATAGACACTCGCCAGCGCCCCCGCCTCCGCTTCGCGGATACCCGATACCACCAAAAGGCCATCTTCGCTCGTCATGACAGATAGCGTACCTGTCAGATCCGCCAGCGTGGGAAACCGCAGATTGGCCGTCACCAGCTGAAAATGCCCGTCGATGCGCGTTATCGCGGTATCGGTAAACACCGAACGCCGTTGCAAGCCGTTCAGCGTGGCATTGGCCCTGGCCTCGCTCACTGCGCAGGGATCGACATCGAGGCCGATACCTGCATGCATCCCCAGCGACAACGCCGTCAGCAGCAGGACTCCCGAGCCGGTGCCCACATCCAGCACTCGGCACTGCCCAGGGCGCCAGGAAGTGGGAAACGGCGTCAAGGCACTGTCGATGCCCCTGACAGCCAGCCGGGTGGTCGGGTGGGCGCCGGTGCCAAATGCCGCGCCTTGATCGAGGGTGACCCACACCTGGCCAGCGGCGGGGCTTACCGGGAAACCGGACGGGCAGAGCACGACCCGCGGGGAAACAGTAACGGGGCGGTTGAACGAAGGCACCAAAAAACTGCAGCCGAACTCGTATGTGTACTGGGCAAGGCCCGTCTGCACCAGTTTGGCGACGGCCCTGCGGATAGTTCTGCGGTCCGTCTGGAATTCCTGGCTGAGGGCGGCGTAAAGCATTTCCGGGGTAAGGCGATGGCGTGTGGTGGCGATATGACGGTGCGCCGCTGCGGCAACGGCAACCATAAGTGCATCGGTAGCGTTTGCGGCAGCGGCCGTCACCGGCTCCAACCCGTGATTCCGGGACCGTTTGAATGGCCTTCAGTCACCGGACCCGCCCGCCGATCGGTTGCGAAATTCGACTGCCATCGCCACAAGGGTCTGCGCCCATCCCGGGTTTCCCAGCGCATGGGTGTGGCTGTAAGTGGCCAGAACGTTCTTGTAGCAGACCCCGTCGCGCCCCCCTGTGATCCCGCTGCCGCGGATCATGCGAAAAACCAGTTGATCCTCGGTGCCGTCCCACTGCAGCACACTGGAATAATGAAATTCATGACCCCGGATCTCCCGGCCTACGGAATAAAAGGGGTTGGGCCGGTCCACGGACACAACCGTGTAACCATGGCCTTGGGGACGTTTGGAAAAACCGAAGACAATGGGCAGAGCGCCCGTCATGGGATACGCCGTATCACCCAGCACCAACTGCCTGCCCAGATACATGAGCCCTCCGCATTCTCCGTAAATCGGCATGCCGGCATCCGCCGCCGTTTTCACGGCCTCCCGGTAAGTCCGGTTGGCCGCCAGGGCCTCGGCGTGCGTCTCGGGGAACCCGCCGCCGATATAAAGACCATCCAGTGCCGGCAGGGTCTCCTCGTCCAGGGGGCTGGTAAAAACGATCTGTGCACCGGCATCGGCCAGGGCATCGATGTTTTCCGGGTAATAGAACTGAAAGGCCGAATCTTTGATGATGCCGATCCGCGGTGAGCCGCCGGCTGGCGCCGCAACCTTCGGTGGGACCTGGGGCACGGTTTCAGGCGGTAGACACCGGGCGTCATTTTCCGCCATGTTCAAAATGGCGGCCAGATCGATGTGCCGTGCGGCCATGTCGGCGGCGGCCGCTACGGCAGCCAGCGCCCAGGCATGCTCCTGGCTGGGTACCAGCCCCATGTGGCGCTCGGGAAAACTGTCTTTTTTCAGTTTGGGAATGGCGCCAATCACCGGAATGCCGCAGTGCTCTTCGATGCTTCGGCGCAGGATAGACTCGTGGCGCGTGCCGGCCACCCGATTGAGAACGACGCCACGGATATTCACTTGCGGGTCGAAAAGACGGCAGCCGGAAACCACCGCCGCCATGGTCCGGGTGGTTTTGGTGCAGTCGATGATCATAATCACCGGCAGGTTGAGGAGCTTCGCCAGCTCCGCCGTGCTGGTGGATCCTTCGGTATCGATGGCGTCGTAGAGCCCCCGGTTGCCTTCGATGACGGCCACGGCATCCGAGTTGGTGTGGGAAAGAAAAGAACGCCGGACATGTCCGGCGTCTAATAGAAAGGTGTCCAGATTGTAGCACGGCCGGCCGGCGGCAAGACCCAGCCAGCCCGCATCAATGTAGTCCGGTCCTTTTTTGAACGGCGTCACCACATGGCCGCGCTGCCGCAGGGCCGCGATAAGCCCGATGGTCAGGATGGTCTTCCCGGAGCCGCCGCGCAGGGCGGATATGACGATTCCCGGGCACTTCATGACATGCTCGCTGACCAATGGCTAAGCGTCTGCCGCGACAATGAAAACCACCGCAGGTGCCGGATTAGTCTTCGTGTTCGGCACCGGCCTGCTTGCCGGTACCCGGCATCCCGTACATGGAGGTGCTGCCTGATGACCAGTATTCCAGTACGCCCTCTTCCACGAGCTTGTTCACGATTTTCTTGGCATCGCGGGGCTTCATTTCGAGGATCTTGGAAAGATCGTTGAAGTAAAATTTGCTCTTGGATTTGAGCTTCTTGGTCAGTGCATCGACGATCAGCGTTTTTGCCTCTTCGTATTCCATCTTGTGTGCCTCTCTCTAAGGAAACAGGGGGCACCCGCCTCGGGTGCCCCCTGACCATTCTATGTGGGGGACAAATTAGAACTTGAAGTTAGTGGTCTGCCGCCAGGTGTAATAGGCAGCATCCCGGAAATCATCGATGAGATGATGGGTGAACTCCAGCTCGCATTTACCAAAGAAACGCTCCCAGCCGATCCGCTCTGCCCAGTCGCCCACGCGCTCGTACTTGCGGGCATCGTTGGCGTACACGTCAATGATCTTCTTGATCACGGAGGTGGTCTGCGGCCAGCGCGGCGCTTCGTTGGGGATGAACGCAACGGCAACCTTGGAAAATTTGGGGTTGCTGATGCGGTTGGACACTTTGCCACCCACCATGATGACGATACCGTCGCCTTCCGTGTCGGCCAGCGGCATGGACGGGCACATGGTGTAGCAGTTGCCGCAGAACATGCAGCGCTCGTTGTTCACTGCCACGGAGTTGAGCTTCTGGCCGTTGATCTCGATCTTGGTCGGTTTGATGGCTGCCGTGGGGCAAGCGGCGATGGCCAGCGGAATCTCGCACATCTTGTCCAGGTACTCGTGATCCAGCAGCGGCGGCTTGCGGTGGTAGCCGAGGATGGCGATGTCCGAGCAGTGAACCGCGCCGCACATGTTGAGGCAGCAGGCCAGGGATACCCGGACCTGGGCCGGCAGGCGCATTTTCTGGAAGTCTTCGAAAAGAACGTCCATGGTGGCCTTGACCGGGCCGGAGGCATCGGTGGCCGGCGTGTGACAGTGGACCCAGCCCTGGGTGTGAACGATGTTGGTCACGCCCGCGCCGGTGCCGCCGACAGGGAACTTGAAGGAGCCGCCGTCGAACTTGCGGCTGGTCAGATCGTCGATGAGGGGCTGCACCTTGGATTCGTCGTCCACCATGAACTCGATGTTGTTACGGGTGGTGAAGCGCAGGTAGCCGCCGCAGTGCTTGTCGGCGATTTCGTTGATTTCGCGGATGTGGGTGACGCTCATGAGCCGGGCGCCGCCGACGCGGACGGTGAAGACCTTGTCGCCGGTCTCGGAAACATGCACCAGAACGCCGGGCTTGAGGATCTCATGATAGAGCCATTTGCCTTTGTTGGCAGCAATGACCGGCGGGTAAAACTCGTCGTATTTTCGCGGACCGATGTCGGTGATGCGGTTTTCCATCGGTTTATCCGGATTGTAACCACTTGATACAAATGCCATGAGTCTCCCCTCCTATCTGAGATGGTGTTTTCTGAATTCGGTGATGTCGCGATTCCAGCCGCCTTCAACTTCTTCTTCCTTCCAGAAGATGTAGGGGTTGTGGCGCGGTTCCTGAACGTGCTGGGGGATCGGATCCATGCCGATTGCTTCCAGCATTTTCTGGAAGCCCTGGCGCTTGATCAGCTCGCCGAGACGTTCGCGGTTCTTGCCTTCTTCCATCCACCAGTCCCAGATGCCCTCGATGACTTCCTTGATCTCGTCATAAGGCTCTTCGACCTTGAGGAAAGGAACCAGCAGAGAACCCATCTGAGCACCATCAAGAATAGGAGCCTTGGCACCGACGAGGATGGAAAGACCGGTATCCTGGCCGATTCTCAGAGCGCGCGGCATGGCATTGATGCAGTGCATGCAACGGGTGCATTCACGGTTGTCGATCATCAGCTTGCCTTTTTCCATCCACATACACTCGGTGGGGCACAGGCCGATGATTTCCTTTTCGATGTCGAACTTGCCCCAGTCGCGGCCGGCATGGGCGCCGCCGTTGGGTGCGATTTCGCCGCCGATGTAAGCCTGAACGGCTTCCTGGTCGATGCGGATGTCATCTTTCCAGGTACCGATGAAGGCCATGTCGGAGCGGGCCAGAGAGGCCACGCAGCAGTTGGGGCAGCCGTCAAACTTGAACTTGAACTTGTAGGGGAAGGCCGGGCGATGCAGCTCGTCCTGGTATTCCATGGTAAGATCGTAGCACAGCGCCTGGGTGTCATAGCAGGCCCATTCGCAGCGGGCGGAACCCACACAGTCGGAAGGCGTGCGCAGGTTGGAGCCGGATCCGCCAAGGTCCTGATTCATCTCATGGGTCAGGGTGAAGAAGATTTCCTCGAGCTGCTTGGTCTGGGTGCCCAGAAGAACGATATCACCGGTGGAGCCGTGCATGTTGGTGAGACCGCTGCCGCGCATTTCCCAAAGGTCGCAGATTTCATTCAGGAATTTGGTGGTGTAAAACTTGCCGCCCGGCTGGGAGACGCGCATGGTGTGAAAGTGGGCAACGCCCGGGAACATCTCAGGCTGGTCGCAATAACGGCCGATGACGCCGCCGCCGTAACCGAATACACCGACGATGCCGCCATGCTTCCAGTGGGTCCGGCCCTGCTTAAAGGACAGCTCCATGACGCCTAGAAGGTCATCACACGCGTCGACCGGGCACTGAAAGTCGATCTTGTCCGCTTTGCTTGCCCTGTTGGCAGCTTCCTGCTTGATGTCGGACACAAAGCTCGGCCACGGTCCGCTCTCAAGCTGGTCCAACATAGGGGTTTTGTGCTTCGCCATTTCTTACCTCCATTTAGATTGATAATTGCCTACAAACTGCGGGCTGATAACTGCAACGGGCTTGCTGACAGGTCACCTCCTCTCGCACTGATATTTTCTGATATTTTTCAGATATGTCATACCAATTTCTGGTGTGGATTCACGGCCCCAAGCGCGGAACTACAGGGAGCAGGTATAAAATTTCTCCGTTTTCTTGTCAATAAAAAACGGGGCTTTACGCGGGCAAGCGGTAAGCGTGAGCCCGGATATCCAGGCTTTGCACATTATTTTGTGGTCGCCGTTGTCAAATAGCGCGCATATTGTGTTTTTTAAGCACACCCCTTGCCCCTGGCTTTGATTTCGGAAACGAGTGCCGCCGCGTGGGCGTCTCCATGGCGGCAATACAGGGCGCGCTCCTCCGAATCGGCCGGCAACCGAGTGATGAGCGATGCCACCAGATGAGAAATATCGGCCTGGCCAAGGGTACCGACAAAGCCGAGAAATCCCCGGGAAAAATCCCCGGGAAGGTGTCCGGCCCGCGCCTGATGATCCAGGCCGTCGAAAAACCCCGCCACGGTCCACCCTACGGCGTCCTCCCCTGACAGCACCAGGTCACCGACTCCGTCACGCCGGTCGAGCCGGTTTTTAAGGGAGAGCTCCAGCAGGAACGCCAGGAGCGCGTCGATCATGTCTTCGGGCCGGTCTTCAATCCCAGCCATGAGCGGCGCATAGCGCCTCACTGTGATGAGCCGCACATCCATCCGCCCGGCACCATCGGGGCGAATAATAAAATCCCCGGCGCCGTGGTGCCAGCGGCCGATATGATGTGAAGAGGCCACATCGTAAAGTCCCGTGAGGACGGCCGCGGTCCCGCGAAAGAGCTGAGCTGACTGGGCCGGGGACAATTCGTAATGGCCGCGCGCGGCATCCCACACCACCACGCGTCGGCACACCTTATCGGTGCCCCCGCCGGTGAGGTGCCACTCGGAAAACCCGTCCAGCCAGTCGGCAATGAACATGGCCATCTGGTGGGTGCCGATGTTTTCAGCGGCGCCGTAGACGGCGGGGATCACCCCGGCGGCGCGTTCTTTGAGAAGTCGCAGGGCCCCGAGCTCTTCGGTGAAGACGGCCCTGCCCTGGGAAGACACCGCCACGTTCACCACGCGGGAAAACTGCCGGCCCCCGGAACGGATAACCACCTGTGACGGATGATAGCACGCGCCGTGCTTGACGAGATGAATGTGGACCGATTCCGGCAGCTGGCGGGAAGGCCATCCGGCATCAGGCAGGGCGCCTCGAAGATGCCGATGGTTTTCCATGGTGAGAAAGGCCTCGACGGCCTGAAAATAATCCCCGGTACTGGGCCCATTTAAAACGGCGGGCGCCCCGCAGGCAGCGCCGCGCTCAAGGGGCAGGGGGCGCTCCCACAGCGCGTCACCGGGCCGCACGGGCACGGTGTTGCTATCCAGAAAATAGGAAAACGCCGGTGCATTTCGATGCATGGTCACTGAATGGGCTGCCAGCGGGCCGCCCGAAGGCCCGGCGGACAAGGCCGATCTATCGATGGTTATCCAGCTCCTCCTTGACCTGGAGCGCCAGGGCATAGCCCAGGGCTTGTGCGCGGTCACCGTGGGTGATGGCGCGCTGCCAATCGCCTTTTTCGATATAGGCCAGCGCCAGATTGTTGTGGGCGACGGCGAAATCAGGGTCGATGGCGAGCGCTTTCTGGCTGGCGGCGATGCTTTCGTCAATTGCGCCGGACATGAGGTAGGCGCTTCCCAGGGTGACATAGGCCTGGATGAAATTGGAATTGAAGGCGATGGCCTTTTCTAAAAACTTAAGACAATTTTCAAGATCGCCCTTTTGCAGGTAGGCAAATCCCATGTTGCCGTATCCCTCGGCAAACCCGGCCCGGGCCTGGGTGGCCCGCCGGTTCCAGTCCAGACACCCGTCCAAATCACCCCGGTGAAGGCAGATGCCGCCCATCTGGACATAGGCTTCGGCCAGGCTCGGGCTGCAATCGATGGCGGCCAGCAGTTCCTTTTCCGCTTCTGTGAACAAACGCTTGCCGAGATAACCGACGGCGAGATTATAGTGGGAGGTGCCGCACTCCGGGTTCATCTGGACGGCACCCTGATACTGATTGATGTATTCGTCTACGTCCTTTGGCAGGTCACTCATGACGATCCTCTCTGGTTTTAAACCCAATTGGCATGGGTTTTCCTTAAAAGAGTACCCGGTATTATGCCCTCCCGGCCTTGTCAAGGGAAATTGCCGCGCCCACCGCCGGTTCAACCGCCGCTTCAGAGGCCCTGAACGGCTTTTTTCCTTGACATCCCGGCGGCCCTTAATCTACCGTTTTCATGCATTTTCCCCGGGTCCGCCCATCAGCGGCACTCATTATCGTTGAGACCCATGCTGTAATAAAGGAAAGTAATATGAAAACGGGATGTTATACCGCTTTGGCAACACCGTTCACAGATAACGGAATAAACGTCCCCGGGCTCGAAAAACTGGTGGCGTTTCAGATCGCCAACGGCATCACCGGCATCCTCGCCGTGGGCACCACCGGGGAAAGCCCCACCTTGTCCTGGGAAGAGCACAACAAGGTGGTCGAAATCGTGGCCCGGCAGTCCAAGGGCAAGTGTGTTTCCGTTGCCGGCGCAGGCAGCAACAACACCCGGGAAGCCCTGCTGGCCGCCAAACACGCCTGCGCGGCCGGCGTGGATGCCGTTCTGCTGGTGGATCCCTATTACAACGGCCCCAGCAGTATGGAGATCCGCAAGGAATACGTGGCGCCGGTGGCTGCGGCCTGCCCCGACGCGGAAGTCATCCCCTACGTGATCCCCGGACGGACCGGCGCACAACTGCTGCCCGAAGATCTGGCCATACTCAATGAAACCTGCCCCAACGTGAACACGGTAAAGGAGGCCACGGGCAACTTGGACAACATGCGCCGGACCCGCACCTGCTGCGGACCGGATTTCACCATTTTGTCCGGTGACGACGGGCTGACCGTCCAGATGATGACCGACCCGGCCATCGCCGCCGCCGGCGTCATTTCGGTGATCTCCAATGTGGCCCCCGGGGCGGTGACCCGCATGGCCGAGGCGCTCGCCGCCGGAGATATCGACGCCGCCAAAGCGCTGGAAGCGGCATTAAAGCCCCTTTTCGGGCTGGTCACGGTCACCACCAAAGAGGCGACCCCCTACGGCGAGGTGAACTGCCGGGCCAGAAACCCGTTGGCCCTGAAGGCGCTCATGGCCATCCTGGGAATGCCCTCGGGCGGCTGCCGGCGGCCTTTGGGCAAAATGACCCAAAAGGGCATCGAGGTGGTCTTGGCCGCCGCGCGCACCGTGCAGATCAACAATCCCGAAATCCTCCAGCCCATTGCCGACTTTTTTGGTGTCGACATCGCCCGGCGCCTGGAAGACCCGGCCAACTGGAAGCATCTGGTCTACAAAACCTATGCGTAGCGACGGCGTTCGCCGTCGCTACGCATAGGTTATAAGAACCAAAAAGCAGCGCGATGACGCTTCGGCGGCGTCGCGCTGCCGTTTTATGGGTCAGGAGGAGAGGCGGGGCCATTGGCCAAGGCGCATCGCCTATCATTGAATAAGGATGTTTCTCTGCGCCCCCGCGTCTCTGCGCGAAAATTTCTTTTCATCGCGGATATGGGGCGCTGGATCAGTTGGACGGTTTATCGGCGGCACCGGGTGCCAGTTCAAAGTCGCCCTGCTTGAACAGCAGAAACTTGAGCCACCGGATGCCGAACTGGAGCAGCGCGACTTCGTCGTTTCTGATCTTTTCCACGGTTTCCGCGTCCACCACATAGCGTTTCAAAAAGGAACTCTCGAACACGAACGCCTTGAACTTGTCGATGTTGTAGCTCACCATGAAAAACATCTGCTTGGTCTGCTCGGTCCATTTGACGTTGGGCGGAAAGGAGCGCTTGTAGACGATAAGATCGGTCCAGGCCGCGTTGATCTCATCGTGGATGTCCACCCCCTGATCGCGGCGCCACTCGGCCACGCTCCACTCGGCGGTTTCCTCGAACCCGAGGCAATGGGGCTCGTGAACGAAAAAGAAAAACCCCTTGTCATCGGCGCCGTCCTTGTGCTGGAGCGAGGCCATGCCCAAGGGGTAGTAGCGGCAGGTGGATGGCCGGTCGGTGTAGACGAGGCAACCGTCGTCGCGAACAAAGGGGCACGATTCCTGCGCATCGTCCAGAAGCTTCAAGGTGATGACCGGAATATCTGTTTTTTCGAGCATTTCCGGCTTGGTATAAATGGCTAAAAACGCCTCGGACGATAGCTCCAGCTTGTTTTTGAGGCGGATGACATCGTACGGGGTGAGGATGATGTTGATGCCCCGGCAGCACTGGGTGAAGCACTTGACATCCTTGTGGCACTTGAAAACGAATCGGCTGTCGAGTCCCAGCTGCTCGGGTTGAATTTGCGCCTGCGGTTTTTGATCGCTCATGAGGTGAAAACACTCCTTTGTTTTTAGTGAAATTGCTGGCCGACCATATCCAAGGGTCCCGTCAAAGTCAAACCGCCTGCCGAAACGGTAAAAAACCGCGGCGATCTGTGAAAAACCCTTTTATCTCGGATATATCGACCTTGTACAAACGTCGCGCCAGTGCTATGACGACGTAAAGGTGCTACGGTGAGCGCACGCTCACAGTTGATCGCCGCTCAGCACACTGAATTCACGGTAGATCGCCAGAGCCGACCCCTTGGCGACACCGCCGCGGTGATGCGATGGACCTCACCGCACTCATCGGATCAAAAAACAACATCATTGAAACCGCTGCGAGAAAATAGGAAAAAGCCGCTGTTGTGGGAGGTCTGCCCGGGCCGGCACCTCATGGGGTCTTTACCCGACAACCGGGATCTGGTAGACACAATCGTGGCCGTCTGTTGCAACCACGGCATCGGGCAGGGGACGTTTTCGGTCCGTGGCAATGTCACCCGGGTCACCCTCGGTGTGTTTGATCCGCAGCAGCAGGTGTATGTCACCGCCACGGAATCCTTCACCGGAGAGATCGTTCACTGTAGCGGAACGATCACGGGCGGTCCCGCAGCGCCGGACGTGATGGCATGCATGGCCATCGCCGATGACGCCGGAAACGTCATCGGAGGAAGGCTTTTTTCAGAGACCCTGACGCTGGGGGCGGAAATCCTCATTCAGGAGTGGCTGGGCCAACCAATGAATCGACAAACGGACCCGCACACCGGCCTTTCTGTCCTGACCCGGACCACGGCTGATGAGGCGGCCGGCAAACCTACACAATGAGTGTCCGTTTACAAATGGACACTAACGAGGAGATGATCGATGGCTCTGACAATTACCCACACCGAAAGCCCGAAAACCAAACCCGCTGGCGGCGCCCTCGGTTTCGGTACGCTGTTTACCGATCACATGTTCAACATGGACTATGACCCGGACAACGGGTGGCACAACCCCCGGATCGAGGCTTATGGCCCGTTGACCATGGATCCGGCGACAATGGTGCTGCACTACGGCCAGGGTGTTTTTGAAGGACTGAAAGCCTACCGAACCCCGTCGGGTGGGGTGCAGTTGTTTCGACCCCAGGACAACATCCGCCGCATGAACCGCTCCAGCAAGCGCATGTGCATCCCTGAAGTCGATGAAACCCAGATGCTGGCGCACCTCAAAGCGCTTATCGCCCTTGAAAAGGACTGGGTCCCGGCTGCCGAGGGCACCTCGCTTTACATCCGGCCCACCGTCGTTGCCATGGATCCGTTTCTGGGCGTGCGGGCCTCCCACACCTACCGCTTCTTTATCATCCTCTCTCCGGTGGGTGCGTATTATCCGGAAGGGTTCAACCCCATCAAAATATTTGTCACCAAAGACTATGTCCGCGCCATCATCGGCGGTGTGGGTGAGGCCAAGACACCGGGCAACTATGCCGCCAGCCTCCTGGCCGGCAACGTGGCTCACGAGCAGGGCTACACCCAGGTGATGTGGCTCGACGGTGTCGAGCAGAAATACGTGGAGGAGGTGGGCTCCATGAACATCTTTTTCGTCATCGGCAAAGAAATCATCACGCCTTCGCTCTCGGGCAGCATCCTGCCCGGCATCACCCGGGACTCGGTGATCAAGCTGGCCAAGTCATGGGGAATGGATGTCTCCGAGCGAAAGATCAGCATTGATGAAATCATGCGCGGTCACAACAACGGCCAGCTCAAGGAAATCTTCGGCTCCGGCACCGCTGCTGTGATTTCGCCGGTGGGCGACATCCGATACGGGGACAAGGACATCACCGTGTCCGATGGTAAGGTGGGTCCGATCGCACAGCGCCTGTACAAGGAACTCACCGACATTCAGTACGGCAAAGTCAAAGACCCCATGGGGTGGGTGGTGCCGGTGGTGTAGCCGCATCGATCCACGGACGATATTTTTGCCTTAGAAAACCTGCGCGCCGCTTAGCGCGCTCTTTTTACACGCCTGGGAATCGGCGAGCTCTGAATATGGCAGAAAACGACTGGCCGATGGTCGGGAAGGAAAACTCAGATGAGTGACAAACTGATCGTCCGGAAGGCGGTATTTCCGGTGGCAGGACTGGGCACGCGGTTTTTACCGGCCACCAAGGCCATGCCCAAGGAAATGCTGCCCGTCGTCGATAAACCGCTGATCCAGTATGCCGTGGAGGAAGCCCTGGCCGCCGGCATTGAGCAGATGATTTTTGTCACGGGCCGCCACAAGGAGGCGCTCGAAGATCATTTCGACCGCTCCTGCGAGCTCGAGCAGACCCTGATGGTCCGCGGCAAGGACGCCATTTTTCACGAGATCACCAACCTCGTGCCCGAATCGGGATCCATGATCTACACCCGGCAGAACGAGCCCCTGGGGCTTGGCCACGCCATCTGGTGCGCGCGGCATATCGTGGGAAATGAACCCTTTGCCGTCTTGCTGGCTGACGACCTTGTCAAGGCGCACAACCCGGTGCTGCGGCAAATGCTCGAACAGTTCGAAACGCTGCAATCCTCCATTGTCGCCGTCGAGACCGTGGACCATAGCGAGACCGACAAATACGGCATCCTCGATGCCGAACCGGCCAGCGATAATGTGCTGAAAATCCGCGGCATGGTGGAAAAACCGAACCCGGCCGATGCCCCGTCCAACTGGGCCATCATCGGGCGTTACATCCTGATGCCGGAAATTTTCGAGATGCTGGAAAAAAAGGAAACCGGCGCCGGAGGTGAAATACAGATCACCGACGCCATGGCCAAACTGCTCAAACACCAGCCGATTTACGGATACCTTTTTGATGGAAAGCGCTTTGACTGTGGCAACAAGGCCGGCTTCCAGATGGCCAACATCGCCTACGCCCTGGAATATCCAGACATCCGGGGACGCCTGATGGCCTTTCTTAAGGAATGCGTCGCCGATTCAGGCAAGGGCAAGGCGCCGGCTTGATTTCGACGAACTTGGATAACGCGCCGGCAGGCACCGCCGAAGCGAACCGGCGGCGGCCTTTCGGTGGTCGGCGCCGATGGTCCGTGGCCGTCGCGGCCATACTGGTCGCGATTGCCGTCTCAATATCCGGACTGTTTCTCACCGGTGACGCCCTTGAAACGACCGAGGCCACCCTGCTGGCCCCGGCGGCACCGGTAGTAGCACCGGCACCGCGCCGTCTGGCCTACGGCATCGACATCACCGACTGCCAGGTGATGACCGATCGGATCAAACCGCGCCAAAACCTCAGCGACATCCTGGCAACTTACGGTGTCGGCAACAGCGCCGTGATGGATCTTGTCCACAAATCCAGCGGCGTGTTCAAACTCCGGAGCCTGCGTCCGAACAGGCCTTACTGCCTTATCATCCCCGCCCCCGCCAAGGGGCGCACGCCCAGTCATCTTGTCTACGAAATCAATCAGGAAGAATATGTGGTGTTTTCGCTGGAAGCGCCGCGAAGCGTCACCCTGGGGCGAAAGCCCGTGACAACAACGGTACGCACCATTTCCGGCATCGTCGACGCCTCCCTGTGGCAGTCCATGGCCGAGCAGGGCGGAGATTCCGCCCTGATGGCCGCCCTGTCCGGAATTTATGCCTGGAGCGTTGATTTTCATTACCTGCGTGCCGGGGACACCTACCGGGTCGTTTTCGAGGAAAGATATATCGATGACAAGTATATCGGCATCGGCCGGATCCTGGCGGCAGTGATCCACCATGGGGAAGAAAGCCAACTGGCATTCCGCTACGAGGACAACGACCGCTTCGGGTATTTTGACGAAAACGGCCGCAGCCTCGAGAAGGCGTTTCTCAAGGCCCCGGTCAAATACAGCCACATCAGTTCACGCTACAGCCGCCAGCGGCTGCACCCCGTTCTGGGAACCGTCAAGGCGCACCTTGGAACCGACTACGCCGCCCCCGTGGGCACGCCGGTCATGAGCACCGGCGACGGGACAGTGCTGGTGGCCGGCTACGACAGTAACAACGGAAAATACATCAAAGTCCGTCACAACGAGACCTACGCCACCCAATACCTTCACTTGTCACGCTTTGCCACCGGAATCCGCAAAGGCGCTTCCGTCAGTCAGGGCGATGTGATCGGATATGTCGGCGCCACCGGCATGGCCACCGGTCCGCACTTGTGCTACCGGTTCTGGAAAAACGGCTGCCAGCTCGACCCCCTGACCACGCCGATGCCCGCATCCCGCAACCTGAGCCCCGAGCAGATGGCGACCTACAGGGAAACCATTTCCCCAGTGATGGCAAAACTGACCATCCCCACCGATGCACTGACCCTCGCACATAAAAATTGACTATCCCGTAAAAAGTCTGAAATCACCACAGAGGACACAGAGAGCGCAGAGATAACTTACTAATTATTCTGTATATTCTCTGCGGTCTCTGTGGTCTCTGTGGTTCAAAATCACTTTTTACGGTCGATACCGATCCCGATAGCGATCCCGATGTTCACCAGGAGTTGTTGTGCAAGTCGAGGACTGCACATGAGTGAGAACGCCGCCTGTGGATGGTCACTACCGGCCGTAGGCATAGTAGTACTTCATCACCTTTTCCACATAAGCCTGGGTTTCCGGGTAGGGCGGGATGTCGTTGTACTGGTCGACAACGGTGGGACCGGCGTTGTAGGCGGCCAGCACCAGCGGCAGTTTGCCGGCGTAGCGCAGGTGCAGGCGTTTGAAGTAGCGCACCCCGCCCATGATGTTCTGGCGGGGATCGAAGGGGTCGGCAATGTCGAGCTGGTTGAAATTTTCCGGCATGATCTGCATCAGGCCCTTGGCGCCCTTGCCGGACACGGCCGAGGGGTCGAAATTGCTCTCAGCCTTGATCACCGCCTTGATGAGGGCCGGTGACACCCCGTGAGCGGCGGCGGCTTCCCGTATCAGGCGGTCGTAACGTGACGGGGCGTCGCCAGTGGCATCGCGCGCAGGTCGCTCCTTTATGTAAAGACGGTACTGGGAACTGGTGGGGACATTGGAAAAATGCAGCACACCGTCGCTGCCGATGTACATGTAGATATCGGCGTGAAGCATCGGCACGGCCATGGCGCCGGCCAGCAGCAGCAGAAATAGGAACCTGCAACAGCTTTTCCGGATTCCTGTTTTCATGGGGTCAAGCATACCCCCAAACTCACGGATTGATCAAGAACGAATTGATATCATTATATAATGGATTTGTTCAGCGCTTTTGGCGCCAAATAAATCCATTATGACGGCAGAATTTCAAACCCCGTTGTAATCTTGGCGACGCCCCGCACCGTGGCCGCCACAGAGCAGTACTTCTCTTCTGAAAGCCGAATGGCCTGTGCGATGGCCTTTTCAGAAATACCGTCGCCTTTGACCCGGTAGATCACGTGGATGCGGCGATAGGGCCAGGGCGGCTTCTCATCGCGCTCACCATCAATGATGATTTCAAGCGATGTCAGTGGTTTTCGTTTTTTCCCCATGATCTCAACGACATCGTAGCCGGTGCAGCCAGCCAGCGCCACCAGTAGCATCTCCGAGGGACTGACCCCGCCCTGGGCGTCACTGCCGGATAGCACTACGCTGTGCCCGCGGGAGTCGGTCCCCACAAACTGTTTGCCGCTCACCCATCTGACGGTTGCCGTCGGCATGGCGCCCTCCTGGAATCAGTAAAAAGTGTGTTTGAACCACGAGGACACGAAGATTTATATATCAAATGTTTTTCAGGATTTTCTTCGTGCACTTCGTGAATATTAACGTCTGTTAATGCTTTTTATGAGTTAATCCGTAGGGGAATTATCTCAGAATTTTCAATGCCTTTGGGCATGACTTACGCCCACAATTACTGTTGACTTTCCGCGGATTAACTTCGTGGTGGATTCCAATAATGTTAAAAACCCAGATCCTCGTTGATGAGGATAACGGTGACCCGTCCTTTTGGGAACGATTTTTCCGTGATCGTCCACGTGTTGCAAATGCGATCAGGGCTGCTGCAATCGTGGCAGGTGCCTGTCTTGCGACATGGCGTCTTCTTATCCAGGCGCATGGTGTTTACCGGTGCGGCGTAATTTTTGATCCTGGCCACGGCGTCTTCGAAGCTCGGCACGATCTTGTTGCGACCGGCCAGCACCACCACGTGGCGTGGGCCGAAGGTCAGCGCGGCCACCCGATTTCCGATCATGTCCAGGTTGACCAGGCACCCGTCTTCGGTGAGGGCATTGGTGCCCATGACGAAAAGATCAACCAGAAGCGCCCGGCGGCGGCGTTCGATCATCTCCTCGGGGCTCAGTTTTTTATCGTAGGTGTCGATGATATCGACGGCCGGCAGTGCTTTCAGCGCCTCGTAGATGCCGCTTTGAACGTGGGTCGTGGAACCGCCCCAGGAAATGCTTACGGGGTTGATGGCAGGAATGATGTCTTCAATCACCGCACGGCGGGCATCGGCCGCCGTGGGGGCAATCACCACCGTGAAATTGTTTTCCTCCAGTTTTTCTTTCAGAGCGTCGAGCCGGATACGCCAGTAAGCGTTAATCGGGGTGTCCATAGGGCCTCCAGAGTCTGTGGTAAAAACCGTCGCTGGTGGCATCGCCACCGATTCAAACTGCGTCATCATATCCCAAACGCCAGTTCCGATAAAGCGTTGAGTAAGCGATCGCCTCAAACGAGGTGTAGCCTATCGATCCTGTTGAATTTTCAGGTTCCACCCGCGGCAGGCCGCTTGACGATCACGGCCGGCGTCCCCATGTTCGTTCTGGTTGTTAACCTCCGGCATTTCAGGAAACAAAGGAGACCCATCATGTCCTATACCTGTAAAAACTGCGGTGCCGTCGCCAATGCGCCCGGCCACCTGTGCAATCCCTGCGGGGACCGACAGAATTGCAGCTTCTGCGGCACCCCCGATACCGCGCATACCCATATGTGCGCGGGTAAACTCACCGCCATGAAATTCGTCTGCGATGGCTGCGGACGGGTGTCCATGGACAAGGAACTGCTCTGTAAGCCGACGGCCATCGGTTGACGGCACCGATTTTATCGTTCCAAACCTGCCGCCGAATTGATAAGGGGATATCTTCAATAGAGGTGATTTGGCAGGGATGAAACGACTGACCGGCTATCTTTGGATCTGGGCGGCGGCAGTGCTTTGGGGGATTTTGGGCCCGGTTTCCCGCGCGGCCTTCGATGAGGGCGTCCAACCCCTTGAAGTGGCCCTGTGGCGGGCGGTGCTCGCCTGGATGTGTTTCGCTGTCCACGCCGCCGCGACGCGCCAGGTGCGTATCGAGACTCGCGATATCCTGCCCGTTGGCGTATTTGCCGTCCTGGGCGTGGCCATGTTCTACGGCGCCTATCAATTGGCCATCCGCAGCGGCGGGGCGGCGCTGGCTTCGGTGCTCCTTTACACAGCACCGGTGTGGGTCACCATCATGAGCCGGATCTTCTTCAAGGAAAGCATCACTCTGGTCAAAATCGCGGCCGTCACCATGACAGTAGCGGGCGTGGCAGCCGTTGGTACAGACGGCGGACGGATGGGTACCGGCACGGTCACCGCCGGGGTGGCCGCCATAGGATACGGTCTGCTGGCCGGTTTCTGCTACTCGGCCTACTACATCTTCGGCAAATACTTCTCCGGGCGCTATACATCCCCCAACCTTTTTTTATACATGCTGCCGGTAGGCGCGCTGTGCCTGCTGCCGTGGGTGACTTTTTCCCACAAAACCCCGACCGCCTGGCTGTCACTGGCGGCGGTGGCGGTGATTTCCACCTACGGGGCCTATTTTTGCTATTACAACAGTCTGAAGTATCTGGAACCCTCGCGGGCGTCCGTCTCGGCTACCCTGGAGCCGGTGGTGGCCGCGGTGGTGGCGTTTTTCTGGTGGGGGGAAGTTATGGGTGTTGCCGGTTACCTGGGCAGCGTGATGATCATCGCCTCGGTGCTGGTGATGATCGGAGACGACTTGCGGGAGGTTAAAAATATGTAAAAAAGCAATTTTCTCGCAAAGACGCCAAAAAAAAATATTTTATGTCATTTCTTTAGCTTCGCGATCTCTGCGGCTTCTTGTCCGGCGTAGCTCGCAGAGCGAAGACTGATGCGAGAGATATTGAACGCAGGGGGAATCAATGAAAGCTCAGGTCATCCACCGCATCGCATCCCTTGAGGAAAATCCCACGCCCCTGGCAGCCGTGGAGCTGCCAACCCCCTCGCCTGGATCCGGGCAGGTTCTTATCCGTGTGAGCGCCTGCGGCGTCTGCCACACCGAACTCGACGAAATCGAGGGGCGCACGCCCCCGCCCCGGCTGCCCGTCGTGCCGGGCCACCAGATCGTGGGCCGCGTGGTCGAATGCGGCCCCGGTGTGCGCCGATTGAAACCGGGAGAGCGCGTGGGGGTGGCATGGCTGTACGGATCCTGCGGTATTTGCGACCACTGCCGCGCCGGTCTGGAAAACCTGTGTGCGGATTTCAGGGCCACCGGGCGGGATGCTGATGGTGGGTATGCCGAATTCACGGCAGTCCCCGAAGCCAGCGCTTTTCCACTGCCTGCGGTATTTTCGGATGTCCAGGCAGCGCCGCTGCTGTGCGCCGGGGCGATCGGTTATCGGTCACTGGCCCTCACCGGCATCGGCAACGGCCGTCTCCTCGGCCTGACCGGATTCGGGGCCTCGGCTCACCTGGTGCTTAAAATGGTGCGTCACCGCTTTCCGGACACCCGGGTCGCTGTCTTCGCCCGGAGCGAAAAGGAGCGGGATTTCGCAGTTGAACTGGGCGCCTGGTGGGCCGGTGACACGTCGGCGAGCTCCCCTGAACCGCTGGACGCCATCATCGACACCACCCCGGCCTGGCAGCCGGTGGTGGCCGCCCTGGCCAATTTACGGCCCGGCGGACGTCTGGTGATCAACGCCATCCGCAAGGAGGACAGAGATAAGGCGGCGCTGCTGGATATCGACTACCCCGCCCACCTGTGGATGGAAAAGGAAATCAAAAGTGTGGCCAACGTCTCCCGCCGCGATGTCGCAGAATTTCTATCTCTTGCCGCTCAAATACCCATTACGCCCGAAGTGGAAACCTACCGGTTATCAGAAGCCAATGCGGCTCTGTTGTCCCTGAAACAGCGTCATGTTCGCGGCGCCAAGGTGCTGGTCATCTAATACTCACAAGAACCGGTTTCGATTTCGTGGGGTGCTGTCATCGCAGCGGGCTTTCCAGGTCAGGCTGATGGTGCCGGGGGAGGCCCTTTGCGATCCCGAAAGGCCTTGAGGATGAACTTGCCGGGAAACGTGGCGCGCCCCAGATAGGGGGCGGCATCTTTCATGAACGTGTCCACGATGTCGCTGATGACCGTTTCCTTGTCATTGGCTGAAATAAAGTTTCTATCCTTGACCTTTTCGTATAGGGCGCTGGGTCCCAGAACCGCCAGCACTTCTGACAATGGCGGGATTGTCCCGGTTGGAATCGATCCGTAGTGATCGGCCACCGGCACCGTTGCGGTAAAACGAATGCGAACACGCCACCGATCAGCGGCGATCTGGATGGATTCGTCACCGACGTTCAGCAGCAGCCCGTTTTCCAATTCATGGTCTGAGATAAGATTCATATCCATCATTTAACTCCCATTAACGCTATATAAATTTGTTGTTAATGAACATATCAAAAAAGACTCAGCTGGCGCGGAACCGGATCCGGCGAAGGCGCTTTATGCCACTGGACCACCGACTTCAACCGGTTTTCGATATCGCCGAGAAACGGTGATGGGGCGCAGTCAACGCGCTTGCCGTGGCGCTGCCGCTGCCGGGCACTGCACAGATAGAGTTGATCTCTGGCTCGGGTTGCCGCCACAAAAAACAACCGCCGCTCCTCGTCCATATCCAGACCATCGCCGCCTGACGGGTTAAACGGCAGGATGCCATCGTCGCATCCGGCAATGAAAACCACCGGAAATTCAAGGCCTTTGGCCGCGTGAATGGTCATCAGCGAGACCTTCTCGGCCTTGCTGGAGTACTGGTCCGTGTCCGAATGGAGCATGACTGCCGCGATGAAGGCGTCGATGTCGGTCCCGTGCTCGGCGGCCGTCTGCAGGAGGTCTTCAAAAACCGATGCCGATGCCGGGTTGTCGCGGATGGCCCTTTTCAACCTCGAATTTGCGACAATGTGAGCGATCGTGTCCACCACCGAATGGCCGGTCGTTTCCTGTTGCATGCGACTGGGAACCCCTAGAAAATCATATAGCCGCTGCTGGCGCTTCGGGGTGAGACCATCCACAGGGTACTGGCGCACGCTGTATCGAAGGGCGCTCACCGGCAGGGCGTTCTGAAAGCACCACGCGCTCACCGCACGCAGGGTTGACGGGCTGATGCCAGGTTCGATCACCGACATCACGCGCTCCAGATCCGCCACCCCCCCGCGGCCGGCCACCAGGCGCAGCAGCGAGATGACCTGGGTCATGACCCGATTGTCCATGAGGCGGCTCCGGCTGGCCCGCCGGCAGGGAATTCCGGCACCTTCGAGGATCTCCTCAATGACCATGGCCTGGTGATGGGTGCGCATCAGTACGGCGATATCCGAAAACCCCAGTGATTCCTGCGATCCGCCGTCGTCCAGGACTCCGAAATCAACGGCCTGAAATCCGGTGCCCCCCACAAGTTGCTCGATGGTTTTGCCGATGGCCACCGCTTCGGATCGATCCGATTCGGTTTCCACCACGATCACAGGACGCTCGCCCGGGCGGGTGACCAGCACCGGAACTCGGTTGCCATCGGTGCGCTGCTTTTCCACCACCTGGTAGGCCGACTGGAGAATGGACGCCGTGCTGCGATAGTTTTGGGTGAGTCTCACTACCGCGGCGTCCGGATAATCATCTGTAAATCGGTTAAAATAGGTGTGACTGGCTCCCCGGAACCCGTAAATGGACTGATCCGGGTCGCCGATGACACAGATGGTGCTACGGGGTGGACACAGTGCCCGGACCAGACGATATTGCCCATGATTGATATCCTGGTATTCATCGACCAGCACGTGGGTAAAACGCGCGCGCATCCGCTGCCGAAAAGCCGAATCCGTTTCCAGCCGCACCACCATCAGCCGGATCAAATCCTCAAAATCCACCAACCGCTGCAGTTCGAGCAATTCCTGGTACCGGGCGTAGATTTGGGTGAATGGTCCCCGCATGGACGGGGTGATCATGTCGGAAAGATCATCACCGGAATCCAGATGCCGCTGTTTTGCCTGAATAATGAGACTCAAGATCTGTGCCGCGGAGTGTTTTTCCGGGGCATCAGCGGCAGACAAGGACAAGGCGGCACTCACCAGGGAAACGCGATCCTCCTCGGCAATAATGGAAAAGGGCTTGATAGCGTCTTCTTGAAGGATGAAATGACAGAAGGCGTGAAAAGTCGATACGATGGGCCGTTTCACCCGATCAGACACCGGCAGCAGGATTTCGAGGCGTCGTTTCATTTCCTCTGCGGCTTTGTGGGTGAAGGTGACCGCCAGGATCCGCTCGGGCGAAACCCCTGATTGATTGACCAGGTGGGCAACCCGGTGCGTCAAGGTCAGGGTTTTTCCGGTACCCGGGCCGGCAACGATGACCAGGGGACCGGCACCGTGTTCAATGGCTGCCTGCTGAGCATCGTTGACTTTGGGGGATGCCGCTTTGGCGATAACAGCATCTTTGCTCACCGGCAGCGTCGTTTGGATATCCGGAGACGCAGCAGAATTAACGCCCGGGGGGATACTGGTTTCGATGGCCGTCACTGGAAACAAGCGCCGCTGACCAGTAAGTTGGGCCCTTTCATCATCGGTAAATATGGAAATGGTTCCGAAAACGCCATCGTATCCTCCTGCGATGTGCACGCTTCCCTGCCTGACTCGGGAAACGGCCTCACCCAGCAAGGGAACACCCACATTGCCAACGATATCTTCGGGAAGTTCCAACAAAACGCTCAACTCGCTTCCCAGTTTCGAGACAATGTTATGGTAATGTCTTTGCACCGTTCGGGTCTCGCTGCCCACCGTGAAAATCTCGCCGAGAATATGGGGGAGGGAAACCATGTTTTTGAATGAATGGGTCTTTTCGGGCCGCCCTCCCGGCGCTCTGTTGGAAAGGGCCATCACCCGGTGCAACACCCCCAAGGTGAGTTCCTTGCCGCAGACCGGGCACATGTTACCGCGCGAAATGGACTCCTGGGGCGTCATTCGGACCCGACATTTCCGGTGCCCGTCCAAATGGTATTTACCTTCTTCCGGATAAAATTCCAGGGTGCCGACAAATCGCTCCGGATCACCGCTGCGAATGGCGTCGAAAACACGATCATAACTTAAATCGCAATTGAAAACAGTCGCTTCCCTACCAATTTTACCTGGTGAATGAGCGTCTGAATTGGAAACCAATGTCAAACCGTCGAGATCCGATACGCGCCAGTTCATGGGCGGATCCGAACTCAGTCCGGTTTCGATGGCCACGATGTAATCGGAAAGATCGTCGAAACAATCCCTGATCGTATCGAATCCTGATTTGGACCCCAGCAGGGAAAACCACGGTGTCCAGACATGGGCAGGTATGAGCATGCCCCGCTCGGATGTTTCAATGACGAGTTCCAAAAGATTGCGGGCGTCCAACCCCAGAATGGGTCTGCCGTCGGAATGGATATTTCCGAGGCGCTCCAAGGTGCGGTTGAACCGTTCGACCGAATCGAAATCGGGTAGGTAAACCAGATTGTGGTTTTTCCTCGTTTTTCCGTTTTTCTTATAGATATTGCTGATTTCCGCCTGAAGGGCGAACCTTACCGGATGTCGGCATGGCCCGGGTACATTACGATCGCACGCAGCGGCGATGTCCGGCCTCAGGCGCAGCAGGCCATTTTCATCCATCACCAGTTTTTTCTGCAGTTCCTCACACCACTGGGGATGTGTAAAATCCCCGGTACCCACCAGACTGATTCCCTTGATCTGGGCGGCAATATAAAGCCGCTCCAGGTCCATATCTCTGGAAGTGGCCCTGGAGTATCGCGAATGCACATGAAGATCGGCGTTAAAGGTCATGGTCATAAAAAGACGTTTTTAAGAAAGACGGGCAATGATTAAAACCTTCTAAGACTTTGTTGAAAACCTGCCGGTTATTAACAAGGCTTTCGATCCAGCCTAAAACAAAGGCTTTGTAAGAAGTCCTTCATCAACGCTATAGACGGTCAAACACACAAATATTTAATATGAATTCATATTGTTATTGAGTTGTTCGCATTATTAACACCCCTTATTATTATATTCTTTAAATAGCTTTATAAAAAACAAGAAGACTAAGACTGTTTATAGAAAACGAGCCGAGCGCCGAGTCATGCCATCAGTAGCGCGCACCATTGATCCGAGAGGAACATAAACATTGTAACTATAGACGAATCGCGCTATATATGTAGACTTTTAATACTCAAACCACAAGATGTTGTTTATATAGGGAAAAATGGGTCTTCTCGCAAACTCTGTTTCAATAACGCAATATCTCGTCAAAGGAAAGCTGACCGAGCCCTTGATCGAGCGCCTGTTGGAAGGTCTCCAGCACCATAGCATCCAGGATATCGACGGAGAAACACTCGAAAAAGCAGTAGGATGGACTCCCATTGATCATCCATACGATCCGGATTTTTCTCTGTCACCGTTTGTTATCGGGGAATACATCTTTTTTTCTCTGCGGCTGGATAAAAAGACCATCCCAGCCAAAATTCTTAAAAAGGCGATTCATGTGGCGGTGGCTCGACAGCTGAAGGTCAAGGAGCGGGAGTTTCTATCAAGAAATGAAAAACAGGACATACGCGATCAGGTGATCAATCATCTTCTGATTAAAATACCCGCAAATCCAAATATCTATGATGTTATGTGGCACTACGAAAAGGGAGAGTTGACTTTTTTTTCCACCCTCAAGGCCGCCAACGAGGCGCTGGAAACCCTTTTTATCAAATCCTTCGATCTCAACCTGATCCGCCTTTTTCCCTATACCTTGGCCGAATGGGGGGGCGGGTTGAACGATCACCAGAAGGACTTGCTGACTACCCTGGCACCCACAAGATTTGTAGAATAAGTGATGACCCTGCAAGTCGGCGATTTATTTCAGCCAGAGACCGTGGTCCGCTGTATGCCAGCAAAAATGTTTTTGAATTAGACTCTGAACAAAACTTGTAGCGTTTTCAGGAACACAGAAAATGTTGGATATCAGTGTAAGTTACAATCGATTCGCTTTTCTGGGATACGAATTTCTCACCTGGCTGTGGTTCATGATTGATCAGGATGCCGGAGCGCTTTCGTCTCATCAGGAAAAACCGGTTTTTTTCGATGTTGGAAACCGCATCGTGATCGAAAACCGTATGGGATCCGATGCTCTGGAAACTATCACCATTAAGGGAGATGACGCGGGTCTTGAAGAGGCCATACTGGCACTGCGCAAAGGGGCCCAGGTATCGGAGATGAACCTTTTCTACCGAGAAGCAGACAGCGAGTGGCAATTCACCATCAAGGGGGAGAGTCTACATTTGGCCTCGCTGAAGACACCCAAGACCGGGCTCGTCACCAACGGGGAAGACGTTGAAGGCGCATTGCTTGAAAAAACATACCTTTACGAAGGCGTCATCACCGCAGTGAGAACCCTTTACAGACAGTTTATAAATATCCGGTTGTCAGAGGAATGGGGCAAACTGGTCGTTCCCCGGATGCAGCGTTGGATTGGCGCCGAAAAGCCAATGGAAACGACGTCATAAAAATAAGTAAGTATTGAAATTTTAAACAAATATGGCATAATATGCATCAGAAAAAAACGCCTTTGGACAGGAGCGATAGTGGGTGATCGGTGGGGCTGTGCCTTCTGGTTTTAACGACAGCAAAAAGGTGGGTATTATGAAAATCACCGTTCATAAAAATGACATACTTGACGTGTTGTCGAAAATTCAGGGAATTACCGGGAGAAAGAGCAACCTGGCCATTACCTCGTGCGTTTTGATGACAGCCCAGGCTGGCGGTGTGGTGTTTCAGGTCACCGATCTGGAGACCGGTTTCGAGGGGCACTACGGCGCGGCCGTTGAAAAAGAGGGATCGGCGGCCATCAATGCCAGAAAATTTTTCGAGATCGTCAGAGATTTTCCAAGTGATGACATCCTCATCAACGAAGTCGACAATCACTGGCTTGAGATCGGCAACGGAAGAGTTGAGTACCATATCGTCGGGATGAATCCCGAAGATTTTCCCGAGATTCCCACAATGGAGGATGTTCCTTTTTTCACATTGGACAGCCTGCAACTCAAGCGCATGATTGAAAAATCCCTTGTTATCGGACCCACCGATGACAAGCGGGCACACATCATCGGTGTTTATTTCGAGCAGGTGGACGGGGACAGCGGCACTGCGGTACGCATGGTGTCCACAGACGGCAGTCGCCTGTCAAAGGTGGACTGTGTCATGGAATCCGCCATCTCCCTGGGCCTTGATGGCGGGGCCATCATTCCCAAAAAAGGGCTCCAGGAGGTCAACAAATTACTTGATAATGAAGGCTCTGTGGCAGCCGGTTTCAAGGAAAACCACTTTGTCGTGAAAAAAGACAAGGAAATCATTATTATACGTCTTCTCGAAGGAGAGTTTCCAAAATATCACGACCTGGTATCCATGACAGGCGGTCAGGATATCACCCTGGACAAACACCCATTCCAGATGATGTTGAAGCGCATGTCCATTCTGGGGTCGGAAAATTACAAAGGTGTTATCTTCAAGTTTTCCGATGGTAAGATCGTGGTTAGTTCCACCAATCCGGACATCGGCGAATCCAAAGAAGACATGGCCATTCCCTACAAGGGCAACACCCTGGAGATGGCCTTCAATCCTCGATATTTCATCGACGCAGTCAGTGTTATCGATGACGACAGCGTCACCTTGCACATCATCGACGAAGAAAAACCCTGTATGATCCGTGGCGATGCCGACTCAGGATATGTTTGCGTGATCATGCCCATGCGGATTTAGTGCCTATCCATTAACGGTGGATTTGGTCCCGGAGCGGCGTTTTTGCATTTTTGAAAATCCTCGACGTAGCGCTGCTAAGCCTCCGGTTTCCAAAATGCTCAGGCCTTGCTCCGAAACAAATCCCGCCATTACTGGAAAGGCACGTTAAGGAACCTATGGAACCCATTTATGATGCCAGCAGTATAGATGTTCTCGAGGGACTTGAACCCGTTCGTCTCAGACCCTCCATGTATATCGGAAATGTAGATGTGGCCGGCCTGCACCACCTGGTCTACGAGGTGGTGGACAACAGCATCGACGAAGCCATGGCCGGCTATTGTGATCTGGTGCGTGTGGTCGTTCACAGTGACGGCAGTGTCAGCGTGGAGGACAACGGACGCGGTATCCCGGTCGGCATTCACAAGACCGAACAGGTACCTGCCGTCGAAGTGGTGCTCACCAAGCTCCATGCCGGTGGTAAATTCGACAACGACAGCTATAAAGTCTCAGGCGGTCTTCACGGCGTGGGTGTCAGTGTGGTCAACGCGCTCTCCCAGTTTCTTGAGGTCGAGATCTACTGCGCCGGGAAAGTGTACCATCAAACCTACGCGCGGGGCGCTAAAACCAGCGAGTTGTCGGTGACCGGCGACACGGACAAGCGGGGCACACGGATCCATTTCTTTCCTGACGAGACCATCTTCAACAGTGTTGAGTTCAACTACGATATTCTGGTCCGGAGACTGCGGGAGCTGGCCTTTCTCAACAAAGGCCTTCACATCATGCTGGAAGACGAGCGCTCGGACCGCTCCGAGTCGTTTCATTACGAAGGCGGCATCGTGTCCTTTGTTGAATTTCTCAACAAACATCACACGGGTCTTCACGATCCCATCTTCATCACCGGTGAGCGCACCGACGTGCAGATGGAAGTTGCCATCCAGTACAACGATACATATAAAGAGAATATTTTTTCATTTGCAAACAATATCAATACGATAGAAGGTGGTTTCCATCTCATCGGGTTTAAGGCCGCGCTAACCCGGACCATCAATCATTACGGCCTCAACGGCAATCTGCCCAAAAACCTTCAGGAAAAGATCAGTGGCGACGACATCCGTGAAGGGCTCACTGCGGTAATCAGTGTCCGTATCAAAACACCGCAGTTCGAAGGCCAGACCAAAACCAAACTAGGAAATAGTGAGGTCAAGGGGTTGGTGGAGTCCCTTGTCAACGAGAAACTGGGAAGTTATCTCGAGGAAAACCCCGCCGTGGCCAGGCGTATCATGTCCAAAGCCGTGGACGCGGCAAGGGCCAGGGATGCCGCCAGACGGGCCAGGGATATGGCGCGCAAGCAGGGCGCGCTGATGGATTCTACCCTGCCGGGAAAACTCGCCGACTGTCAGTCTTCCGAACCGGCGCTGCGCGAGCTTTTTCTGGTTGAGGGGGACTCGGCCGGCGGCAGCGCCAAACAGGGGCGCAACAGAGAGTTTCAGGCCATACTTCCCCTGAAGGGAAAAATCCTCAACGTTGAGAAGGCGAGGTTTGACAAGATCCTTCGCAGTGAGGAAATAAAGAACATCATCACCGCTCTGGGAACCGGGGTCGGCAAGGAAGAATACAACGTCGAGAGCATCCGCTACCACAAGATCATCATTATGACCGATGCCGATGTCGACGGATCCCACATCCGAACCCTGCTGCTGACGTTTTTCTACCGGCAGATGCCCGAGCTGATCGAGCGCGGATATCTCTATATCGCCCAACCGCCGCTGTTCAAAGTGGGAAAGGGAAAGATACCCAACTATCTCAAAGACGAACTGGATTTCAACGATTACATCCTAAAACGCGCCTGTCAGGAAAAAAGGGTGTTCACCGCTGACCCGGTCACGGTGATTGACGGCCATGAACTCTATCTGTTCGCCTGCAATCTTTCCGAATACGTCACCACCATCAACAGCCTTAGAAGCCGTCATATTGCGCCGGCCCTTGGGGAATTAATCGTCACTTCCGGCGTGGTCAGTCAGAACGATCTGGCCGATCTGGAAAAAATGGCCGCGCTGCAGCAGCGCCTTACCGCCGCCGGCTTCGACGCCGGTGAAGTGGCCTGGGACGAGGATCGACAGGTTTTTGAATTCAGTGTGACACCCATCGTGGATGAGGCTGCGGCGATGGAGCGGTTTGCCGCCATCACGGATTTCAACCAGAAGATTGTTGTTGGCAAAGGACTCGTGCTGTCCAACGCCTATCAAAAAGCCGCACTCCTGTGGCAAAAGCTGCGCGACTTCGACCGACCGCCCTTCAGGGTGGTGGCTGCCGACAAGGACGACACTGGCGGCGAGATCGGCGACAAGCGACAATTGCTGGAAGCGCTTGTGGAAGAGGGGAAAAAAGGGGTACTGGTACAGCGCTACAAAGGTCTGGGTGAGATGAACCCGGATCAGCTCTGGGAAACTACCATGAACCCGGATACGCGCACCCTGTTGCAAGTACGGGTGGAGGACGTGGTGGACACCGACCAGATTTTCACAATTCTGATGGGCGAGGAAGTGGAACCACGGCGCGCCTTTATTCAGAACAACGCGTTGGAAGTCAGCATGCTCGATATTTAGTGTCGAACGACACCGATCTGTCAATTATCCTTTCCCTCCCTTGCGCAGGGAAAAGCCAAGTTTAGTTGGAGCCAAGATGAACATTCATGCCATCAAGGCCAGAGATCTTCCGGATCTCTGGTTTCAGGCGGTACACGATATTTTGGATGTCGGGCGGCGGTTTACCATCGACAGGGGATCCTATGCGGGTCAGACCCGACTCGAATACGACTACTTCATCGGTCACGTCCGCCATCCCGGCACCCTGCCGTTGATTCCTGATATCCCACCGGCCTGCGGTATCCCCAATCCGGTGGAGGCAGACTACATCTATGGCGGCAAGGGATATGAGCGATCCTACATTGAATACCTGATGACTGGTGCCAAGCAGGACGGGGAATCCTACACTTACGGAGAGCGGCTGGCCCGTGCCCCGTTGGACGGCAGTAAGCTGGCTTGGTGGGAAACCCGCAACACGGAGATCATCGATTACCGGGAGGTGGACGGCCGTGCCGTGTTTATTGAAGACGGCGTCGTGTATCTCAATCAGATCGAGTGGGTCATCCAGACCTACAAGCGGTTCGGGGAGCGCAACAACCAGATGGTGCTTCAGGTGGCCCACCCCACGGATCTGACGCTGCTCGATCCACCGTGTCTGCGAAGCATCGACACCCGCATCCAGGACGACGCGCTTCATTTTGTGATTTATTTCCGGTCCTGGGACCTGTGGGGCGGACTGCCGGCCAACCTGGCCGGCATTCAGAATCTCAAAGAATATATGGCTGCCGAGATCGGTGTGGCCGACGGTGAGATGATTGTTGAGAGCAAGGGTCTGCACCTTTACGGCTACGCCGAGGATCTGGCCAAACTTAGATGCCTAAGGGAGTGTTGAACCACGAAGTTCACGAAGGGCACGAAGATTAAAATATAAAACCGGGAGAAATCCCGGTTTTATATTTTGTTGAAGTTGATCATGTACGGGGACAATGGTGAACCGTGTCCCTGTCATTTTTGAGATCAACCGGTTTTTGGGTTTTCTTCGTGGTTGAAAACCAGCGGTCATAGACCGTGTAAAACCGGCGCTAGAATTCAATGGCGCCCGGGGTTCTGGGAAACGGGATCACGTCGCGGATGTTGGTGATGCCGGTCAGGAGCATGAGCATGCGTTCAAAGCCCATGCCGAAGCCGCTGTGGGGCACGCTGCCGTAACGGCGGGTGTCAAGATACCACCAGTACGGCGAGGGGTCCAGGCCCGCACTGTCCATGCGGGATTCCAGCACCGACAGTCGCTCTTCGCGCTGGCTGCCACCGATGATCTCCCCGATGCGCGGCACCAGCACATCCATGGCGGCCACGGTTTCACCGTCATCATTGAGCCGCATGTAAAACGGTTTGATGGCTTTGGGGTAGTCGTAGACGATGATCGGTTGCTTGAAGTGCGTTTCGGTCAGAAATCGCTCATGTTCGGACTGAAGGTCGTTGCCGTAATGCACCGGGTATTCGAAGGTGTGCCCGGAGGCCTGGAGCGTCTCTACGGCGTCACGGTAGGTCAGTCGAAGGAAATCGGTGGTCAGGATGGTTTCCAGGTTCTCTGACAGGTCCTTATCCACGAACCGGGCAAAAAGCCCGATGTCCTCGGCGCAATGGTCCAGGATGTGACGGGTCAGGCCCTTGATGAGGGCTTCGGCCACAGCCATGTTGCCGGTGATGTCGCAAAAGGCCATCTCCGGTTCCACCATCCAGAATTCAGCAACATGACGGCTGGTATTCGAGTTTTCGGCGCGAAAGGTGGGCCCGAAGGTGTAAACGTCGCCCAAGGCCAGGGCGAGCATTTCTGCGGACAACTGCCCGGATACCGTCAAATTGGCCTCCTGGCCAAAAAAATCAGCCGAGTAATCCGCCTTTCCATCGGCGCTGCGTCCGGCGTCCGGCGGCAGGGTCGTTATCCGGAACAGCTCGCCCGCCCCCTCGCAATCGCTTCCGGTAATGATGGGGGTATGGATGTAGAAAAACCCGCGCTCCCTGAAAAATTGGTGAATGGCCCATGAGAGTTCGCTGCGGATGCGAAAGGCGGCGCCGTATTTGTTGGAGCGGGGTCTTAAGTGGGCGATGGTGCGCAGGTACTCGTCGGTGTGCCGCTTTTTCTGGAGGGGATAGGTTTCCGGAGTCAGATGCAGGGTGTCGATACGGCTTGCCAAGATCTCCCATTTTTGACCCTTGCCCTGAGAGGGCGAAAGTGCTCCGGTGACGGCCACTGCCGAGCCCGTGGTGAGTTTGCGGATGTCATCGTAGTTGGAAAGGCTGTTTTCGGCGAGGACCTGCATATTGGCGAGCGAGGAGCCGTCGTTGATCTCGATGAAGGAAAAACCCTTGGCGTCGCGTTTTGTTCTCACCCACCCCATGACCGTGACCTGGGCCATTGGTGCATCGGTGGTGAGCAGGGTACGGATTTTGTGGCGATTCATGAATCTGCAGCTCCTTGGCGTCTTGTTATTATGACAAAACCACGGTCTTAGGCAGTCCATTACCACCGGCCATGAGTGATGGCAAGTCGGCATAAGAACCATGAAAGATACCTGGACGAGATAAAATCTCTTGATTCATTTCAGGTGTTTCGGTTATGTACGGATAGCACGGCCACAGGCCTTGACCGGCGTGTGGCTTCCCATCTGACCAGACAACAGAAGCCATCAACAACGCAATTCGCGATTAGGGCAAAAAAAGCCTAACGATAACCAAATCAGGAGGGAGACGATGAATCACAAATTGGGTTTCCGTCGACTGACGCTACTGGTGTGCGCCCTGCTCGTGGGGGGAGGGGTGTTCGCCGGTACCGCTGCGGCTTTCGACCAAACCAGCCAGGCGTTTTACGAAAAGCACCCCATGTCCGCGGATCAGGTGAAAAAGCAGTGGGGCAAACCCACCGCCGTTGTGAAATCAGCCGGTGATACAGAAAAGCTCTATTACAAACTCAAGGATTCCTTTATCGTGGATACGGCCTACCGGTTCTTTGTCATTAAAGACGGCACGGTGCTCTATTCCGGGTTGAGCCAGACCATCGATAAAACGGGCGATTCAAAGAAACCGGAACAGTTTCCTGTCAGCCGGCTGGACCAGGCATACTACAAGAAAAACATGGTTTCCGTCGAAAAGCTGGAAAAGGTCATGGGCGATCCGGTCGTCACAAAACCCATCGCCAGTGGTGGGCTGGTTTATGTCTACAAGATGAAAACGCCCTGGCTTGTCGACACTGCTTATCAGTACTTCATCGTAAAGGACGGGCGGGTTATGGGCAGCGGCGCCACCGACTCGATCGGCGAGACCCAGATCGGCGGCAAAGGCACCACCAAGCCCGAATACGTCACGGAACTGAGCAAGATTTATTATCAGAAACATCCTCTCAGCGTTGCCGACGTGGACCGGGTCTGGGGTAAGCCGGCCGCGGTCAAGCAACTGGACGTCATGACCCAGGAGCGGTTTTACAACAACGAGGCGGGCACCGGGGTGATGCAGAAATACCGCTATTTCGTCATTGAAAATGACGCGGTGATAGCCAGCGGATTGAGCAACACCATCGATTAATACCCTGTTTGATCCCTAAAGGCCGCGGTGGGGAAAGCCCGCCGCGGCCTTTTTTCTTATTGTCGGATCTTTGAAATTAATTCGTTTAGTGTCCGTCCAGAAATGGTAGATTTTGGTTCCTGGCAAGGCTCGAACGAGTCTTCAACCGGAGGAATAGCCTGCTATTTCGAGGATTGAAGACGAGTGAGTACGCCGCCAGGGGCCAAAAGATGCCGTTTATGGATGGACACTAGTTTAGCCTTACCGTGATGGTATATCCCTGGCGCCCCCGCTGGATAACCATCGTCACTGATTTTTTCCGCCGGTACTTGACGACAGCCTTCTTGAAATCATCGATGCCGGCGATATTCATGTCATCCACCTGACGGATGACATCCCCGGGCCGGATACCGATGCGGTCTAAATCCGTTTGAGGGCGGCTTTCGGTGATGACCACGCCTTCATCTGCCAAGATGCGGTAGCGCTGGCGGAGGTCGCCGTCGATATCGGCAATGGTGATTCCCAGCAATGCCTGCGCCAGCGGCAATGCGAGCGATTCAGGAAACACGGCGGCTTTCAAGGAGGTTGTCAGCCGGCGTCGGTCCCGCCAGAGTGTCAGGGCAACGGCATCGCCGGTCCTGATTCGTGACAGGGCGCCGTCGTAGTCGTCGATGCTCCCGACCGGGGTCTGATCCATCGACAAGAGGATGTCTCCGCTTTTCACCCTGGCGCTGTCGGCGGGGCTGCCGGTGACGACTTTATGGACCACCACTCCCCGCCTGCCGGGAACGTCCAGATAGTCCGCCAGTTTTGAGTCCAGCGCCTGAATGGTCAGGCCCAACCAGGGCTGGACCACTTCACCGAACAAAATGAGGTCATTGACGATGCGTCGGGCGGTGTTGATGGGGATGGCAAATCCGATACCCTGGGCCTTGGCGTAAATGGCGGTGTTGATACCGATGAGTGCACCGTCGATATTGAGCAACGGACCGCCGCTGTTACCCGGGTTGATGGAGGCATCGATCTGGATGAAATCGCGAAATACCTGCTCCTCGGCACGGATACTGCGGTTGATCGCGCTGATGACGCCGGTGGTGACCGTGTGTGAAAAGCCGAAAGGGTTGCCAATGGCGATAACCGTTTCTCCGATCATCAGATCGTCACTCGAGCCCATGGCGATTGCCGGCAACGGCGCGTCTGCCGCAATGCGCAATACCGCCAGATCGGAGTCCGGATCGGCGCCGACGATGTCAGCGGTATATGAGCGTTCGTCTTGAAGTGTGACGGTGATGGTCGTGGCCCGACCGATCACATGGGCGTTTGTGAGCACAAACCCCTTCTTGCCGTCGATGATGACACCGGACCCAAGACTGGTGCGCCGGAATTCCTGCTGCGGCAGGGATTCAAAAAAGTCCCGGAAAAAATGTTCAAAGAACGGGTCGCCGCCAAAGCTGGAATAAGGATGGCCGGTTTGCCGGTCCACGGTTTCCGTGCTTACGTTCACCACCGCCGGGCCGACCATCCGCACCGCTTTGACAACGGGGGTTTCTCGGTTATGTTTGTCGGCAAGAACGGGCGCGGGGCCTGCACAGAAAGACATTAAAAAAAACAACAAAAGGAATTCCTTGGTGACAGCGCATATTTTTGGCATGTGACGCATTTCCCGTAAAAGTTGGTGCGGGGCAGTGAATGCATGGCCATATTCACCGATTTTCGGCACGGCATCCAGCGGTGTTGTCACCGATAACCGCGGGCCGCGGCTTTTATCAACGATCACGAAGTCCTTATCAGAATGCAAGGGTTTTCTTCGTGATGGATAACCACAGACACGAAATGAACGGGTTGTGATCAGTTAAATGGACCAATTTTCCTATCAAGACATGCTCATCGGCATGCAACAGCCAAGTCAATACCTGGGCAACGAGATCAATGCCGTTGTGAAGGATCACCGTCGGGTAAAGCTTTCCGTGGCGCTTGTGTTTCCCGATTTATATGAAATCGGCACCAGCCATTTCGGCATGCAGATTCTCTACAACATGCTCAACCGTCACCCGGACATCGTGGCCGAACGGGTTTTCGCCCCCGGGCTCGATCTTGAGCGATACCTGAGGGATCAAAAAATGCCCATGGTATCGCTGGAAACCCGGACGCCATTGAATCAGTTCGACATCATCGGGGTCAGCCTGCTTTACGAGCTCAATTATACCAACATGCTCAATATTCTCGATTTGGGGAAAATCCCGCTCCTTTCTGGCGAGCGCGGTCCAAAGGATCCTGTGGTCATCGCCGGCGGCCCCTGCACCTGCAACCCTGAACCGGTGGCCGTTTTTTTTGATGCCATGGTCATCGGTGACGGTGAGGCCGTGGTTGATGACATGATGGCCATTGCTTTGGCGGCCGGGAATGTCCGGTCTGAGAAAACAGCGATACTTGACGAATGGTCTCATCTGCAAGGCGTTTATTTGCCCAGCCGTTACAGTGTGAGCGTTGAGGCCGGGGGCCATCAGCGGCTCACGCCGATCGGCGCATCTCCTGCGCGCGTTCGCCGGGCCACGATCTCTGATTTGAACCGGGCACCGTTTCCCGATAAACCGGTACTGCCTTACGGACGCCCGGTCCACGACCGATTGCGCCTGGAGCTCGCCCGGGGCTGCACCCGGGGCTGCCGATTCTGTCAGGCAGGAATGATTTACCGTCCGGTTCGAGAGCGTTCGGTTCAAAACCTTGTAGACCTGTCGAATCAAAGTCTTGCGGCAACCGGTTACGAAGACATTTCCCTGCTGTCGCTGAGCACGGGTGATTATTCCGGTATCACACCACTCATGGACCGATTAATGGCCCGTTGTGAAGCCGACCGCATCGCATTGAGTCTGCCGTCTCTCAGGGTCGGAACCCTGACGCCACCCCTCATGAAACTGATCCAAAAGGTGAGAAAGACCGGATTCACACTGGCTCCGGAGGCCGGCAGCCAGCGACTACGGGATGTGATCAATAAAAACATCACAGAGGATGATCTGCGCCAAACCGTGGCAGAGGCCTTTGGTCTTGGATGGCAGCTGATTAAGCTGTATTTCATGATCGGACTACCCACCGAGACACCGGAAGACCACCAGGCGCTAGTGGATCTGGTGGCCTCCTTGCAGTCGACCCGAAAGGGTGCGGGAAAAAAAGGAAAGTTCAATGTCAGTGTGGGTATTTTTGTTCCCAAACCTCACACGCCCTTTCAGTGGTGCGATCAGATTGCGCCGGGAGCAGCCCGATCGGTGCTTGAGGGGTTGCGGCGGCGGTTGAAGATGCCCGGGGTCCAGATGAAATGGCAAAATCCGGAGACCAGTCTGGTCGAGGGGGTCTGCAGCCGGGGAGATCGCCGGTTGAGCCGGCTGCTGGTTGCGGCCTTCAAAAAAGGGTGTCGGTTTGACGGGTGGAGCGATCACTTCGATATCACCAAGTGGCAGGAGGCCATGGCCGAAGAAGGAATTGATCCTAACGCCCTTATTTTTCGGGAGCGCGCCATCGAGGAACCACTGCCGTGGGATGTTGTGGACATCGGGGTCACAAGTTCCTACCTGGCGTCAGAATGGCACCGGGCCAAAGAGGCTGTATCCACAGAGGACTGCCGGACGGGCCAATGCCACCAGTGCGGTGTCTGCGATTTTGTCACGATCGCTCCACGGATTACCGGAGATAGCGATACACCAGTGACGATATCGGCTGTCTCCAGGCCCGGCGGCACGCCGGAGAATTTCAAGCCGATGCGGATCACCTACGAAAAAACCGGTTCAGCACGGTACTTCGGACACCTTGAGCTCATCAGTATCATGACCCGCGCTCTCCGGCGAACGGGTATTCCCATCCGCTACACCGAAGGATATCATCCTAAACCGAAGATGGCCTTCAACGATCCACTGCCTGTAGGCATCGAAAGCAAAGATGAACAGATGTTGGTCTGGGTGGGCATTGATGGTGACTTGGACCGCATTGAAGATGCCATGAATCGGCAGCTTCCTGATGGACTTGCGGTTGTGGATGTCACAAAGGCCCAACGGCTGCTGACGCCCGTCGCCGTCCGCTATCGGATAGTGGCACCGTCAGCAGTGTTCGATCCAATGGCCATCGCACGGTTCAACGCATCTGCGGCGTGGCCCTTTACTAAAACGGGCCGCGCAGGAAAAGAAAAAGCCCTGGATTTAAAGACCCGTGTTGGTACAATGCTCAGCGACAGCGATCGAGAACTCGTTCTCACCCTACACACGCCTGCCGGTATGGCCGTGAGACCCGGCGATGTTCTTTACTCGGTTTTCAACATGGGCGATGCTGAAATCCAAACGGTACGGATTATGAAGGAAAAAAGTTTTTTTGCGGACAAGGGATAGGCGTTATCGGACGATTTCCGGATCACGTCGGTGCAGACAGGAACCACGGTTTGCTTCCGATGTGGGTATAGGAAACATCCACCGGATCAAATTATGTTACATCACCGCTGACGGCCGGGAGAAATCGCATGGATAAGAAGCTGGTCATCAACGTGGCCGATCACGAGACGCGCGTGGCGTTAGTGGAAGACGGTACCATTGCCGAACTGTTCATAAATCGCATGGACGACGCGGTCATCGCTGGAAACATTTACAAGGGTCGCGTTCAGCGGGTGCTACCCGGTATGCAGGCGGCCTTTGTGGACATCGGGCTTGACCAAGCGGCCTTTATTTATGTCAATGACGTGGTGGACAACCAGTATCGTGATGTTGAGGCCCATTTTTTAGAAACCGAAGACGACAACGGTGGCTCAGACGGTGAGCCGGTTTCCGATGCCTCCGGTTCATCCGGTGGCTATCCCCAGCGTCCCATCGAAGAATTGCTGGTGGAGGGTCAGGATCTGCTTGTCCACGTCTCCAAGTCACCGATCGGCACCAAGGGGGCTCGGGTCACCACCCACATTTCTCTGCCTGGACGATTTCTCGTGCTTATGCCCACCTCCGATCACGTTGGCGTATCACGGCGCATTGAAGACGATGATGAGCGCAAACGGCTCAAGTCGATTATCCAGACCCACAAGAACGACGGGTACGGCTACATTGTTCGCACTGCCAGCGAAGGACTTTCCGAGGATAAACTCATCAAGGAAATGGCGTTTCTAAAAAACCTGTGGGACACCATCCAAAATCGCTACCGGAGTGCACCGACACCATCACTATTGCACCAGGAACTGGATGTGAGCCTGAGGGCAGTGAGGGATCTGCTGACTCATGAAGTCGAAAAGCTCGTCATTGATTCGACCCTGGGATATCAACGCGTATTGAGTTTTCTAGACACCTTTATGCCGGGTATGAAACACTGTGCGGAACTGTACGCGGGCAGTGAACCCATATTCGATGCATTCAACCTGGAAGGGGATATCAGCCGCGCGCTCAAGCGAAAAGTGTGGCTGAAATCAGGTGGATATATCGTCATTGAAGAAACAGAGGCGCTGGTCGCCATCGATGTCAATACCGGCCGATACGTGGGCAAGCACAACCTGGAGGAAACCATCCTAAAAACCAATCTCGAGGCGGTAAAAGAAATCGCCTACCAGATCCGGTTAAGGGATACCGGTGGTCTTATTATCATCGATTTCATTGATATGGAAAAAAGTATCAACCAAGAAAAAACGTACAGCGCCCTAAAAGAAGCGCTCAAAAGAGACAGGAGCAAAACGCATGTGCTGCCTATCTCGGAGCTTGGTCTGGTGCAAATGACTCGAAAGCGCGTCAAACAGTCACTGGCGAGCATCCTGCGGGAACCGTGTTTTTATTGTGAAGGTGAGGGCTACCTCATTTCGAGACGAACCGTTTGCCATACCATATATAGATCACTCATCAGAGATACCTACGATATGGTGGGTGATTATTTGACGCTACGTGCCAATCCAGAGATTGCCGAACTGCTCCATGGCGAGGAGAACCGACTGATTCGAAGTATCGAAAGTCGTACCGGCAAGCAGGTGGAGATCTATCCTGACGATCATTACCACTTAGAGGAGTACGACATTTTTGAAAGCCTTAGAGACTGATATCCGGTTGACATCGCTGGCGGCATGTGGTTAGTGTGCCCGATTGTGAATCGGTAATGAGAATCGGCCGTTACATTCGCCAGTGCGTTCTGGCCAGGCCTGGGTACTATCAAAAGCAAGGAAATGAAAAGGGGTAACACATGAAACGGACCTACCAGCCCAGCAAAATCAAACGGGCCAGAAATCACGGATTCCTCAAACGCATGTCCTCCAAGGGCGGTCGCCGGGTAATCTCCCGACGCCGGGCACGGGGACGCAAACGGCTTTCCGCGTAGCGCAGTCATCGCAAATGGGGCCGGCATTGCACCGTTCCGGAGATTTTTCGGAGGGGGCGGGGCCGGTCGGCACTGCTGAAATATCCCGTAATATAAGTGGAACAGCGGTGATCCCAGGATTCCGATTTCCCAAGCACCACCGATTACTAAAGCGGTCCGCCTTCCTCGGGTTGTCTAAGAAAGGCAAGAAAATCCAGAACCGCCATTTTATCGCGTTGTATTCGCGGCGCGATGACATCGGCAGCCGACTGGGCGTCACCGTCAGTAAACGCGTGGGAAATTCGGTTATCAGAAATCGGATCAAACGCCACTGCCGAGAGTATTTTCGGCACCATGCCAGGCGATTTAAATCACCCGTGGACATCAATATTATTGCCAAAAGGGAAGCGGCTGCCCTCACAGGCAACGAAGTGGCGGCTTCTTTGGAAAAGCTCTTCAGCAACCATCGAGGTGACATATTTTAAAACAATTGCTGCTCGTTCTGATCAGGGTTTATCAGATCGTTCTGTCGCCTGTCCTGGGTCCGGCTTGCCGTTTTTATCCGAGCTGCTCGGAATACGGTCACCAGGCGGTCAAAAAATTCGGTGCAGTTAAAGGCAGCGCACTGGCTGTCAAAAGGATTTGCCGGTGTCATCCTTTTAGTAGTGGTGGATTCGATCCCATACCATGATCCTAAAGCGGCGGATCTCGCTTTCCCGTACGTGCAAGATTGATGGCCATGTAAAAAAGTTCGAAATCACCACAGCGTCGCAGAGATAACTTACTTATTATTCAGTATATTATCTTCGGTTCGCTGTGGTCTCTATGGTTCAAAATCACTTTTTTCGGGTTTATCACGATGATGTGGCCCCATTTAGTGACAGCGACGATAATGCCCGCTGTTCCGCGCTGACCGGTTCAGACTGATCGTAGGAGAATACTATGGAACAAGCCCGTGTGTTCATTGCCATTGCGCTCTCATTTCTTGTTTTTTTTCTATGGGAGACGTTTTTCGTCGACAAAGAGGTTACTAAACCGGCGCCCCAATCGGCCGCCACGGTGGAAGAAATCGTAAAGACGCCATCGGACGCGGTTGCTGAAAATTCATCTTACCCACCAACGGCGGTGACCGAAGCCGCAGCGACCCAGGAGCCCGATACAAGAAAAATAATCGTTAAAACAAAATACTATACCGCGGTAATCGATGAGCGCGGCGCAATCATACGGCATTTTGAGTTGGATAACTATCGCGAGACCAACGATAAAGATTCACCATTGCTCGATGTGGTCAAGTCGGTTTCAGAAGAGGGGACACTGTCGCTGTTGTTTGACGGCAGTGGCATCGACACCGCAGCGCTTTCCAGTGCTGTATACCGGGCTCAGACCGATCAGGAGAATGTGACCATCAGCGCTCCGACGACCATCGCTTTCGTATGGACGAGCCCCTCCGGTGTCGTTATCGAAAAACGGTTTCATTTCGATCCGGAAAAATACGCGTTCGGCATGGACGTGGTGGTGAATAACCGTTCTGCGGGTTCTGTCGACGGGCGCCTTGGCATCGCTATCGAAACCCGGACATCATTGAAACAAAACGCATACGGGTTCCAGGGACCATGTGTTCTTGTCGACGGCAATTTCGAGCAGATCGAGGTCAAGAAAATCGCAGACAAAGATCTTTATGAAGGCAACGTCGGATGGATCGCTGTCCAGAACCAGTACTTCATGTCTGCCTTAATCCCCGAAAGTGGCAAAGACAGCCAGATGAAACTCAGCGCCGCGGAAGACGGACTGCTCGTCAGCCGGCTCATTCATCCGCGAACGGCCATTGCCAGTGGGCAGAGCGCGACCTTCAAGCATCAAGCGTTTTTCGGCCCGAAGAGCACCGACATTCTGAAAAGCGTGGGGCATGAAATGGAGCGCGCCGTCAATTTCGGCATGTTCGATATTCTCGCCAAGCCCTGCCTTGCTCTGATGAATTTCTTTTACGGCATCGTTCCCAATTACGGGATTGCCATCATCGTAATGACCATCCTTATCAAAATCGTTTTATGGCCTCTGGGCAACAAGAGTTACAAGTCCATGAGTCAGATGAAAAAAATGCAGCCGCTCATGGCTGAAATCCGTGAAAAGAACAAGAACGACAAAAAGAAGCAAAACGAAGAGCTCATGAATCTGTATAAGGTTTACAAGATCAATCCAATGGGCGGGTGTTTGCCCATGATATTGCAGATTCCCGTCTTTTTTGCCCTGTACCGGATGCTCTACGAGGCCATTGAATTGCGTCATGCACCCTTCTTTGGCTGGATCACAGACTTATCGGCTCCGGATCGACTGTTTAATTTTGGTTTCAGCATTCCCTTCATGGAACCCCCTTACGGCATCCCCGTCCTGACACTGGTCATGGGTGCCACCATGTTCCTCCAGCAGAAAATGTCGCCCCCTCCGGGAGATCCGACCCAGGCCAAAATGATGATGTTTATGCCCATTATTTTCACATTCATATTCATCAATTTCTCATCCGGTCTCGTCCTATACTGGCTTGTGAACAACGTTCTGTCCATCGCCCAGCAGTATCATGTGCAGAAGAAATACGCCTAGTGACGGAGGTCATCATGACAGCTGACGTGGAATATGAAGGAAAAAACGTCAAGGATGCACTCAGGCGCGCTGGGGAAGCGCTGGGTCTGTCGGTGGATAGCATCAACTACGACATTCTTTCTCACGGATCCACCGGTATCTTCGGCCTGGTTGGTGTTAAAAAAGCACGCATCCGGATCTCTCAGCCCATCGCCGCCCCTTCAGCGAAAAATGCCTTTCGGAAAGGCGGCTCACGAAAAGCCGCGGAGAAGCGAGTCAGTATCAGAGACAGCGTGTCATTGACTCCGGACGATAGCGAAGACGCGCGCTTTTTCACATCAGAGGAAAACCCCCCACAGTGGCAGCCCGTTCCTAACGCTGAAATTACACCGGATATCATCTCGCAGTGCCGCACGGCGGTAAAAACTATCGCCGGCGCCATCTCCGACGACATTGACGTCATGGATGAATGCATCAATGGACGGGTCGTTCTCAACCTCGTGGGCGGCAATTCCGGTGCGCTCATCGGAAAACGCGGCCAGACCCTGGAAGCCATTCAATATCTGGTTGAAAAAATCATTAACAAGGGGCGTGACGACAGGGTTCGCGTTCTTGTGGATGTTGAAGGGTATTTGGAGAGTCGCAGGAACAATCTTCAGCAGCTCGCCGGCCGCATGGCTGAAAAGGCCAAGCAGAAAGGGCGCCCGACCACGATCGGACAAATGAACGCCCATGACCGGCGCATCATCCATCTCGCCTTGAAAGATGACGCCAGTGTGCGTACTCAGAGCGTCGGCGAGGGGCACTTCAGAAAGCTTGTCATTTACCCCAAGAGCACCCAGCAACGTCGCCGACGCGGCCAGCATCTGGCGTCTCAACAGCGATGATCAAGCAACCGGCGCATCAATACAGTTAACGTGACTGGAACCTTCCTGGATAATGATACCATTGCGGCCATTGCCACCCCCTCCGGCCTGGGAGGGATTGGTATCGTCAAGATTTCCGGACCATCCGCCCGGAAGATTCGCGACAGACTTTTCCGCCCCTCGGGAACTGAGAAACCGACGGTTTCTCATCACCTTGTGCATGGTGTGATCATAAACTGCGATGACGGCAGTGTCGTCGACGAAGTTCTTGTCTCATGGATGGCGGGTCCTCACAGTTACACCGGGGAGGACGTGGTGGAAATCAATTCCCATGGCGGGCCTGTCGTCATTCGCCGTATCTTAGGGCTCGTTTTGGACAGCGGGGCGCGCATGGCCGCGCCGGGAGAGTTCACGAGAAGAGGATTTTTAAACGGCAGAATGGATCTTACCCAGGCAGAGGCCGTTGTCGATCTCATTAATGCCAAAACAGAACGCGCCGCTCGCATGGCCAACCGCCAGCTGGGGGGGGAGTTTAAGACTCGGGTGGAAGGAATACTGAGCGTCCTTAAAGATGCTTATGCCTGGGTTGCCGCCAGTATCGACTTTCCTGAGGATGTGGGAGATGACGGCAGCCATACCGCGATCATCGCGTCCCGGCTTGAGCAGGATGTTCTGAAACCCCTGAGAGCGTTCATCGAACACCACCATGTGGGCCAGGTTCTTCGAGAGGGCGCGCGTATCGCCGTGGTGGGACGACCCAACGTCGGCAAATCGAGCCTGATGAATCGGCTTCTTGATCGGGAGCGCGTAATCGTTTCCGATGTCCCGGGAACGACACGGGATGCGATCACCGACGCCACAAGCATTGAAGGGATACCGGTTGTTCTTGTCGACACCGCAGGACTCCGCAAGACACCCGACCCCATCGAAGCCATTGGCATTCAAAAAACGCAGGAAGCGATATCGACCGCTCAACTGGTGCTGTTTCTCGTAGAGGCCGGAAGCGCGTTGCACCCGGATGACATCGACAATTTATTAACATTGAACGATCTGCCACTGATACTGGTCCGAAACAAGATGGACCTCACCGAGGCCCACGACATCCCGTGCATGATGCCCGATCGTGAAGAAGTTCCGGTGGTGGTCATATCAGCCAAGTATGGCGATGGGATAGGCGCGCTCAAAAGGGTGATCGTGGATGTGTTGACCTGGGGCCAGGGCGATGATGAGGATAACGATGTCATGCCCAATCAACGGCAGGTGCGCCATCTGATGGAAGCCGCCAGCGCCGTTGATCGCGCCATTGACATCCTGGGACGACAAGGCGAGGATGAACTCGTGGCGATGGAGATGGACAGCGCTGTCGCGCACATCAATATGATTCTCGGTACCACGGCGTCCGAGGATATTCTGGATACCGTTTTTTCGAGATTTTGCATCGGTAAGTAGTGTTTCACGTGAAACATTGACTGGCGCGCCACTCCCCCCAACCGCGGGACGGCGTCTCCGCCCCGGTTCGAGAGAAAGACGAGAGGTATTTCATGGAATTTGATTTGACCCCCTATTTCGGCAAATATGAACAGCTTTCAGAACAAATGGATCAGGTTTTCGAGCGGGTTCGGAGCCAGCACCCCGATTGTGTCACCTGCAAAAGCGAGTGCTCGGATTGCTGCCATGCCGTTTTTGATCTGACGCTCATCGAAGCGCTGTATATCAACCACCGATTCAATAACCGGTTTTCCGGTGAAGCGCGGGAGCGGATTATTGAAAAGGCCAATGCGGCAGACCGCCGAGTATACAAACTTAAGCGGAAGGCGGCAAAGGACGTCCAGGACGGCCAATCGGAGGCTGCCGTATTGGAGGCCTTGGCGGTTGAGCGGGTGCGATGCCCCTTGCTTAATGAAAAAAATCTTTGCGACCTCTACGATCACCGTCCCATTACCTGCCGTCTTTATGGCATTCCGACCGCTATTGGCGGAAAAGGTCGGACCTGCGGATTATCGGGTTTTCAGCCGGGGGAGCCATATCCGACAGTTAATCTGGAGGAAATTCAGAACCGGTTATTTGCCCTGAGTGCTGCGGTAGTTCAGGATATGAAGTCCAAACACATCAACATGGCGGACATTCTCATGCCGTTGTCCATGGCGCTGTTGACAAGCATGGATGACGATTTTCTGGGACTTTCGACTGCTGCGGATGGGGCGGCTCAAAAAGGAGATGGTAATGAGTAACATTTCCCGGGAAGAGGAGGCCCAGCGAAAGCAGGCCATTTTCGATGCCATGTCACCGCGCCGGCAGCGACACATACTGAACCGGATTGGGTATGATCGATGGGATCCATTCCAGGAACCCAAAGACCCCATTGATATCCGCACCGACCGGACCAAGCGAACGACTCAAATGCTGGTCCGGGAGTTCCTACAAGCCAGTGAAATGAAAACCTACTCAACCAGTTACGGGCAGGGGGTGTTCGATATCTGCCACGGTATCATCAACAGCGATGATCGCTATCGTGGGATGTTCGAGTTTTCCATTTGGTATCGCGATTTACTGATCCGCGAGGGCCATATCCCTGGTGAAGTCGACGAATAATGGGAAAATCAGGGTTCGGCGCCCTATGTGGCGCCGTATGGCGTCGATTCCTGGGGACTGCCTCGGGTATGGGGGGCGCGTCGATCGCCCGATTTTGGAGAAATGGCGAGGTCGGCTCGCAAACCCGCTCTGATCAAGGCTTTGCGAGGGCACTATCCACCATATGTTGTGGCAAAATCGGTTTTTGATACAATATGTCTGTTTTTTCGCGATCAGTGCATAAAAAAGCCCACCGGTGCAACCGGCGGGCTTTAGAATTTTTGTGGGGGTCAGCGTTGTGGAAAGACCAGTTTGCCGCCCATGTATCCAGCCAGTGCCGCAGCTGCAATGACGAGTACGTAGAGAAACAGGTACAGTGTCCTCATCGGGCCAGGTGTGCTGGCAATGGCGGGATCGATGACGCGCCAGAGCACTAAAATAAGCAGCAGGCCGCTGATGATGCCGCCACAGATCATTTTGGTGAGAAACACGCTGGTCATGTTGCCGCCAAAGCGCTTTTTCCAGTCGTTGATACCGGAGAAAAGAACAAAGGGCATGGCAAGCAGAACCACTGCCATATTGAAGGTTGCCGCCAGCTCCAGGCTGGGAGATCCAAACACCACGGCCAGAAAAAGAAACACGACGCCCACAGGGGCCACCCCGTTTGGGATGTGCACTGAAATGGGATGTGCGTGCTGGCGGACCATGAGATCGGTGATCATGTCGTAATAGCGTCGAGCGGGTGCCGGGTCAGCCTCCGGTGACTGCACTTGCTCCGTTGGGGCCGGCGAGGAGAGCTCAGGGGATTCGGCTGTCAATTCAACGAACTTACTGCGGTCGGCCCCGCAGACGGGACACTTTTCCGGCGGTTCGGGACCGGTGTGTATGTATCCGCAAACGGTGCATTTCCAGCGCCGGGCAGAAATGTCGACAGCGACGGACGCAGGGGCGGGCTTTTCCGAAAGAACCGGTGCGTCGGCCTTGAGGTCACCCACCGGCAAGTTGTTCCCGTCGATTTCGATAAAAAGGCTGCGGTCAGCGCCGCATACCGGGCAGCTCGCCGGTGGATCCGATTCTTTGTGAACATAACCGCAGACCGTGCATTTCCAGACCATGGGTAAACCCCCTTTTTCCGTTGGCAACATATAGGGTTTCAGGGCACGCGGTAACACCGGGCAGGCTGACACGCGCGCAAACGGCTCTCCTCCCCTTCAGGGCGGGCAGGGCGGTGAGATAGCCCCTCATAACAGATAATTTGATCAAGCTCCAGCGGTGACGCGAAGCACACCGGCAGGAAGTCGGGGCCGGAGCAGCGGAAACAATCCGGGCGACGCGAGATCATTGGGCGATTGCGGTAATGGGCGGATCTTCAATGCCAGCCATGAGGGGGCCGATTTGTTCGACCACATCGGGCAGTTGTGAGTTGAATTCTCCCATGATGCGTCCGCGGTACATAACGACGATGCGATCGGCGAGACTCAGTGCTTCATTGAGGTCTCCGGTGATGAGCAAAACGCCCGCGCTGTCACGCGCTTTGAGCAATTGGTGCCAAACTTCTTCGGTGGCGCCGATGTCGAGTCCCTGGGTGGGTTGCTCGGCAACGATCAGTCGAGGGGCGCGGTAGAACTCGCGGGCAAGAACGAGTTTTTGAAGATTTCCGCCGGACAATTGGCGCGCCAGTGCGTATCGGTTGGGCGGATGAATTCCAAAGGTATCGATGAGCTGAGCGATTTTTTTATCGGCCGGGCGGCGGCGGAGCCAAGGGCCGGCGGCGAAGTCGTGGCGTGTGGTAAGCAGAAAATTGTCGACGAGATCGAGACCCGGGCAGGTCGCCAGTCCAAGTCGGTCTTCGGGGATATAGCTGAGTTTGCCCGCCATGGGGCGTTCTTTGAAAAACCGATCCCAGGGATCGCCGAGAATACTCACGCTGCCGGTTACGGGGGCACTGAGGCCGCAGACAATTTCGACCAGGTTTTTCTGGCCGTTGCCGGCAACGCCGACGATGGCAAGGATTTCACCCTGGCGCAGGTCCAGGTGGATATCCTGGAGCACGTCATCGCAAAGGCCGCTGATACGAAGCACTCTCTGACGCGGTTCCATGGGAAGGCGGTCCACCTGCAACAGCACCTCACGGCCGACCATGCGTTCGGCTAAATCTGCTTTTGAGTGCACGCCGGATGCCGGCAGATGATCCACCACCCGGCCCTGGCGAATGATGGTGATCTGGTCCGCGATGCTCATGACTTCGGCCAGTTTATGGGTGATGAAAACAATGGCCTTGCCCATGGCGGCCATTTGCTTGAAAGCCATGAAAAGCTGATCGATCTCCACCGGTGTGAGCACCGTTGTCGGTTCATCGAAGACGAGCACGCGACTGTCGCGAAGGAGCAGCTTCAGGATTTCCACGCGCTGTTTTTCACCCATGGAAAGGCACGAAACTCGGGCTTTCGGGTCAACCTGGAGACCATATCGTTGTCCGAGCGCAAGGATCCGATCGTCCATGGCCTGTCCGTTCAGCAGCACCCCTGGTTCCTGTCCGAGGAAAATGTTCTCAGCGACCGTGAGCGCCTCTACAAGCATGAAGTGCTGATAGACCATGCCGATACCTGAGGCGATAGCATCCTTTGCCGAGTCAAAAGATACTGGGAGATCGTCAATGAATATCTGTCCGTGGTCCGGTTGTATCCTGCCGGCAAGGATGCTCATGAGGGTGCTTTTTCCGGCCCCGTTCTCACCGAGCAGGGCGTGAATCTGCCCGGCGACGATATCGAGAGTGATATCGCGATTGGCCTGGACCTTGCCGAAGGCCTTGCTGATGCCGGTGAGGCGGATGCTGGGCGGCGCTGGGTTCACTGCGGCTGCTTTCGGCCAACAATGGGCTGACTGAACTGCGATTCCGAGTCCCAGGGAAAAAGGATCCACGTGTCCTGGCTCACTTCGGTGATAAAGGTGTCCACCAGCGGCCTGCCGGCCGGTTTGGCGTAAACCGAGGCAAAATGGGCTTTGGGCAGCATGTTCCTGACACTTTTGGCAGTGCGTCCGGTATCCACGAGATCGTCGATAATGAGCCAGCCATCGCCGTCTATCTGGACGGATTTGAGCACCTCCACTTCTCCCTGCTGATCCTGCCACTGATAGCTTGAGATGCAGACGGTATCCACCACCCGGATGTCCAGCTCGCGCGCCACGATGGCGGCCGGTACGAGGCCGCCCCGAGTAACGGCGATGATGCCTTTAAAATAGTCCCGGTCGAGCAGACGCCAGGCCAGTGCCTTGGCATCGCGATGCAGTTGATCCCAGGAAATAGGATACATCTTGCTGTAGCGACTTCGCTCAAGGGTCATAAAAACCTCCTGTAAATTTTTTGTATTTATTCCGGGTGGTTATGCTTTTTAAGGCGGTCATTAACTTGAACCCTTAGCCCCTCAGACCCTTGTCGCGGATAAGCCGTATAGGCGCAACCCTGATTTTTTTATTCTGCCGGCTCGATGTTCACCCCCAGCGCCCCCGGCGCGCCGGACCCCTTAAGCCGGTGCGACGATACCACGAGCACGATAACGGTCAGGGCATAGGGCAGCATCAGCAGCAATGACGAAGGGATGTGGGTACCCATAGCCTGCAGCCGGAGTTGAAAGGCCATGACGCCGCCGAATAAATAGGCCCCGAGCGGGGCGCGCAGAGGCTGCCAGAATGCGAAGATGACTAAGGCCACGGCAATCCATCCCCGACCGGCGGACAGGCCGTTTGTCCACAGATGGGTGTAGGCAAGGCTCAGATACGCACCGCCACATCCCACCAGGAAACCGCCGACAAGCACCGCGATCCAGCGCAGCCGCTGCACCGGCACGCCGGCGGCCATGGCGGCCGGCGGATATTCACCGATGGCGCGCATCTGGAGCCCCCACCGGGTGTATTTGAAAAACAGCAGCATTGTGAAGGGCGCCAGATAGGAAATGTAGACCAACGGATCCTGCTGGAAAAACACGGGCCCTAAAAACGGGATCGCTGAGAGCCCGGGCAGGGCGATGGCGTGAAATCCGGCCACCGACTGTCCGATGAACGGGGTGCCGATATAGTCGGCCATGCCGGTGCCCAAAATGGTCAGGGCCAGTCCACTCACCACCTGATTTCCCTGAAAGCCGATACAAACCAGACCGTGAACGCCGGCAAGGGCGGCCCCGGCGAGTCCCCCCATCATGAAGGCGGCCGTGGGATTGCCGGTGGCTTTTGCCATGAGAAAACCCGCCAGGGCGCCCACCATCATCATTCCCTCGACGCCGAGGTTGAGGATGCCGCCTTTTTCGGTGATGATTTCACCCAGGGTGGCAAAGAGGATGGGGGTGCCGGATTGGACAGCAGCCGCCAGCAGTGCGGTCGTAAAGGTGATATTCATGGCCACCTCGAAAAGCGGATACGGTAGCGGGTAAAAAATCCGCAGGCCAGCACGGACAGCAGGATCAAGCCTTCGAGGATCTTGCCGAAGGCAGCGGGCACCTGAAGATCGAGTTGCAGGTTTTCGACGCCCACCCGCAGGCCGGCCAGCATGAATGCGGCCACGGCGGTGAAGATGGGGTTGAGCTGCGCGAGCCATGCCACAACGATGGCGGTATAGCCGTAGCCCACCATGATGCTGGGCTGCAGACGGTTGAGATTGGCCGAGGCCTCTATGAATCCGGCGCTGCCGGCAAGGGCCCCGCTCAGCACCATCACCAGCACCACAAGGCCGTGGTAGGGCAGGCGCGCATAACCGGCGGTTCGGAGGTTTTCGCCACAGGCCTTCAGCTCGAATCCCAGGCGGGTGAAACGGAAGAAGACCCACACGGCGGCGCCGGACACAGCGCACAGGGCCAATCCCCAGGGAAGCCGGGTGGCGCCGATGGTTCCCACAATGGCACCATCGGAGAACACGGCGGTCATTGGAAACCCGAAACTGCCGGAATCCTTCCAGGGGCCGTAGACAAGGTAATCCAGAAACAGGATGGCCAGGTAGTTCATCATCAAGGTCACGATGATTTCATTGGCGCCCATGCGGTTTCTGAGCACGGCCGGAATAAATCCCCATAGCCCCCCCGTCGCCATGGCGCTGATCATCATCGCCGGAAGCAGGAGCCACCAGGGGTGCCCCGGTGCCGCCAGCGCCACCGCGCTGGCCCCGATCGCGCCCAGTGCAAATTGCCCCTCGGCGCCGATGTTCCATATTTGCAGGCGAAAGGCGATGCCCACGCCGAGGGAACACAGAAAAATCGGTACGGCTTTGATGAGGCAGTCCTCGATAGCCCACAGGGAACCAAAGGCGCCGGAGAACAGCAGCACCATACCGGTCAGCGGCGGCTTTCCCTGAAGGCGCAGCATGAGTGCGCCGAGCAGGATGGAAACCCCAATGGCAGCACCGAAAACAAGACAGGAGCGCCATAATGGCTGCTCCTGTCTTGGTGTGATCTTAAAAAGGGGCATGGTGAAAAAGGCTCCCAGGCAGGGCAAAGCGGCGATTTAAGCCGCGATGGCCGCTTACTGAGTGGTGCCGATGACGCCCTCGACGAACCAGTTCATACCCAAAAGGTCGCCGTCGGCAGGAACCTGGCCGGCGGCGATACGTTCGGTACCGGACTGATCCTTGATGGGGCCGGTGAAGACTTTCACGGCACCCTTCATAAGGGCCGCCTTTTCTGCCAGCACCTTTTCCTGAAGGTCTTTGGGCACCATGGGGCCGAAGGGGGCCAGGTCGACGATGCCGTCGGCAATGCCGGGCCAGGACGATGCACTTTTCCAGGTTCCGTTTTGAACGCTTTTGACGGTTTCCGTGTAAAACGGTGCCCAGTTCCAGATGGGGGCAGTCAGGTGGGCCCTGGGTGCGAAAGTGGACATATCGGAGTTATACCCAATCGAGTAGACACCGCGCTCCTGAGCGGCTTCCTGGGGCCCGGGGCTGTCCTGATGTTGGGCGATGACGTCTGCACCCACGTCGAGAAGGCTTTTGGCAGCTTCTTTTTCGGTGGCCGGGTCATACCAGGTCTTTGTCCACACCACCCTAACCTCGGCTTTGGGATTGACAGCCCGGGCGCCAAGAGTGAAGGCGTTGATGCCGCGAATGACCTCCGGGATGGGAAACGCAGCCACGTAACCCAGGACGTTTTTCTTGGTCATCGCGCCGGCCACCATTCCGGACAGGAAGCGGGCTTCGTACATCCGGCCAAAATAATTGCCCATGTTGGGCGCCGTCTTGTACCCGGAGCAGTGCATAAAAGTGGTCTTGGGAAACTGTTTGGCCACTTTTAGCATGGGGTCCATGTATCCGTAGCTGGTGGCGAACACGATGTCGAAGCCCTTTCGGGCCATGTTGGTCATGACCCGTTCTGAGTCCGGCCCCTCAGCGACGGCTTCCACGAAGGAAGTGCTCACACCGTCCATTTTGTCTATGGCGATGCGGCCCTGGTCGTGGGCATAGGACCAGCCGGCGTCCCCGACCGGAGACACATAAATGAAACCGACTTTCAGTTCCTTGGCGATGGCGCCGTTGGCTCCGAGCACCATCAACAGGCCGGTGGCTACCAGCAAAGCTATTTTTTTCATGTTTTTCTCCTCACGCGGTATCGTTTCTGATGTTGTCGGGGCCCCATTAGAAGACATGGAGGATTTAGCGCACCCGCTATACCCTGTCAACACGAACCGGTCGCTGCTAAACGAGAGGGTCGGCAATCATCGCCACCCGTTGGTACACACGAATTTTATCTATCGTTAATTTTGCCCGCTCACGAGGCCGGGTCGAACTGGCCGAGATAGGCTTCCCATTCCATGGGAAGCATCTGCTTTTTTCGGGTGTTGCAGTCCTTACAGCAGGGCACCACATTGCCCTTGGTGGATTTTCCCCCCCGGGAGATGGGGACGATATGATCCATGGTGAGCGCCAGCGGTGACACGCTGGCGTTGCAGTAGTGGCAGCGCCCCTTGTCGCAGCGGCGTTTCCACCACTGAGAGCCTCTCAGATCACGGGCCTTTTGACGCTCTCGGCGCAGATCTTCTTCTTCGGGATAAAATCCATAGGGGTCAGACATGGTCGATGGTCAATCCTTTGGATGAGAGCCACGCGGTGACTGCCTCGGCGAAAAGCCGGTAAAATGCCGAAGCGCCGCCGATCCCGTGTCGCCCGAAAAAATAATTGATTTCAAGAAAATACGGTTCAGGATCGGCTTTTTCTTCGGCAAAGAGCAGGTCCATTCCGGCAAGGTTGATATCGGTTTTACTGCAGAGATCGTCGACGGCGGACACCGCGGCGGCAAGGCGATCAGGGTCGCTGGTCCAGTCGATGGTGCCGCCGGCCGATAGGCTGGCCTTGAAATCATCCTTGTCGGGTGCGGCCACCCGCCAGTAAGCGATGCGCTGGGTGCCGATCACCACAACGCGCACCGATCGCCCCCCCGAAGGGATGAACTCCTGGACAATGAATCCGCGATGGCCGGATTTCTCCAGCCGAGCGGCCGCTTCCAGGGCGGTGTCGTAATCGTGCCGGTCTGAAATTAAAAAAACCGCTTCGCCTTCTCCACCCCAATCCTGTTTGAATACAAACGGCAGCGCCATGGGCGGCGACCAGGCCTGATCCACGCGCTCAAAGACCAGGGTGCGGGGATGTTTGACGGCCGTGTGCCGAAACAATCGCGCCTGACCGGTTTTTCCGGGGAAAGCAAACCGCGCGCTGAAATCAGGAAAAACAGGCGCACCGTGGGCTGTCGCCAGCCGGTAAAGCGCCTCACGGCACCCCTGGGGCAAAATAATGGCGTCGGCGCGTCGGATGGCCGCCGCGTCGTTGTCGTCGGGCTCCCGCCCGGCCACGATGCGGTTTTCATCTGCGACGATCACAGGATTGAAACTCAGTATCATCAGTAGCCGAAGCGCCTCAGCGATTTGGTATCCCGGGTCCAGTTTTTCTGCACGCGGACGAAGAGTTTCAAAAAGACCCGGGCACCGAGCAGTCTTTCGATATCGCTCCGCGCGGCCGTGCCGATCTCTTTGAGTTTGGCGCCGCCCTTGCCGATGACGATTCCCTTCTGCGAGTCCCGTTCCACATGGATGGTGGCATGGATGCGAACCCGGTTTTTTGGGGGGTCCTCGGCAAAGTCATCCACGGTGACGGCGACGGCATAGGGGATTTCCTCACCGGTAAGGCGAAAAACCTTTTCGCGGATCAGCTCGGCGGCAAGGAATCGAACGGGTTGATCCGTGAGGGTATCTTCGGGGAAAAAAGGCGGCCCAAGTGGCAACTGCCGTTCCATGGCGCCTAAAAGGTCGTCGATCTGGCTCCCCTTCAAGGCGGAAATGGGGATGATATCGCAAAAATCCAAGCGGGCCGACCACTCAGCGATCGCCGCGAGAATGGATTCCCGATCGGCCTGGTCGGTTTTGTTCAGAGCCAGAATGACCGGGGTGCGTGTCGACGGCAGGTGCTGCAACAGCAGATTTTCCGCATCGGCATCCCGGGCGGTCATGTCCACGATGAGCACGATCAGGTCTGCTTCGGCAAGGGTGGTGATGGCCGCTGCCACGAGGCGCCGGTTCATCTCCTTTGCGGAGGCATGAACCCCCGGGGTGTCCATAAACACCATCTGGGCGCCGGTGCGATGGACAATGCCTAGGATACGGTTTCGGGTCGTTTGCGGCTTGGCGGAGGTGATGCTGATTTTTTCCCCGAGCAGCATGTTGAGCAGGGAGGATTTTCCGGCATTGGGCGGCCACACCAGTGTGACGTATCCCGAACGAAACCCTTCGGGCCGCATGGTGAGCGGTTCAGCCATGGGGGGGTGCCTCCGTCGCCGTCAGTTGCGTGATCGCGGACCACACGGCATCGCGCCCCATCCGGGTCTTGGCCGAAAACCGCAGTAGCTGGTCCTCCGCCACGTGCAATGTGGCGGCAATATGGGCCATATTTTGTTTTTGTTTTGTTTTTGAAAGCTTATCGCACTTGGTCACTACCGGGATGCAGTATACGCTGTTACTCGCGAGCCAGTCCATGAAATTGAGTTCTTCGATTCCCGGTGTGCGCCGGATATCCACGATCAGAACGACGGCTTTCAGGCTCTCGCGCTGCTTCAGGTAGGTCTCCACCATGGGCCCCCACTGGCGTCGCACAGCCTCCGGCACTTTGGCGTATCCATAGCCCGGCAGATCCACCAGAAGCATGCGCTGGTTGATCACGAAAAAATTGATGAGCTGGGTGCGTCCGGGCTGCCGGCTTGTTTTTACCAGGCGACGGCGATTGACCAGGGTGTTGATGAGCGAAGACTTGCCCACATTGGATCGCCCTGCAAACGCGATCTCAGGGAACGATGACGGCGGATACTGGTCCGGCTTGACGGCGCTGGTGACGAACTCTGCCGATTTGACAATCATGAATGAGTTTCCAGTATTCTTTAATATCGTTTTAGCCGGCGTACTGGCGGAGGTAGCGTTCCAGGCGGTCCATGCCTTCGGCAATGTTTTCCAGAGAATTGGCATAGGAAAACCGCAGGTAGCCCTCGCCGTTTTGTCCAAAGTCGATACCGGGGGTCACGCCCACATGGGCTTTTTCCAGAATGTCGAAAGCCAGCTGGTAGGAATCGCCGGAGATGTGCCGGGCGTTGGCGAAGACGTAGAAGGCCCCGGTGGGTGCTACCGTGATGCCCAGCCCCATGCCCTTGAGCCGCCCGATCATGTATTGCCGGCGCTCGTTGTAGACGGCGCGCATGCGCGCCGTGTCCGGGCCGGCGTGCTTGAGCGCGGCCACCCCTGCCTTCTGGACCACTGAATTGGCCGAGATGAAAAAATTCTGGTGGATCTTCTGAATGGCCCGCATAAACGGCCGGGGGGCGATGAGGTAGCCCAGCCTCAGGCCGGTCATGGCAAAAAGCTTTGAAAACCCATTGAGGACGAAGGCCCGGTCGGTGAACTCCAGGATGGAGTGCTCCTTACCTTCGTAGACCAGACCGTGATAGATTTCATCGGAAACCACCCACGGGGACATCTTGGCAATGGCCGCCATTCGGTCAGCCGACAGCAGGTTGCCAGTGGGGTTCGACGGGGAATTGATGAAAACGGCCTTGGTGCGGGCGGTGATGGCGGCGGCGATGGCCTCGGGCCGAAACTGGAACCCGTCCTCTTCGTAAACCTTTACGGCGACGGGGACACCCCCAACAAATTTGATGAAATTGGGGTAACAGGCATAGTGGGGATCTGAAATGATCACCTCGTCGCCGGCCTCCAGAAGGACGGCAAACAGCATGAAGATCGCAGGGGAGGTGCCCGATGTGATCACCACGCACTCTGGCGCTACCTGGACGCCGTAGGTGTCGTGGTAGTAGGTGCAGACCGCTTCACGCAGTTCCAGGGTGCCCAGACTGTGGGTGTAGTGCGTGTGACCGTCGTCCAGCGCGCGGCTGATGGCCTCAGTGACGCAAGCGGGTGCGTCGAAGTCGGGCTCGCCCACTTCCAGATGGACGACATTGATGCCCCGCTGCTCCATTTCACAGGCCTTTTCAAGGACATCCATGACGATAAAGGAGGTGATGTCGCGGGTGCGCGACGCCACGTCGGGGTGCTCGCCGGTTTCCGTTTCGGTCAGACGACAATCGTTCATGGTTAGATGACTTTGTTGAGGGGGTATTCGATGATACCTTCCGCGCCGTTTTTCATCAGCTCGGGAATAAGCTCTCGGACCCGCTCCGATGACACCACGGTTTCAACCGAAAACCACTGGGTGTCGTAAAGGGGCGCCACCGTCGGTGCGTTGAGGCTGGGCAGCATGGACACGACCGTCTTGAGGCCTGCCTCGGAGACGTTCATTTTCAGCCCGACCATCTTTTCGCCCTTGAGGGCTCCTTGGAGAAGCAGCGCGATCTGTTTGATTTTTTCCTGTTTCTCGGGTTGCGCCCAGGCGGCGTGGTTGGCAATGAGTTGGGTGTTGGTCTGCATCAGCTCGTGGATGATCCGGAGCCCGTGGGCCTTGATGGTACTCTCGGTCTCGGTCACTTCCACGACGGCATCAGCCAGGCCGCTTACGACCTTGGCTTCGGTAGCCCCCCAGGAAAACTCGATTTCAACGTCGATGCGGCGCTCGGCAAAATAGCGTTTGGTGAATGCCACCAGTTCGGTGGCGATTTTTTTGCCCTGAAGATCGGCGATGGTCTTAATCGAGGAATCATAGGGGACAGCCAGGATCCACCGGGCCGGCCGGGAGCTGACCTTGGAATAGATGAGATCGCAGACCACATGAACATCAGAACTGTTTTCGGCGATCCAGTCCTTTCCGGTCAATCCGGCGTCCAGATTGCCGGTTTCCACATACCGCGACATTTCCTGAGCACGGCAGATGGCGCAGGTGATTTCTTTATCGTCGATTTCCGGAAAATAACTGCGTCCGTTGACGTCAATGGTCCACCCCGCGCGTTTGAACAAGGCGATGGTGGCATTTTGCAGGCTCCCCTTGGGGATGCCCAGATTTACTTGCGGGTTCACTGCTTGTATACCTCCTTGGGATCAAACACCGGTTGGCTGGTGGTTTCCAGGGTGTCGCCGGTCACCCGGCGGTAAAAACACGACGGGTGACCGGTGTGGCAGGCCGCCCCGCCGATTTGGATCACCCGCAGCAGGATCGTATCCGCATCGCAGTCCACCCGGATTTCCTTTACCAATTGGGTGTTGCCGGAGCTTTCGCCCTTGACCCAGAGTTGGCTGCGGCTGCGGCTCCAGAATGTGGCCTTGCCGGATGCAAGCGTTGCCTCCCAGGCCTCCAGGTTCATATAGGCCATCATGAGAACCTCGCCGCTCGCGTGGTCCTGGACGATGGCCGGAAGCAGCCCGCCGCATTTGTCGAAAGCCAGTTCAATCATGAGCACTCTCCGGATCTCGAGAAATCGGTTAAAACTAACTCATCTATCCGTATAACCCTTTAAAGTCAATTGCTTTTATGGCCCATCAGCTTGCACCCTGATGACTTATCTGTTAGCATCGCTTGCTTGCGAGACAACGGATATACGCACCTTATTCGGTCCCATCACTGGGGCGCATGTCCTTCTAACGAAAACAAAAGCTGATACGGTCACAAGAATATGGGAAGTTCCGACAATAAGACCAAGATTTTAAAAAAACGTGCCAGCCGTCCCACAGGCCCCTCGCTGCTGCGCCGGCTGGTGATATGGCTGGCCGTTGGCACACTGCTGGCCGTCGGTGTCGGCGTGGTGGTCGCCGTGGGCGCCGTATTCTACTGCAGCCGCGATCTGCCCAAAATCTCCACACTGGGTGATTACCGCCCCCCGGTCATCACAGCTGTCTACTCCGATGACGATCGGAAGATCGGCGAGTTTTATCAGGAGCGACGCATTGTCGTCCCACTGGAAAGCATGCCGAAAATGCTTTTGGAGGCCTTCGTGGCCGCCGAAGACGACCGGTTTTTCAAGCATCCGGGGGTGGATGTGATCAGCATCGGCCGCGCATTTTTTAAAAACCTGGAGGCCGGAAAGATCGTCCAGGGCGGCAGCACCATTACCCAGCAGGTGACCAAAAGCTTCCTTTTAACCCCGGAGCGCAGCTACCGCCGTAAGATTCGCGAGGCCATCCTGGCCTACCGGATTGAAAAGGCATTTTCCAAGAAAGAGATTCTCTACCTCTATCTCAACCAGATCTATCTAGGACACGGCGCCTACGGGGTGGAAGCGGCGGCGGAGAATTATTTCGGCAAATCGGCCACAGCCATGAATCTGGCGGAGTGCGCCATGCTGGCCGGGCTGCCACAGGCGCCGAGCCGCTACTCCCCGTTCCGTCACCTTGATCGTGCCAAACAGCGCCAGATCTATGTCCTCAACCGGATGGTGGCCGAAGGCTACATCACCAACATTCAGGCCACCGAGGCCATCGACACCCCGCTCGACATCAAGCCGCGGCGAAACTGGTATATCGATGAGGTGCCCAGCTATACCGAGCACGTGCGCCGTTACGTGGAAACCAATTACGGCAAGGACATGCTCTACACGCAAGGGCTCAAGATCTACACTGCCGTGAACATCGAGATGCAGAAGGTGGCCCGGGAGGCGGTGGACACCGGGCTCCTGGATCTGGACAAGCGCCAAGGCTACCGCGGCCCCATCATGCACCTTAAGCCCGAGGAGATCGACAGTTTTTCAATAGAACTCCAGCAGACCCAGGGCCCGGACAGTTACGCTGACGGGCGCACCGTCACAGGCGTGGTCATTGCCGTGGACGACGCCGCCGACCAGGTCACCGTGCGCATGGGTGATGTCCGCGGCATCATCGATATCGAGCAGATGCACTGGGCCCGGCGGCCCGATCCGGAGGTTCCGTTTTACGTGGCACGGATCCGCCACCCGGGCCAGGCGCTTCGGGTCGGGGATGTGATATCGGTGATGCTGCAGACCAAAAGCGAAGACGGCACCTGGTCGCTGGCCCTTGAGCAGACACCCATGGCCCAATCGGCGCTGCTGTGCATCGAGGCGGAAACCGGCCACGTGAAGGTGATGGTGGGCGGACGAGACTTTGCCAGCAGCCAGTTCAACAGGGCCATTCAATCGCGCCGTCAGCCAGGCTCGGCCTTCAAACCCATCGTGTACGCCGCGGCCCTGGACAATGGATACACACCGGCCACCATCATCATCGACGCGCCCATTGTCTATGAAGACGAGGGCTCAGCTTCCACCTGGAAACCCAAGAACTACGGTCAGAAATTCTACGGGCCGACGTTGCTCCTCAAGGCTCTGGCCAAATCCCGGAACGTGGTGACGATCAAAATTCTACAGGACATCGGCGTGGACACCGTCATCGACTACGCGCGAAAGCTGGGGATCACTTCCGATATCGCCAGGGATCTGTCCATCGCTTTGGGCTCCTCGGGGGTTTCCCTCCTGGAAATCGTCAACGCCTATTCTGTGTTCGCCAACCAGGGCTATTTCGTCGAGCCTGTATTCATCACCCGCATCGAGGACCGCGACGGCCGGGTTCTCGAAGCGTCCATGCCCCGGAGGGAGCGCGTGATCAGCAGCGAGACGGCCTACATCATGACCAGCCTGCTGGAAGGCGTCGTCCAGGAAGGCACCGGACAGCGGATCAAGGCCCTGGGCCGCCCCGTGGCTGGAAAAACCGGCACCACCAACAACCTTTTTGATGCATGGTTCGTGGGCTACACCCCGCGCTACATCACCGGGGTATGGGTGGGCTTTGACGATGAAAGCTCCCTGGGCGCCTCAGAGACCGGTTCCCGGGCCGCCAGCCCTATCTGGCTGGAGTTCATGAAGCGGATTCTGGAGGGAAAACCCATCCGGGCCTTCCAGGTGCCCGAAGGGGTGGTCTTTGCCAAGATCGATGCTGAAACTGGCCTTTTGCCCAACCCTGAGTCCACCGACACCACCTTCGTCTGCTTCAAAGAAGGCACCGTTCCCACTGAGTCCACCCCGCCCAAAGATACCATCACCAAGCGCGAAGATTTCTTCAAGTCGGACATGTAATAAACCCTGCGGGGGAGATGGAAACGCCATCTCCCCCGCAGGGTTTATATTCAACGCCATATAAACGACGGTCGTGCGGGGATTTCATCCCTGCACGGGCGTCGTTTATGCTGCTTTCGATTTATGAAAGAACCGGTAAATCTGGCGGATCCAGAAGCCGCTGAGCAGGTAGGAGTAGAGCCAGGTGCCAAACAGGATCATGACGTAGGCCTTGAAGATGTCCATGGATGAGCCTTCCAGCGAAAATCCCGGCACGTAGCC
>JBDRRP010000067.1:0-12398 GCA_043825735.1 Pseudomonadota bacterium | reverse complement strand
ATAATTAATAAGTCATCTCTGCGCTCTCTGTGTCCTCTGTGGTGATTTCAGACTTTTTACATTGCCATCAACGTTCGTTTTGCGCTGTTACCGTTACTTGCCAGATTGCAATAGCGCCTGACAAGTTAGCGCATATGGGGTTTATCCCCGCCCGGTATCTTCCTGACGCGAGCGGCGCGGCAGGTTCGCGCAAAAACCGGTCACAAGAATACCACTCCCAGCGCCTTGACCAGCAGCATCACGCCCATGGCGGCCATGATCATGCCCGAAAGGATATCCGCCTGACGCCGGTAGCGCCGGAGGAGATGGGCGGTGCCGGTTCCCAGCAGCAACAATCCGGGCAGCGTACCAATGCCAAATGCGGCGCACAGCGTCATTCCCTCGAGAATGCCCTCCCCGGCGGCCGCCCGCATGAAAGCGGCATAGGACAACCCGCAAGGCAGCATGCCGTTGACAGCCCCCAGGGCCAGCATCCCCGCCGCCGGCGGCCAGCGGCGGGCAGCGGCGATCATGGCGCCAAAACCGAACTGCCCCTGGGGCGCGGCGACGGTGAGCCGTTCCGAAAGACGCAGCAACCCCAATTGCGCCAGCGCCATATAAATGAGGCCGCCACCGGCGGCCAAAGAGAGCAATACCTGGACCCGACCGAGCACCTGCACCCGCTGGACCGGATCACCGGCAGTGAGCGCTGCCACGACCAGACCGGCCCCGCCCAGAAGTCCGCCGATGACGGTGTAGACACTCACACGGCCCAGATGGTAGACGATGTGGGGCCACAGCCGGCGGTGCCTGCCGGGAAAAGCCACCACCAGCGGCCCGCACATCCCGATACAATGCCCGGTACCGAAAATCCCCAGCAGCACCATGGACAGCCAGTCTGCGGTGGGCATGGTCATGGCGCCGCTGTCGGCGGCGCGGAGGTATCTTGCGATTTGAAATATGTTGCCATACACTCGTCCCGATTATTCTGAACAAAATCCACCGGCTCTGGATGGATATTAGGTACAGATATTCGCCGGCTGTCAAGACTGGCACGTAAGCGCGGGTCAAAGATCTGAGTCCAGTCAATTCAAATATTTCTGGATGCCGCCTTCGCCGGCATGACGTGATACTTACTTTTTACACGGCGCTGTTGTGCAAACGGAACGTATTTACGACAATGGCTATAAGTCACCACTTCTGGTTGTTTTTACATGCGCACGCTGAGCTGGTCCAATGAATGAAGAGCCCCCCATCGGGTTGACCGACCCGTTTCGCACCTGCCGGATTGCAGCGACGGTCCTGTCATTGCTGACGGCCGCGCTGGTCGTCGCCGTGAGCACGGACCTGGTCTGCCGCCCAACGGCCGGCGAGCGAAGCACGGCCATCCGGCGCATGGCTGCCGCCCTGCCCGCCCCGGCCGTCGACATGATCGGCAGCGATACACGTTACGGACCGATGGTGCCCATGGCACTGCATGAAATCAGCACCGCCGGAGGGCGTGAACCGTGGGGAAATCAACCATGACCCTGCAAACACACCGGAACATGGCCCTGTGGGCCCTGCGCGATCTTCTGCAGCGACCGGGTGAAGCCCTGCTCACTGCAGGGGTGCTGGCGCTGTTGACACTGTCCATCGGCACACCGCTGCTGATCTCACAGTGCCTGTCACGAACCATGGGCGCCATTTTGGCGGCGTCTCCGGCCATGGTCGTGCGCAGAACAGATCCCACCGGCTGGCGCCCCATCCCCGTGAGCGCCGCGGAGAGTGCCTCAAAAATCCCCGGCGCCATATCCGTACGAGCGCGCATCTGGGGTCGTGTGGCATCGGCATCGGGCCCGGTGACCGTCATCGCCTGGATGCCGCCGGCAACCGCCCTGCCGGCATGGCCCCTGCAGCCGCCCGCCCCCGGGACCCTGGCCGCCGGTGCCGGGGTCTTGGCTCCAGAGGGCCGGATAACCCTGTTTCATACCGACGGTACGCCGGCCGTTTTCACCGTCTCCGGGCTCGTGCCCCCCGATGCGGGCCTTCCGGCCACCGACCTGCTCATCTTGCGACCGGACGAAGCGCGTTCGCTTCTGGATATTCCCGAAGGCCATGCCACCGATCTCACGGTAGATGCCTTCCACGAAACCGAAATCTCCGCCATCTCGACGGAATTGATCTCGCGCTTGCCGTTTCCGGTACACATTGATGACCGGATCTCGGCCGCCGGCAGGTATTATGCGTCTCTGGCGGCCGCCGGCGGGACCCGAATCGCCCGGTTTTTCCCCGCGGTGCTGACCCTGTCCCTGCTGGTTCTGGTGTCCGTTCGCCAACAGCACGCCAATACCGGAGAGACTTATCTGCTCAGGGCCATGGGCTGGTCAGCAGCCGATATGTATCGCCGGCGCCTTTATGCCGCGCTCTGGGTGGGACTGCCCGCCGTTGCCCTGGGAGCCGCCGCGGCATACGCACTGGTCGCAATGCCCGATCTGGCCGCCCTCGGCGCCCTCCTGTGGGGCCGCGCACTGCCGGCGGACACGTCGATGGCGGTCACTGCCGATCTGGCGATCGTCCTGGTGGAAATATCGGCCCTGGTGCTGATACCGTACCTCGTGTCCGTGGTGCTGGCCGGCGTCAACGCCTCCGCACGATCGGCGCTGCACTGGCCGAAAGACACCGGAGGCCTTCCATGACCACCGATCGGATCACCTGCGATCGTATCAGCGTCGCCGCCACCCGGGGGCGAGCGCACCACCCGGACATTCTGGTCGACGTGTCGGCGATCTTCACCGGCGGGGAAGTCGCCCTGATCACCGGGAACACGGGGGCGGGCAAAACCACCCTGCTCCGCGTGCTGGCCTGCCTTCAGCGCCCCAGCGCCGGCCAGGTGCTCTTCGGCAATGATCCCGTGTCGCGCTGGACACCGGCCTACCGTGACCGGTGGCGTCGCCGGGTGGGCTTCGTTTTCCAGACGGGCCTCTTTCTGGAAGACCTCAATACCATTGAAAACGTGCTGGTACCATTGGTGCCGCGACAGATGCCCGCCACGGAAATGACACTGAGATGCCACGAGATGCTCGCGCTGACGGATCTGACAGCGATGGCCCGCATTCCGGTGAACCGGCTGAGCACGGGAGAGCGCCAGCGGGTCTCTATCGCCAGGGCACTGGCGTCCGCCCCCGCGGTGATTCTTGCCGACGAGCCCACCGCCCACCAGGATGATTGCCAGGCAGAGCGGATCATGGCGCTGTTGGCCGAAAACGCCCGGGCGCGCCAGGCCGTAGTGGTGATGACAGCCCACGATCCCCGGGTAGCACAGCATCCGGCCGTGACGACAGCCTACCGACTGGACAGCGGCCGTCTGGAACGCCAACCATGATCAGCCACCCCCTCATCATGGCCGCCATGGTGCTCGATCTGTCTGCACTGGCGACTACGGCCGCAAGCGGGTTCGGCGCCTTTCGCATCGCCGCCGCCTGGAACCCGGCGTCCGCCGGCGCCGGTCAGCTTCTTCTGGAATCGCAGGCCGAGGCCGCATCGATCCTGGGCCGGCTTGGCCTGTTTCTGTTTGCCGCGGCAACAGCCCTGTGGCTGGTGACGCTCAGCTCGGTGATGCCCGCCCTGGTACCCGGCGCCATGTGCGGCACCGGGGTCCTTCAAGCGAGCGGCCCGGCAGGGGCGCACGCCATCATGTACCGGCTGACGGCCGTCGGCGTTTTCTACCTGTGGGCCGCTGTGGATCGCCTGAACCGCAGCCACCCCATGGGGCCGCTCACCCGGCCCGGCGCCGGTATCATGCTCCTGCTGTTGCCGCTGGCGACCCTGAGTATCGTCGCAGCCGCAGCCACCCTGGCCGGTATGGACAGCCACAGGCCTGTGGACTGCTGCATGGTGCTCTACGATCAGTTTCAAAACCTGGAACAAGCAGGGCATACCGCCGGCGTGTCCAATACGGGGTGGACTGCGGCCTACGGTATTCTCAGCGTGATGCTGGCAGGGTCCGGCATCGCCGTTTATCGCCGGCCGGCCCCCCTGGGAATGGCCGCCATGGGGGTCCTCGCCCTGGCCTGGACCCCGGCTGCCGGCGTCACCCTCACCCGAACCCTGAGTGCCTACCTTTACGGCGTGCTCCATCATCACTGCCCCTGGTGCCTGTTCACCGAGTCCGGCGCCTGGATGGGATTTCCGCTCCTGCTCGCTGCCGCCGTAATCCTGCTGGAAGCCTTGACGGCACCGGCTCTGTGGCGGGTCGCTGCCGGCAAATCCGTCCTGGAAACGGCAGTGCGACAGCGGGCCGGGCGGGCCGGCCGCCGAGTTGCAGCGGCGGTGGTGGTTTTCGTAGGTACCTCAGCAGCACCGGCCCTGGTGTGGCACTGGCGCTGGGGAGTGTGGATCACCGGCTGAAATCGACGGGTCCGGCAGGGAGAAAGGGCGTGAGCACCGCCTCGGCCGCCTCACGGGCGTAGCGCACCACCCAGTCGGCGTAGCGCCCGGCATCGGTGATGGTTTTTGCAGCCCTGGCGCCGGCTTCCGCGGATAAGCAGCCCGACAGATGGAGCACTCGCGGCATGAGCAGGGCGTTCAGGTAGGGAATGCCGGCGTCCCGGCAATGAGCTGCGGCCTTTCCATCGTCGATGACGATAAAGTCGCCGCATCCGCCACGGTAGAGCAGAAGGGTGTCGCGCTCGCCGGCATGTAGACCGCCTGGCAGGCCTTCATCGGATATCCCAGCTTGGGCAGGGCGCTCCAAGACGAACCGCCCTTCCCGATAAAACCGGCCAAAGGCCACTGCCCCGTGGTGGCCCGGCGCCGTCACCTCCGTGTACACGGATGCGGCCATCACCACCCGGTAGGCCGCCGTCACGGTGGCAAAGAGCCCCGCCCTGTGGAGGAGGATTGCCGAGGAGGCATCCACCAGGGCTGTATTTGCCGCCCCGGCCGCACCGTCACTCATAGAGTTCGCCCCTTCCCCGCCGACTTCCGGGCCAGCGCAGCGACGGCGGAAGGCCCGAGCATTTTTGAAACCGGAGGCGTAGCGGAGCTACGTCGAGGATTTCAAAAAGTGTGAGTACGCCGCCAGGGGCCAAAAGATGCCGCTTGTGGATGGGCACTAGACGAATAGCTCCGTACTGATATAACGCTCGCCGGTGCTAGGCAGGATCACCACGATGCGTTTTCCTTTGTATTCCGGGCGGCGGCCGACCTCGAGCGCGGCCCAGACAGCGGCCCCGGATGAAATCCCGCACAGAATGCCTTCAGTCTTTGCCAGGCGGCGCGCCGTTTCAAAGGCATCGTCGTTGGAGACGGTGACCACATCGTCGATGATCGCGGTATCGAGCACCTGAGGAATGAAACCGGCCCCGATCCCCTGGATTTTATGGGGGCCTTTTTGCCCGCCCGAGAGCACCGGCGAGGCGCTGGGCTCAACGGCGATGGCCTTGAAGCCCGGGTTGCGCCCCTTGATGACCTGGCCCACCCCCGTAATGGTTCCGCCGGTGCCTACGCCGGAAACCACGGCGTCCACTTGCCCATCGGTATCGTGCCAGATTTCCTCGGCGGTGGTTTTCCGGTGCGCTTCCGGATTGGCCGGATTGGTGAACTGATTGGGCATGAAGGCGTCGCCCCGTTCGGCGAGGATCTTCTCTGCCGCGGCGATGGCGCCGCCCATGCCCTGTGCCCCGGGGGTGAGCACCAACTCGGCCCCCAGGTGGGTGAGCAGCTTGCGGCGCTCCTGACTCATGGTGTCGGGCATGGTCAGACAGATCCGGTAGCCCTTGGCCGCGCAGATGAACGCCAGTCCGATGCCTGTGTTGCCGCTGGTTGCCTCCACGATGAGCGTTTCCGGCCCGATGCGCCCATCGGCCTCCGCCTGGGCGATCATTCCGGCCGCGATGCGGTCTTTGACGCTGCCCAGCGGGTTCTGGAACTCGAGTTTGGCGAGGATTTCCGCCCCCACGCCGTCAGCCATACGTTTGAGGCGAACGAGCGGCGTGCAGCCCACTACGTTGATAATACTGTTGAGTATGGTCATGGATTTCTCCTTTTTCTGTCATCCCGGCGAAGGCCGGGATCCAGTGATTTCAGTACTTCTGGCCCCCGGCCTTCGCCGGGGTGACAGGATTTGGGACTTTTTACGGTTTCACCAACTTTGGACGCTGACCATTTGAAGTATGGCTACGCCGTGTCATCGCTGCCGTTGCCGTATTTGTAGATCAGCCGCGGCGACTCGATGAGCACTTTCGTATCCGGTGGCACCGACTCGGTCAGCCACACGTTGCCGCCGACGACCGATCGGGCGCCGACGACGGTATCACCGCCCAGAATCGTAGCCCCGGAATAGATGATCACGTCGTCCTCGATGGTGGGGTGCCGTTTTTTACCCCGGAGCTGATTGCCGGCATCCCTGGGCAGCGACAGGGCACCCAGGGTCACCCCCTGGTAGATCCGCACGTTGCTTCCGATCACCGTTGTTTCGCCGACCACCACGCCGGTGCCGTGATCGATGACAAACCGCTCGCCGATGGTGGCGCCGGGGTGGATGTCGATACCAGTGACACTATGGGCGTACTCGGTCATCATGCGCGGCAACAGCGGCACCCCCAGGTTGAACAGTGTGTGGGCCAGCCGGTAGACCGAAATGGCCATGACGCCCGGATAGCTGAAAATGATCTCATCGTGGCTCTTGGCGGCCGGATCCCCGTCATAGGCCGCTCGGACATCCTTGGCCATAATGCGACGGATTTCCGGCACGGCGGAAAGCATGCTGAGCGCCGCTTCGTGGCCCTTGGCTTCGCAGTGGCTGCAGGGCAGGCTGTAGCGAAAGCAGTCGTGCCGGATGGCATGGCTGATCTGCTCCACGAGCATGTCGTAGACCACGGACACCGTCTTGCCGATGGTGTACTTAACGCTCATGGGGTCGATCTTGTCTCGGGAAAAATAGCCGGGAAAAATCAACTCCCGCAGGCGGCCCACGATCTGCACCACGTCACCTTCAGAAGCGATGGGTTCGTAGTCGACATGCGTGAAACAGGCGGCATCCTGGCAGTGACCGATAATCTCCTCGGCCACCGCCGGCAACTGCGCCTTGTACTCGGCGCTCGAAGCCGCATCCGTTTTGCACACATCTTCAGCAATCACCATTCCTTCAGTCATGATTCCTCCACTGGATCCCAGTAAAAACGGTCATACGGAGACCGACTTTTTTTGGGGCACCACCGCGGTGCCGATATCGACAGACGATCCCCGGCCGCCATCACCGGGGAATACAGTTGCTATGGTTGTCCAAGGTAAGGTCACGTCAAATCGTTGTCAAAAAGACATTGGGACAGACGCTTCGGCTATCGCGGCGCGGGAACTGAAAGCATGTAGCCTATCCCCGGCACCGTCCGGATCAGTTCGGGGCAGTCCTCGGGGATGGTCAGCTTGGCCCTGAGGTGCTGGATGTGGACATCGATGGTACGGCTCCAGCGGTAGATGTCTGCCTTGGGCCAGATCTCCTTGCGGATGTCTTCACGGTCCAGGGGCTGGCCGGCAAACCGGACCAGCAGTCCGAGCAGCTCGAACTCTTTTGGCGTTAAACGGATCAGCCGACCGTTGAGCTCCACTTCGTAAGTGGCTGAAAACATCCTTAGCGGACCGCACTGACGGGCGCTGTCATGGGAGTAGATCTGCTTGCTCCGGCGCAGCCGCGCTTTGATCCGGGCCGCCAGTTCCAGGTAATCGAAGGGCTTGACGATGTAGTCATCGGCGCCGTGCTCCAGCCCCAGCACCTTGTCAGAAACACCGTCCTTGGCCGTGAGCATGATGATGGAGACGGTGGACCGGGAGCGGATGGCGCGGCAGACCTGGATGCCGTCCATGTCCGGGAGCATGAGATCGAGAATCACCAGATCGACCATTTCCCGATGAAAATTATCCAGCCCGGCCTTTCCGTCCGGCGCGATGAGCACAGCGTACCCGTCGAGCTCCAGGTTATCCCGGAGGATGGCGCGGATATCCGGGTCGTCATCGATGACCAGAATGGTGTAATGGGTCATGGCGTCTTCCTGTGAGATGCGTTTGACGTTGCGCCGGCCACCGGCAGATAAAAACTAAACTGGCTGCCTTCCCCCGGGGTGCTCTCAACCCAGATGCGGCCAGCGTGTGCTTCAAGCAGCCCCTTGCAGATCGCCAGGCCGATCCCGGAGGAGCCCTGGTGCAGGTTGCCCCGGCGTTTTCCTTCGGGCGTTCTGAAAAATTTCTGAAAGATCGCCTCATGATAGACGGCCGGAATGCCCGGACCTTCATCCCGGATACTGACGGTGGCGCCGTCTTCGTCGGCCGCCATGGTGACGGCGATGCAGCCGCCCTCCGGAGAAAACCGGATGGCATTGGCCGTAAGATTGGTGATGACCTGGAATATGCGGCGGCGATCCAGTTGCATGACGAGATCCGCCTGCCAACTGAAGACGATCCGAACCCCTGCTTTTTCAGCAATGGGGTTCTGCGCGGCGATAACGTCGGTGATGATCTCCGGCAGGGAAACAGCCGCCACCTCCAGTTCCAGGTTGCCTGTTTCCAGTCTGGAATAGTCGAGAAAATCGACGATGGTAACGATGAGATGGTCTGTGTTTTTCCCGATAATGTCGATGTAGCCGGGCTCGCTGCAGGCGTTCTTCCGCCGGAGCGTATCCACCGCCCCCTTGATGGCGGTCAGCGGCGTGCGCAACTCGTGGGAAATGTCGGAAAAGAACTCGCTCTTTGATTGGTTCAGGGCCATGAGCTCCGCGTTGAGCTGCCCCAGTTCACGGTTGGTCCGATGAAGATCCTCGGTGGCCGCCCGGATTTTATCCTCGAGTTGGTCGTGCTGGTTCTTGAGTTTTTCGTCGACCAGATAACACAAGGCGGCAAAATCCTTGAGCTCGTCGCCGGCCGGCTGGTGATCGCTTTCGATCTCGTCGCGCCAGAGGCGCCGGGTGGCCTGTCGAATTTCCCTTATCGGCCGAAACATCAATCGCTGGGCGAAGAAAAACAGGACAATCACCACCGTCCCGGTCAGGCCGAACATGGCCGCAAACAGATAGGCGTTTTCGTTGCGGATGGCCTGCCGGGTTTCTTCGAAAGGCAAAAACACGCTGATGCAGCCGCCGATGTCGCCGATCTTGAGCGCCTGACGCTGATGGCAGTCCAGGCAGGAGGCCGTGATGCGCAGGGGGGCCGCGTAGCGGTAGACATGCCGGCCCCCATGCATTTCGACACGGCTGAGGTTGTCAGCCTGATCCGCGGCAAACAGGCGCAGCGCCTGGGCCTCGAAGGCGTCGGGCACATTGCGCGGGTTCTTGCCATTCAAGTTAGTGATGTTGAAGGAGTATTGGTTGCCCCGACTGGCATAGTCAGACAATTGCCGTGTGAGCTCTGCCGGGGTAATTTTTGTGTATACCGCTCCGCCCGAATCTGCCGATACCACGGTGCCGGCACCGGCCGCCGAACCGGCCACCAGAATGTAGTTGTGGTCTGATACCCACTGGCGGGTCAAAATGATCTGTTTGTGCAAAATCACCGCCTGCTGCCGGACCTGTTCGAGGATGTGCTGCTCCTGGCGGTGGGAAACCCAGAAATACAGCAGCGTGAACACCCCTCCGATGGTGCCGGCGGTTATCAGCAGATACTTGTAGGACACATGCTGGCGGATCAGTTTGAGCATTCGCGCCCCTCCCGGAAAAATGGTGAGAAGGCAGCCGGAGTGAAATATTTTACATTTTCTTTACAGGCTTTTACAGCCCCTTAATAGCCTTCCCTGGTATATTTGGCAATATTATCGGTCTGTCCGGCCATTTAATCTCAATTGCATTTCATCCCAGTACGGGGAAACCCCATGAAAAAAGTCCTGCTGGCTTCGGCCCTGGTTGCATTCGGCGTTGCCATCGCCTTTCCCCTGTTCAGCATGACCTACTACACGATGGTACGCACCTCCACGCCGGAGTTCTGTGCCTCCTGCCATGAAATTCAACCAGCGGTGATGGCGTGGCGGACCTCGACCCATGTCAACAATCCGCAGGGGTTTGTGGCCGATTGCATGGACTGCCACCTGCCGCCCCCCCATGACACGTTCAACTTCTTTTTCGCCAAAACCTACCACGGCATCAAAGACGTGGCGGTACACTTCCTGAAGCCGGGCACCTACGACCGTGCCGAGCAGCGCGCCAAAGCCTACGCCGCCTTCAGCAATGCCGAATGCCAGAAATGCCACCGCAACATTCTCGACATGCCCGACAAGCGCGGTGCCATGCTGGCCCACCGTACTGTAATCTATGCCAGGCCGGGCTATGAGAAAAAATGCATCGACTGCCACTACGACCTGGTTCACACCGACCGCGGCAGCGTCATGTACAAACAGTACCGAAAGACCCCTTATCAGGCCAAGGGGTTGCGTCAATTGTAATAGACGGGGGGGAAAATCCCTCCGGCTGACTGCAAAACAACCGAAAGGAGCGCAAGAGATGAGGCGATACCCGTTGTTGATGAGCGTTGGGTTGCTGGCGGCCGGTTTGATGCTTTCCGGCACGATGATCGGCGCCCAGGCTCAGCAGCCCAATTTCCCCAAGGTGAAGGAATACCGCATCGAAAGAAGTATTCCCCCGGAAGCGGTCGCCTGCATCGAATGTCACAAGGCCACCAACCCGGGGCTCTTCGGAGATTGGTCCATGAGCCGCCATGCCAGCGCCAATATTACCTGCCTGGACTGCCATTTGGCGCAGCCCGGCGACAAGGACGTCGCCCTGGGACACGAAAAGTATTATGCCCGAAAGGACCTGCCCTACGGTGAAGAAAAATACAAAGTGCCCATCGCCGCCATCGTGACGCCCAAGGATTGCTCCCGCTGTCATCCCGACGAGGTGACCCAGTACAGCAAGAGCAAGCACGCCAATACCATTGAGATCATGTGGAAGCTCGACCCCTGGCTGAACAAGGGGATGAACTCCGACACTGAGCGAAAGGTCGGCTGTCTGCACTGTCACGGCACCGTGGTTGCCATCGACGACAAGGGCAAACTCGACCCGGCCACCTGGCCCAATGTTGGTGTGGGGCGTCTGAACCTGGACGGCAGCAAGGGATCGTGCACCTCCTGCCACACCCGCCACCGGTTCTCTGTGGCCGAGGCCCGTCAACCCGAGGCCTGCGACTCGTGCCACCTGGGGCCGGATCATCCCCAGATTGAAATCTACCAGGAGTCCAAGCACGGAACGATCCACAGCGCCTTTAAAAATGAGTCCAACTTCAAGTCGGCTCCCGGCGCCTGGACGCCCGGCACCGACTACCGCGCGCCCACCTGCGCGGCCTGTCACATGTCAGGCACCGGCAAGGTCATGGGGACCCATGATGTCACAGAGCGCATTTCCTGGGAAACTCAGGCACCGTTGACCGTGCGCCCCCAGGACTTCAAGCCATTCCCGTCAGGGACCGACTGGCAGGTAGAGCGCGAAAAAATGAAAAACGTCTGCCGCTCCTGCCACGGTGATTCCTGGATTGATGATTTCTACGGCAGCTATGACAAGGCCATCGGTGAGTATAACGAGGTTTACTACAAACCGGCCAAGGCCAAACTCGACGAACTCTACGAAAAGGGGCTTCTGGACAAGACCAAGTACTTCGACGAGCGCCTTGAAGTGGAGTTCTACGAACTCTGGCACCATGAAGGCCGCCGCGCCCGCATGGGGACTATGATGATGGCGCCCGACTACGCCTGGTGGCACGGCTTTTATGAATGCAAGCTGCGCTTCAACAACTACATGGAAGAAGCTAACCACCTGATCGAAACGGGCCAGAAGGCCTATATTGCCAAGGACTTTCCCAATGCCACGGGCGACACCACCCGCCCGGTGAAGATCTTCGGCAAATAACCAAAAACGCTGGGCGACCTGTCGGTCGCCCAGCGTTTTTATGAAAAAGCAACTCGTGGCGACGCTCCGGCGTCGCCACGCTGCATTGGGGGGTTGCCTGTTTGAGCCCGCCGTAGCTCGCAAAACCGCAACGATCGCAAAGCTAACACATTAATACTAAATAAATTTTTCTTGGCGCGCTTGGCGCCTTGGCGAGACAATTGCTTTTTTACGAGTTTGTCTTATTTGGGCAAGCAAATAAAGAACGTCTTTCGACCTCAATCCCTGAATTCCTGAACATGGTTATGCACCATTCTCCAATGAATGGGCAGACGCAGATTGGACATATGAAATTCGTCGCTGCAACGAAGCGTCCATCGCGGCATTCCATATGGATACCGGAGACCACTCAACCATGTAGGATGCGGGGTTTATCCCCATATGCGCTAACTTATCCGTTTGGGCTGTGACCTCGAAATCGGGATCGCTATCGGTATCGAAAAACCGGGCGCTGTGCTTGGAAAACGCCGGACACGATTCATTCCGGCATCAAAAGCACGCTGCGCCGTCAAACCC
>JBDRRP010000066.1:0-40458 GCA_043825735.1 Pseudomonadota bacterium | reverse complement strand
GCTTTGCAGGACACTTTCGACAAGGGTACGGGGCTTTAGAAGTGTTTTAAACCATAATTATCCTGTTTTTACAGGTATTTGGGATGTTCTAAATTGTGTTTTCTATTGAGACTGTGACAGTTAGCGTTACAGTGTAATTGGCTGTAACACGCTGTAATTACAATAGTGTAACACTACTATGCCATTATTACACTTGCTGTAAAACAGCCGAATGGGGAGGGCGTGACACACTATTTGCCCATTTTGTTTTGGGTCCCTCCCGCAGACGGCTTTTTTGACGGCTTTCGACGGCTTTGACTGGTTTCCTACAGAGATAAAAATAGGTGGAATACGCTGTAATTACACGAAAATCGAACTCTCACGCCGGTAACCCGGGTTCGATTCCCGGTGGGATCACCACTAAATAAAATCAAGGGGTTGCGGTCAATTCCGCAACCCCTTGTTCATTTTTGAAACAATCCATATTTCCGCCGTATTCCCAACGTCACAGACCAAGTTCCAGACCTCGCGCAACAATTCCAAGTTAATACGATGATGCCTTGCCGGCCATTGGGTATTTCTTTGGCAACCGCGGTTGTAAAACACCCGTATCGCCCCTTCCAGAAACGCTTTTCGTTGACAATAATATACTTTTATGTTTCTTATTGTAATCATATTTATTTTTCAGGTGATTTATGTACAACGAATCGCGTATCAGACAGTCCGAACTGCTCCAGTTGCTTTTGCTGGATACGCTCTATGCCTTGTCCGGCTCCGAGAGGATCATCTTCCAGGGAGGAACTGCGTTGCGCTGGGTTTACGGTGGCAACCGCTTTTCCGAAGATCTTGATTTTGTCACTCCGCTCCCGCTGCGTAACATCCAGTCGCTTTTGGCCACCCTGGCCGGTCGGATGAAAAATGCCTGCATTGCCCAATTTGGTCCCGGTACGGCGGAAATGAAACCGAAAACCGGGCGGGAATCTTCGCTTAAGGCCTTCTATGTATATCGCCCGAACAACCAGCGCGAGCGCATCGCGGTGAAGATGGAATTCGAACGGCTCGCCGGTGGGGCGCTCCCGGAATCCCGGCGTCACATTTTGAGGGACCTGCCGCATGTCCCCGGTCTGATTGCCGCTGGCCGGCTCGTCTTACCCTACACCAGCAGCATCTTGGTGGTCGAAACGGCCGAAGAAATCCTGTCTGACAAAATCCGGGCATTGTTTGAAAGGAAATTCCTCAAGGGACGGGATGTCTATGATCTCTGGTGGCTTTCAACCCAGATGAGTGTGCACGTATCGCGACCCCTCGTGGAAAGAAAGATGGGCCTTTACCAGGCGGTGTTCACGCCGGAGCGGGATCTGTCGTCTTTCCAGGATGTCATCGCCGCTGATGCGCTTCAGGAGGCGCTGCGCACCGACCTGCCGCGCTTTATCCCGGCCGCAATCCTCTCGGTTTATCAAGAGGCTAATTTTGCCCCCTTTGTTGATGCTGTGCGCAAAGTAACTGCCGAACTCATCAAGCAGGGAATGGCGGCCTTCGACTTTTCCGCAACAAAATGAAACCAATGTCACCTGAAAAACCAACATTGCTGCGTCTTAAACGCCTGCCGCAACTATTCCGAAAGACGGATGTCGAAAAGATCGCACCGCATGCGGCCATTTTCCTGTCACGGGCCGTTGCAAAGGGCCAGATTCACCGGATCAACCGCGGCAATTACGTCAATTCTTTTTTGTATGGATTCCCTCGCGCGGAAGAAGTCGCCTCATTCCTTCGCCCCCCGGCCTATGTGAGCTGCGAGTGGGCCTTGAACTACCACGGCATCAGCCTGCAATCACCGGTGGTGTGCACGGTGGTCACCTTGAGCACGGCGGTCGGCCGGAAACGCGGTGTGGAATATCAAGGGGTCCATATCGAGTTTTCCAGGATCTCTCCTAAACTGTTCTTCGGTTTCGAAACTATAGACAGTTTTCACATAGCCACAGCGGAAAAAGCCTTGCTGGATGCGCTGCATTTGCACAAAGGGCTTCCCGCAGCCGACGAACTGGAAATGACCGAGTTGGATATGGATCTTCTGGCCTCCATGGCCCGGCACTACCCACCGGCGGTTCAAATGCAATTGAAGGCGCTCAATGGCCCGCCATAGCACAACCGCAGTCGATAATTTGATGATTCAACTTTTTGTTTTGAGATGTCCCTAACTTCCCACTACCTTTCCCCGGCAACTATAAACGGAGGCTATGGCTTTGAAAATCGTTGATGTCATGCAAATGACCGACAACCGGTGTCTTAATATGTTTGAAATCCGGTATCAGGATATGCGGGGTAACGAAAAGCGCTGGCACATGGTTTCCAGGCAGCGGACGCCGAGGTGTGTGACGTTTGAATTTGACAACCCGGATGCCGTTGTGATCATCCCTTTTCACGAACCATCGGGGAAACTGGTGTTGATCAAGGAATTCCGGGTGCCCCTGGGAGATTACCAGTATGGTTTTCCTGCAGGTCTGGTCGATCCAGGGGAAACCGTGTTTGGCGCTGCGAAACGGGAACTCGAGGAAGAAACCGGCCTCACTGCGACCCGACTGCTGTTTCAGAGACCGCCGGCCTATACATCGACGGGCATTTCAGATGAATCCGTAAGTATGGTGAATGTGGCCTGCAACGGTGAGCCCTCCCAAATACACAATGAAAGCTCGGAAGACATCGAGACGATTCTGGTGTCATACGCACAGGTATTTGTCGCGCACGTCCGCGTTGTGTTGCAGGTCGTCCCGGGTACCATGGTAGCAGATCGTTCCGTTGTCGATGACATAGCCGCGGTCGGATAGCCGCAGGGCAACCTCAAGATTCTGCTCGGCCAGCAGGACCGTCAACCCGCTTTCCTTTAGCCGGAATATCTGCTCTTCAAGCATATTCACAATCAGGGGCGCCAGCCCTTCCGTGGGTTCATCGAGTAAAATAAAATCCGGATTGGTCATCAGCGCCCGAGCGATGGTCAGCATTTGCTGTTCACCACCGCTGAGGAACCCTGCTCGGCGTGAATCAATTTCACCCAGGGCCGGGAAAAAGGCATACACTCGGTCTTTGTCCCAGCCGCCAGCCGTAAAATTGCGCGCCGAAATCTCAAGGTTCTCGCCCACCGTGAGATCAGCAAACACTCTGCGATCATCCGGTACAAAACCGATTCCCATGCGGGCCATCAGGTAGGGTTTCTGGCCGGTACAGGTGATATTCTTGAATTTGATAAAACCTTTTTTCGGCGGCGTTAACCCCATGATGCTTTTCATGGTTGTGCTTTTACCCGCGCCGTTACGCCCCAGGAGACAGACGATTTCACCCTGATCCACATCCAGGGAGACACCGAACAGGATATGGCTCAGGCCGTAGTACGTATGGATATCTTCTACATGGAGCATTCGTCGGCACCTCCAAGATAGGCTTGTCGTACCAACTGGTTGCTGCGCACTTCATCCGGAGGGCCCTGGATAATCGTTTTGCCCTGCTGCATAACCATGATCTGGTTGGCGATGGAAAAGACCATCCCCATGTCGTGTTCACAAAAAAGAATCGTCAGGCCCAGTTCTCCGGAGAGCTGCCTCATTAGGCGCAACGTGACAGCAGTTTCTTCAGGCGACATGCCGGCGGTAGGTTCGTCCAGGATGAGTAGTTGGGGACGGTTGCCTAGCGCAATGGCGATTTCCAGAACTTTTTGATCTCCATGGGAGAGGACCCCGCTGGTCATGTCCGCCTTGTCAAGCAGGCCGACACTTTCAAGTATCCGCCGGGTTTCACGAACAGCCATGGTTTTGGCCGGCCGGAAGATATTGAACGTCTTTTTTCGGTAAGAAAGAACCGCAACCTGTACGTTTTCAAATACGGTGAGGCGGCTGAAAATATTGACAACCTGGTAGGACCGGCTGATTCCTTTCCGGCAAACACGGTAGGGCGCAAGGCCGGCGATGTTCTCCCCCTTGAACAAAATGGTTCCGGCGGTGGGCGCGAGTTGGCCGGTAATCAGGTGAAACAAAGTGGTTTTGCCGGCGCCATTCGGTCCGATCACGGCGACGACATCGCCTGTTTCAACCTTGAGCGATGCGTCGTTGACAGCCATGAATCCATCGAATGATTTTTTCAGGGATTCGACGCGGAGCATTGCCCCCCCATATTTTTTTCCGGTTGCGCGGCTTTCTTGAGAAACAGACCGAGCACCCCCTCCGGCAGAAAGAAGATGAGCAGCATCAGGACGATGCCCAGAATCAAGGTCCAGTATTCTGTGTAAATCCCCACGAAGCTTCGCAGGCTGATGATAATAACAGCACCCAGGGCGGGTCCCATAAAAATAAACCAACCGCCCAAAAGACACATGATCAGGATTTCCAGCGAGAGGGTCCAAAACATCAGGTCCGGAAATACCGAGCCCTCCACGGTCACAAAAAGGGTGCCGGCAATACCGGCGAAAAAAGCGGCAAGCATCTGTCCGACCAGCTGTTGCTTCTGCACATTGACGCCCACGGCTTCACAGCGCACAGCATTATCGCGGATTCCCTGGAAGGTCCGGCCAAAGGGTGAATTGACGATCAGGTACATCAGCAGTAAACAAAGCGCGGTGACGACCAGGTTGAAATAGTAGGCCCCACTGGAGCTGCTGATCAGATCCGGCAGGGGCACGCCGTGAATCCCGTCGTCGCCGCCGGTAAAAGCATACCAGCGGTAGGTGATGGCCCATACCAGGGAACCGAGAGAAATTTGCAGCATACCGAAGTAGAGCTGGTTCAGGCGTACCGTGATCAGCCCCATCACCAGCCCCAGGGCGGCGGAACAAAAGGGCGCGAGGATATAGCCAAACCAGACAGGCAGGCCGGATTTCGTGGCAAACAGGGCGAAAGCATAGGCCCCGACCCCGTAAAACACCGCATGGTGAAACTGGTACATGCCGCCGTAGCCAAGCACCAGGTTTAGGCTGGTCGCCAGCAAGGCGATCGCGAAGATAAGCGCGCCCAGGTAAACATAAAACCGTGAAAGGACCTGGGGGACCAGCAGGAGAAGTGCCAGCAGGACCAGACCGGTTATCGTTGTTTTTATATTGAACAGGGCGTTAAACAAGGCCACCTCTTTCAACGGTCTCTTTACCAGGTCGATTTCAGCAGTCCTTTCGGGCAGAAAAGCAAGACCGTAATTACGGCCACATAGGGGAACACAATCGCAAACTGAGGCCAGATCAGGATTCCGATTGAATCCGTCAGCCCAAAAATCAGCGCTCCGAGAAGGGCGCCCCAGATATTGCCGAGGCCGCCGATGATGACAATCAGGAAGGCCTCGATGATGATCGCATGATCCATACCCTGGGTAATATTCTGGGTGGGGGCCACCAGGGCGCCGCCCAATCCCGCCAGGTAGCAGCCAATAACGAATACCGCGGCAAACACCCAGCTGACATTGATGCCGATGGCGCCGACCATTTCCCGGTCGACGGCGGCCGCCCGGGCTATCTTTCCGATTTTGGTCCGATTGGTCAGAAACCACAGGCCGGCTGCGACCAGGGGTCCAATGATCAACAAAAACAGGTTGTAACGTGGAAATGGAAGATCACCGATCAAAAAAGAGCCCTGCAGGAAGACCGGTGCTACCAGACTGCGATAATCCGAACCCCAGATCAGCTTGACCATATCGCCGAAAACGAGGGAAAAGGCGAAGGTGAACAAAAGAAGCATCATATGTTCACGTTCGTAAAGATGGCAGAACAGTCCCCGTTCGACCACAAAGCTGATTAGCGCGACCCCCAGCGGGGCAATGATCAGGGCCAGCCAGAAACCGAGGGCGCTCTGGCCGAACAGGTTTGCGACGGTGTACGTCAGAAAGGCACCGATCATGTACAGGGACCCGTGGGCAACGTTCGGGATGCGCAGGACCCCCAGGACGAGACTCAGGCCGGAAGCGACAATGAAAAGGATCGTGGTTCTGCTCAGGCCGACCAGGATCTGCTGTATCAGTGCCGCCAGGGTAACATTTGCAGCAAATTCCATATGAAAACCTTCAAGCAACAGTGCTTGCCGGGAATGGGGCACCGCCCCATCCCCGGGGCAAAATTAGCGTTGAACCGTTTCGGGCCGGCCTATTCCCGGGCCGCTTTGATTTCTTCGATAGACGGCATGACCTCTTCACCGGGGATGGTCACAATATCACTGGCGATCAAGAAGTCATAACCGGCCACTTTCTTGGTTACACCCATAAACATCGGCAGCATGGCCTGGTGGTCATAAGCACGCATGGTGACCCTGCCCACCGGGCTGTCAACCCACATGCCTTCAACGTTGTCGATGAGTTTTTCCGTGTCGATAACACCGGCCTTTTGATAGGCCCCGAATATGTATCGGGCGGTCAGAAATCCGTAGACCGCCCCGACGGCCGGTTTCCGGTTGTAGGCGGCTTCAAAATCTTTGACAAATTTTTTGTTCGCGGCCGTTTCCGGATAGTAGAAGAAGTAATTGGAAGTTCCGATGACCCCTTCCGGCCCGTCCTGACCCAGCGCTTTCAAAGTGGAAAGTTCCGTGGCCGTGTGCATGAAGAAAGGCACCCGCTCGTTGAAGCCGGTTGCCTTGGCGGCTTTGAGAAAGGGGACGCAGTCGCGCCCGCCGGTGGCAACGATGACGGCATCCGGTTTGGCTGAAATAATGGCCGTGATATAGGGCGTGAAATCGGGCTCACCCACTTTCCACCAGGACTGGCCGAGCAGTTCAACCCCGGGCTTCATTTGCTTCAGGTTGTCCCACACGCCGTCCGCGATGGCATGCCCGTATTCATAGTCATCACCGGCGATCCAGTATTTCATGTAGGGTTTTTTGGCAAGGCCGACCGCGGCGGCCTTGCCGGCCAGGGCGGTGTTTTCAGTAATGGAAAAGACATAACGATGACCCTTGGCCCCTGTGATTTTAGCGCTTTTAGAGAAGGTGACAAAAAATGGCACTTTTTCTTTTTTGCACATATCAGAGATTGCCAGGGCCAGCGCGCTGTTGATTGTGCCCATGATAATATCGACCTTTTCACGGTAAATCAGCTCTTTGGCGGCCGACAGCCCCAGGTCGACTTTAAATTTGCTGTCGCGGGTCAACACTTCCACCTTGCGGCCCAGTACGCCGCCGGCGGCATTTAGCCTGTCGACTTCCATCTGGAAAGCATCCCGAACATCGTTGGTGTAAGTGGCCGGCGGACCGCTGTAACAGTCGACGATGCCGATCTTGATCGCCTTTTCCGCCTGGGCGGGTGTGGTGATCAGGGCCAGGGCCATTACCATTGCGACGAAACACCAGGCAAACCTTTTCATGCTGAACCTCCCCGTTGAAAGATTGGATAAAGAAAGACCATGGCCAGTGAACCAGTGTGATTTCCATATCGGCGGTCTTGCCAGGTCCGGAGTCGGTCTTTGATTTCGACGATTTCTTCCACGACCGGCTCAAATCAATTCTGTTGGCGGTTGATCATCTCGGCACCCACAGAACCGTGCGCGCTTTTTTTGTCATCTCTTTTGCCAGTTCTTCCACGGGGCCGTATTTCATACATCCTGCCATGCAATGCTTCACGCAGGCAGGTTCAAGGCCCTGTTTGGTTCGAGGTTTGCACAGGATACACAGCTCCGTTGGAAAGGGAAGGTAGGTGAGGTAGTACTTTCCCTTGGGCAGCTTCTGGACGATCTCGCTGACACGAATTCCCCCCATTCCGGCAGGCCAGCCGTGCTCCTGGGCACAGGCGACCTGGCAGGTATGGCATCCGGTGCAGTATTCATAGTCGATCAGGAGGCCGAATTCATGCTTTTTAGCCATGGTTCACCTCCTCGGGGCTGCATTTGTAGATCCTGCACATGGAATGTTTTATGGGGGCGCCCTGGCCGTCTTTCCCGTGGTGGTTCATGGGGATCAGTTGGTTGATGTTGGACTCCCACACCCCGAACAGGCTGGGTTCGGCCGCCGCCTTTTCCGGAAACCACCAGCCATGGGACGCCATGATCATCCATTCAGGAACCACGGGCGTCAGTTTTGCCTTGTACCGGGCACGGCCCATCCAGTTTTCTATCCACATCCACTCGCCGTTGCCGATACCGTGGCTGGCGGCGGTTTCCGGATGGATCTCCACCAGCGGATCAGGATCGATCTCCCGGAGCCAAGGGATATTCCGATGTTCTGAATGGAAGAATGCCGGCGACCGCCTCCCCGTGGAGAGGATCAGGGGATAATCTTTGGCCAGGTCCGGCCTGCTGACCGGTGTGAATGGCGGCTCTTCATGGTGGGGGATAGGCTCCAAGTCCCACTCCTCCCGTAGGGTGGAATAGAGTTCAAAAAGGCCTGTCTGGGTCCTGAAGCCCGGTTTCTTATCGGGCCGAAGCAGCCCCTTCTCATGACGCCGGTAGGGGCAGCTCGAACTCCCCTCGGGAGGATAGGCCCATCCCTTTTCCTGGAGCTCCTTGAAGGTCATACCCGAGGGTTTGAGAATATCATCAAACAAATCATGAATCGTCTCATATTTGTACTCGGGATCAAACCGTTTGGCCAGTTCAAAATTGATTTCCACATCCGGCAGGCATTCGTCCACTGTCATGGCTTTGTTGATGCTCTGCAGCGGCACCCACCAACTCCTGAAGCTGTCTTTTTCAAGAAAGGTTGCTGCCGGAAGCACCACATCCGCATACTGGGTGGTGGGCGTGTGAAACAGGTCGACGGCCACCACGAAATCTAGTTTTTCTAAAGCTTTTTTCCATCGTTTCGGGTCCATGCCCAGTCCCTGCATGATGCCGGCGGTCTGTATCCACATCCCTTTGATGGGGTAGGGCTTTTCAGTAAAGATCTGATCCAGGGTCATATCGGTCTGGCAGCGCCAGTAGAACTTGTTCAAGGGCATGAACCGGTCAGCACCGATACGGGGTTTGTCCATCTCCTTGGTCTTGAGGCGGATGGGCCCAGTGGTGCCCGGCAGGGCGTAGGAGACCACGTCAAAGGCAAACCGTGCAAATACGTTTCCACCAGGGATGTCCAGGTTTCCGGTCAGGGCCCACAGGGCAGTAATCCCGGTCACCAGGGGGGTGAGTGCGGGTGTCATGTCGACGGCAACACCCCAGTGTATGGACGCTGGTTTGCTTTTTGCGTATAGCTCGGCCGCCGCCCGGATTTCCTTGGCCGGCACCCCGGTGATGGCTTCAACCCTGTCCAGGGGATAGGTATTGACCTCCCGGCAGAATTCGTCCCATGCCGTGTGGCACCTGACCATATCACCGCTGGCCAGCACAACCTCCCATCGGCCGGACAGGGCCGGACTGGCCTGACTGTCCCGGTAGGCGACATCGGCCGTATCCCAGATGACCGGCCTGGCGTTCTCGGTATCCCATGCAGCAAAATTGCCACGGAAACCCGTGTCGTTCAGGTCGTCTTCCCTGAGCAGCTTGCCGGTGTCCTCACGGATCAGATGGGCACCGTTGGTCCACCGCTCAAGGAACTGCCTGTCATGAAGGTCCTGGTTGATGATGACATTGAGAAATCCCATGACCAGGGCGGAATCGGTTCCGGGTCTCAATCTCAGGTGGTGCTTTGACCGGGAGGCGAACCAGGACAGTCTGGGATCAATGCAGATGATCTTGGTTCCTTTTTTCATCAGATCGACGATCCAGTGGCCGAACTGGTTATCCGGACATGTGGCATGAATGTTGTAGCCCCAGATAATCATGCACTCCGGGGGAGTGTATCTCGGGTCCTTATACCGGTCCGAGAACCACTGGGCGGCGTCAAAAACAGCAAAATCACCCTGGACGGTGATAACGGCGGAGAGGCGGGGCCCGTAACAGGCCTGGCCGGAAAGACCGAACATAACGTTGGGGCTGCCATAGGCATAGGCCAGCATGCAGATCCAGGAATAAATATCCCGGCCTGTGCCAACATTGAACACCATGCTTTCCGGCCCGTGCTCCTCACGGATTTTATTCATCCTTTCTTCAATCAGGTCGAAGGCCTCGGCCCAGGTGATACGCTGCCATTTGCCTTCACCGCGCTTGCCAGTGCGTTTGACCGGATACCTTAACCGGTCCGGGTGATCGATATACTGGGTCATGGCAAGGGCCCTGGCGCACAGGCGTCCCTGGTTCATGGGATGGTCGGAGTCTCCTTCGATCTTTACCAGTTTCCCGTCCTTAATGTGGGCCAGCACGCCGCAGCCGCCATGGCATCCAGGGCCGGGCGACCAGGTGGTTGTTTTAACGATGTGGCTTCCTTGATCGTTCACTGGCATTACCTCAAGGCTGGGTGGGCGATACTCGATCAATATCAAGGCCGGATCATTTAGTCAATAAATTGACTTTATATCTATTGATCATTGAGCGCCATTGTAATACCGTCGCGCATCGTCACGCAAATTATTATGAAAATTCAGACTCTTCTGAAAACCATGAACGAGAAGACCAAGACAAACTATGTCAGCGACCTGACCTTTGATGAAAAGGTGATGATGGCAATCGTCAGGGCTGCAGAAAATTTTAAGAGAGCGCATTCATCCATTTTCAAGAAACACGGACTCTCCTTCCCCCAATACAATATTCTACGGGTCCTCGATGCATCTGAAAACGGCCGTAATAAAACCAGTGCTGTCAGCAGGATCATGCTGGTACCCGGGGCCAACATGACAGGTCTTTCCAAGAGGCTCGAAAAGGATGGGTTTATCCTGCGGACACGGGATCCCCAGGATGAACGGGTCACCCTGCTTGCCATTACCCGCAAAGGCAGGGATGCCCTGAAGATGATCGAAGATGAAAAAAACGAATCCATTGGAATCATCCTAAATGGATTCACCCATGAGGGAAAACATGACCTCTTGGATAAGATCAAAAAACTGATCAAGTCAACCAGCGCTATTTAGAAAAAACCTGTCATCCACTCGCAGTTCAGCGCCGATTGCAGGCACTCAACGATTAGAGCAGAATGTTAAAAATTCGCTAACCGGGTTACCGGGCGGGATCATTTTGTTCCTGCATGCCGACTTCCATTCCGGCGACTGCGGCCCCTGGCTCCAGGACCATCATACGGACCCGACCTGAGGCCACCAGGCGGCCTTGATCATCATGAATGCTGGCCTCCCAGACGTGTGACCGTTTCCCCAGTACCAGCGGCCTGGCCGTGCAGCGCAGTCGGCCACTGCGAACGGCTTTCAGAAACGAGGTGTTGTTTTCCAAGCCGACCGTGGTTTTATTCTCTCCCCAGACCTTCATGGCCGCACAGGTGGAACACAGGGTCTCGATCATACTGGCATAAACGCCGCCATGCACCAGGCCATAAGGTTGAAGGTGACGGTCGGCAATCTCAATTTCAGCCACGTATTCATCCGGGGCCGCTTTTGTAAACCGAAGCCCCAATGAATTATTGAAGCCACCAAGATTTTCATTGATCAATTCCAGCATATTATCAGGAAAAGCGCTCATATATAATAACTCCTTGGTTCAGATAATAACGGTACTGCCGAAAATAGCGCCACATTCAATGTGACGTCTCTTTGATGCCTGAGAATTTCAGAAATAGCCAGATCATACCTCACGACTCCTGAAACATGCGATTGCTGATAGATCGACAGTTTTAAATTCATCGTGCGTATCCCGAAACAAGCCGGCACCCTGTGAGGGGTGAGGAGCGGAGCTGATGGCAACGCGCGGCAGTTGGGGACGGGTCGTTGAGGGCGCCCTTGGAACACGATGAGAAGCCCCGCCCGTCATCCTCATTGACATCTAACCGTTTTTCCTGCATATCCTTCAATTTCAGTCAATCGTTAAACAACCCTTGCGGCCGGATAGACATATCAGGGCCAATTCCCAAAGCAGGATGGGACTTTATAGGAATGCCGGGCCAGGATCGCGTCCGGAACCGGCATGACGATAAAAGCACAACTCTGGATGCCGGGGCGGAGCCTGGAATGACGATCCACTTCGGCTCTTCGGTCGTTCGTAATCACGGCAAAGGCCGGGATCCCGACTGCTGCAAACCCATCTGGATGCCCGATCAAGTCCGGCATGACGATTGGAGGACTTCTTAAGAGTCGACAAGATTATCGGCTCACTGATGATTCCAACTACCCGGGAATAAGACGCATCCCAGTGCGTTAAGGTGTCATGGATCCCAGAATCGCATACTGCACGCCATTTTTCCTGTCGGCGATCTTCATATTTGCCGTTGCCATCATCGCCTATCCCCGCCGCAATGCCCGCGGAGCGTGGTATTTGATAATCTACTGCCTTGCGGCCGCATTCTGGTCGGGCACCGAAGGGATGCTCTACCTGGGCCTGGACACATCCACCAACATGGTCATCACCCGACTCCAGTACCTGGGCGTCGCAACCATCGTACCGATGTCGCTGCTGTGCGTTCTGTCCGTTTTCGGGTTTGAAAACTGGATCACGCGGACCTGGCGGCTTCTGCTTCTTGCCATCGCCGCAGCCATCATCGCGGCTGTGTGGACCAACCCCATCCACCACCTCGTGTATACCTACCACTATACCATCGATACCGGACCGTTCCCCATGCTGGGGCTCAAACACGGTCCGCTGTGGTGGACCATCATTTCATACCACTACCTGCTCCTGGCGGCGGCAACCATCTTATTGATCCACCAGGTGGTATCGACTCAGGCCGTTCACCGGGCTCAGGCCATCGTGTTTCTGGTGGCCCTGACAGTGGTCTGGCTGAACAATATCATCTACGTCACCGGAAACAGCCCGGTACCCAATATGGATACCGGCCCGATCGCGTTCACGCTGGTGGCGGCGACCCTGGCCTGGGGCTTTTTCCGATATCACCTGCTGGACATCCTGCCGGTAGCCAGAACGGAGATCTTCCGCGGCCTGGACGACGTCGTCGTGGTGCTCGATGTCAAGGGACGGGTCCTGGACATGAACCCGGCTGCGGAATCGATGTTTGCCACCACCATCTCGGCTGTCAGCGGTCTGCCGGCCAGGGATGTTTTCAAGGCATATCATCCCCTCCATGAGTTATCGGATGCGCCGCAACCGATCGAAGTGCGACTCACAATAGATGGTGAAAAACGCGTATTCGACGTGCGCGTCACCAAACTCAAGGACAAAAGCGGCACACTGCTGGGCCGCGTGATCGCCCTTCACAACATCACCAATCGCAAGACGGTCGAAGATGAGTTGCGCGAGCTCAACGAAAGTCTGGAGCTGCACATCACCGAGCGCACCGCCATGTTGGAGGAGTCTAAAAAAGAACTCGAGTCCGCCATCGAAAAGGCCAAAAAACTGGCCAAGGACGCTGAAGCCGCCAATATCGCCAAAAGCGAGTTTTTGGCCAACATGAGCCACGAAATCCGAACGCCCATGAACGGCATCGTCGGTATGTGCGATCTGATGTTGAGTACAAAGCTGAACCGGAAGCAAAATGAATATCTGGAAATTATCCGCTCATCATCCAGATCGCTGCTGGATCTGATCAACGACATTCTTGATTTTTCAAAGATCGAAGCGGACAAACTCCAATTTGAAAGAACCGCCTTCTCACTGCGGCAAACCATCGCCGAAATTCCCGACATGTTCATTGAAAGACTGTCGCGGGCCGACCTGGAAATGATCATCGACATCGCCGATGACGTTCCGGATACGGTTATCTCCGACCCGCTGCGAACACGACAGGTCATCATCAACCTGGTATCCAATTCCGTAAAATTTACCGATCGGGGAGAAATCCACCTCTCCGTTAGAACGAAGGCGCGCCATGCCGATTCGATCGAACTGCTCTTCTGCGTGCGCGATACGGGCATCGGGATCGCACCGGAAATGCAAACCCGCCTCTTCGATGTCTTCACCCAGGCCGATGGCTCCACAACCCGCAAATATGGCGGCACCGGCCTTGGACTGGCCATCAGCAAACGCATCGTCACCCTGATGGGCGGGGACATCTGGGTGGAAAGTACTCCCGGCAAGGGAAGTTCATTCTGTTTTTCAGCGTGCTTCGGAGTCGCCGGCGACAGCCGCAAAGCCAGATTGTCTGTCCCGGACAAAATCCGTAACACGCGGGTGCTCATTGTTGATGACAACCGGATCACCCTCCAAGTGGTCAAACGAATGGTGGCTTCATTTGACTGCCGCCCGGTGACAGCGCCCTCCGCCGGCGAAGCGGTGGCGCTGTTTTCTGCGGGGCTGGAAGCTGATCCCTACGGGCTGGTGTTAATGGATGTCGGTCTGCCGGATAAGGATGGCATCGAAGCGGCCAAGGAAATCCGCGATATGACACCGGAGCGCCCCGTCCCGGTGATATGCATCAGTGTTTCGGGGGGCCCGGACAACATCAAGCGCGCCCAGAATGCGGGTATCGATCACTACCTGATCAAACCCATCCGGCCAATCGGACTTCGTGACGCGATCCTGTCGGTATTCGGATACCGCGAAAAAAGCGTCACCAAACCGGTTCCCGAGACACCGTTGCGACCCGACTTTTCAGCCTGCTCGGTACTGCTCGCCGAAGACAACCCCATCAACCAGCGCGTGGCCGTAGAGATTCTCAAGCTCTGCGGCATCGTGCCGGATGTCGTGGACAATGGTAAAAAGGCCGTGGCGGCCGTGATCAACAAGCCCTACGACATGGTGCTGATGGATATTCAAATGCCCGAAATGGACGGCAGGGAGGCGACGCGGGTGTTGCGTGAAAACCATGGGATAACCGATCTGCCGATCATTGCCATAACAGCGCACACCATGTCGGGAGACCGCGAGAAGTGTCTCGCCGCCGGGATGACCGATTTTGTGTCCAAACCCATCAGCCCCGATGAACTCTTTGACACCATAGGTAAATACGTCACTCCGTCCGCGCCCTGCGCCGGAGCACCATCACCGGCCGCTGGGGAGGAAGACCCCAATGACAGTTATCCTGAACATCTGCCGGGAATGGACATCGAGTCGGCGCTGATCAGAGTCGGACGCTCCTGGGATTTGTATGTCGATATCCTGGAATCCTATTGCGACCTGTACAAGGACATCGTTCCCGAATTCTCGGAACTGATTGGAAAAAAGAGCTTTGATGCTGCCAGGAAAAAGGCCCATTCCCTCAAGGGCGCGGCAGCCAATATATCGGCAACGGATCTCAGAACCACGGCCGAGGCGCTTGAAGAGGCCTGCCAGAATGCCGACACCGGAAGGGCAGTGTCACTTCTAAAGGAACTTGACGGGGCTTTGGCTCAAATATTCTCCAACGTAAAAACCATCAAGGGCGTAGGACTCGCAGCGGTCGATTGACAAGAACCGCCGTCGCGCGGTTACGCCACGGGATCGATTCGGCACCCTTCGGGCCAGAGCGAATCAACGACGGTGTAATACGGTGCGAGAACGAGCATGAACCAAACGAATGAGACCATCGCCGTGATGGCATCGCAGAGGGAATTGTCGGTGAGCGGCCAGAAGCAGGTATCGTGAAACGCCAGCAGCGGATAGCGCCCGGTGCGTTCATGAGTCCCGAGCAGCACATCGAAAAAGTAAAACATCTGCCATGAGTTCTGCCGGATGTATCGGCCGATATAAAACCACGCCGCAAAACTTCTAAAAAATCCCAGATCCTTAATGAACATCGTGGCGACGGCCTTGAAATACGGCTTCAGCCGCAGGTGCCCCGTCTCGCCCTGACTGGCATAGATCTTTTTGGCCCTGTCGAAAAATTCCATGCGCCCGGTGGTATGCAGCGCCATGATCATGCTCATGAACGTATAACGCCGGTGGACCCCTTCAGCTTCGAACCGCCGCCCGGAAGTCAGCAGCCGCCCGGGCAGGGTGATCCAAATGCCGTGCCTTCGAATTTTCTCAGCCAGTTTCTGGTCTTCCAGAAATTCCTGCCCCTCATCGAATCCGCCCAGTTTCTCGAAAAATGATCGCTTCAGCAAAAACCCCTGATCGCCGTTGGTGGTATTGACCCGGTTGAAATGGGTCTTGCCTTCCATATACCGAAACGACATGGCGTTGCCGGTACCGGACCGCACGAACTTCAGGGGAAAGTGCCCGGCCACGGCATCGGAGCCTGCCGTTGAAATGACCGATTCCCAGCGCCGGAGGGCATTTCTCAACAGGTACGGATCTTCGATTCTCGAGTCGGCATGCAAAAACAGCAGGTTCTCGCCGGTCGATGCCTTAAACCCGGCGTTGAGCTGCCGCGCGCGACCCCGGGGCGCACTGACAATGATTGGCTCATAGGGCCGGCACGCATCGAGGGTGCGATCCGTGGACCCGCCGTCGGCGACGATCACCTCCAGAGTCACTTCCTGCTGGCGCTGGAGATCAGCCAGCAACCGCGGCAGCCAGGCCTCCTCATTCAATGTGGGAATGATGACCGAAAGATTCATGTCCAAGGAATGGCTCCAAAACCGCCTGTAACAGTTGGACCCGCAACAAATCACCGCCTTAGGAAACAGGTCCCGAATATGCCAATTACGCGTGGTCGTCAATCGCACCAACTCGTCTCCATCCATGGGAAGCCTCTTGCTCCCTCACCCTTGATGGGAGAGGGCCGGGGTGAAGGTGAAAAACCACCGATAACAAACGTCCTTCCGAATTATCCTTGCACTAATTGCTCCACACTTTGCCGGCGATACCTTTTATAACAATTTTATTGACTTTTAATTTCAGATTTTTTATGACCGCTCAAATAGATATGGTCGCCGGTGACACTCGAGGTAGCCCTATCCTTCTCCCTTCAAATCCACGCTGCCTATTTGCTCTGCCGGTTTCAGAGATGCTGCTGCCCAAGCAACAGTCACTCGGCATAAACGAAACTGTTTCCATTCTAAGCCGGTTCTAATCCGGATTTCAGGATTGATATGATTTCGTTTTATACTTTAATCAACAATGTTTCCCCGCTTTGAATCATATCAAAAAATCGGGAGGCGAAAATGAATGTGTTGCAGATAGCCCTTGCCATTGCAGTCAGCATGCTCATGTTTGCGACCCTCGCGACAATGGTCGTTGAAATAATACATAAGGTGCTGGGTATGCGCCGCATCGGACTCAAGAAAATGCTCCAGGCCTTTTATACGGGCGAGGTGAAGCAACGCATTCAGGTCATGCTCAAGCGGGAGAAAGCTGCAAGTGAGGATATGCCTGAATTTATCGATAAGATCACGTTAAAGGGCAGTGACTCCAATGTGACCACCCTCGAATTCATTCGCAGGCTCGCCGACACCGAGATCGGAAAAGGCATATCCCAGAGGGTCGACACTGAAGTCGATGCCTTGATCGAAGAAATCGCAGTACGCTACGAAGAATACGGTCGCCAGGCCAGTGTGTGGTTTCGCAAATATTCTCAGATCGGTACGGTCCTCGTCTCGGTCCTTGTCGCTTTGTGTCTGAACATCAACGGCGTGATCATATTCAAGGCGTTTCTACAAAACGAGACCCTGGCTCGAAAGGTAGCCCTTCAGGCCGAACAAGCAATGACTTCTTACCAGATTCAGGCCAAGTCGCTGGCAGCGACCATCGATAAAAATGACGCGGATACGACAGATGTTGATGCCGACATGAAAAGTTTGAAGGAAAGCGTCGACAGACTCAAGACTTCGGTGGCGGATACGATAGAAATGGGCCTGCCAATCGGCTGGCCGTTTACATGGTACAATGGAAATGTATCCACGATAGATAAATCAAAGAAAAATGCCGAAAAAACAACTGAAAAAACAATGGACGCGCCAGACTGGTTCGTGTGGGTGATCACCACCATCCTTACCGGTTTGCTGATCGGCCTCGGAGGACCGTTCTGGTACGACGTCGTCAAACGGCTGACTCCGATCAACCAGGTCGCCGGCGCGCTGGTTCGGCAACCCTCGTCGACAGATGATCCCGAAAAGGAGGGCGAATCACCAAGGGGTGGCGGGATAGGGGCCGCGGAAGATCCTAAAAGTGCCTTCAAAAGCGTTATTCGCACCAATCGCATACTAGACGGCACATGTGCTGAACCGGACGCATTTTTAGGGCCAAAAGCTCTGCGCCTATAGCATCCAAGACAGGAGATATTATGAACCCTGCATTAATTGTTTTTGGGATTCAAGCTAGCCTTCGCGCCGCGCAGGCGGGAGCGGACCTTTACGGAGAGCATGCACGCGATCGCAAGGTGTTCCTTCCGAACCTGGAACTGCCCCCCGGATCACGGTCGGTTCAGTTGCATCAGTTCCTCATGGAAAACCAGCAACTGGCCGCAAGTGATCCTGAATTTGCCGCCATGTGGGACAGCACACACCGGGAGCTCACCACAACGAAGGCGGAACTGATCGATGCGGCTTATGCCGTCATGCTGAAGCACAAAGCAAAGCTTCAACTGCTCAGCGACGGCAAAAGTGATGATGCCGCTATACGCGAGGCGGAGATGTTATCGGGCGGCCGCATGATCGAGCAATGGCGCGAAGAGCGCAAGCCGCCCAGTGCGATTATCCGGATGGCTCTGACGCTGACCGACATCGGGCTGGAATATGTCTCCTCGGACCCGTCCATTCTCGGCGTTGGCAGCCGCGGCGAAAAGCTCATTGTTGCCTTTGCAAAAAACATGTCGGCGCTCATTCCGGATGATGTCGTCACGTTTGGACCCAAGGCGGACTTCGCCGACCGTGTGTTGGGTATTTTTCTCAGGGCCGGACTGGGGACCCTTTCAAGCAACGCCGCGACCGTTTTTAAAGACGAGGATATCGCCAACCTTTTTACGGGGGTTGCCAAACCCATCGTCGATGCGCTCCCGAACGGCATTGCTGAGCAGATCCACTATCGCGATCTTGTCGATGCCTTGGCGGGTCCCTCGGCTGAAGCGGCCTTCAGGTTGCTCGCCGAGAACACCGAGACCTATCTGGGTAAAGACTTCGCTAACGACAAGGCGCTTGGCTCGGTAACATCCGCTTTGTTTGAAGAGATCACTTCGACGGCGCATGGCGGATCTATCGTTGACGTCTTCAGCGAGCAGGGCATCGTGCGCCTCTATCAGGCTGGACTCGGCGTGGCGGTGGATAGACCCGGCCTGTTCATTGGGGATGACGATACCGCTAAAAGCGCACTGTTTAAAGAACTGATCAGCGGCACGGCCGCGATATTGCGCGCGAACCCGCGTTTTAAAGGCCCCATCGGGGCTTCGCTGGCAGCCATGGCCGTTGAAACGGTAGGGCGCAGTGCTCCCGCACTCCTCCGGCTAAATCCGAACGAACCGTGGGAAAAAGTCGCTGTGACCGCATTGGCACAGTTCACGACGGGGCTGTCAAAGGCCTTAAGCGACCTGGACGATGGCGGCCTGCCCAAAGGCGCCTTAAAAGCCTTCAGCGATGCGCAACTGCTCGAACTCGGGCGGGTGGTTCTGGAGCAAGCGGCCAAAACGCCCGGCATGTTGGGCCTCCAGCGCTCGGAGGTGCAAGTGATCGTCGCCGGTATGGCGGAGGCCATGGCCGCCGATGACAATCTGCTGCTATCGGCCGACGAATGGATAAAAATAGCAGGCATTGCCGCACAGAAAGCGGCTTCCAATCCCGGCCGGTTGTTCGGGCTGTCCACCGGCGAACTGGAAGATGCGTTGGCGGTGACGGTCATCACGTCGGTGCTGACCGTGGCCGGCAAGGCCTGGACCGCCGGCGGTCGATCAAAACCGCAACTGCTCTTTGGCGAGACACTGGAAACGGCCATCGCGATAGTGATCGAGGCGCTCTCGGGCAACGTGACTGCAGTGGCCAAGGATCCACAAGTCGTTGACCAGTTTCTGCAGAAACTTTTGTCGGACGCGTCCAAAAACCCGGATAAATATGGCAGTGAGGGGTTGTTAAACCTCTTGGCTGTCTTCATCGGGAGCGTCCTTGCAACCGGCACACTACCCACCGATCAGGAAATTGACGAGGCCCTGTCAGCATAGGAGGTATGATCATGAAAAAGCGCACGGCCCGATTCGCGATTGCCTTTTTCCTGGTGCTGTCTACTGGCTGCGCGACGGTAGACGATGTGCGACGCGCATCGGATCTCATCCGCACCGACAACGAGTTGACCCGCCTTCTGGTTGAAGTGCGCCCCAATGATCAGGCCGGCGCTGCGATGTACCTCAGCGGCCTGGCGGCCCACGCCAAAGATGAAGCGGACGCATTGAGAACCATTCAAGGCAAAAAACCCGACGCCATCGCCTATTATCGCATCGCAGCGACAGCTTACTGGCGAAGCGGCAACCCCGAAGTCGTCAACGAACTGTTCGAAGTGTCCGATGCGGGCAGTGAATTGTGCAGCCAATTGGGCGATAACGCGCCTGATCGCGACTGCCTGTTTCTGCGTCTCGTGATTCCCTTCGCCGGCCTGGAGGCCAATGCCAACGGAAACGGGTTATCCGGCGTGCTGGCCAGTGTAAATTTTACCGACAATGCCGAGACACCCAAAGAAATCGAGACCATGGGTAAAATAAGCGATGCGCTGAACCAAACGAAACCGGTGGTCCAAAAAATATTGGCCATCGGAAAGGATGAGCGCCTGGTCTCCCACCCGGGCATGCACGACTACTACTGCACCAACGCCAAAAAAGCCTTTGGCTATTATGATTCCACTGCCGCGGTGTTTGTGACCAAAGTAAAAGAATTCCACGATAATTTCCCGGGAAATAACCCTCCCCTGGGGATCACCGTAGATTCAGCGCGTGAAATCCGGAAAATCGGTCTCGGTGTTCCAGCATACTGCCAGTAATTCGGGCAGAGATCTGGAATTTTTTGTAAGTAAACTTGATGAAGCCGTAAAAAGTCCGGAAAGCCGTCCCCTGCCAAGAGCGGTGCCCAGAAGTATTTGTACTCACGGGATCCCGGCCTTCGCCGGGATGACAAAAAAAGAGAAAATGCTATTTTTTTACATGACCATCAACCTTAAATCCTGAAGTGTTTACAACCCGATAGGCAATATTTTTGCCCATTCAAACTGTTTTGAGTTTTTTATTGACTTTTTTTCGACATTCTTTTATGAACGCTCTAATATCCTTTTCGGCGTTGACTATCAGGGTAGCCCCTCTCCTACTCTCGCCGAACATAGGCTACCCAGCAACGCCTCCCATTTTATACAATATTGCTACCAAGCAACAACTAATCGCCCATAATGATCAGATTCATTTGGATAATAAGTCCTGCATTGGGTTCTTTAATCTCGTTGTTCTACTGAAATATAGCTCCATAGAAACCGATAGTAAAATGTCAGCAGGTGAACTGAATTTTGATTATATTGAATATTCTAAGAATTATATCGTGGCAATAACATTACCATTAATAACAATATTTTTATATTCTGGAATTACATTTAAAACGTCTACGGAGGTCGAAGTTAATGATAGATTTTATCGGGGGAATAGCGGCCGGGACCATGACAGGATGGCTCGGAATGATGATAGGCAATCGCGAACGTAAATTAGTAAAACGTCTCGCAGTGTTGTTTGCGGTTGCTGCATTACCAATGTTATATGCCATTCTTTCGATGCTATTGTCCAGTGTGGCTACGATATTCGGAGCGATTATAGGCGCCCTTATACATCAAGCGTTTCATATCTCTGTTGCTGAGCAAAAAGCGCTTTCAGATTAAGATGCTTATGGATCAATATTCGCTCAACATAATATTTTTATAAATTCGTTTACGGCCGCCATTCTCCCTTCGTATCGTGAATTTTTACACATGCTTTTTTTCAAGAAAAAAGGATAAATAATATGGCACATTTACACCTTGTCGGTGCAGGCGCATTTGGGGCGATTATCGGCTGGTATGTGTATTATGTGAATCGTTACCGGAAAGGCGAGGTTCAGTTCTCCGACATCACCACAGTTATTGGTGTTGTGGGTGGAGCAAGCGTCCTTCAGCTTTTCGGTAATGACAAGACGTTGTTTGGCGCCTATGGGATCGGTCTTTTCATAGGTTTTTTCGGCTATTTTACAACACTGCTTATACATGTAACCCGCTCTGAAAATTTTAACAACGATTGGTTTTTAGACGGCCGCCGGAAAAAACCCGAAGGCCCTTGGTATGTTCCAGGTGAAGTAGCCCCTTCAATTCGCCCAATGATTGCTGAACCCGTTTGCCACTGCAACTTTCCAGTCGGAGCCTCCCCCCAAATGGCTCCTCTCGTAACTATAAATACAGGATCTGCACAAGTTCATGCGCCGACGGCGGCTCAATTCCCGCAACCACTTGATGTAAAAGCAAAGAACAAGGCCGACCAGATCATTCAAGCTTGTAAGGAGTTACGCGAGATAGAGGAAAACGCCAACTACTGTAACAAGTTTGTGAGTGCTGTGGGCAATACGTTTAATGTATTATTAAGCGGAAACGCAGATGATATCGTAAATCAAATTAGGGGTGCCAATTGGACCCAACACAAACATGATGGGCAGGCGGCGGCCTTCGCGGCCGTAAATGGTAAATTCGTGGTAGCCGGCATGACATCAGCTGAACTTGGTTCTGCCCACGGCCATGTTGTCGTTGTTGTAAAAGGACCGCTTGCCTTCGATAAATATCCTACAGCTTACTGGGGTAGTGAGAATGAACTCATTCGACCTAATGGCAAAATGGGAACAACTATAAATTACTCTTTCTCAAAGGATGACCGGGACAAGGTCACCTACGCATCAATAGCAGTATAATTGGGACGCCTAACCGATAGGTGGAAAGATTGGAGACGCAAGAACAAAAATTCATGAACGTTCTCCCTTGCCTGTGCCCTAAATCCCTGCCTAAACAACGGGGAAAGGCGGCCGCCGTGCGGCACTGCTAAACGAACAATGGTGGGGTCAGCTAACGAGAATAACCATTGCTTTCATCGAGGATTCGATCGAATTACAGAAACGAGTGTACAAGACTGCCTCTCGCTGGGAAAGCGAGGCAGGTGCAAATACTGAGTTTTCCTTCTGGATCCACAGTGCTTTCGATCCGCATGACTCAAACGTTCGTATCGCCTTCATAAATTTATCTGTGGGATGAGACAAAAGGCATAAATGCGCAATATCCAGGATCAGATACGATATGGTTTTGGCGTCTTGGATAGGATTCTCTAATAAGCCTACCGAGTATCCGTAACTGGCAAATACCGATTTAGTGATTGCCTCATCACAATGAATTTGAAACTGGAGATCGAAAAAATGAAAACTATCGGTTTGCTTCTTACATTGGCTGTTTTCTTAACCGGTTGCGGAACGCCTCTTAAATCGCCCATAACTCTAAGCCGCGGTCTGGATTACCTATCCAAAAGCAACTTAGGCAAATTCAAGCCTCAAGTAAAACCCGGCCCGGGTATGCTTCTGGTCACTACCAGCATAGCGCTGAAGACACAGTACGAGAACTCCATCTCAGCATTGCCTGCTGCATTCAGATGGAAAATTCCGTCGCCACAACAATACGCGCGCAAAGATTTTCTACTTCTAACATCCATGGTTTCTGCAGCAAAAATGCCATTCGATGAGACCGGAAATCCTTTTGACGCGGTTGTATGCATGAGAGAAATCGGCCAAAATATGCGTGCAAACTTTTCGGATAATCCGGAGGATTTTTTCCAAGCTTATGCGGAAAAAGTTATTGGCAAAGCAATCAATTCGATGAAGCTAGAGTTTTCTACACCTGATCCTTCCGATAAAAATTCTGCGTTAATGCGTGGCACACCCTCGTGGTATCGTTATTTAGCCACCGAGGGGCAGGCCATTGATTTCGAGGCAAAGGACTGTAACTCCACTATTTTTCTTGAATTTGAAGTGCCAGTTCCGAAAATTGATGGAGATACGAATCAACGCTGTGTGAACAGCTATAAGCAAGCCACGTTCTTCAATTTTGGGAATGATCCCTTTTTTACCCGGCCTCCGATGTCGTACAGCGAATGCAGCGATCCTCCTTATCCAAACGTTTGGCTGGGCAGCCCAACCATCGGTTTGCAAAGCCTTATCGTAAAAGAAGGCAGTAAGCTTACCATCAAAAATGAAGGAAATGAGAAAGATATAAAGGGGAACCTCCTTATTGAAGAACTGCTTCGCTTGAAAGATACGGTGGTGGCCCCAAGAGCCGTTTTGGAATTAAAAGTACCGATACGCTTGGTCGGCCAGGCTGGTTATCGCTATATCCCTTTTTACTATAGCGTGGCCGATATTGAACGGGACCTCGGTATCACGGTTATGGGTCTATCACGGCGCGACCGTTATTTTCCTTATAAGCATGAAGACAACCCCGATATAACCTATGCACGACAATCTGACGGATCTCGGTTTGAAATTCGATTTTGCGACGGGTATGAAATTGTATGGACTAATAAGCACCCATTAGTGCTTCCGAAATTAGACAAAGAAAATACATTGGTTGCGGCAGAGGACATCGTAATTTGGCAAGCAATCAATGATAATAACTGAAATACTCCGCGGTAGGGGAGGTTATTATGCGACTACGCCTATTCGGCCTGTTTTTCCCGATTCATCAGAACATACCTGGACAACCCGGCGGAGAAATGGACCTGCCGGTAGGCGCGCCACATCTGAATATTAAGAAACTGGTCGGTCAAGTTGGATTCGTTGGTGACAAATGGTATGCCGATCTGGAATTGATTGCCGGAATCTCAAATACCCAGATTGAAATCATTATCACGGATGTACTGTTAACACCCGCGTCGGGAGCGCCAGATCTTTTAATACCCGCTGATGATCCCATCTCTGATAATGCCGGGTTCAACTTCCGGATCTTTAACGGCAGCGACCCAGGGAGCCCATGGTGTATTTCGTTGGGAGCTCTGCGTCTTGTCGGTGATCCACCAGAAAAGGCCTTTTTCAATCGTGATGGAAAGCTGGTGGCGAGCTTCACATCCATACCGTTATTCTCGGCACCAAGGCCAAATCTCATCCCGCTCGATGTTCGTGGTAGCAGCGGTGGCTTTGAACTGGACCTATCCGCAGGGCATTTGATACCCACTCGGGCCGCCTTTTCCGCCAACGTGCGCGTCGCTGCAATAGCCGTCAATGAGCCCAATACTCAGTCAGATTTGTTTAGCTGGCGTGGATTTTCAAAGCATGGCAGACCTATCTTGCTACATGAGGCGAATGCCAGATATAATTGTGTATTTTCTCCTGCGGATCCCTCGAGTGTTTTTATCCTTAATGCGGACAACAGGGCCTCAGGCGCAGTCTCTATATTCAATCCCATCCAGGTTCCTCTAACTGCGCAGTTTTGTGAATTGTTTGTAGAAATGCGCAAAGGTACGGGCGCTATCCCAAAGTTGGCGGAACTTCGGCTGCAACCAAGACCTGGAGAGGAACTGGTGCTAAACACTTTCGCATTCGCCGACGCTCTCAACGCTGTGATGAAGTGGCGGTCCAATTCTGAACTGCCTCTGGCGATGCGCCGAGGAGATCAACAGCGCCCAGGCAGTCTCTGCTTGGCCCCCAATATTCAGTTGAACGACATTCGACCTTGCAAGCAGGACAGGCTGGATAAAAATGGTCTGCATGGCGTGATAGGCCGAACCCGGTTTAAATCCCGGGTTGGCGGTGTATTCGCCACCGCGGAGATCGGTATCAAGCCCATACCGCCAGCCAATGTATCGGCGGATCTCATGGTTGACACCGTCCTGCCAATAATTGAGTTCACAGCTGAATCTGATACTGACCTTGAAATCGTCACAGCCTGTCCCGGTGAGACATTTACAGGTGTCGATAGCACGCAGGCCGCAAACCTGGTCATGCATGGTCCAAAGTTAGTTTTGCCTTTGATCGACCGCCGACATGTAACGGAAGCCAAGCAAGCGAAGTGGGATAAGGCGGTGGGGGACACGGAGGCAAGCACACTTTCCAAGATCAAGCACATTCATAACAAGGACGCCAAACACGACACCGGTGTAGGTGAATTGCCCACCCTGCTGGACCAGGAGATCGTACAGCGTTTCAAGTACCTATTCCAGTCCGCGAAAGACGCTGGCGTTGTTTCCGAATCACGCTATTTCCCAACAACAGGGGTAGACGCTGAAGAGGGTGATAGTTTATCCACACCGCGCTTCGAACCCTACGACACGGTTTACGGATATGGCCACTTTAATCTTAAACTGAACATCAAGACGGAAGAACTGGACTACGTTATCATTCGTCCTGATCACCTGATTGACAACATTTTTAACACAAAGGATTTTCAAGATTTTAAAGTAGATCCCAGCAACAATTTCATGCTTACCGGTGACCTGCCAAACCGCCCTGATCAACAGGTCAACGGCGATGCCAACCTGCCCGTTGCCATCGTTAAACTCTCCCGCGATGAAACGCTTGAATCAATATTCGACAGGCATGGTCTGCGGAAAGCATATGTAGTACCCGGTGGTAGTGGAGAACAACGTGAATTGTTTGGAGATCTACTGAACAGAGAGCTTACAGATAAGACATGGGCCGGGTTGATAATATTTCGGGTGCCAATCGTAGGAACCCAGGGTAATACTTCTGGTTTGGCCGGTGATTTAATTAGTAATGTTAAAAAGGTCAATTTGGAGTTGGCCTATCTTGCTGTTTCCCCCAAACAAGCCCGCAACAATGGACCAGTACTGCAATCACATTTTGCACGCGTGTTGTGGAAAAATGGTAGTGTTCCGATAGATCCGCTGGATTACTCAGACGATTCCGAGACACATGAAACGCGCTTCCAAATCAGAGAGATAGATGTTTCATGGGCAGATAACCAACTAGAAAATCTACGGGTACAAACCAAACTGTGGGTAGACAGTATCTTCGGAATACGTTTTCAAAAGGTTACCGGTGACCCACGAGAAAAGGCCATAGATATCATCGGGCGCTATGATGAGCTGACCGACGAAATCCGTTTCCTCGCTCAATTTGCCGGTCCCTACAAGCTTTTTCCATTTACTGACACTCCGGTAACAGAAGGACCTCTCGAACGCGTTGACTTAAAGTCCGTGGAGATAATCAAATCCGGTGAAGATCTGCAACTGAGCCTTGATGGTGATATCCGGCTTAGAGAGTTCAAAATTCCCGGATTGGATTTTGACGGATTCGAGCTCGATACAAACAAGGTGCTTGAATTCAAGAGTTTTGGGTTGAAGATTCCAAAACGATTAAAACTGGAGGGCGATTTACTCGAGTTCAGCTATCCTTCCTTAAAATTTAATCTCGATTTAAACCCTTTTCGCATAGCCGGAATCAGCCTGAAACTCAAATCGATCGCGATGTCGTTCGATGGCAATGGTATCGATTGGGAGAGTCCGATGAAGCTGCCGACAGCGAAACCAATTGATATAACACTGCCGACCTTATTCATCGACTTGCGACTGGACTTTGGCCTTCTGCCTGAACTGGCCAGTAAAAACAGCAATCGCTTTCTTCTGGATTTTCAAATTGGATTTCAAGGTGTCTCAGGTGACTTCTGGAGTCGGGTGCAAATTGGACTCAGTGCTGTTGAGTTCAACCGATTTGAACTAGATCTAATGCGCTTTCTTACGGTATCTGTCAAAAAGCTTGGGTTGGTCTCAAGAACTCTGGTACTTCCGGGTGAAACGATTCGCTACACAGCGATTGAAGGGGTAGATGTACGCTTGCTGGTCCTCGACAAGGAAGTCGTGAAACACCTCAGTTTTGCCGTGATCCTTACGCAGGGTGGAAAACTTGCTTTCTATGTCTATCTACCCACAAGGGTGAGTGGATTCCTGTCAATTCGTTGGATAATGATCGGGCGCGGAGTGACCTTAAGCCCTCAGCTGGCAGAAGATATTATGTCGGTTGAAGTCCTTGGACCTGGAGAAGACGAAAAAATCGCTGAGCTGCTTTACGACAAGAACAATCCTAATGAGGCTCCCTATGAGAAGGTCATTCCGACTAGCTTAGATCCGATCATTGGGGAGTGGGTGTTCGCCGCCGGATTCGGCATAGGTGGCAGTGATGACAACCTTCTGGACGGACGTCTTCTCTTCCAGGACCGTAAATATTACGGGCTCGCGTTGGGAAACGGCATCTTCAAGGAATGGTTCGGCTTCGATTTTGCCCTGTCGGTACTTTACGAAAAAGGTCCTATGGCCAGCCAGGATCGCGTGGTCATCTCAATCCGAGCGCCCAAGGTGGTATTGCCCGCTTTCACTTTCATGGGTGGAGTCATATCGCTGAGTATTTCTTTTGATAGTAGCTTCCTGCTGGATTGCGGATTCCCGTGGATACGCAACGGTTTTCGTATGTGGGACCGTACCTTTGGTGCCATCGTTACACCATTTCAGGCCACGGGTGGTTTTTACATCCGGAAAGGAAATATCTCATTTCCGATTAGGTTGGGATCCGGTCCTGGTGCCAGGTCCATACTTGCCGTAGGCGGTGGCTATGGCTTGCAAGGCGGTCTGGGAGCATCGTTTGGAGGCGGTGTTTTCACAGTCTGGGTAACCATTGGATTGTACACCATCATCGAGGGCATCGTGGTCCTTGAAGGTAGTAATATGCTGGCACTGCGGCTCAGCGGGGCCATCGGCGTTGTATTACGAGGCGGTGGCGAATTGCGGTGGTGGATAATCTCTTTGCGCGTTGAAATCGTGGTCGGTGCCGAGGCCAGTATCACCTTTATTTCAGTTCGCGATCCGGCACTATTGCCTCATCTATCCAGGGTTGGCATACCTAATGATCAAAGCTTTATTATGGCCAGTACAATACGCGTCAGGTTCCGCGTTTACGCACGAGCCTCAGCTCGAGCCTGCATCGGCAAGAAATGGTTTAAGATCTGTAAATCCATTTCAGTGAGCGTGCCCATGCAGGTCCACTATGATCTGAAACTCGGGGGCGCACTATGAAAACTAAAATATACCTCACACTGGATTTGTTTACCCACCGTTGGTTTGAGCCAGATAAGCCTGATGCTGCTGTCTGGCTCTGTGTGCAGCCACATGTCGAACTGCATGGTCCTCCTAATGCCCAAGTGGATCAACGCTACCGTGATTTGAAAACATACATCGAAAATTGCGAGAAAGGAGGCAATTTCTCATATGTCTTCATCTCGAAAGAATCTGACCATGATCGGGAGTTTGTACCAGTTAATTTTCCTTCCGATGTGGATTTGCGTATTAAATGGATAGGTACGGGTCCGGTTAGTGGGGAAAACAATAATACGCGTAAAGACGGAATGCGCATATTGAATGCCGAAGGATTCGAGCGCGACAACCGAGAAATTCTGCCTTACAGTTTGCAGCAAAAGGAAAACCGCGACCTTTCCACGTGGGCTATCGACGACAGCGATTCGCCTCCATTCGCAGGGCTATACAACGACGCGCTCAAGGAGGCCCTTACTAATCTGGAAGCCGACAAAGAGCGTGATATCTCCGACCTTGCGGATCAACTCAGTCTTGCCTTCTGGGGCGGCACAAGGCGCCGTATTCGTGCCGGGAAGACCGTTCAGCCAGGTGACGTGGAATTCTTGGTACTGGAAACGGGCACTCCTGAAGATTCCTTGGATCAGAGTGCTGACTCAAGCTATCGCGTCACCAATCTGCACAGTCTAAACGGCCTGATGTTCAAGGTTCTGAGTTATGACGATGCCACGAATCAGACCAATATTTTAAACGATCTTGTGATACATTTGACCTATGATGATGGCGGAGAGAGCCTTCCACCGATCAGCTCTATATTAAACTCGGATGGAGAAAGGGAAGCCATACAAGGGCTGAGGGACTATTTCAAAACACTGCCCGATGTAGACCCTCATTTGCTGTCAAAGGTTCGCAAACATGAATGTCCCGAATTCGCTCGGCGGGTTTATATCGAGGAACAAATGTCCGGCTTTGCGCCAATGGACATCGAGTTGGTAGCCCATACCAACGCAGACAAGAAAAGGCCTTGGTTTCGTCGACGGGCCGAACGCCGCGCGGATGCAGATGTCGCCGCGCGGCTATCCGAACTCAGCCGCGTTGTGGTGCATCAGCGCTCTGAATCGTTGACGATTGATTGGAATCGCAATCTTAGATTCGAAGTTGCTGACATCGTTGAAGCACGGTTCTTCCGCTACCGGTGTGGTGGGCGCTCCAAGGCTGGATGGATCGTCTGCCAGCTCAATCCCACCCCGACGGACGTAACACAGTTCAAACGTGAGCTCGAAAAAGATCCCGGTAGTTTTGCCGACAATCCGATATTAGATGAAGATGGAAAGGAAATCGGTGCTGACGAAGTGCGCTTCCTCGGTTGCTACGATTTCGCCTGGGAGCCGGCTCCAGTTGTTCTATATCTAGTTAAATTCAAGCAGAAAACCAATGACCAGGGAAACACAGCCATGCGCCGCGTCAGCGTTCTGCTACCCAGGCGCGATAGCAACAACAACCCTATCACCCTCCTCCTCGAGCCGGCGGGGACCTCTGAAAAACCTAAGAACGGGGTCGTGGTGGCCGACCCCAGCGGTCCTCGTTGGGAGCTGCGTGACCACCAGGACCTGCCCGAGGTGGAATTCGAACTACTGCGCTTAGTGGACCCACCGATTGAGAACGAGCGCGCTTGGGAGGAGTTGGTTGTTGCAGCAGCTTTCAAGAAAGACTCGGAGTTTGCATTTGCGCGCAGCGCAGGCCGCTACGAGGGAGTGATTCGTGTAGATTACCCCTTAATTACCGGCGATGTTGCTGAGCAAGAGATCGGCGAAGACCTGTTAAACTTCAACACCCTGAACATTTACCACAGGTGGGAGGCCTTCAACGCAGTATTTAGCGGCAAGGAGAATAGACGCGAACAATGCAATCGATTTAGCGAATTGTTCCCCTTTTGGAGTTCAGATGCGGTTCAAGGGACGAACCACAGCCATGCATTCCACTATCGATTCTCCCAACCCCAACAATCGCCACCGGACGAATTGACTGGAGAACAAATCCGCCACTACTTCGATGCACTATACACAGCTGCCGGAAAAGAGGCTCGCTTTTTGGATTTTCGAATTGAAAACACTTACGGAGCTGAAATCGACATCAACCCCGGTGCAGATCAAGATTCCGAACACCAAACACCGTTGGATATCAGACCGCAACTGCCCACTCAAGTAACCTCACCGTTTAGCAATACACAGATACAAGATGGCAACGAAGACCTCGTGGGTCACCCTCCTTTTTTTACTGTAGAGCTGACCGGAGAGAGTATTCTGCGGTTGAAGTTCGACCGCGCTTATTTAGATCCGATGCTGGCGAAAGACAAACCCAGTGACATCGGGCAGGAGGACCGGTCGAAGGCCGCTTGGCGCGAGGCACATGTACAAGCTATCCGGGCATTGTGCGAACTCGCTTATGCGCAGGAACTAGAGTTGCATGGACGCTTTCTTGCATTTGATTATGCGAAGGCACTAGGGACCGACAACGCGAAGACCCAACTTGTACGCGGACTTAAAGAGGTTGAAGGATTCAAAGGTTGCGGCTGGCCAATTCAATTAAATGACCCTGGGGTGCCAGATCGTGACCTAAAGGGGCTATCACGTGGTTTGCTGGATGACTGGGGGACCGCTTTGGACTGCCTTGAGATTACTTTGCCGGTTGGAGCCCATCCTGACATCACGACGTCCTGCAACGTGGTGGAATTCTCGCTACGATTGCGCAGGCGTCCCGGCGCCATTCCAGATCCTGATAAAGACTGGGCTGTGGTTCGCTTGGCATTGCGTCCGTCCAAAATAGAACCCGGTGGCCCCCAAACGGAACCCGCCAACATCTCAGAAGCGTTCTTCGCCGAGCATCTCAAACAACTGAGTGAGAGCAAAGGCGTTATTGCCCCAAAAGATGCCAATGGCGAAAAACTGCTTGCTTTGCTGTCTGAAGGTGATGCCGAGGCTGCTGGTGCCTGGATCGTACCCAAAGGCCTGGCTCGACTCGACAGCAGACGCATTATGGCGAGTATCACTCCGCTCGGATTTGTGCCCATTGAACGCAACAGGCGATTGACCGGCCAAACGTTCAATTTGGTCAAGCTCTGTCTGCGTGCCTTGCAGACGATGGTTTCCTTGACGCCTGGGGCTTGGAACCCCGGTGAGGATGGCAATATCCTATCCGACGATAAGCTCGTTGAGGCCTGGAAAAAATTGTTCAGACAATTTGCCTCGCATGAATTCAAGGATGACCTGAAGGTTATGGTTGTAAGCCTCAGGCGTGTTATTAAACCCGTTCATCTTGCAAGAAGCCTTGGCAGTGATGAGCAACCCGATGATGAAATCAGCGCTACTATTGAAATGCTTAATGATACCGGCAACGAAATGTCTAAGAATATCAACAAGCATCTTGAAGCCTTGTTGGTGAAGGATATAGCTCTGTATGCAAATGCGAAAGCCTTGCTTTACACTCGTTTCCGCGATGGCGACAGCCCACAACGGTCCCTCACAGGACAATTTCACCACTGGCGCACCCGTCGATCCACGACGGCATTCAATTTGGCTATCAAAGGTGATGGCTGCATTCAAGACGACTCCGACCTGGCCTTTAACGAAGGGTTGAGCGAACTGGCAGGGACTATCGGATACGGCTTCGTGGAAGTGCTTCCCGATGCCACATATAGCAACCACTTCTTCCTTCAGGATGCCCAGGCATATTCCCTTGAAAGTCTGATCGATGTCGTTTCTTCGTCTGTAAAACTGTCAACCCGTTCACTCGGCGATATCGACCTCGAGACCCGCCGGGTGCGTGTTCCACATGCGAAAGCGAATGAATTGAATCCACAGGTCTTTCTTCCATCGCGTGAGCCAATATTCGAACCTAAGGTGGCCTCTTCACAGCTGCTGACCAACATTCAGGATCAGAAAGAGAAATCAGACTGGTCATGCGCGTATCGTAAGGACTCAAAACGAATGATGAATTTGAGCAAGCTGCTCAGTGGATCGATCGAGCCGGAATACACCCAGGACAAACCTCGTGTGTCGGTATTCGCGCCCAACACGCCAATGCGCGAGCGTAATCCGCCTCTGGATGATTTTCTGGCAACTGCCGTATTCCAGGTTTGGAGTGATGAGGAGGACAGTTTCTCAAACGACGCTTTCGAGTTCTGGGTGGAGGAAGTTGATAAACAAAACAGTCCTGTTCCAAAGGTGGCGAGCCAATCCGAACAGTTTCCAGAGGATTTCTTGAAGGCACTTAAAGCTTTGAGCGATGCTCCAAGAATCGAAGAGTACTCCGAACTTAAGAGCATACTGCCGTTTATCGCCGTGATAACCCAACTGATTGTTCCTTCTCAGGGGGACCGAAATAAACCATTGCTTTTCGCGTCTCCCGATTCCGATCCTCAACCCGATCTGCGATTGGTTGTGAACTCGTGCGAGGAAGCACCTATCGGGGAGTCGAGTACCACTTTCTGCCTAATAGTGGATGGAGATGGTTTCGCCCTGACTGGCTTCTTTGAGGCTTATCTGCTCAAACCTGATGAAGACCCCAATACTTCGCCACAAATCGGAGCAAGCCCATACTACTTATTGTTCTGTGTAGAACGACCGATTTGGCGACCCACTGTTATCCATTTGCGCCACACGCGCAACCGTAAAAATTTACATGGTCCGGATTTCGCTCCTGTCTTTGGCTTTGTCAGTGATTCCTTAACCAGCACCGCGCCACAACAGCTTCCAGTCACCGTGGCTCTTGATAAAAAGTATCGTATGCGAGCGGAATCGAGACGGCTACAATGGCCTGCTTTAGAATCCTGGTTGATAGACAACGGCTTCTTATCAAAATCCTCTGACAGAGTGAATTTTGAACTTACCATCAGTCTTTTCGTCGAGCAGAGAACTCAAGTTTTGCGAGGCTACTTTGATGACGCTCAACGGAAGCAAGAAATCACGGACAACGACTCCGTAACTCATTTGCCTTTAAGCGTTAGTACTTTTAAATCAGAAGAACAACCTACTGCACTCATCGGGCTTCCAGAACCCTTCCGAGATTTCTCAATCGATTTGCAATGGTTCACTGAGTGTAATCGGTCTATATTCCGGTTATCGAATATACGCATCTATGTTGATGAGTAAACAAAAATACAGCGTCATTTACGGGCAGGCCACCGCCGTGGTGCCAGCCAAATTGTGAATAGCAACAGGCTTATTGTGAGAATTTTTAGAGCCAAAGGTATAGCTGAGTAAGATTATTCGGTTCTCTAAAAACCTTTATTAGGTACAGAGATTGACCGGATCTTACAACAACAGGCGGCTGTTTTTGACATTATCAGTCTGCATCAAATAAGGGATGAAGCAGCGGGTCATCGCCAGAACGCTCTGCATCAACCGCAACACCGCCAAAAATATATCGAAAATCCGGACCAGGCGTTTCAACCACCCGAACAACTGAATCTAACAAAGCCAATTCGATCCCTGTATCGCCGACATTATTGCCTGGATTGAAAACGACAGTGGCTACACGGCTATTTGGATCTATAATCGATTATGCAAAATGGGTTTTTCCGGTCGCTACGAAATCGGCAAGCAGATGGTCAGGCAACTCAAAAGTTATTTTCACGACGCCTACAAAGTCGATGACAAGGTTTGTACATTTCGGCTTTGATCCGATTGGTATGCTAAAAGCGCAGAAGTCCAGCGTCGGCTTCCCCAAGGGGGTTGCCGAAATCATTGAGAGCCTTTAGAATTTGGAGAAGGACTATAGCGACGGCTGTTCTGGAAGCGGACGCTGAGTCTTCGAGGGGCGACTTTATTCGCATCTCGATATCGTGGATCAGCCTCCTTTGCGGTTGAGCAACATCGTTTCCGAACTCAATTAGTCGATTCTGAATAACTCTCGATTTGCTCACGACATGCAGATCGATGCTCTTTGAGAAGAAAAAAGCCAGTATAAAAATAGGCATAAAAGCGCTGCCAGCCACCTCAGCAGCTTTCTGAAATTCATACCGGCCACTCTCATGATAGCATTGATGCCGTCTCCGGCTTCTCCCTTCAAGCGGTTACGGTCCATTCGGTGCTCTCTTTTAAGGTGCCCGATACATGGTTCAATTGCGGCTCGTCGGTTCTTCCAGCGCCAGAGACTCTTGGCCGCGTTGACTAGCTTTTGCCTTACCCGGTCATAGAGCCTTGCATCCGTGAGAAACCGGATTTCTTTTTCCTGGACCGTAGTTTCAACGATCCGCTTGAGTTAGAAGTCGTTACCGCTTTCTATTTCATCCCGGCTTCAATGGTTTCTTTGAGGAACTGCTCGGCGCCGGTTTCTCCGATGCGGTTTCGCCATCGGGTCATGCTGGAAGAATTGATGGGGAACTCATGTTCGAACCACTTTATACCGCTAAAGTGCTGCCAGTGAGGGTGCCTCACCCAGCCGATAGAAACATTTTCATCGCTAATGATTGTGTGTGTACTTCAGGTAATGCAATGCCACAATCAATCTCGTACTAACTGCCGGTCAGCCAATATCCGGGTAGTAGGAAGCACCGAACAGCTCGTCCAGTCGATCCCAAGCAACGGCCTTGGAAAGTTTGACCTGTGAGTGTCCGGTATCGGCGATCTGTGAAAGCTCAACCAGGAACAAATCTCGTTGCCTGTTTTTGTGTTGGGATTTTTAAGCTTTCATGCTCCGTAAATTTCCAATTTTTTAGGATGCAATGTCATAATTACTTGCAACATAATCCTACCTTTACCAGTTAATTACAGCGATTTAATTGCTTTTTCAAGACCGACTCGATTAGTTGAAGGCTCAGGGGAATCCTTTTGGAAAGATATCAAACGGGATGAAGATACCTGTTATGAGTATTGATTGGCTAAAGCGTATTTATTAAAAATTGAAGGAGGTCTTATGAATCTTCCCGCTCGTATTTTCGATTTGCATACTCATTTGTTTAATGCGCGATATATTCCGCTGGCCAGTATAATTGCCAACGCAATGAACAAGGATGAGAGTATTCTGGCCAATTATATAGCAAAACTTCTCGAGGCGCTTACTGGCTCCTCGTATCCTGATTCTGAATCAGTGATGGTTCATTCGTTCACAGATGAGGATGCATTGGATGAATACCGATTGGAACAGATTTGGGAAATAACCAGATTCGAACTACTTGTCGCAACAGGATCCTTGGATGCGATGAATATGGGCGTGAGCATTCTTCAAAATAGGCCTTTTGCAGATTCTGCCTTCGACTCGCTACGCTCTTCTGAATTGATGAGCATCATTAAGGATCTATCAGAGATAGACTATACCGCTGAGGGGTGGACAGGGCGTTTGCCAGCGTTCTATTCCCCTGTCGTGCCTTTTAAAAATTTGGGCAAAACATTGTTAGTCGGAGGACTTTTTGACTGGGCCAAAAGTGTGGTGAAAAAAGCATTACGAGTAGTTAATTCATTAATGAGCCCCAATGCTTGGGGGAAAGCTGAGAATTATATCGAGTTCTTCCTTACAATGCTTAAATCAGAAGAAAAAATGCTGGCAAAGGTATTTAAAGGGTACGGCCACGATCTACCACAACTGCAGATTTCGCACTATATGATGGACATGCAAATGGCATATGCGGGGCATAAATCCCCCTATTACCCATTTTATCCATCACAGATCAAGCGCATGCAGGAACTTCAACGAGCTAGCCCTGCGTGCGTGTTTGGATTTTCCGCCTTTGATCCACAGAGAGAAGATTGTATCGCTATCGCTGAATACTCTTTGTCAAAAGGTTTACTTGGATTTAAATTTTACCCGGCGATGGGCTATAAGCCAATCGGAAATATCACTGAAATCCAGGCAAGAATAGATGCATTTTTCGATTTTTGCGTTTTGAAGGATGTTGCCGTCTTTGCTCACTGTACACCGCAGGGCTTTCAGACGCGCCACAAGCTAGGAGCAAACGCACACCCGAAATACTGGCGAAGCGTGCTTGAAAACCAACGATGGGGTACCTTGCGACTGTGCCTGGGACATGCAGGAGGCGGCCGAATGAGAAACGGCGATCTGGAGTCCCCTGGATGGATGGCTGAGTCTGATGAAGAATGGCTGGAAGAGGACAACTTTGCCAGAATCGTCACAGAGTTATGCACTACTTACCCAAACGTGTATTGCGAAGTTGGTTATATTACATCGTTGTTCGAAAACACAAATCCGGAAGTCTTTGTTGCTAACATCGAGCGGGCCAGAACAAAAGCAAATGAAGAAGGCCGTCATTATGAACTACTGGACAAAATGGCTTACGGTTCGGATTGGCACATGAGCAAAATGGTCGGCAATACTCGTAAATATTTAGAGATTTTTTTAAAGATCATGAATCGAGAAGCTTACAAAAGCTATCTCGAACGTTTCTTTTGGCAAAATGCCTATCGATTTCTAAAGTTGCCTTCCTGAAGAAGATAGAAACGATTGATGTAGTAGTCCGGAACAAAGTCCGGCATTGTCTATTCGTAGACGCAGTGTCTGAATTGTATTTCTGCAACCTGTTGGAGAATATTCCTATGGCTCTGCACAATATAACCGATGTGCTTGAATATATGCCAATCCATGAACGTATAAAAACTTGCTTTAATTCAACTTATCATTTTGTATTGATATGCAGTATCATTCTGTTAGCACCAAACCATGGTTATTCGTGGTGTTTAAAGACTCATTTATGGATTGCTCAAGAATTGTTTTATGACATTAGCGATGATGGCAAAGTCACTATAAACGGTATAGAATACGAAATACCTGCGGATATTTCTAATGCAATTAGGTCGCACCCGGATAGCTTTTACGCAGGCTCTTTAGGTCCAGATATTTATCCTGATGCGTTTGTTGGCCAGATGGTAATACACCCTGGAATTCAAAACTATTGGCAATCTGATGATTGGCTTAGGCACCTTCTTAAAAATGCTCAAACGCCTGAGCAGATTGCATTCTCTTACGGATATATGACACATTACGCCGGTGACATATTTGGGCATACTTATATCAATTTTTATGCCGGCGACATATTTGATTTACAGGACAAAGAACGAACAGTCGAACACCGCCACATCACTCTGGAAAAATATATTGAAGGTGCTACTCCAAAATTATCATTTTCCATTCAAAGTGTTTCAAATGAGAATCAGATCATAGCCCCCCCATATCTGTTTCTTCGTGATATGTTTATTTACAGTGCCGAGTCGCATCGCCAATATGAACATACAATCCAAGCAAAACATCTATGGTTAATGGGCAAAATACGATCCGAAGTGAAATCGCTATCTGATAGTATGATGATAATAAACAAGTTAGTCAGCAAAATTAAATCTACCCAGCTAAATGCGCGGACTGATAGATTGTCTTACAATTTGAATCGATGGCTTTCGGATATGGATATTTCCACGGAAGAATACATAAAAGCAAGCTATCGTGCAAGTATAGATATGGTTAGCGGATCAGGCAATCCTTTAAAAGAGTACGAAGAATGGAAAAGCTGTTATGGAAATGTTTTTTTGGCGGTGCCAGCTGTTGTTGATAATACTAAATGCGATATTAAACTAATGTTCATTGAAAAAATCGAAGAAACAATCGACATTTACAATGATCTTATTGAAAAGTTACCACCAGGATTTCAGACACTTCTAACAAAATATACAAATGCCTGGAGAAAAGCAAAATATAAGTTAAAAATTAATTTAAAGGCAGCAGCGATTGAATTTTCGAAAATCGGCCTCGATAATGATCTTGTCCCCTTCATTTTTACTGTAACTGACAACAATATCGTGGTAAAACGCCAAGATCTTAACGATGCATTTAGCATTAATACGTCCAACAAAAAACTTCTAATTTTCGAACATGTTTCAGATCTTATTGACCGAGATCTAAACCTATCAGACACAAAACTTGATCCACAAAGATTTTCACCAATAAAGCACTCAGTTGTGCTTGCGAAAATTGGTTTGCTTGACTCGGATGAGATTAATAGAATGATAGAAAATTTTACCTTTAACCAACCACCTTTTTTATTAGGAGAGGAAGTATACAAACAGGATTGTAGGAACTTTAGCATCTTGATAAACTTTGCCCGCAATCTTGATGGCAACGATCAATGGCAAGCTTACGGATTACCTTGGCCGAGATCCGATGGCGTATGTCCCCATCCCAAAGATCTTAATTTTGGTTATAATTACTATGAAAACAATACTAAAGGGTTGAAATTATATGTCAATCCATTCTTAAGAAGCACGGTTTTCAATGTTCTATTCAAACCCCAATTTTTTCCTTCAATTTACGGGCTCAAAGAGCTACAATTCCCAAATTATAAATACCCAAAGTGCAAGAACAATCCTTATCCATCCACACAAGATATCAAGGGTAAAATTCTACTCGAAGATTTAACATGTACAAAATAGTATTATCTGGTTATTTACAATTCTCCCGTAAGCAATAGGTCCGACCGGATCTGTCACAGGGCAGTGGTAAGCTGGCCCCAAACAACGATAGACTCGGCATTACCCCTCGAGGTTTTTGCCTCTAGGTGCAATTGCAATTGGGATTGCAATTGGGGTCGCACCAAATCAACAAGTTGTAAACACTTATATTTTTATCTTAATTATAGGTGTTTGTCTGGGCTATATTGGCTTTTTTAATGGCGAAATGGGTATTATAGGATTCAGAAATCTCTCTCAACTCAAAACTGCCGTCAACTGATCTATTCCCTTTTCTTTCCTGTTGTAGGAGTCACGACTTTGAAGATGTTTTTCTATCATCACCGCTTTCATTTCAGAGGATCACCCGGGAAAATCCAATATCGCTCTTTTTGGCCCCGACAAATGCGATATTGGGTCGTTTTTCGGGTGTCTTTCGTTATTTTCACCTCAATTACTTTTACTTAGCTTGGTGAGGCCCCTATCCCTGAGCCCCCTACCCCCCCCTATCCCTTCAGCGAGGACTAATGGCAATAGTCCTCGGTTCAGATATCCTTAACATATATTCAATTTTAACGGGTTTTTTAAGACATATCATTTTCATAAATAGGAGGATGTCATGGCAAATCAGAGAAAAGTGTATCGATCCATGGGTGACCTTCTAAATTCTTATGGGTTAAAGAAAAGTGGGAGATTAAACTATGCCAGATCCGCCGGCGGTGCAAAAAGAGTAGTGTTCACTGCCAATAAACAGGCAATTAGTGAATTAGGGACAAATGAAGTTTTGGGAAAGATGAGATATGAAAAAATACGTCCTCAAAATTGGAATCAGCTTAAAAGCTGGTTCGGATTATCTACAGATCTTCCCAAGCAGATTTTTATTCCACCCAGAGGACATGGATTGGGGGGACATGGAATGGACGGTTGGTCCTTCAGAATCTCTCCAGACTTGATAGATAGGATAGGTGCTGAAATACACTACTGCCCACCAATGAGAACAATGTTTGCCATCGATGAACTGTCAGTTACGATAGCTGAGGTCAGGGTGTTACTCGACCGATTTGCGAAGATAGATCCGCTTACCGCTGGCTTAATGGGATCATTAGTAATAACTCAACTTTCGGGATTCGTTGAGAAGCTGATATTTCTGTTTCTCACGAGGCCCAAAGTATTCATGGTCACATCCATGGCTACATAGAAAAAGGCCTCGAACGTTTTCTGGCAATAGGATCCAATGAATCGCAATCGAT
>JBDRRP010000065.1:0-4891 GCA_043825735.1 Pseudomonadota bacterium | reverse complement strand
GTAGGTCGGCGAATACGCCCCCGGGTCCTGCATTGCCAGGGCGTCCGGCGTAGCCATCGGGAAAAGCGCGTTTACGAGCAGGGAGCCGCCGACAACAACGCCCATGTAGATGGCCATGCTCGCCATCGTGGAAGCAAACGTGGCCGTACCGCCTCCGAGCGCCGCTGCGCCGTATGGGGCCGCTGCTCCGGCCGTAAGATATGTTGCGACGGCAATGACGACGATCATCGCAATCATTGCGACCGGATTCTTTTGCCCGCCCTTTTTCCCCCCGCTACCGGCCGGAACCACAACAAATGTGATATTTGCCCCGGCAGGAACAAGCATGACCGCCCGTTCTTCCGGCTCCACAATCTTTCCGTTGACACCGACAATGATGTCATAATCGTTGGAGATCAGTGGCACCATGTCGCGGATGTACCGGGCCACGGTCTTACCTGGGCAAAATTCTTCATAGCGCGTGCGCCGATTTTCAGGCTCAAACGGGTTTAAAATCTCCGTCATGAGAATGTTCATGCCCGAATTATCCAGCATATCTATAAAACCCCTCAATCTTGCGACCGAAAAAAGGGTGATCGAGCCGAACCGCACATGAGTTCATTTTCTTCATGGTGTGGATAAAGAAACCCTCGCCGATAAAGACGCCAAGGTGATTGCAATACCCGGGAAGATCAGGATCGAGCCTCATCACAATCAGCGCCGGCGGCAGCGGGCTATAGGTCTTTTTCCAGAGCCTTTTTTGATCAGTCACCACTGCATCGATTTGCTTGCTCTCGTAGCAACTCACCTGAAAATCGCTGACCTTGATCCCGAAGCGCGCAAAAACCAGCATCACCTGGCCCCAGCAATCAGTGCCCTTGATCGAGCGGCCTCGATCCTTGAACGAAATCCCGATCAGATCATCAAATGACAATGCCGCGTCCGCCAACGCCCGGGGCGTTACCAAAGCGTGTTGAATTGCCAAGTTCACGGCAGCGGGTGAGCGTTCGGTTACATTCGGTTTCTGATCCTGAATATCCACAGCGAGCCCCCTTAAACGCCCTGTATCGACAAAAGTTCCCCTCAACCCGGGAGCGGGGGAATTTTCGCGTGTAAATGTTTTGCGTTCCGAGTGTGAACGTGACCCATTGCTCGTCACTGGCGGCTTTGGTGACCTCAAAGGTCAGCTCCACCTCTGCGCTTGTCAGATCAAGGTGCGCCGAATGGACTACTCGCAGCGTAACCGTTGCCCCGGTACCGCCGTTTGCGGCCTGCAGATAGGGCTGCAGGGCCTTGGTGACATTGGAGACTTTGACCGTGAAGCTCGGCACCTCGTTTTTGCTCGAATCGCCGATCTCATCGATTGTGAACGGAAAGGCAACGTAAGTGTCGCCGCCGGCGGCGGGCCAGATAACGTCATCGGTGTTGCGGCAGACGCGGATAGTGGTGGTATCCGGCAAAACGATAGTCAGAAGCAGTAGCCACGCACCATCGGAGCGCAGCCTGTTCTTTTCAAAGATCGCCGCGGCAGATAAAGAAAGCGCCATTGTTAATCTTCCTCCAGGGGCAAGCTCAGAGATCGATACCCCGGCCCGGCGTACAATGACTCCAAGGTGTCCTCAGAAAAAATCACGGTATGGGTGACCAGCTCAATCGGATGGGTCCAGATAAACGAAAGTCCGATGTGTGAGTAGAAAAACGCCTTTAGCGTCTGGTAATCCGCCTCGGAGAGCCGCTCCCATTCGACTTGATACTTTTCCCGGCCGCGAGTGGTCTTTGCCCGGGTCTGTGTCGTGCCGGACTCAAACTCGGTTCGGAGCTGGGCCTTATAGGCCTGCTCTTTGATGTCTGAAGGCGTTGCAATTGAGGGGAAATTATCCATTAAGTCTCACTTTATGTAAGATTTTAAGACGAAAGAATAGCGCTCAGCCCGTCTTTAAATCCGCCGGTATTGTTAGATGCTGCTTCAAGGACCACGGTGCAGATCAACTGGCCCATGTTGCCCTGGCTCATTTCGGCCTTGGGCTTTTTCATTTCAGCGCCGGATTTATTCACCAAAACAACTTGGATCTGCGGGGAGCTGGCCGCCGCCATTTGTTTCGGCGTCAGCACGGATTCGCCGCGTTGCAAAATCGCCGGAAACTCGTCTCCAGCAAGGCCCTGGTGGAATCTTTGCGCATGATCGAAAAGCCCCGAGTCCACATGCCTGTAGGGGCCGAACGTGGAGCCTACCACGCCGCCGCCGTGAAGCACGCTGGGCCCGTAGGTGGAGTTTGCGCCAGCCGCCGTACCCCATCCGTCACCTGCGCCAGCGGTGCCGCCGATAGCGCCGCCGATCAGCTTTCCGAGAATCCCGCCAAAACCGCCATCGGAGCCATCGGACATAAGGAGCATGCTTTTTTGAATCTGGATCCTGATCAGGTCGTTGATGATATTGTTGGCCATGTTCTCAAAGGAAAGCTGTCCAGTTCTGGTGAACTCGACGAGCGCATCCTCCATGCCGCCAAAGGCATCCGTAAATACCCGCTTGCTTTGCGCCGCGCTGTCTGAGGCGGTTTCGACATAATTTTTCAAAGCCCGGCGGGCGCCGCCCTGCCATTCCTTCGCGCCTTCAGACCGGGAAATGTCAAGTTCCTCAACGCGTTTGTGATACAGTTCTTCGGCGGCGATCTTGTCCTCAGTAAGCCGGTAGAACTCATCGGACTCGTTTTTGATCGCCCAAACCTGTTTTTGATAGTGGTTGTCACGCATTTTGCCGGTGACGGAATAATACTCTTTTTCGGCTTCAAGTTTTGATTGCGGCTCGTCATAGGCAGCAAAGCCCAGCGCGGCGCTGTTGGCCTCTTTGAGCGCCAGTCGCCGGACGACTTCCGGGTTGTCTTTAATGCTTTTGCCCTGGAGGCTCAACTGGTAATCGGTTTCTCTTAAACGGATTTGCCCCTGTTCGTGCCGATAATTTTTGTCGATACTCTCCGTGCCGAATCCGTATTCCCGAGCTTTCAGCCGTTCCTTCTCATATGCCCGCCGGGCTTTTGCGCGCTCCGCATCAAACTCGTCCATGCGAATATACCGGGCGTTGCGGCCAGCGGTTTGAACCTGGCCGTACACACTGGTTGCGCCGTCTTGAAATGCGCGCATACTGAGGCGGTCTGCCTCAAGAAAGCGCTCATGGTCCGTCATCGTGAAGCCGCCGGTTGTGCCAGTATGGCCAACAGTACCGCTGCCGGCCTCACCCGCGATTGTAGCGCCGCGCAGGGTCGTTTCTAAGATCGCCTTTTGCTTTTCAAGCATGGCCGCCCGTTCCATCACCTTGGAAATCCTGAATTCATCACCGGACGATGTGACGGCACCGGTCTTGGGGTCTAAACGATGTGTCTGATTGCTTTGATACTCGAACAGGAGTTCCCTTGTTGCCGCCAGTTCTTCGTTGATGCTCTTGAGTTTTTCTTTAGAAACGTCCTGCCATGTCGGCGAATTGTTTATGGCGTCAAGTTTGTCGCCGAGCCAGGTGAATAGCCCGGCGAAAGTGGTTTTCATGCTCCTGACGGTGTTTTTGACAAAAGTGTCAAACTTGCCACTAAGCGTCGAGAGCATGCCGCTCATGGTCCCGGTGAGATCCTTTTGCATCTTTGCGATGTCGGAGTTCAAAAGCCGCTGGGCGGTTACAGCGGAATAGCCGGCATCGGTGTAATCCTTTAGCTTTTTTTCCGCCGCATCATAGGCCATCAAACCGGAGTTGACGGCGTTGTTTATGCTTTCGATCCAAAGCTGATTCTCTCTGGAGGTGCGCGTAGAAACCTGATTCAGCCGAACCATGGATTCTTCCATCGCGGTGAATTTTCCAATCGCCGCAGTAACCCACTGCGCAACCTGCTGGAAAACAAAAAGGGTGGCCGCGATACCGCTCATTGCAACGGAAAATTTCCCAAAAAGGGAATCCACACCGCTGCCCTTGTTGAGATTCGCCCATGTCCGCTGCAATAAGTTCGATTTCTCGGTGGTGCTGGAAATATTTTTGCCGAGATTTGTTACTTTTTTGCCAAAACTATCAAGCCCTATGCCAGCGCGAAGGGCTTCTTTTCTGGTCTCCCGAAGCGCCCCACCATATCCCAAGTCCTGCATCAATCTTGCGTCATGAGTGGCAGCATTGCCTACGGGCTGCGCAAACATTTCTCTGGCAGCTGCTTTGGAGCCAGCTTTCAGGCGTTTCATTGCCGCCTCGTATCGGTCCAAACGGTTTTTGAGCGCTGTTTCTTCTTGCGACACATTGCCAAACGGATCGGGGTTGAAACGCTTACACATATCGTCCCACTGACGATTGGCTTCCTTCCACTTGACGTTCAGCCTGCCAATCGCCTTTTCGTAGGCATTAACAGATTTTCGATGCGTATCGAAAGCCGACGCAGCGCCGCGCTGTTTGGCAGAAACAACGTCGAGCGCATCACCGGCCTTTTTCCCGGATGCCGCCAGCCTGTCAAGCCCATCGGTGGTCTCTTTTACGCCCTCGTTTTTCACTCTGGCGATCAGATCAGCCATTTTATCCCTCGCTGCAAAGCGACATCATGATTTCATCGATCTTCTGGACCCAAAAGATGGCATCCAGCCGGGCGTCCACACCCTCGACACCCCATTCGTTGAGATAGGCAATTATTTCAGAGACCGGGATCGCCCCGGCCGCAAAACCGCCTGCGCGGCGGCTGCGATCGAGGCGGTTGAATGCGCGGATGTGCGAAACCATGTCCTCGTATAGTTCCGGCTCATTTTCCAGCTGCGGCACCGTACTGCCGCTTCTTTCAAGTGAGCACATCCACTCATAGCTTTTGCCTACCCCTTGTTGCCACTTGAGGACTTCCGTCAGTTTCCCACGGCGTCCTCAATGGATTCTTCCCGGTAGTTTTCAATGTCGGCGGAA
>JBDRRP010000064.1:0-101644 GCA_043825735.1 Pseudomonadota bacterium | reverse complement strand
AAGGACTTAGGGCATTTCCGATTCGCTCGCAGTCGCTCGCTGGGCTGGCCCGCGCTTTTCGAAATCCGCCGAAGGCGGACAAGTCCTCGGGCTGTTCGTCTGGAACACGGTGCGAAGCACCGGGTTTCCAAGACAAATAGCTCCGCTATTCCTCCGGTTTCGAAAATGCTCAAGCCTTGCTCTGAACCAAAATCTACCATTTCTGGATGGACACTATTTAGAGACTTCCCTTGCGCAAAATGGCGATGAGCAGCCAGATGCCGAGCACCGCAGCGAAGAGAAAGCCGATGATGCCGATGATCGAGATGCCGTAGAAAAGCGGTGGGGTCTTGGAGATGACGATGAGCGCCGAGCCGATGAGCAGTGCCGCGATGATGATGGAAAAGGAAATGCGGTTGCTGATCTGATTGTGCGCATCCAAAAGGCTCTGAAGCCCCTGGTGCTCCAGGCGGATGGAGAGTTGGTGCTTTTTGAGAAGCAGACTGATCTCCATCAGGTCCTTGGGAAACCGGTCCATGAACCGGACAATGTCGGAGCCGAAGGTGAAGATGTCGCTGGCGATGCGTTTCGGCTTGAAGCGCTCCAGCTTGACCTTCTCGATGAACGGTGCGGTGGCGGCCACCATGTTGAACGACGGGTCGAGCATGGTGGCCACGCCTTCGATGGTAACCATGGCCTTCATCATCAAAAACAGATCCGGGGGGATGCGCAGGCTGTGACGGGCGGCCAGGTCCATGAGCTCGTTGAGGACTTTCCCCATTGCGATGTCTTTGAGCGGCTTGAACAGGTGCCGATCCATGAAATCGGAGGCATCATGGGCCATGGCCCGCATGTCCGGCTCCCGCTCCCATTCGGTCAGCTTCAGGAGCACCCGCGTGGTGCGCTCCGCCCGGCGGTTGACCACGGCATCCACCAGGTCGACAAAGTCTTCCCGCGTGCGGCTGTCGAGTTTGCCCATCATCCCGAAGTCGAGCAGGCAGATGACATTGTCGGGCAAAACGAAAATGTTCCCCGGATGCGGATCGGCGTGGAAAAACCCTTTTTCAAAAACCTGGCTGAGATAAAACCAGGCCCCCCGGGAAGTGATGGTTTTTAGATCGAGACCGGCCTCGGTCAGAGTTTCTCTGTCCGATATCTTGATGCCGGGGATGTATTCCATGGTCAGGATGCGCGATGTGGATAGTTCTCGGTACACTTTAGGGATGTAGACGGACTGGTCGCCCTCGTAGTTGAGCGCCATGCGCTCCATGCTGCCGGCTTCCACCGAATAGTCGATTTCCCGTTCCAGGCTGCGGGCGAACTCCTCGACAATCTTGACAGGGCGGTGGAAGGCCATCTCCTCGATGTGACGCTCGGCCAGGGTGGCCAGATGAAGCATGATTTCCAGATCCACTTCGATGATGCGCTTGACCCCGGGGCGCTGGATTTTAACGGCTACCGATGCGCCGTCATGGGTGGTGGCCCGGTGCACCTGCCCGATGGAGGCCGATGCGACGGGGGCTTCTTCGAAGTCGCTGAAGATTTCTTCCGGCAGACCGCCCAGTTCGTGGAGCACCTGCTCGCGGATATGGGTCGGCGCTGAGGGGGGAACATTATCCTGGAGTTTGGCCAGTTCGTAGACAAAGTCCACCGAGACAAGATCGGGCCGTGTGCTCAAGAGCTGCCCCAGTTTGATAAAGGTGGGGCCCAGCTCTTCGAGCGCCATACGGGTGCGCGCGGCCCGGGTCTGCCGGTGAAAGGTTTCAGGACCGTTGCGGGAGATGAGATTCATCCCGACTTCCAGGTACTGATCGAGTCTGAGCAGATCAACGAGATCGCCGAACCCGTATTTAAACAAGACCGTCAGGATCCGTCGATAGCGGTTTAAGTTGCGGTAGGTTCTGCTGATAACACCGATTTTTCGAATGCTCAGCATGGGGGCTCGGCCGGCTATGGGTTTGGCTTCAGGGGGGGCGATCCGGGCGGCAGTACATCGGCGACGGCGCCCCCCTTCAGGCGGGGAACTACGCAGTCGGTTCGCTGTCTTTTCCGATGGCTTTCTTGAGCTCGCGAATTTCTTTTTTCAATGCCTTGAGCTCGTCCATGGTGACCACGTCGGCTTTTTTCATGATGCTGCGCACGGACTTTTCGATGCGATCTTCCAGCTTTTCTTGCATTTCGTCCCAATGCTTCCGGAAATCCTCAAAGAACTGGCGCCCGTCTTTTTCGCCAAGATTGAGCTGCTTTTCAACATCATTGAAATACGCTTCGACTTCGTCTTTGCCTTTCAGCGCCAGTCCGATACCGGTCAGCATGGCTTTTTTTATGAGATCCCCAAATTCCGTCGGCATGGTTGCACTCCTTAATTGTGTCGGTTGATCTATCTGCCGGCAGCCGTTCCGAAAGGAGCGGCCAGCCGGCAGTCAGTCATTGCAGCGCAGGCACTGGGGCCGGGTCTGGGCGTTGACGCGTGCTGCGTAAGGGCAGGCCCCTATTTCAATTTGCCCAGCAAGCTGCTGGCAATGGTGTTTTTCTGTATTTCCTTGGTGCCTTCGTAGAGCTCGCAGATCTTGGCATCCCGGTAGAACCGCTCCACTTCGTACTCGGTCATATAGCCGTAGCCGCCCAATAGCTGAATGGCCTCGTCGGCAACCTCGACGGCCGTGCGAGCAGCCACCATTTTGGCCATGGACGTTAGCTTTGGATCGATACGTCCCTGGTCGAAATTCCACGCCGCCTTGTAGGTGAGCAGCCGGGCCATTTCGATCTTGGTGGCCATATCTGCCAACTTGTGCTGTGTGATCTGGAAGGTGGCGATCTTCCGGCCGAACTGCTCGCGCTGCTTGACGTAGGCCAGCGCCCGGTCAAAAGCCCCCTGGGCAGTTCCCAGCGCCTGGGCCGCGATAAGAATGCGGCTTTCGTCGAAAAATTCCAATACCTGGTAAAAGCCCCGGCCTTCTTTGCCGATGAGGTTCTTCTGGGGTACCCGAACGTCCTTGAAACTGACTTCCGCCGTGTCCATGAGGCGGATACCCATTTTTTCCCCGACACTGGTGGCCGTGACGCCGGCGCGATCGGCTTCCACCAGAATGAGGCTCATGCCGCGATGGCTGGGGGTGGCCTCTGTATCGGTCTGGCACAGCACGCTGTAAAACCCGGCAAGGGGACCGCCGTTGGTGATGAATATCTTGGTGCCATTGATGATGAAGTCGTCGCCGTCGGTGACCGCCAGCGTGTCCATGCGGGTAATGTCGGAGCCGTGGTCGGGTTCGGTAAAAGCGCCGCAACTCAGCACCTCGCCTTCGGCAACCCTGGGCAGCCAGGTGGCCTTCTGATCGTCAGAGCCGAAATGCAGAACGATCTCCGATGCAAAGTCGGCCAGGATCAGGCAGGCACCCACCGATGAATCCCCCCGGCACAATTCCTCTGCCACGAGGATGTTTTCCATGACGCCCAGCCCCTGGCCCGAGTATTTCTCCGGGAAATGGATACCGATGAAGCCAAGATCGGCTGCCTTTTTCCAGATTTTCACCGGGTAGGCGTGCGTTTCCAGAAGCTCTGCGATGAGCTCTTTCTTGAATTCGCCTTTGACGAAATCGCGGACTGCTTTTTGAATCTCTTTTTGTTCTTTGTTCAGTTCAAAATCCATGCGCCATCCCTTTTTTTTTCGGTTGACCTGTTACGGACTTGCCAGTGATCTGAGGAAGGGGTAGGAGGGCGGTGCGACTATCGCACGATGCCGATATAACAGCACATGAGCCGTTATCACATGCATTGGGCCATTGCAAGGCGTTTCCCGATGACCGGCGTGTGGCGTCTTTTATGAAACTGCCCGATATGATGCAGGAAAAGTTGCTTGACGCCTCACGCTGCCTGGCATTATGATGCGCCGATGCGCTTTGTTTTCAAAAGACCTATAACCCGACAACAAAGGATTATTTTTCATGGCGTTTACTGTTGCACTGGCTGGCAAAGGTGGCACCGGCAAGACCACCGTCGCCGGCATGCTGATTCAATATCTGGTCCGTCACGGAAAGGGCCCGGTTCTGGCTGTCGATGCCGACGCTAACGCAAACCTCAACGAAGTCCTCGGCTTGAGCGTGACGGACACCCTTGGCAATGCCAGGGAGGAAATGAAGCGGGGGGTGGTGCCCGGCGGGATGACCAAGGACGTTTTTATGGAAATGAAGTTAGAACAGGCGGTCGCTGAAGCCGATGGCTACGATCTTCTGGTCATGGGACAGCCCGAGGGCGCGGGATGTTACTGCGCCGCCAATACCCTGCTGACGGGTTTTCTGGAGAGAATGACCGGCAATTACCCGTTTGTGGTGATGGACAACGAGGCCGGCATGGAACACATCAGCCGTCTGACGACCAAGGACGTGGATGTGCTGCTGCTGGTCTCCGACACTTCCCGGCGGGGCATCCAGGCGGCCGGCCGGATTCATCAGTTGGCCCAGGAGCTGCGTATCGGCGTCAAGCGCAGCGGGTTGATCATCAATCGGAGCAAGGCGGCGCCGGGGCCCGACGTCATGGAAATCATCGCGCAGTGCGGACTCGAACTGCTGGGGACTATTCCCGATGACGCCGATGTGTATGAATATGATCTGAAGGGCACGCCGACCGTGCGGATCCCCAGTGAGAACCCGGCCATCCAGGCCGCCGGCAAAATTTTTGAGAGGCTGCTGGCCTGACCGGCGTTTTTTTCGACCGTGTCGCCCGGGCGCGGAATGCCGCGGTTTACAGGTTCGTTACCGGCGCGCGGCGCATCGAAAATTGCGACCGGTTGTTTCAGCAGGCGCTCGGCGGCCATGACTTCGTGAACAAGACTGCAACCGCCCCAAACTCCACACCGTAGGGAGAGGTGATGAATCGAACGGGTTATGTGCATGACACCCGGTATCTGCTCCACGATACCGGACCTTATCACCCTGAGATGCCCGAGCGCCTGAACGTTATTCACAAAGGCCTGGAAGATGCCGGCCTTCTGGAGCACCTGGTCCGGATCCCACCAAGATACGCTGAGATGCGATGGATCGAGACCGTCCATGCCGTTGACTACATCCGGCGGTTCGAAGAGGCCTGCCTGTCTGGGCAAAAAATGCTCGACTACCCTGACAACCAGATGTGCACAGACACCTATGAAACCGCCCTGCTCGCCGTGGGCGGAGTGCTGGAAGCGGCCAGGCGGATGATGGCCGGCGAAATCGACAATGCTTTTTGTTCGGTCCGCCCGCCGGGGCATCACGCTGAGGTCGATACGGCCATGGGATTTTGCTACTTCAACAATATCGCCATCTGCGCCCGCTACCTGCAGCAGGCTTGCAGTGTCACCCGGGTGGGGATAATCGATTTTGACGTTCACCACGGAAACGGCACCCAGCACATCTTCGAGAGGGATCCGACGGTTTTTTACTACTCTTCCCATGAACATCCGTCTTTTGCCTTCCCCGGGACCGGCCGTGTGTTTGAAAAAGGCGAAGGCGAAGGCCTCGGATTTACCAGAAACTACCCCGTGCTGCCGGGGCAGGGGGATGCCGAGTATCATGAATTGGTGGAAACCGACATGATTCCAGCCATCGATGGATTCAAACCGGAGGTGATTCTGGTGTCGACCGGATTCGACGCCCACGCGGAAGACGACATGTCCGGGGTCAATCTGAGCACCGACGGTTACAGCTGGGTAATGGAGCAGATCGTCGATTTGGCAAAGAAACACTGCAACGGGCGGCTGATATCGATCCTCGAAGGGGGCTACAACCTGGACCGGCTCGGAGAACTGGCCGGAAACCATGTGAGCATCTTACTGGCCCGGTAATGGCCATGCCGGCCGGGCCAACATCCATGGAGAAATCAACATGTTTGTAACCAATTCCATGACCCAAAAAGTCGTCACCATCGACAAATCGGCCAGCATATTCGAAGCTCAGAAGCTGATGGCAGATCACCGGATCCGCCACTTGCCCATTGTGGACCCCCAGGGGCATCTTTTGGGAATCGTGACGGACCGGGATATCCGCAGCGCACTGCCGTATGAGCTCTTTCGCGAGAAAGACAACGCGGCGGCCAAGCAGCAGGTGTCGCGACTTACGGTGGCAGACATCATGACGGCCAATCCGTTGACCATTTCCCCGATGGATACCATCCAGGATGCGTTGCTGCGGATTCAAAAGGAGCGCGTCGGTGCGTTTCCGGTGGTGGACGAGCACAATGTGCTTAAGGGGATTCTTTCGGTGCGCGATCTGCTCAGGGCCTTTGTGAACGTCCTCAATATCGGAGAGCCCGGAACGCTGCTGTGCGTGCTGGTGGAGGAGAAGGTCGGGCAGATGAAAAGGATCGTGGATGCCATTACCGGTGAAAATGTTTCCATCGGCAGCATTCTGGTGGCCCGCTACTGGGACGATAACATGCGCGCGGTGTTCCCCTACGTGCTGACCCTGAACACGCGCAAGGTGAAACAGAAGCTCGAATCCATCGGGTTCAAGATACTGGATCCCATGAAGTGGTACATGGATCAGCTGCCGAAGCATGACTGAATCCGGCACGCGCCGCCGCGCCAGCGCCGGGCCCAAGGTGCCCGGCGACCTGTATATATACTATATCCAGGGGCGGCTGCCGGCGGCCACGCGGATGCCTGAAACAGGGTTTCTTGGCAATTGGGAGGAAGGGGACACTTCTTTTCTCTTTTTCTCCCGTCCGGCGGGGGACGATGTCCGGCGGTTGATGGCCGCAGCACCGGCGGGCGTGGTGCTGCAAGATACCTACGAAATGACCTACGCCGAGTGGCAGGGTTGCGTGCCGCCGGTGCAAGACATCGGTGGGTTCAGCATCGTGCCGCCCTGGGAGGCGGCACCCCGTGACGGCGCGCTGGCGCTGACAATCGATCCCGGTGTGGTGTTCGGAACCGGTCAGCATCCCACGACGTATGACTGCCTTGCGGCGCTGGAGCTGGCCTTTTCCCGGGGACCTGTCGGACGGATGATCGATTTGGGGACGGGAACCGGCATTCTGGCCATCGCCGGTGCGCGCCTGGGCTGCCATCGGGTCCTCGCTGTCGATTTGAACCGACTGGCGGCCGTGACGGCGCACCGCAACGTACAGTTGAACAATATGGCGGGCCGGGTGATCGTGGCCGTGGCCGATGCGCTCACCGTCGCCCCCGGACCGGCCGAGCTCATAGTGGCCAATATCCACTATGCGGTGATGCGTCAGCTGGTGGGCGACCGTCAGTTTATGGCCGGCAAACGCGCGTTTATTCTGTCCGGACTGCTTCGGAGCGAAGCCAAGGATATCCGGTTCGTATTGAGCACCATGGGCGTGAAAATCATAGAGGAATGGCATCGGGACGATGTCTGGTTTACGTTTTATGCTGAGAATCGGTCATGTTGAAAACTCTTTTTGAATTTGCATAGCGAGTGAAACGAATTGGGCAGTATGCCTTACGGGGAGGCCCCCGTCCGCAGGCGGCGGACGGCAGGGGAGTCTTCAAGGAGATGTCGGTCATGCGCATCACATGCTGGGGGTCCAGGGGCTCCATACCGGTTTCCGGGGAACAGTATATTCGTTATGGCGGCGATACGACCTGTCTGGAGATTCGGACCCGCAGCAACGACATTATCATCGTCGATGCCGGCACCGGCATCCGGTCGCTGGGCAACCACCTGTTGGCCGAAGAGCGGTTTTCTTACCATTTTATCTTTACCCATGCCCACTGGGACCACGTGATGGGGTTTCCATTTTTCAAACCCATCTTTTATCCTGAATCGCGATTTGTGATGCACCGCTGTCCTTTTGCCAGTAAGTTCGTGGATACGGTCCTGAAAAAAGTCATGTCCCCGCCCAACTTTCCGGTCAAATATTCAGAGATCAAGGCCGAACTCGTTCACGAGGACGCCTGCCCATTGGATTTTGAGATCGGCTCGGTTTCCATAACACCGATCCCGTTGAGCCACCCCAATGGCGGCAGCGGTTACAAGTTTACCGAGGATGGGAAATCCTTTGTTTTTTTGACGGACAACGAACTGGGGTTTGCCCATCCCAATGGCAGGACGCGTGAAGATTACCTGGCGTTTTGCCAGGGCGCCGACTTTCTCATTCACGACGCCGAGTACACGGCAGAAGAATACAAAAACACTATCGAGTGGGGCCACACGGTGTACACCGAAGCCTTGGCTCTGGCCATGGATGCCGGGGTGCGGCAGTTCGGCCTGTTTCACCTCAACCAGGAACGCACCGACGACCAGGTGGACGCCATGGTGGACGACTGTCGCCGGATCATCGCCAGTGCCGGCGTCGATATGACCTGTTTTGCCGTAGGCACAGGGACCACAGTTGAGCTGTGATCGGCAGGTATTTTTAAAAAGTCGAACCTGCTTATTAGATGGTCCCGTAAAAAGTCCGAATCTCTCGCAAAGCCGCAAAGATCGCAAAGATCGCAAAGCTAACGGATTGATATTAAAAATGTTTTTCTTGGCGTACTTGGCGTCTTTGCGAGAAAATTGCTTTTTTACGGATTCATTTTATTAGAACCTATCTCAAAAAATGGATTTAAAAATCTTCGTGGCCTTCGTGAACTTCGTGGTGATCAGCATCAACCGGGGCGGGGCATCGATGAGGAGACGATGTGGATGATCTGATCGCCAGGGCCGCCGCTCACATCGCCCGGTCCAAGCGCGTGGTGGCGTTGACCGGTGCCGGCATCAGCGTGGAAAGCGGCATTCCCCCGTTTCGCGGGAAGGGGGGGGTGTGGGAGTCCATAGACCCCATGGAATTTGCCCATATCGATGCCTTCATGCGGGATCCGGCAAAGGTCTGGCGCGTGCTCATCATGGCGATGAAGGCCTGTCTGGACGAGGCCCGGCCCAACGCGGGGCACACGGGTCTGGCCGCCCTGGAAACCCTGGGTCATTTGAAAACCGTTATCACCCAGAATGTCGACGGACTCCACCAGGTCGCGGGCAGCACCGACGTCATCGAATTTCACGGTACATTTGCCGTTCTGCGCTGCCTGGATTGCAGCACGCAAACATCGATGCGCGACATCCGGTTCGAAGCGATGCCACCGCGGTGCGGGTGCGGTGGGGTTTTGCGCCCCGACTGCATCTTCTTTGGCGAAATGATTCCCCCGGAGACCCTCGCGCGTTCGCAGGCGGTCGCCGCCGCCTGCGAAGTGATGCTGGTGGTGGGTACCTCGGCGGTGGTGCAGCCGGCGGCGCTGATGCCGGTCATCGCCCGGGACAACGGCGCCGTCGTCATCGAGATCAATCCCGAGTCCACGCCGCTGACCCGCTCGGTCAGCGATTTCCTGATTCCCGGAACGGGCGGTGCGGTTATGGCGCGCCTCGCACAGGCCGTTTCGGCCGTGACCTGATCGGCCAATTCCGTTATCTGCTTATGCACAATACTAAAATTGATTATTCCTGCAACGTGAAATGAGAACCACGAAGGACACGAAGTGCACGAAGAAAACCCTGAGATTATGAGGTAAGCACACCTTCCTGGTGAGGATACCGAACTTTTTTCCCGACAAAACAGGACGCCCTGTCATGGAGTCTGATGCCATAAGGGGCTGGGCCGCCGTCGTCTCCGTGCCGGCGCCCAGTCTGAAGGACAACACCGCTGACACCGAACGGCTGGTGCGCGCTCTGAAGCCGATTGCCGGCGACGCCCCGGTGGTAGTGGACCTGGCCGTGCAGCGCCGCCTTCCCCAGTTGCTGCGCTCGGGGGGGCGGCCGCTACGGTGCGTTTTTTTCAAGGAGCCGGGCCGATGGGTGGTGGTGGATGCGGCCACGGCAGACAGTGGCCCGGCCCCGATCGGCCTGGCCATCGATCTGGGGACCACGCGGGTGGTGATGCGGCTGGTGGATCTGGTGTCCGGCAAGGCCCTGGGCGAGATAACGTTCGACAATCCCCAGATCCGTATCGGTCCGGACATCCTCACCCGTATCCATTATACCGACACCCCCGGCGGCCTCGAGGAACTTCACCGAATCATCATCGAGGCCATCGGCCGGGCGGCCGGTGCGCTGTGCGACGGCGCGGGCCGCCGGAGCACTGAAATCCAACTGGTGGCAGTGGCCGGCAATACCGCCATGAGTCATCTTTTCTTGAGACTGGACCCCCATTGGATGATCCGGGAGCCCTATATCCCCGTGGTCAACCGTCCCGGCGTGGTGGCGGCCGCGGACCTGGGGCTGCCCTTTTCACCCGGGGCCCGGGTCCTGGTGTTTCCCAACATCGGCAGTTATTTCGGCGGAGACGTGGTGGCTGGGATTCTCTACAGCGGTCTGTACCGGCGGGAGGAGACCGCCGTCCTCGTGGATGTGGGCACCAATGCCGAAGTGGTCCTGGGCAGCCGCCACTGGCTGATTGCCTGCGCCGGTGCCGCGGGTCCCGCATTGGAAGGGGGCGCGGCCCGCATGGGGATGATGGCCGGCGAAGGGGTCATCGATCGCGTGCGCATCGATCCAAAAACCGGCGCGTTTCACTTCAGCACCATCGGCGGGATGCCGCCGCGCGGCATCTGCGGCTCGGGACTCATCGATCTGGCCGCGCAGCTGTTCGGCGCCGGCATGCTCGACATCCGGGGAAAGCTGGTGCCTGCGCGCTGCGGCGATCGCTTTTTGGACACAGACGGTTTGGGGCACCTGGTGGTGGTTCCTGCCGGTGAATCGGCCACCGCGGGCGATCTCACCATCAGCCAGGCCGATCTGGACAGCCTGATCCGCTCGAAAGCGGCCATGTACACCATCCTGGAAACCATTCACCAAAGCGTGGGCATGGACATGGCCGAACTGGATGCGTTTTTGGTTGCCGGCACATTCGGGGCGTTTATCGACCCGGTTTCGGCCATCACCATCGGCATGCTTCCGGATCTGCCGCTGTCCAAATACCACAGCATCGGAAACAGCTCGCTGGAGGGCGCTGTCATGGCACTGCTGTCCCGTGACAGCGCCGATGCATTGGACACCATCCGCAGCCGGATCACCTATCTGGAACTCAACGTCAACCAGGATTTCATGAACCGGTTCTCCGCGGCCAAGTTCATCCCGCACACGGATACCGGGCGGTTTCCGTCGGTCCGCCATCCCGGGGCTGTGATGCCGTGAGCCGGGAGATCAGTATAGATAGATCAATTTCACAGAAGGACCGGCTCACGCAAAAAAACAATTGACGGTTTGGAACACCGGTGTGGGTTGTTACACTGTAACAATAGGGCGCCCGGTAACAAGCAAAGATGAAGCTGTGTTTGATTGTCCAGGCAAATAATCGTCAACTGAACAGGTCCTGTTTATCGGATCCCCCTCAATGGTGCCATGTTACAGTAAGTCGCTTCAGGACCTCGCCTGACACAAGAAGAATTGCCGCTATCGACCCGCAAATGGGCGCTACTTCTGACTGGATGACGGCGCCACAAGAAGCAGTTGGCTCACATAGCGGGGCTCCAGATCCCTGATGGCCACGCTGCCCAGTTCTTCCTCGATTTCATTGAAAAGGGCATCCAGAACCTGCCCGTAACGGTTTCCCATCTCATCCGCCGGCATCCCGGAGCGGGCCGCCAGCCAGTCCACAAACGCCGACCGGCGGGTGTCGTCGATGGTGAACGGGGGATTCTCGGCATTCCAGAGCCAGGTGAAGAACCGGCGCATGGTGTCTGCGCCGACCGGCGACAGGGGGCCGTCGAGCTGGTGGCGATCCCGTGCCCATGCAGTGAGCAGTAGATTTTTATAGATCAGCAGCGGGGGTTTTGTGGGGGGCGGGCGCAGGGCAATGGCGTCCAGGAGCGCGTCCATGGCCATGGCCGCGGTTAGCGCGTTCCGGGTCTCGGAGACCTCCGCCAGTGTGGCGAATTCCCGGTAGATGACGCCGGAGCGGTAGTTGTCGAAATAGAGCGGCCGTTTGATCAAGAGCCCCCCCAGCACGCCCATCCACTGCGTTCCCCAGAAACTCAGGGGCAGACGCTGGCGCTGAAACCAGGAGGCGCCCCGCCACCGGTCCGCCTGGTGCTTGAGGGCCGCCGCCGCACCGTATCCCACCTTGAAAAGGTCCACCAGAGGGCGGCTGGCCATGATGGCTGCAGCCGTTTCCGGAGTGAGGCTGCGGTCCTCGCCGGCGAGCAGTTCGAGAGCGATGCCCAGGTAGCCCGTGGTTTTAGAGACGATTGCCTCCAGATCCCGGCGGCTTTTGACCACCGCCTGATCGGCCACACCGATGCGGTTGCAAAGTCCGGCAAAGGCAACCTGCAGCGCGCCCCGGCGCTCATCGGAGCCTGTGTGTGCCAGTGCCTTTGAAAAAATGTTGCCCGGGGCCGTCAATGCCGCGGGCAGTACCGGTGCGGGGCCACGGTGCTGCGCTTCGGACTGAGGCCGCGGCGTGCTGTTGCCGGCTCCGTCGGTGCCGGCGGCGGGCGGCGCCTGATAGATGCCCACGGCTTCGTCAAAGGGGAGAAACCCTTTTTCCGCCATCCGCACATTGCGCAGGCGGTAGCTTTCTTCTTCCACTTCGGCCGGGATGATGCTGACGGTTTCAAGAAGGACGTTCTGGTAGAAAATGTGGTCATGGTCGGCCAAGCGTTCGATGATGTTTGTGGCCAGTCGCTGATACAGCTCAGGGTCCCGAGGGGACGGATCGTCCGGATCGGAGCGTTCCATGATGCGGTAGTAAAACACATCGTCCAGCGTGACGCAGTCCGGCGGTAGCGTCGACGGATCCTGGTCGTGCTCTCTGATATAAACCTCGATGGTACGATAGAAGTAGAGCTCCAGAAACTCGGTGTGATCGGAGGCCAGCCAGCGCACCAGACGGTTGGGATCGGCGCGGTAGAGCAGATCGAGGCGCCGGTCGGTGTCGGCAAGGGCCAGCCGGTCTGCGGCCCATCCCTCCACGTCCAACAGATGCTCCCACTGACGTTCGGAGGCCAGCGCCAGCACCGGCAGCGCGTCCTCCGGGCCGATTTCGTTGACCAGGACGTGGAAATCCTGGTCAGCCAGGGCATGCACCAAGGCCGCGGGATGCTCAGCATCCATAATCCGCTCAAGGGCTTTTTCGGGCGGCAGGCGCATCAGTTCATCGCGCTGACGGTGGAGATTCCCAATGATCTGACGTGTGCCGTTTTCCGGCGTAAGCTCGTTCATGACCGTTCTCCTGTTGCGAGCGGGGCGGGGGCCCCGCCCCATGGGGCAAATCGCATGAGAAGCATCATCCCCGGCAGGGCGATGAGCGCACAGAAGATGAAGAAGGCCTCCCATCCCATGGCTTCGGCCAGATATCCTGTTGGCGCCGAGGCCAGTACGCGCGGGATTCCCATGAGACTGCTCAGCAGTGCGTACTGGGTGGCGGTAAAGCGTTTGTCGGTGATGCTCGCCATGAATGCCACGAAAGCGGCCGTGCCCATGCCGCTGCTGATGTTTTCAAAGGCGATGACCGCCGACAGTGCACTCACGCTGTCACCCATGCGGGCCAGAAGGGCAAAACCGGCGGTGCTGACGGCCTGAAACACTCCGAAAATCCACAGGCTGCGGTTGATGCCGAGGCGCAGCATGATGATGCCCCCCAGAATGGCGCCGCCGATGACGGCTCCCGTGCCGAAGATTTTCACAACGGTGCCGACCTGGGTTTTGGTAAAACCGATATCCAGATAAAAGGGCATGGTCATGGCGCTGGCCATGCTGTCGCCCAGTTTATAGAGCAAGATGAAGGCGAGGATGGCCAGCGCCGACGGCCGGGTAAAATAGTCGGCCAGGGGGGCGATGACCGCATCCCGAAGCGATACCGGCTGCCCTGGTGCGGCCTCCGGTTCCGGGGCCAGCAGGGTGACCGCCATGACCGGCAGCATGCAGGCGGCCATCACCAGATAAACGCTCGACCAGGCCATGTGGTCGGCCATGATGAGGCCGCCGCCGGAGGCCAGGAGCATGCCGAGCCGGTAACCGTAGATGTACAGGGACGATCCCAGACCGAGTTCGTCATCGGACAGGGTCTCGCGCCGGTAGGCGTCTACCACGATGTCCTGGCTGGCGCTGAAAAAGGCCACCAGCAGGGCCGAGATTACCGTCAGCGGCAGATGCCGGCCGGGGTCCCCGAAGGCCATGGCGGCGATGGACAGCGTGAGGGCGATCTGACTGATGATGAGCCAGCCCCGCCGCCGGCCGAGAATGGCCGGCGTGAAACGGTCCATGATCGGGGCCCACAGAAATTTCCAGGTATAGGGAATCTGGACCAGATTGATCAGGCCGATGGCCCCCAGATCCAGACCTTCTTCCCGCATCCAGGCCTGGAGCACGCCCATGGTGAGCAGCAGCGGCAGCCCCGAGGCAAAGCCCATGATGAGCGCCACGACCATGCGGCCGGTGAATATGGACCTGATGATGGCACGCTTTTCGTGCATGTGCCCTCAGACGCCAATGGGCATTCGGAAACGGATTCCGATGCCCATGGCGCGATAGCTGGTTGTTGGTCGATTCGAAAGGCGCTCGCGGTTATCCTTTTTGCTGAGACGCCTGAAGCTGATCCGGCGTTACCACCGCCCCGTAGGCGGCCTTGAGGGCGAGCAGGCCGTCTCGTTGCTCCGTCAGTATCGCAAACAATCGGTCGGGGATGCCGGGTTCCTTTTTGTAGGCGGCCGCCTGGAGATCGATCAGTCGGAGGATGTTGTCGACGTAAAGTGAAAACTGTTTTTCGTAAAGTGCTTCAGAGTAAGGTTTGTCGATGAGTTCTTTAAACAGGGTCTTCAGATCGGCGTATCGGGGCAGCAGTCCGATGGGGGTCGTGATGGCTTCGACCTCACCGTGCGCGCACCGCTCGAGCCATGACATCCAGACCTTGACGTCTCGTTTTTCGCCAAGCAGCGTTTTGCTGGTGCCGCCTCTGGCCGCATCGGTCAGAAAGTAATTAAGCCCGGCCAGAATCGGCCGCTGGTCATCGGCAATGGCGGGGTGGTTGAAGAATTCGAACTGGGCCGCCATATATTCGCCCAGGGACCCTGGGATAAACGGTGCGTTGGCCCACGGCGCCCGTTTGACGCCGGTGGCGCCGACCTCTGTGGCGGTGGCCGCCGAGACGATGCAGGCGCCGATGACCACGCCGTGGTCGGCATTGATGGCGACCCTGACGGGCGGCATCGTGTCTGAGTCCCTGCCGCTATAGGTGACCACGCGGGTCTCAACACCGGCCGGGTCTTCGCAGCGTGTGGAGTAGTTGTCCAGGGCCGCCGCAGAAACCGTGCACCGGGCATTGGGGTGCGAGATGGGCACCGGTTTGCCGTTGGCGTCGGTCTGCCCCTGGTGCCATTCGCCCTGAAAGTTCACCCCGCGGGTCGGCTGGGGCTCTCCGTTGCCGGTCCACTGAGGGCGGCCGCTGTCGTCGATGAGCACATTGGACCAGATGACTTCGGTGACCGGGTTTCTGAGGATTTCCATCAGTTTAGGGTCACCTTCCTGGTTAACGTCTTCCACGATGCCGAAAATGCCGCATTCCGGATTGATGGCACGCACGCTCCCGTCTTCGCTGCGCCACATTTGCGCCAGATCGTCACCGACAAAATGATCGCCGGCCATGGCAGTGGTGGTTTTGCCGCAGCCGCTGGGGGCCGCACCGGTAAACCAGGTGATGCGTCCACCGTGGCCTTCGATGCCGGTGATGAACATGTGCTCGGCCAACTCGGCGCCGCGGCCGAGGTAGACGGCCTTGTCGACGGCGAACCGGTGATTGCCTTTTTTGAGCAGCAATGTGTTGCCGGCATAGGTGCAGTTGAAGCTGTAGGTGGTCCAATGGCTTCGATCCATGTAGACCCGGGCATTGGGGAGATCTTCCAGGCGATTCAAGCCCTGGCTGTGGATATTGGTGAAAAAATAGCCTAGGCGGCTCACTTCACGGTCAAAGCTTTCATAGGCATTGCGGTAAAGAATTTCGGCGCTGTGGGAAACATAGGCAGAGCTGGTGATTTCGATGGCGGGATTGGCGACGGGGGCGCCCACGGGGCCTCTCATGTAAAACCCCACCATCATGACCATCCCTCTCATGATGCCGGTCATCTTTTCGCGGATGTCCTCAATGGCGTCATCGCGGAGCATCTTGTTGGCCAGCGAGCTGATATTTTCACCAGGGTTGGCAATGTAGAAGGTGCGATCAATGATGCGGCCCTGTTCGTCCTTCAAATCATAATGGATGGTATGGTTCTCCATGGGAAGCGGGGATTCTTCCCCGTTTTTGAGAGCCAGTTCACAGATGAACCGGCGATCTTCCGGGGATCCGGTATTGATAAACACCATGTCGGGTTGACACAGGGCCGCCGCATTGGCGATTTTAAGCAGAACATCCGTATGGCTGATGGCGGCCAGCTTTTCGGTGTTGGCGCTGTCCATCAGCGCCGCAAGCGATTGCCGGGCCGCATCGATGGTTTCAATGCCGCCCAGCGTTTTGATGATGTCAACTCCTTCGCCTCTCTTCAGCATGTTGTTTCTCCCCCCCTCGTGTTATGTCGCGGAAAGCTGCCTGCAGACGGCTGCCCGCTTTATAAACTTTTCAAAATAATGTCCGCCAGGGCCCGCTTGGGCACATGGTGGATGTCTTTGTCGTCACGGTAATACCGAATGTCTCCACTGTCGTCCACCGTTTCAAGGACAATGGTTTCAGCCGGTTTGCCTATGGCCAGCACCAGCAGTATCTCGCAATGGGCCGGAATGTCCATCGCCGTTCGCAGGCGTTTCTGGTCGATGGCGCCGAAAATGCACCCTGCCAGCATCATGGCGTGCCTCCAGCGCAGGGGAACCGATCGGGCGTCGGCATGTGAATCCGCAGCCAGGTGATGATCTTGTCGATTTCTTCGGTGATTTCTTTCAGCGCCTTGCCGCGGTGGCTCACCCGGCCTTTTTCGTCGGCGCTGAGCTGGGCGAATGTCCGGCCCAGCTCAGGAAATAAGAAAATCGGATCGTAGCCAAACCCGTTTTCGCCTCTCGGCTCCCGGGTGAGCTGCCCCTCGCAGCGGGCTTCATACGTCAATGCGGGGCCGGTGGGGACAGCGATGGACATGGCACACACGAAGGCTGCTGCCCGGTTGTCCTTGTCGCTCATTTCCGCCAGCAGTTTCTGGCAGCGGTCGCCGTCGCTGGCGCCCTCACCCCCATACCGGGCCGAATGGATACCGGGCGCCCCGTCCAGTGCCGCCACCATCAATCCTGAGTCGTCGGCCATCGCGGCCATGCCTATCACGCGGGCGACGTGACTGGCCTTTTTATAGGCGTTGGCTTCAAAGCTGTCGCCGTCTTCAACCACCGGCGGGATCGGGCCGAAATCGTCGAGCGTTTTCAGGTCTATCGGGTAGCCGCTCAGCAGGCGGTGGATCTCGCGGATCTTACCCTTGTTGTGGGTGGCCAGAACAAGCGGTATCGGTTTCGGCATATCGTCCTTGGACCTCGCTAGGGGGATTGGCGCCGTACACTGGGACGGTAATCTTGCAGCGTAGGGCTTTTTTCCTAAAGCATCCCCTGATATTTGTAAAGCGATTTCGCCTGAGGCCGCGCCGGGAAGGGGTTTAAAAACCCTTTACACGCCATTGCCGGCTGTTATACTAATGCCAGCCGACAATCGGTGAGGTAGCCTATCGACGGTAAAGAAAAAAACACTGATCACGGATGTCGCGATGCCGTCGAGGGGACCATCCGCCGGAAAACCAAGGCGGCTGTTGCGGATGAGAATTTAAGAGCCCTTTCATTGGGGGGCGATCGTCGTTGCGGCGATGGCATAAGCCGCCCCCTGTCTCAATAATCGGCGCGGCCGCCCGTTGTCCGATTGTGCAGGGATGCATACCGGCGATGCGGTGAACCATTCGGCGTTATCGGCAACCCACACGGCTCATCATGGTGATCAAGAAAAGGCTCCTGTTGGTGGTGCTGGCCATTGTCCTGGTGGTGCTGTTCGGCACCTTCGGGTACTATTTTCTGTTTCATGGCGCCTACAGCATTCTGGACTGCCTGTACATGACGGTGATCTCCATCACCAGTGTGGGCTACGGCGAAATTCTGCTGGTGACCGGAAACCCTGCCGCCGAGCTGTTCACCATGGTGCTCATTGTCGTCGGCATCGGCATCATCACCTATGGTATCGGCACCCTGACGGCGGTGCTCATCGAAGGCGAACTGTCGGGCATATTGAGGATGAAGCAAATGAAGAAGGCCATCGACAAACTCGAAAATCATTACATTGTCTGCGGCGGCGGAGAGACCGGTCTGCCGGTGATCGAGGAGTTGGTGAAAAACAAAGAACACGTGGTTCTGGTAGAGAGCAACCAGGAAAATATCGATCGCTGCTGCAAAGTCATCGAGGACCTGCTCTATGTCCTGGGGGATGCCACCGAAGACGAACACCTCATTTCTGCCGGCATCGCCAGAGCCAAAGGGGTGGCCATCTGCCTGCCCAGCGACAAGGACAACCTTTATGTTACCATGACGGCCCGGATGCTGAACCGTAAACTCCGGATCATCTCCCGGATGGTGAACGTGAAGCTGAAGGCGAAGCTTAAAAAAGCCGGGGCTGACAGTGTGGTGTCTCCCAATTCGATCGGGGCGCTGCGCATCGCATCGGAGATGATACGACCCACGGTGGTCAATTTTCTCGACAGCATGCTCCGGAGCAAACGCGGCAACCTGCGCATTCACCAGATAGTGGTCGGCAGCAACTCTCCCATGGTGGGGGTCGCAATGAAGGACTCCGGGCTAAAAAGCCAGTACAGGCTCCTCGTTCTCGGCGCCCAGGAAGAAGAACGGGATATCGAGTTCAACCCGGATCCGATGACGCCCCTCAGAAGCGGGATGACCCTGATTGTGATGGGGGATATGGAAGACATCGCGCGTGCCACTGCGGTTTTTTAGCAGAACCCATCTCAAAAAACATTTCAGTGATCGCACGGCGACACCATCAACCATGCTCACATCCCTTGCCATTAAAAACTTTGCCATCATCGACGATCTTCAGATCGGTTTTGACCGCGGACTGACCATTCTCAGCGGCGAGACCGGGGCGGGAAAATCGATCATTGTCAATGCCGTCAACCTGCTGCTCGGCAGTCGGGCAACGGCCAAGATGGTTCGCAGCGGCGCCGACAGTGCGGAGCTTGAAGCCGTGTTTGCCGTGCCGGCCGGCAGCCCCGTCGATGAGCTGATTCGCAAAAATGGCCTCCCATCCGACGGTACGCTGCGTATTCGCCGGATTATTTCCATTCGTGACCGCCACAAGATCATCATCAACGAACAATCGGCCACCATTCAGCTGCTCACCGACTTGACTACTGGTCTGGCCAGCATTTCAGGGCAGCATGCCCACCAGGTGCTCCTCAAGGAAGACACTCACCTGCTGATTCTGGATCAGTTCGGGGGGCTCACGGGGCTGCGGCAGGTCATGGCCGAGCAGGTGGTCGCTATCCGCAGTGCCGTTGACCGGCTGGGCGCTTTGCAGGAACAGCAAAAACGGCAGCAGGAACAGATGGCCCTGCTGGAGTACCAGAAGAAGGAGATTTCCGCCGCTGCCTTATCGGACATCCGTGAGGACGATTTTCTCGAAGAGCGTCGGCGCCGATTGAAGCATGCCGTGTTCTTATACCAGGCGGTATATGACGGCGTGGAGCAGCTCTACAGTGCCGACGGGGCAGTGGTTGAGCGCATCCACGGGGTGGTTGCCTCCCTGCAGCGCGCCGCAGATATCGATGGCGCTCTTGCTCCCGCCGTTGACGCCCTGACCGGCGCGGTGTTGTCACTTGAGGATACGGCGGTGCAATTGAGATCGTATCTCGGTGGCCTGGATATGGACGACAGTGCGTTGGAGCACGTCGAGGACCGTCTCGACACGCTCAACCGGTTGAAAAAGAAGTACGGCGGCAGCCTCGAGGCGGTGAGCCACTACTACGACCGGATCGATGCGGAACTGGACGCCGTCCGCAACATTTCCGAGGCCATTGCCGAGGCGGCGGCGGCCCTGGACACCCTGCACCGGAGTGCTTGCGAAACGGCCGCCCGCCTTTCCGCGGGGCGCCGTGAACGTGCACCGGTACTGGCGCGCAAGGTCGCCGATGAACTCGTCGGCCTGGAAATGCCGGGTGTTGAGGTTGAACTGGTTGTCGAGGATGTCTCTGCTGGCGCCCGGGTGTCCCCATTTCTTATCGATGGCGTGCGTGCGCTGTCCGATACCGGCAGTGACCAGGCTACCTTTTATATATCTGCCAACCCCGGTGAGGCGATGAAGCCGCTGTCCAGCGTCGCATCGGGCGGTGAGCTGTCCCGGGTGGTGCTGGGCATCAAAGCCATTTTGGCCCGGACCGATGCGGTTGAAACCATTGTGTTCGACGAGGTGGACGCCGGCATCGGCGGTCGGGTTGCTGCCCGTGTCGGCAGAAAGCTCCTGCAGTTGGCCGATTGTCATCAAATTATCTGCATTACCCACCTGCCCCAGATAGCCATTTTTGGTCACCACCATTTTCGCATTGCCAAGCACACCGCCGGTGGCCGGACAGCCACCCGGATCCAGATGCTGGACGATGCCCAGCGGGTGGAGGAAATCGCCCGGATGCTGGGGGGGGCCACCATTACCGCGACGACCCGAAGACACGCCCAGGAGATGCTGCAAAGTGCCCAAACGCCGGAAGGTTGACTTTTCGGCGGCGCCGCATTAATTTGGTGGGCTACTAAATTCAATATTATTAATAGTTTTGGTGGGTTATCTTTCTGGGGCGCCGCAAGGGAATCAACCGGCGTCCCGGTTTCACAGAGACAGGTGAGATGCGACAAATTCATTCCAAGGAAAAGCAGCAGTTCCGAGAGCTGTTTCTGCAGGAAAATATCGATCGCTTCGAAGATCGCTACGCGATTCTAGATGTATTTCTCCAGATAGAAGGTCATGTGACCATCTCCGATGTGATGGCTGCCCTTGAAACGGCCGGCCGCAATTTTCCGGAGGTGTTTGTCAGTGATACGATGCAGCTGATGTGCCGATACGGGTTCGCCTACGAAAATCGATTCGGAAACGGGGACGCCCGCTACGAGCACCGCCACCTGGGGCAGCACCACGATCACATGATCTGCACCAAGTGCGGCCGGATCGTCGAGTTTACAGAAGACGATCTGGAGTCGCTGCAGGAAAACATTGCAGCGGCCTACGGCTTTCATCTGCTACAGCACCGGATGGAGCTCTACGGCATTTGCGATATCTGCCGAAAGGAGCAAGTGCAGCGCTTGCCCCTTATCGTCACCCGGCCTGGAGAGCGTGTGACGATAATGGAGATCACCGGCGGGACGGGTACACGGATGCGGTTGATGGCCATGGGCCTGCGGGTGGGTGACGTCCTCGATATCATCACCAATATGGGCGAGGGGCAGGTTGTTGTGGCCGTGGCCGGAAAGCGCTATGCCCTGGGGCGCGGGCTTTCCCGAAAGATCGTTGTGGCGCCTCAAGTGGATGGCGGCCACGACGAGAGCCGGGTTTGCGAGACGCTGCCCTGCGTGCCCATGAGCCTCCTGGAAGAAGGCCAGCGCGCCACCATCGCGCGGGTCGGGGGGCACAGCGCCCTTCGGCGGCGCCTTTTGGAAATGGGATTTCTGAAAGGGGTGGAAGTGGTCGTCGAAAAATACGCCCCCCTCAGAGACCCCCTGGAACTGGTTATTAAAGGCGCTCATATTTCGCTGCGGGTCGATGAGGCCGAGAACATTTCCGTAGAAAACATCCGGTAACCCTTCCATGGCAGACAAGACATACACCATCGCCCTGGCGGGCAACCCGAACTCCGGCAAGACGACCATTTTCAATGTGTTGACCGGCACCCGTCAGAAAGTGGGCAACTGGCCGGGGGTTACGGTGGAAAAGAAGGAAGGGCTCATCCACCGCAACGGGACTGCTCTTAATATTGTCGATTTGCCGGGCACTTACAGCCTCACGCCGTTTTCTATAGAGGAGGTCGTCGCCCGTGATTTTCTGCTTGAGGCGCGGCCAGACGTGGTGGTGAGTATCATCGATGCGTCGAATCTTGAGCGCAGCCTGTATTTGGCTACCCAGATGCGTGAAATCGACTGCCGCGTCATTTTTGCGCTCAATATGGCTGACGTGGCGCGCTCCAGGGGGATGCGTATCGATACCGAAAAACTGTCGGATCTACTCAATGTACCAGTGGTGCTCACTGTTGCCAATCGTAAGGAAGGACTCGATGATTTGATGGTTCAGGTGGTCGCCATGGCCACCGATATTCCGAGCATGCCCTGTCGGCGCCGCGTGAAATACTCGGCGGATATCGAGACCGCTATTTCGGAGTTGCAGGGGATCATCCTTTCCCAAATCCCCGAGAGGGATCTTTCTTACAACCTGCGATGGACCGCCATCAAATTGCTGGAAGACGACAAGATTCTCAAGGAGCGGATCCTCCAGCGGTTCGACACCCGTGGCGAACGCATTCTCGATGCGGTCCGGCGGCTCCGGGAGCGACTGCACAGCCGCTATGACGATGACCCTGAGATCATCATGACCGATGAGCGCTACGGTTTTATCGCCGGCATCATCCGTGAGGTACTCACCATTTCTCCCGGCAACCGGGTCGATATTTCGCGTAATGTCGATATGGTGCTGACCCACCGCTATCTGGGGTATCCTATATTTTTTCTCTTTATCTGGGGAATGTTTCAGTTGACCTTCCGCCTGGGAGACTATCCCATGGGATGGCTGGAGGGGCTCGTGGCCGGAGTCAACGCCATGGCGGGCAGCCTGCTGCCAGCCAGTCTTTTCAAAGATCTGATACTCAACGGTATTATCGCCGGTGTCGGCAGCGTCATCATCTTCCTGCCCAACATTCTGATTTTGTTTTTCTGCATCGCGCTTTTCGAGGACACCGGCTACATGGCACGCGCCGCCTTTCTCATGGACAAAGTCATGCACGCCATCGGTCTTCATGGCAAGTCCTTTATCCCCATGCTGATGGGGTTCGGGTGCAATGTGCCGGCAATCATGGCTGCACGGACGCTGGAAAGTGAAAAGGATCGGGTGCTGACCATTCTTATCACGCCATTCATGTCGTGTTCTGCCAAATTGCCCGTTTACATTATTCTTGCCGGAGCGTTTTTCGGCCCCCGGGGCGGATCGGTCATATTTGTCGTCTATCTGGTAGGTATCTCTCTGGCAGTGGTGTCGGGACGGCTGTTCAGCGCGACCCTGCTCAAAGGGGTGGAAGCGCCCTTTGTCATGGAGTTGCCGCCATACCGCATCCCCATGATACAAAGCCTGTTGATTCACATGTGGGATCGGAGCAAGCTGTTTCTCAAAAAAATGGGCGGCATCATTCTGATCGGTTCAATTGTTATTTGGGCACTGAGCACTTTCCCTCGGGATCTCGGGGAGATGGACCGTTTTGATCGGGCCGTATCCGAGATCCGAACCGAGGCTTCCCAACAGATCACCCGCGCACCGTATCAGCGCCAGGCGGTTGAAGATGCCGCCACCCGACAGATTTCCGGACTCCAGAGCATATACGACGCCCGGCGTGTCGAGCACTCCTTTCTCGGCCGATTGGGGCAATGGCTGGCACCGGTTTTTGCTCCGCTGGGGATCGACTGGCGCGGCGGGGTGGCTCTCATTACGGGGTTCGTGGCAAAGGAGGTGGTGGTGAGCACCCTCGGCGTGCTCCATGCTATTGATCACGACGCCGGATCAGATGCCCTTCGCCAGGCGCTTCAAAAGTCAGGGATGACACCGCTATCGGCATTTTCGATGATGATATTCGTGTTGCTATATGTCCCTTGCCTGGCGACGGTGGCCGCGATCCGCCGGGAGACCGGATCGCTTGGCTGGACGGCGTTCAGCGTGGTATACAGCACCGGTATTGCATGGGCCACCGCCTTTTGTGCGTATCAGATTGGTATCTTGCTGGGGATCCGATGACTTATTTGATTGCGATCGGGAAACCCTTTTCCAGGCGCGCGGCAGATCGTGGCGCCTGCCCAGCGCGCCACCGTGCGATTTCTCGGCATGGTGAAAAGCGCTATGCAATTGGGTCGGGAAAACCGATACGCATGCTGCTGGCAGCGCTGATCACCGTTTTGGTGTGGCCGGCGCTCGGGGCCGCGGAGCGGTTGTCGGTTGCTTCGCCGGTAGCCAATATCAGATCCGGTCCCGGAACGGCCTATGATGTCCTGTGGCAGATCGAACAATACCATCCCCTAATTGTTATCGAAAGATCAGGGCCGTGGATCCGGTTTCGAGACTACCAGGGCGACACCGGATATATTCACAACTCTCTTGTCGGGTCGATGGAAACGGTCATTACCGCTGATGACAAATGCAATGTGCGCTCCGGGCCCGGTACCCAGTTCCCCGTGGTGTTTTCCGTTGGCGACGGCGTTCCCTTCAAGGTGCTTGAACATCGTCACAATTGGCTACGGATTGAACATGCCGACGGAGACGGCGGCTGGATATACCGTTCGTTGGTGTGGTGAGCACCCGCTCATATCAAAGCGACAAAGGAAAGCGTAGGTGTTTATGGTGATTGAGATTGGTACTGTTTCTGAGAGAAACTGGATTGTGGGCGTTGGCTCTGCACTGGTAGATATTCTTTCCCATGAGGACGACCAGTTTCTGGAGGCCATCGGTGCCATCAAGGGTGGTATGCAGCTTGTGGACATGGCCGATATCGAAAACGCCATGTCCAAGACCTTGGCCGAGCCGGTCATCGTTCCTGGCGGTTCAGCATGCAATACCATGGTGGGGGTGGCCAAACTCGGCGGCAAGGCACGGTTTATCGGTAAATGCGGCCAGGGCCCGATGGGGCGGCGATTGTCGGACGGGCTGAAGCAAAGCAACGTCGAGCCCCTGCTGGCACGATCGACGTCTCCAACCGGGCGGGTGTTTTCAATCATTACACCCGATGCCCAGCGCTCCTTTCTGACATATCTCGGCGCTGCGGCGGAAGCCCGGCCGGATGAAATGATGGCAGCTCATTTTGATGGTGCGGCCATCGTTCATCTCGAGGGGTATCTGCTGCACAGCGAATCGCTGATTATGGCGGCCTTGAAGTACGCCAAGGCCGCCGGCGCACTGGTCTCCATCGATCTGGCCAGTTTCACTGTGGTGGCGGCGGCACGCGCACTGCTCGAGCACGTCGTGGATCGCTATGCGGACATCGTGATGGCAAACGAAGAGGAGGCCAGGGCGTATACCGGAGCCGGCGATGAATTGGAAGCCCTTGACATTCTTTCACAAAAGGCCGAGATCGCTGTTGTGAAAGTGGGCGCTAGGGGCAGCTACATCCGTCATGCCGGCACGACGACCCGGGTCGCGCCCATGGGCGACGGCACCGCCGTGGATACCACCGGTGCCGGCGATCTGTGGGCCGCCGGTTTTCTTTTCGGCCTGGTCAGTGGTATGGACATCGCCAGCAGTGGTGCGCTGGCATCGTCGTGCGGTTATGAAGTTTGCCAGGTGGTGGGTGCGGCAATTCCCGAAGAGGGCTGGGACCGAATTCGTAAGCGTTTGAAACCTTAGGTGGTGGTTGGTCCGTAATTGCAGGCCGCCACTGGTGTGTTCGGTGCAGATGTCAAACGAGTAATTTCTGAGGAGAGATGATGGGGAAATACAAGATTACACGCAAGCAATTGCTCAAGGAGCCCGATGAGTTCATTACGTTTTCGGGAAAGACGATTTCATTCTTCAGAACGCACCGAAAACTTCTGTCTGTGACGGTGGGTGTCTTTTTCGCTGTTATTGTCGGACTGGCGACCTACCGGTACCTGAACACGCGCTGGGAGGATGCCGCTTCTCTGGGGGTTCAAGATGTTGTCAGTCAGTATGAGAAAGCCCTGGCCGATGGACAGTCGCCGGTCCAGGCCTTAACCGGCATTGAAACAGCCATGGCGGATCTGCTGGGGCGATACGGCAGTCAATCGGCTGGGCATCTGGGGCGGTTGTTCTATGCGGATGCCAAGCTTGCCGCAGGCAACTTCGCCGAGGCCATTTCATTGTACCGGGAAACCCTAGGATACTTTGGCGCCACCTCATTTTTTCATTACCGGATTCTCGAGAGCGTGGCCCAGGCGCATATTGCCCTTAAGCAATACGATCAAGCCGTTACGGCGCTCCAGCAGATTGCCGACGGAACGGGTGCCGGAATGGCCGATGCCGCATTTTTCCAGATGGGACTGGTTTTTAATGCCACCGGCAATACCGCGCGCAGGGATGACGCTTTTCGGTCTTTGTCGGAAAAGTATCCCGATTCTCAGTATGTCGAGCTCATCACAGCAAAAACAAAGGCGGGATGAGAGGGCAACGGTATGCCGTTTTGTTTCGGGGCCTTTTCAAAAGGAAATGGCTGGCCGGCGGGTTACCGGTCAGCCATTAAGGAGGAAACAGATGAAGAAGTCATTAGGCTTGCTTATTCTTTAAGCAGGTTCCATGCCAACCGCTTCGCGGTGTTTCGATTGGATGCGGCGATGGCTGTTATTGGATTAATTACAACGGGTTACAATTGGTCGGAGGCGGGGCGGTGCGCCATGGCACGTCGATGGTGCCGGGTGACGGTGTCTACAAATAGCGCCATGGGTTCATAATTTTAAACCGCCCTTTTCGGCGGGCAGCATAAGATACCTGATATAACTGGTTTTTCCCCTCCCTATGGGGATGTTCATAATTTTGAACCGCCTGTTCACGAAAAGAGACATCAATTATAACCATCTGAGATGATGGATATTATTTTATATTTTTGATTTCTGGTCCGATGAAATATGGTGCCGTTTGAGCTTCTGATTCAATCCGCTCTTTCCGATTCCCAGCATTTCGGCAGCATGCACCTGAATCCCTTCCGACAGTTTCAAGGCCCTTTCGATCATCTTTTTTTCCACCATCTCCAGTGTGTCGTAGAGCTTGGCGTCGGCAGGGATACCATCCAGGTGGAGTATGTTATAGACATGGTCTCGGAAATCTCTGGGTAGATCGGAGGCCCGGATGTCGCCGCCTTCGCACAAAATTAGGGCCCGTTCGATAACGTTTTCCAGTTCCCTCACATTTCCCGGCCAGTTGTAGTCCAGAAAAAGGCGTTCCACTTCCGGATCAAGGCCCGTGATAGGCGGCTGCCCCCGTCTTTCCGATTGGTATTTTGGGATGAAGTGATCAACCAGCAGTCTGATATCCTCCGGTCGTTCCTGCAGGCGGGGCAAAGTAATGTGCACGACATTGAGGCGATAAAACAAATCCTCCCTGAACCGGCCGGCAGCGACCTCCTCCCGCAATCGTTTGTTGGTGGCGACGATGACGCGGATATCCACCGATATCGGTTTCAGTCCCCCAACTCGCTCAAAGGTTTTTTCCTGCAATACCCTAAGTAGTTTTACCTGAAGGCTTTGACTCAGCTCCCCTATTTCATCCAGGAACAGTGTGCCACCGTCGGCGATTTCGAAACGCCCCTTTTTTGTACCGGCGGCTCCAGTGAAGGCCCCTTTTTCGTGTCCGAAGAGTTCGCTTTCCAGCAGGGATTCGGCCAGTGCCGAGCAGTTAACAGCAATAAACGGTCGATGCCGGCGCTGGCTGTTAAAATGAATGGATTTGGCAACCAGCTCCTTTCCCGTGCCGCTGTCGCCTTCGATCAGTACGGTGGCCTGAGCCGGTGCCACTTTGCGAATCGTCTCAAAGACGTCTTTCATGGCCATGCTCTTGCCGATGATGTTGCCGAAATTGTATTGGTGCTCCACAGCACTTCGCAGCCGCTGGTTGTCCTTGACGACCCGGTATAGCGAAATCGCTTTTTTGGCATAAATGACCAGTTGGTCATTGTCGAAAGGCTTCAAAATAAAATTATGGGCCCCCTTCTGCATGGCCTCCACTGCCTTTTCAACGGTTCCGTGCGCCGTCATCATAATGACCGGAAGATCCGGGTTTCTTTGTTTAATGTTTTCCAGCAAAGCAATGCCGTCCATTTCAGGCATCTTCATATCGGCAAGCACGAGATCGACATCGGAGTTTTCTATGAGTTCAAGCGCTTCCCGTGCGCTGAAGGCGGAAAGCGTGCCGAAGCCGTCTTCTTCAAGGACTGCGCTGAGAATAGGGGGGTAGTTTTTTTCGTCGTCAACAATGAGTACCGTGTCCATTGTTAATCTCCGGGTCGGATTGGAAGGCGGATGGCGATATGAGTGCCGCCACCGGGGGCGTTTGAAATATCAATCTGTCCGCTGTGGGCTAGTATTATTTTTCTTACAATCCCCAACCCCAGTCCGGTGCCGCCGTCCTTGGTTGTAAAAAACGGATCCCAGACTTTTTCGATGAGTGTTTCGGGAATGCCGGGGCCACTGTCTGTAAATGTCACGTGGACGTGATCATCTTTCTCAAACAGATCAATGTGGATTGGACCGCCGCCGGGCATCGCCTGAATGGCATTAAGCATGATGTTGAGAAATGCTTGGTAGAGCATATTTGCATCGGCGATGATATCCGGCAGGTGTGCCTTGGCGAGATAGTGGATGTCATAACCTTTCCCTTCGATCTGAGTCTTCAGGAAATTGATATTTTTTTCCAGAACGGATTCGACGCTGCAACTCTGAAGGTCGGGTTGCTGAGGGCGGGCGAAATTGAGAAAGTCCGTGATGATGCCATTGAGGCGGCCCGCCTCTTCCAAAATGATATTCGAGATATGGCTCAGGCGGTCTGCCGGGGGCATCTGTTTGCGCAAAAGATTGGCTGAGCTCAGAATAATTCCCAATGGGTTTCTGATTTCATGCGATACACCAGCCACCATTTCTCCCAAGGAAGATAAGTGCTCGGCCTTTGCAAGGCGCTCTTTGAGCCGCATGCGTTCAAGAGCGCGCTTTTCGATGATCGATTCACCGCGTTTGACGACCAGCAGCAATACGACGAACAATCCCATCATGACAATAGCGACATTGAGGATGATAAGAATCTGAAACTGAAAAATTTCACGATATTGAGGGGTCAGGTCCTGGGTAATTTCAACGATGCCGAGAATGGGTCCAGAGGGTCGGGCCAGCTTCTCCTCGGCCCTTAGCGGGGCGATGCTGACCATACGGCTTTTTTTGGGGATGCCAAAGAATATCTCCCAGCTGGAGCCAATCTGGATGACCCTTGAACTCTGAACCCCTCGCAGGGCTTCGAGGTAGCTTTTCGCGGCGAGCCGCCGCGTGCCGAGGAGCGATTTGTCAAAGCTATAGGCGATGGTATGATTTTGATCGTAGATGCTGACCTGCTCGACATTGAAACTGTACAGCGTTGCCCGCACCACGGTATCCATCCGGTCATACTGTTCCGGATCTCTGAGTTGAACCTTCCCATATTTAAGGACTACTGGAAGGATAAATTGAAGAAAAACCTGATGATTGAGATTTTCGATGAGCAGCCTGGCAAATTCTTCACTTTGCTTGAGTTGCGTTCGCCGCGCCCAGTGGGTGTTGAGCATCGAAAGGACAAGCGTACCAATGAAAATGACGATCAGGCTGGAAAATGAAAAGTACTTGACCAACCGGAAGGATTTTGTTTTTTCCTCGGCGACTGGATCCGAGGGCTTGGCTGTCATCAGGATCACGCTGAATCGTAGGTCAATCGTTGGCGGCAATATTTCCGCAATCTTTCTTATGCCGTATATTGAAAGGGTCTTCTAAAGTCAAGTATCGAGGACGGCAGAACCGGTGAACCACTGGAATTTGAAGGCAGTGGTTCCATAGGCGAAAGTCGCGTATTCGCCGTAAACGTTAAATTTGAGGTAAGCGCCGAGCATACAATATCTATTAATATGATGAGAACAAACATACTAAATGCTGTAAGTGGGCATAAAATAGATATAATTATATATAATTCACTTGACATATTGAATCGCCTTGAACTTTACTGGCACCAGATTCTATTGCATCGGGCAGATAGAAAACGTACCAGCCGCATTTTCTAATAAATTTTTCGGGCAAGAGAATTAGTTACATGAACAAAAATTCCTTGAAAAAAGTGAGAGAATCAATGCTGGTCAGCAAGGCGGAACTGGCCAGGCGGGCGAAGGTGTCTCCGATAACGATTACCCGAGTTGAAAGCGGACTACCGTGCCGGATGGAGACAAAGCGGAAGATCCTGCTCGCCCTTGGCCTGAAGTTGACGGAGAAAGACAAGATTTTTGGAAACCATTAATAAGAGTAAACCATGTTTCTCACCAAAAAAAGTACACATTTAGTGGGGCTGGATATCGGCAGCAAGTCGATAAAGGCCGCGGAGCTCCAGGAATCAAAAAACGGGATGAGTCTCAAGCGTTTTGGACTCATTGAAATCCCGCATGGCGCTATTGAGGAAGGCGTCATCAAAGATCCTGAGAAAGTGGCTGCAGCGATAAAAGAGCTGTTCAAATCCAGCAATATTAAAGACCAGAATGTGGCGATGTCGATCGGGGGGTATTCTGTCATCGTAAAGAAAATCAATGTTCAGACGATGACTGAAGAGGAGCTTCAAGAGACTATCCATTTCGAGGCAGAACAATATATCCCGTTCGACATCAATGATGTGAATCTCGACTTTCAGATTTTGGGTGAAAACGAGGCGAACCCGAATCAGATGAACGTGCTGCTGGTAGCGGCCAAAAAAGAAATGATTGATGATTATGTGAGCCTGAGCCAGTTGGCGGGGCTTAACCCGTGTGTCATCGACGTCGATGCCTTTGCACTTCAAAATATTCATGAATTCAACCATGAGGAGGGAGAGGACACGGTTGCGCTGATTGACATCGGCGCTGCAAAGACATCATTAAACATTTTGAAGGGGCGCAATTCGGTATTTATGCGTGATGTCTCTCTCGGATGCAACCAGATCAACGCAAAGATTGCTTCACTTATCGATTGTTCAATTGAAGAAGCTGAAGAAATCAAACTGAGCGATCATTCAGACAGTGTCTCAGCGGAAGACCTAAGAGAAATCATATCATCCGTCGTTTCAGACTGGTGCTCAGAGATAAGGCGCGCGTTGGATTTTTTCTACTCGACCGATCCAGATGACCAGATCAAGCAGATCGTTCTAAGTGGCGGCGGCGCCAATATTACTGAATTCAGAGAGCTACTCGCCGCCGAAACGTCATCGGAAGTCCAAATGATTGACCCGTTTTCCGCTTTTGATATCAACGAAGGGGATTTTGAAGCTTCCTATATTCAACATATCGCCCCGCAGGCTGCGATCTGCATGGGCCTTGCACTGAGAAAAGTGGACGACAAATGATCAGAATCAACCTGCTGCCGTTTCGTGCGGCACGGAAAAAAGAGAATGTTAGGCGCCAGATATCGATGTTTCTGCTGACCGTCCTTATGGTAGGATTGGCATTGTTTTATTATAATTCCTACCTGGGTGGTCAGGTGACAACGTTAATGGCGGCGGTGTCGTCGACGCAAGAAGAGCTTCAAACTTATGAGAAGAAAAACAGAGAAGTCGCCGTATTGAAAAAGCAGCTCGATATTCTTGTGAAGAAGACCGAGGTGATCGAGTCGCTTGCCGCAAACAGAGAGGAAGCCGTCCGATTGATGGATACGATGACTCAGGTCGTCGTGCCGGAGCGCATGTGGCTCACGAGTTTCAGCGCCACCGATACGCAGGTCTCGCTTTCCGGGACGGCCATCGATAACCGCACTATCGCCGAGTTCATGCTGCGCCTGGAGGCGGTCGACCGGTTCAAAGACGTGACATTGCAATCTTCCAGGCAGATACAATTTCAATCGAGTATTTTTTTAAAAACATTCAGTATCATGTTTCAAAAGTCGCCCATTACACCAACGATGGTTGTCACTAAAAGTTAGAAGGCGCCGGTATGAAAAAGATAAAGCTGTCTCTTGAGAAACTTGAACCGGTGATCGCGCGGATCGAAAAACTTTCTACGGTGCAGCGGGTCCTGATTTATGCGCTCACTTTCCTTACAGTTGTCGGCCTGGTTGTCTGGTTCGGTCTGATGCCGAAATATCAGCGAATCGAAGAGTTGAATACTGAACTTGGTGATCTGGAAGGCAAGCTGGTGGTTGCCAAGCGAAACGCCGCGCAATTGCCAAAATTGCGTGAAAAGATGCAAGAGGCTGAAGATCGGTATAAACTTGTAATGAAGGCACTTCCCGAAAAACAGGAGATCCCTTCGCTGCTCACAAGCGTATCCCAGTCCGGCAAAGAGGCGGGGCTTCAGTTTTTGCTTTTTCAACCGGCGGGGGAAGTCTCAAAGGACTTCTATGCGGAGATTTCGGTTGCCATTAACATTGTGGGCGGTTTTCATCAAGTCGCCGAGTTCTTCGATCGTGTTGCCAGTCTGAATCGGATTGTCAATATCAAAAATATTAATATGAAGCCGGTTGCGGAAGGAAAAATGGAGCTGAATACATCCTGTACTGCGGTCACTTATAAATTCGTCGAGAAAACGCAGTCAGAGGATAAAAACAAAAAGAAGCGGCAGAAATAATAAACTTATACGAAACCGGATGAATATGCGACCTCATAATTATCACCGAATAGTTTTCCTTTGTAGCTGCTTGCTGTTTTTCGGTGCATGGGGCTGTGGGGAGCGGGCTGACGCGCCACCGCCTGCGCCGAAAGTGGTGCCTCAAAAAATTACCATTTCAGAAGCACCAACAGCTGCTGCTCCCGCTGCGCAAGAAAAGACGCCACAACAGTCGACCACAGCGGAACAGGCGGTATCGACACAAACACCGGTGGAACCCTCGAAGGCTTCACCTGTTGCGCCCCCAGCTGTTGAAGCACCGGCGGCTCCTGTTGCGACGGATACGCCCGCACCACCAACAACGGGTAAAACCGTGCCTTCGTTGCCCGCAGGGATTGGGTATTCTGCGGACGATGTCACTCAGCAAGTAAAAATTGACGTTAAAGGCACAATGGCGGATCTTACGGAAAAAGTGGCTACCGAGGGGAACTCACTTTACCGTTCCCGATTTTACAACCCGGAGGGGAAAATCGATCCCTTTGCTCCGATTTTCAAGCAATCGTCACAAGAAACGATCGCAACCGCCACGACAAAGGTGAAAAGGGAGAAGCGTGTTCCTCAGACACCCCTTGAGCGCCTCAGTCTCGGCCAATTGACCTTGGTGGGCATCATCCGCATGCAGAGCGGAAACCGTGCGATTGTTCAGGAAGCCTCCGGCAAGGGGTATGTCGTTAAAAACGGGACATACATCGGGCCCAATGCCGGACGCGTGATCGACATCGAAGAAAACAGGGTCGTTATCGAAGAAGAAGTAGAAAACGTCCTGGGGGACGTCATCACCCGAAAGCAAGAACTGAAACTTCAAAAACCACTTGGAGAAGAGTAAGATGCGGCCAATAATGGTTAAGTATGGTGGGCGGCACGTCGTCATCTCTCTGGCGCTTGTGCTCGTTTTTTTGTTGACCGGCTGTGCGACGCCGCAACAGGCTGCCAAGCCGACAGCGGCGGTGGCCCTCGCATCGCAGTCACAATTGCGTGTGGTGTCCGATATCGTGACGACGGAAGATGATACGTTTGTCAGCGTTCTGATTTCCGGGGACCAGGCCCTTACCTATACGTCGGTAAAACAGCCTTATCCACCGGCAGTGGTACTTTATCTCCCGTCCACCCGATTGCAGAACATCAGCGCCAGCATGCCAGTGGACAGTACCCTAATTGAATCGATCAAGGCTTCTGAAATCGTTGGTTCCTCAACGACATCTCGGATCGAAATCAAACTCAAGGTCGATACTGAATACGCGGTGAGCCGGCAGGGAAATGAACTGAAAATCGTATTCGATAAACCGGCGTTGATCGCCCCCGAGGCGTCGCAAGACACGGCCATCGAAGCGCAGAGCGCACAAGAGGCCTTGGCGCCTGTGCAATCCGAGGTGCTCGCACCGGCCGGTGCGGTGTTGATGCCAGCCACCGCTTTTGCCGGGGCCAGCGCCATTGCCCATGATGATGAGGTTTCAATTAAATTTTCCGCCAACGGCGCCATCCGTGAATACGATGCGTTTACCATCAAGAATCCTGCAAGAATCGTTTTTGACATATATGGCATTGACAGCCCCTATAAAGGTGAGCAGATCGTTCCAGTCAATACCGAGGCGGTGAAGAAGATCCGGCACTTCAAATATCCTGACAAGGTCCGCGTTGTGATTGACACCGAAGATGCCTTTTTGGATCAGTTTCAGGCCAACACTGTTGAAGACGGATTGGTGGTTACTGTCGGTGCGAAAAGTGAACGCATGGCCCCGGTAGCGCAGGTAACGGTTACTGTCCCGCCAGTGGAACAGGTTTCGGCCGCTGCCGCTGCACCGGCACCAAAGCGTAGTGGTGAGCCGGCCTGGGTGAACCGTATCGATTTTAGCAGCGAAAAAGATGGGAAATCGACCATCATCGTTGGAACCACGCAATCGGTGAAGTATGTCATGAATACCGATGGCGACCAGAAACTGCTGCTGACCCTTTTTGACACAAATCTTCCCGGGTATCGTCAGCGGCCGCTCATTACAACCCGTTTCGAGAGTGCCATCGACAGGATTTCTCCGATCCAGACCGCGACAATGAAAGATAAGTCGTTGATCACCATCGAACTGCGCGAGGCGGTACCGTATACTATTGAACAGCTCGACGATTTGATCATGATTCACTTCGATCCATCCAGCGTGCCCCCAAGGCCGCTGGAACAGGCCGGATTGCCCGACTGGCAGAAGGCCATCGATCAGGCGGCCATGGCAGCATCCGTGCCGGCAGCAGCTGCTGCGCCCGAAATGGCAACCAAGGGTTCTTCACCCGATCCCGCATTAGCAAACGTGACGGTTCCGGAAGATACCGGCGCGTATGATGAAAAGCGCACCTATTACCGTACTACCGACAGAAAGTATACCGGGGAGAAAATAGCCCTCGATTTCTACGAAACCGATGTCAAGAACGTATTTCGAATCCTTCGGGAAATCAGCGGGAAGAACTACGCCATTGACAAAGACGTCGCCGGCAAGGTTACTCTATCTCTAGACAAGCCGGTACCCTGGGATCAGGTCCTTGATCTCGTACTGCGGATGAACCAATTGGGAATGGTCTACGAGGGGGACATCGTCCGTGTCGCTACTCTGGCCACCATCAAGCAGGAGGAGCAGCTCCGAAGCGAGGCATTGAAACAGGCCATCGACGCCAAGGCGAATGAACGGGCACTGGCGCCGTTAGAAACGGGGTATTATCCGATCAACTACGCGGATGCTTCGCGAGATATTCTGCCCCATGTGCAAACAATTATCACACCTGACCGTGGTAAGGTCAGTGTCTATACGCCCACCAACCAGCTCATCGTTGTGGACACCCGAGAGGTCCAAAACGCCGTCGGTGAAATGATTAAGGAACTCGACCGGGTTACCGACCAGGTGCTTATCGAAGCGCGGGTGGTACAGGCCACCACCAACTTTGCGCGAGAGTTCGGCACCGAGTTCGCTGGAACCACACCATCGACCGGTGGCCTGTCGCTGCCGGGCAAGATGTCCGGGGACGTCGGCATGAACTTTGCCACCTCTGGTTTGCAGGGCGGCAGTAAGGCTGCGACATTTGCACTGGACTACATTAAGGTGGCCGGCACGCCGCTGACCATTGCCGCCAAGCTGAATCTCTATGAGTCGCAGGGTGAGACAAAGACCATTTCGGCGCCGAAGATTCTGACACTGGACAATAAGCCCGCCACCATCAAGCAGGGTACCAGTTATCCCATCAATAAACTGGACGCCGACGGCAACTCCACCACTGAGTTCAAAGACATCGTTTTGGAACTGACGGTGACGCCTCATGTGACCAAGGACGGTCGGATTTCAATGAAGATCAGCGTGACCAAAAATGACCTTGGGGACCAGGTCGGATCGAATTTCAAGTTTACCATCAACGAGGCCAACACGGAGCTGATCGTGAACGACGGAGACACCATCGTCATTGCCGGTATCACCGTGACACAAGATAAAAAAGGGGAAACCGGGGTCCCGGGGTTGAAGGACATTCCGCTGCTGGGGTGGCTATTCAAGACGGAATCAACGACGAATGATAAAAACGAGCTTCTCATCTTCCTTAATCCACAGATTGTCAAGCTTCCCAAATAAAGAATCACTTCTGTGATAAAGGATGTTTTCACTGGAAAACCAGCGGCGTCTCCCTCGGGGAGACGCCGTTTTTTATGCTTTATCTGTGTAGGATCTTGGCGATGAAACGGAACATTATTCTGACAAGTGCTCTAAGGGACGGCCGGTGCGCCTGGAAAAGACGGGTCAATCCATTAGGAGCAATACCGTTCTGCCAATAGGATGGTTTTGCATGGTTATGACCACCCTAATTGGCCAGTCCCCTTAAGGCATCGATGGCTTTTTGTGAAAGGTCTCCCTGGGGCGCGAGTTCGATAACTTTGATATAGGCGTTTCGTGCGGCCGTGCTGTTTCCAAGAATCTCGAGCGCGGCCCCCTTGTAGAAATATAATTCCGCCGCCTGCGGCGCTTCAGCCAGTGCGGTGTCAATAAGGGACAGGGCCGCTCCGGCTTTGCCGGTTTTCAGTGCAACCCGCGCCTGCCCAAGCAACGCCATGACATAGGTAACATCTTTGCGAAAACCGTCCTCGTAATATTGGATGGTCTTGGCGTAGTGTATCGATGCGTTGGCATAGTCCCCTTTCATATAGTACGCATATCCCAGATTGAGTTGCGTATTTTGATAATCCGAGTAAAGCAGGTCGGCTTCGAGCGTCTTCAGGTGTTTGATGGCTTTATCCCACTGTTCCATTCTCATATAGGTTACCGACAAGTTGAGAAGGGCGTCGCCGTAGTCCGGCTTCAGGGAGAGCGCCTTTTGGAAGGCGGCCAGGGCATCGGGCAGCATGGCGCGTCTCAGATAGACCAGACCGATGTCGTTGTGGACGATCGGGTCGGTTGGAAGCAACTTTTGGGAAGCCGTGAATTCACGCAAAGCGGCGATGTAGTTGTCATCGATTAAATGCGCTTCTCCCAGTTTTCGATGCGCTTCCGCCTGTTTGATCTGGTTTTCTGTGGTGCTTTTACAGGCGGTTGCCACTGTCAGGATGCCGCAGCAGAGCAGGGCGAACACGATACGCTTCATGGTTGGCTAACCTCCTTGTGAAGCACGATGTCGTCGGGGGGCGGTCCCGCCGCACCGACAATGGCCGTGGCGTCAGGACGTGTCGACAGATCCTGCTGCGTTGCCGCCGGTGTTTGCCGGTCGGGGGTCTGGACGATGATGATGCGCACTTGCTGATCATTGAGTAGTTGGCTGACGGGGAGGGCAATAGGCGTTGTCGTGATCAGTGTGCGCTCACCGGTATCGCCGCCCATCAGTTTTCCCGGGATGCCGATGCGGGTATTGTATTGCTCGGGCCGGTTGGCGGCGAGAAACGTCGGCTGCGCGGATACCGGTTCGTCAAGAGCGGTCATCAACGTGTCGATGACCGTTAGAAGATCGTCCTGAGCTGTTACCTGAATGATATTGAACCCGGTGTTGGTGATGGCGCTGAAGGCATCGCCAAAGAGGTCGCCGAAATCGATAAACAGGGGATTGCCGCTGCGGGTCGTCACCAGATTGGACATGGCCTTGACTTCGATCCCGGCATAGGGAAAGGAAATGGCCACATTGCGGGTGAAGGTATAGCCCAGGGCCTCGAGCAGGTCGGCCACCAATTGGCGGTGCCCGCTGGCCGTAATCTGAAGGGTTGTCGACTGCCGGGAGTGTTGTGGCTGAGCCGGTGTCCGGCCGGCGGTGCTGGTCCCGCCACGGATGACCTCTCGAATGCGGATGCCATGACCGGCTAAAAATCGCACCACCCCCGACGGGGTCCGTTGGTCGCCGGTATCAATGGGGGTGATGCAGATGTGCCGGATGGGGTTCATTTCCGTATCCGGGCCGTTCAGCAGCCATTTGGGGCGAATACTGAATGTCGCTCCGCCGGTGCTCAGCTGGACGGTTTTCTGACGCGGAGCGCCCTTCTCGGGGGTATCCAGCACGGCGTCGAGGACCTGTTCCAAGGATGCGTTGGCCGGCAGCTTAAGCTGGCGAAAGTGCTTCCACTGTGTTTTGATCGCGGCGAGATCCGCGTCTTCAATTGGTTTTTCACCTGAAAGCAAAATCTTTTGACCTTCTGGCAGGTCAATCACCGGGGTCTTCGATAAATCGATGCGCACAGCGCGGTTGTTGTCACCGGGGAAGATATAGGTGCCCTTGTCCAAAAGGCTGGCCTCCATCATGGCGGCGGCCTCAGACAAGGGCGATACATCCGACGGCGCTGATCTTTCGTCAGATGATCCGCCTCCCGGGCCGTCACCAAAATCCTTTTTCAACGGGGCCGGCGTTCTGGGAATGGCGCGGGTGGTGACGGGTGCGCTGGCCAGCACTTCGACGGGTGCGGACCGAGACCGCTGTGTCGGTAAAAAAATCACTTGATCTACGAAAATGAGATCCAGGTCCTTGATTTGGGGATTGAGGGCTTGGAGCTGTCTGATGCCTTCTTGATAGTCGGCGCTGCCATAGCGTCCATACCGGCTCGCCACCAGTTTGGATATGCTGTCCCGGGGGCGGACACGGTAGGCTGCTGCGGCTTCCAGAGAAACAGTGGCCTTGGATGATAAATCCACAAAGGGGATCGTCACCAGACCGCTTTGCTGAGCCGGGTATGTGCCCGTGGGCATCTCCCGCAAGGGGATAAAGATTTGCTGGCCCGGGCGAATCCGGTTCACGTCTTTGACGTGCGGGTTGATGCGGGCGAAGATCTGAAGGAAGTAGGGGAAATCCTGGGACGCGATTTCGCCTCTCAGTTTGAGGACTTTGATGACCCAGTCGCCCGGCTGCACCGTATAGGGGGCGCAAAGGATGTCCATCCCGCTGTCCTGCTGGACGATGTAGTTTTTATACACAAGGGCGGTGCGGGCGGTCGGCGGCCACAGCAGGCAAGCCGATAGTACGACAACTGCTGCGGCCATTGTGCATTTTCGTCTACTCAAAAGAGGCATCCAATATGGCCTTTTATTTTTGCTGAGAACCCTCGCTTGGGATCGAAAAGCGAATGGTCCTGAAGTTGGCAAAGCGCCTCTGGGCGCTGCCGATGGCCGCAATACTACCCCGGCGGCTGTTTACTCAGAGCCAGCCGCTGAGCGATGATACCGGAAATCTGGGTCACGTAGTGCTCCAGCGCCGCATCGGCGAGCGGGGTTTCGGGCGTGGGGATCGGTGACCCGTCGGTGGGGCGCACCAGCTCAGGTTTGTTGACGAGCGCCGGGTTTGGCACCACCTCGTAAGCGTCGGGCATCGCATCGTTGAAATACATGTCTTGAAAGCCTGAAAACTTGATGGCATGGGCCGTGGCATCGAGGATCGCGGATTCGCCCGGATCGATCATCCCGGCTTCCCGGGCTTTGATCAGACCGGCAAGGCATTCCCCACCGTGGGTGCAGGCCACATGCCCGTTGCGGTTGGCCCGAAGTTGCCAGTCCATGATGTCCTGCTCGCGCACCTGAACGACAAACATGCGGCGCCCGCCGGCCAACCGTTCGTATTCTTGAGCCAGATGGATGACCCGGGGCATGGAGACCGGGTTGCCGATCATGGCGGCCTGGGCCGTGCTAGGCTTGACATGGACCGGTGAGAACCGGCGCCGTTTGGCATCGGGCTCCTGATAGTATCGGTAGACCGGATCAGCATGGGCGGATTGGACGCCGATGATTTTGGGCAGCGCTGTAATGATGCCCGTGCGGTAGAACTTGATAAAACCGTTCATGACCGCCGTGATGTTGCCGGCATTACCGATGGGGACCACAACGACCTTGTCTTCGAGGCGGTATTCAAAATCCTGGGCAATCTCGTATGAGTAGGACTCCTGCCCGAGAATACGCCATGCGTTCTTGGAGTTGAGCAGCGCTACCGTGTAGGTCTCCGAGAGCCGCTCAACGATTTTCATGCAGTCATCAAACACCCCGGGGATTTCAAAAACGCTGGCGCCGCTGCCCAGCGGTTGCGAGAGCTGTTGCGGGGTGACCTTGCCGTGGGGCAGCAGCACCGCCGAGGTGACATGAGGCTGGAGGTACGCGCCGTAGAGGGCAGCTGCTGCCGACGTGTCTCCAGTGGAAGCGCAGACGGCCAACACCTTCGAGAGGCTGCCGGTGGTGAGCAGAAAATTGATATAGCTCAGCGCGCTGGCCATCCCGCGGTCTTTGAATGAGGCGCTCGGATTCTGTCCGTCGTTTTTAAAGTAAAATGGCATGCCAACCTGCTGCTGAAGCGGCGTGTTGGCGGCGATCATCGGTGTGTGGCCTTCACCCAGGTAGACGATGGCATTTAGCGGCATCACCGGTCCGATGAATTCATGATAGCGGTAAATACCCTTCAGGGCCGTTTCTGATGTCATCTTCCGGTGGTCGAAAATGCGATGCCACAGCGGGCCCGGGATTTCCTTCAGGCGATCGAAGGATTCATCCTCGATCAATAATACGCTGCCGCAGTCGGGGCAGACATAGAGCAGTCGGTCGATATCCGCGGTCAACTGGCAGCCTAAACAGCGATAGCTCAGATGGCCGGCGGGGGCAGGGATCAGATGGGGTTGTACATCCTTTGGAAAATCACTTAGTTTCATTTGGCGATGACTTCCATTCCCCGCATATACGGCCGAAGCGCGGTAGGGATGACGACCGACCCGTCGTCTTGTTGATTGTTTTCCAACAGTGCGGCGACGGTGCGCCCCACGGCCAGGCCGGAACCATTGAGGGTATGAACCAGTTCTGTGCCCTTTTTCCCTTTTCGACGAAACCGGATATCGGCACGACGCGCCTGAAAGTTTTCGAAGTTGCTGCACGACGAGATCTCCCGGTAGGTGTCCTGTCCGGGCATCCACACTTCGATATCGTATGTCTTGGCTGAGGAAAAACCGATGTCACCGGTGCACAGGGTGATCACCCGGTAGGGAATCTCAAGAATCTGAAGCACCGATTCGGCATCGGCCAGCAGCGTCTCCAGGGCGTCGTAGGAGCTTTCGGGGGTCGTGAACTTCACCAGTTCCACCTTGTTGAACTGGTGCTGACGGATAAGACCCCGGGTGTCCTTGCCGTGGGAGCCGGCCTCCGATCTAAAGCAGGGCGTATAGGCCGTGTAGCGCAGCGGCAGTTGCGCCTCGTCGAGAATCTCTCCCTGGTGGATGTTGGTGACGGGAACTTCCGCCGTGGGGATGAGAAAATAGTCCCAGCCTTCCAGTTTGAACAGATCGGTTTCGAATTTCGGCAGCTGACCGGTGCCGGTCATGGCCGTGCGGTTGACCATGAACGGTGGAAGGACCTCGGTGTAGCCGTGCTGCGTGGTGTGCAGGTCCAGCATGAAGTTGATCAGGGCCCGCTCCAAAAGAGCGCCGGTACCCAAGTAAAGCGGAAAGCGTGCCCCTGTAATTTTCGCCGCGCGGTCGAAGTCGAAGATGCCAAGGTCCTTGCCGATGTCCCAGTGGGCTTTTGTCGTGAACGTGAAGACCGGCGGCGTGCCCACCCGCTTCACTTCCGGGTTGTCGGTTTCGTCGCGGCCCACCGGTACACTGGCATGGGGCATATTGGGAATGCTCAACAGCAGGGTGCCTAGTGCCGCATCACAGTCGTTAAGCAATTTTTCCAGCGACTTGATCCGCTCGGAGACATCCCGCATTTCTAGGATCATGGCCTCGGCGTCTTGTCCGGATTTTTTCAATGCAGCGATATTTTCAGACACCACATTGCGCTGGTGGCGCAGGGCTTCCGATTCACCCAACACGCGGCGCCGGGTGGCATCGTTTTCTGTAAAGGCCTCAAAATCGATGGTTTCACCACGGTCAGCCATCGTTTTTTTTACAAGATCGAGATTCTCTCTGAGAAACTTGATTTCAAACATGAAAGTACCTATATTACACGTTTAATATAAATTTGTCGGTTATGTTAACTGGGCGCGAGCTGATCCGAAAATGCCCATAATTGATAGCCTTTTTTCGATTCGTGTGTAGTACGGAAGGCCTATTTTGTCAATGATTATTGAATGTTGACGATTATCCCGATGGCGAGTCTGGAATTGAAACGGTCCCACAGAGAACGGGGAGAGTGACGAATGGAGGAGATCCAGGTTACCAAACGCGACATCCGCAACACTGTCAAAGCTGCAATCGCCAACATGTCAACAGATGAGGTGAAGGAAAAAACGTTGGCCATTGAGACCCGCCTGTTTGAATTCGCCAATTTTTTGGAAGCGGGCATCGTCATGATGTACATTAACACGGACGGTGAGGTGGATACGTCCAGTATGCTAAAAAGGTGTTACGATTTTAATAAAATGGTTGTTTTGCCCGGTTTCAATATGGAAAAACTGAAAGTGTTTCTTTTCAAGGTGGAGAATCTGTCCACCGGTCTTGCCATGGGGTTGCGCGGGATCCTCGAGCCCAATCCGCAGCAGTGCAAAAAGGTGCCCATTGACTGTATCGATATCGCCGTTATTCCCTCGGTCGCGCTGGATGAAAAGGGCGGCCGCATCGGTACCGGGGAAGGACTTTACGACCGGCTGATTCCAAAGCTGCCCATGACCACCCGGAAGGTAACGCTTGCCATGGAGGCGCAGATCGTGCCCCAGGTCCCCATGGAATCCCATGACAAGCATGTGGACATCATCATTACGGAAAACCGGATTATCTATAAGATATAGGGGCTGATTATAAATTAGGATTTTGGTTCAAGGTCACCGCGGGCGAGAGGATTCAACCGGAGGAATACTCACGTATTTCGAGGATTGAAACCGAAAGCCCAACGCCGAGATTGGAACAAAAGACAATTTAGAAACAGCCCCTAATCCGTGTCCGTTATTATCGGGGATACTGACGGCAGCGCTCCGGCCCGTTTGGCCGGGGCGTTTTCATTTTGAGTCAGTTCCGCTTCGATATCCGACATGGCGGACACGAAAGCCCGCCGGGTCTGCGCGGCAAAAGGATTGTAGCCGTGCATGTCTTGAAATAACTCCCAGCTATCATTTTCCACCACGCCCAGAATGTGACGCAGCCGCTTGTACCCCTCCGTGTCGATGTCCAGCGCCGGAGCGCCGAATTTGGAAAGGCTGCGACCGATAAAATGGGTCAGCGCCAGGGTGATGGCGATCTGCCGATCATGGGCTTCGGGGGTGGTCTCCATGAGTACCAGGCCCTTGCCGGCGAGGTAGTCCCGGATACAGGCGTAGCGCTTTTGGGAGATCCTTGTCGGGCATAGGACGATCTTTTTTTCGACGAGTGAATCGGCAGCGCTGTCAGGCCCGAACATGGGGTGCGTGGCCAGGATCGACACCTCGGTGGGCAGAATGTCGCGCATCCATTGCACCGGAAGGGTTTTCACCGAACACACATCCACTACCACCGCCGAGGGCGCCAGCCGGTGCGCAATGGCACGGAGCGTCTCCCGCATTCGTGAGATGGGCACGCACAGCACCACCAGGGGCTGGGCGCAGACCGTCTTCAGATCCGCAGCGACAGCCCCCACCGCAGCAATGGCGTTTTCTTTGCCGCTGCGGTTGTAAACATATACGTCCAGATCGCAGGCCAGATACCGCGCTGTCAATCGTCCGAAACGCCCGAATCCAATCAGTCCAATCATAGGTGGGCCATCATCCTTCCAAGTCCTTCGCGCAGATCGTCGCCGTCAACGGCGAATGAGATGCGGATGTGGTTGTGCACGCCGAACGCCTCTCCGGGCACCAGCGCCACCGCCGCCAGGCGCAGCATGTCGGTGCAAAAGTCGCTGGCCGATGCGCCTGGGCGCAGGTGGCTTGAAATCTCTGGAAAGAGGTAAAACGCCCCTTGAGGGGGTGTGCATGGCAGCACGTTGCCGATTATTTCCAGGGCGACATCGCGGTTGGCGGCCAGTGTCGCGCGCAGCTCCCGTCGGCTTGCCTCGGGCAGTTCCATGGCCGCCAGGGCGCCATATTGGGCGAAGGTGCACACATTGCCGCAGGCATGGCTTTGGATGACGGTCATTGCCGTGATGACCGGGGCCGGCGCGATGGCATAGCCAACGCGAAAGCCGGTCATGGTAAAGGACTTGGAAAAACTGCCGACCAGAATCACGTGGTCGGCGCTGCCGGTCAGCGACGCAACGCTGCTGTGACGGCAATCGTCATAGACCAATTCGGCATAAGTTTCGTCGCTGATCAGGGTGAGCCCTTCAGTGCGGGCGATTTCCATCAGCGCGACCATTGCCGCCTCAGGATAGACGGCCCCGGTGGGATTGTTGGGAGAGTTGACCAGAATGGCGCAGGTCCTCTCGGAAACGGCACTGCGGATTCCTTCGATGTCCGGCTGATGGCGACGGTCACAGGGGACCATGACCGGATGGCCGCCAGCCAGGCGCACCATCTGGGGGAAACTCACCCAGCATGGGGTGGGAATGATGACTTCCGCCCCGGGGTCGCATAGGGCTTGGAAGATATGAAAAAGGGCTTGCTTGGCGCCGTTGGTGATGATGACATTATCGGCGCCAGTGCCGGGGTAGCGGCGGGCCAGCGCGTCTCGTAGCGCCGGCAGGCCGGCTACCGGCCCGTAGCGGTACCGGCCTTCGGCCAGGGCTGCCTGGGTGGCGGCAATGACCGCGGCCGGTGCCGGCCCTGGGTATTCCCCCACGGCCAGGTCGATAATCTCGCGTCCCTTCAGGCGCTCTGCAGCCACGAGTGCTGTGAACGCGGTGGTCTGGGACGGGGTCACCCTGCTCACGCGCTGAGAAACCGGTCTCATCGCCGCGCCTCCTGCCGCAGGGCCAAATCCAGCAACACCAGTGCGGCCATGCTCTCCACAATTGGCACGGCCCGGGGCAGCACGCACGGATCGTGACGGCCGCTGGCCGCCAGGGTCACCGGCCGCCCGTCGAAGTCCACGGTCTGCTGGGCACGGCCGATGGTGGCCACCGGTTTGAACGCCACGCGAAAAAGGATCGGCTCGCCGTTGGAGATGCCGCCTTGAACGCCGCCGCTGTTGTTGCTGGCGGTTCCAAGTCCGCCGGCCTTGGCTACGAACGGGTCGTTATGGTCAGAGCCCCGCATCCGTGTGCCGGCAAACCCGGAGCCGATTTCAAACCCCTTGGTCGCCGGAATGGACAGCATGGCCTGTGCCAGCTTGGCTTCGAGCTTGTCGAAGACCGGCTCTCCGAGGCCCCGCGGCACGCCTCGGCAGACGCAGGCCACGACGCCCCCGATGGAATCTTTCTGGGCTTTGGTTTCAGCGATCAGATCAGCCATCTTCCGGGCGGTAGGGCCGTCCGGGCATCGCACGATCTGGCGATCTACGATATCCCGGCTGATGCTGTCCGTATTCACCGGCGGGCCGTCGATGGCGCCCACGCTGTCGACCCAGGCTATGATTTCCGTCTGATAGCGCTCTCGCAGGATCTTTTCAGCGATGGCACCGGCGGCCACCCGGCCGATGGTCTCCCGGGCGCTGGATCGTCCGCCACCGCTGCCGGCGCGAATGCCGTATTTGAGCTGATAGGTAAAATCGGCATGGGAGGGGCGGGGGATGGCGGCCATATCGCTGTAGTCGCCGGGGCGCTGGTCCTTGTTGGGGACCATCAGCGCGATGGGGGTTCCCAGCGTGAGCCCGTTTTCCGTGCCGGAGAGAATGGTCACCGTGTCGGACTCCTGCCGGTCGGTGGACAGGCTGCTTTGGCCGGGACGCCGACGGTCCAACTGACGCTGGATGTCGGATTCGGTCAGGGCCAATCGTGGCGGGCATCCGTCAACGACAACGCCGACGCCCTTGCAGTGGGACTCGCCAAAGGTGGTGACCCGAAAAAGGGTGCCGAAGGTGCTGGACATATCATACTCCTTGGCCAATGGTGATGTTTACCATTTAAGGCATCGCTCGGCTTTGCCGCAACCCAAAACGGGTTCTCGCGCAGAGACGCAGAGAACGCCGCGGTTCAAAACGCTTTTCACAACGGGCGATCCTTGCGGTCAGGCGGTGCAGGATCTCGTCGCAGATGCCTTCAAAGGACCGGTTGTCGGTGATTACATGAAAATGCGCGGTGTTGGCATACAGCGGGATGCGAGCGGTCAGTGTCTGGACAATCTCTTTTTCCAGGGGGGCCTGGCTCAAGGCGGGCCGCTGGTCGCCGGTTATTGGATCGGCCGTCATGCGGGCGGCAATGACCGGCACCGAGGCAGTCAGCCAGACAACGATGCCGCTGCGACGCATATTCCACCGATTGGCAACGTCGCCAACAATACCTCCGCCGGTGGCCACTACCCTGTTTTCGGTGCGTGCGATGTCCTTCAGAACACGGCATTCCCGCTGCCGGAAACCGGCCCACCCCTCACGAGACACGATATCGGTGACGGTCATTCCGGCAGTGGTCGTCACCCGCTGATCGCAGTCAACGAATACCCGATTCAACCGTTGCGCCAGTCTGAGGCCAATGCTGGTTTTACCCGTGCACCGGTACCCAACGAGATAGAGGTTGCCCGGCGGCAGGGGCCGTCTGCAGGGGTGGCTATGAGGGCTCACGCCGCCTCCCCGTAAAGCCTGTCGAAAACCTTCCAGAAATTGGGGAAACTTTTGTTTACGCAGCTCGGATCGCCGATGCGCACGCCCGGTGTGCGCAGCCCTGCTACGGCAAAACTCATGGCCATCCGGTGATCGTCATAGGTTTGGATATCGGCAGCCTGAGGCCCCCCCCCATGGATGCGCAGTCCATCATCGCGGGTCTCCACCCGAACGCCCATGCGACGCAGTTCACAGGCGACGGCTTCCAAGCGGTCGCTTTCCTTGATCCGTAAATGGCGGACGTTGCCAATGTCCGTGATGCCCTCGGCGTATGCCGCCACCACCGCCAGTGTGGGCACCATGTCCGGCATTGCCCCCATGTCCACAGATATGCCGGTGAGCCGTCCCCCGGTGACCGTGATCCCAGCGGCGCCATCAGAAACGGTGCATCCCATCTGCGACAGGATGTCGCAAAACCCCGTGTCTCCTTGCCGGGAAGTGCGGTGGATGCCGGAAACGGTGATGCTGGCGCCGGTGATGGCGCCGGCGGCCCAGAAATAACCGGCCTGGGAGCTGTCAGGTTCCACGTAATACGTTCCGCACTGGTATTGCTGGGCTCCGGGGATGTGAAATGCAGTGTAATGCTCGTGTGACAGTGTGATGCCAAACTGCCGCATGATGTCAATGGTCAGATCGATATAGGGCTTCGATACGGGACCTTCAGTGACCGTAATGTCAAGACCGTCGCGGGTGCACGGGGCCATAAGCATCATGGCGCTGAGGTACTGACTGCTGTCCCGGCAGCGCAGCCGCGTGCGGCCCCCAAAGGTCACCCCGCCAGTGATGTCCACCGGGGGGCAGCCGGTACCCGCCACGCTGCGGGCCGGGACGCCGATCTGGGCAAGCCCGTCCAGCAGGTCCTGGATGGGACGCTCGCACATGCGCGGGCTTCCGGTGAGTCGATACACTCCGTCACCCAGGGCGGTCAGCCCGGCCAGAAGACGCATGGACGTACCCGAATTGCCAAGATAGATGGCCTCCCTGGCGGCCGTCCAGGTGCCGCCGGTGCCGGTGATGTGCAGGGGGTCTGTCCCGGTGATTACCGCACCCATCTGCCCCAGTGCCTGGCGGGTCAGCTGCGTATCGTCGCTGTCCAGAGGGTTAAACACGCGGCACGCGCCGTTGGACAGGGCCGCAGCGATCAGCATCCGGTGCGTGCAGCTTTTTGATCCCGGAACAGACACTGAAACGGGCGATGGTCTCCTTGTCAGCGGGCGGATGTTACGCCAAGGTGTTTCAGCCATTGGATTTTTCTCCAGTCTGTTTTGTCTGGCGGCGCATCAAGGCGGTGGCCACGGTCGATTTCATGAGGGGGGCCGGCGCGCGGTGTCCGGTCCACCATTCACACTGGAGCACCCCCTGCTCGACGAACATGTCCAGTCCGTCGATGGTGTGGCACCCGGCGCGGCGTGCGTCCTGCAGCAGGCGTGTATCCAGCGGCGAATACACCGCATCCATGACGATCATGGCGGGGTTTAATGCCGATGAAGAAACGGGGCTGACGCTATCGTGAGGCGTCATCCCCACCGGTGTCGTGTTCACCAGGATATCACAGTCGCCGATATACGCGTCGGTGAGGGGACGATAGCGGCCGCCGACGGCGCATGCCAGCGCCTCACCAGTGGATGGTGTTCGGTTGACGATGGTCACCCGGCTGCCTTCGGCTGCAGCTGCAAATGCCACCGCCCGGGCCGCTCCGCCGGCGCCGAGGATGGTGAGGTGCCGTCCCTTCAATCTGGTGTGTCGCTTCAGGGCAGCCACGGCACCACGACCGTCGGAATTGTCGCCGAAGAGACGTCCATTTCGGTTGATGATGGTATTAACGGCCCCGATGACGCGGGCTTCCGGACTGACTTCGTCGAGGTGATCCATGATGGCGATCTTGTGGGGAATGGTCACGCTCAGCCCCTGGATGCCCATGGCACGGATGCCTGATACCGCCGCCGCCACATCGGCGACCTCAAATGCCAAATATACGGCATCGATGCATAGTTGGCCAAACGCCGTGTTGTGCATGAGAGGGCTCAGACTATGGGCCACCGGGTTGCCGATCACGGCGTAAAGCCGGGTTTTCGATGTTATGCTCGTTGGTTCCATATCGCCTGTCCATGGGTGATGGCACGCGGCGCTCGGACGGCGGGGCCCATACCCGCGCCATTTGGGTGAAGGCGGAAAACCCGCCGCGTCCTGACGCCACCGGCACTATTATTTGAGACAGCGCCCAGGCATGGGGCCATCCAGCAGCGCTGTTAAGCGCTTATCTTCCTTTGGCCGCCGGCAAGGCCAAGGCACGGTGACAGTTTTTCGTGGGCCTCCCTGAGCAGCGTTTCCGTTGACTCCCAGGAGATGCACTCATCGGTGATCGATACGCCGTATTTCAACTGTTTCATATCGCCGGTGAATTTCTGGTTGCCCTCGAACAGGTTGCTCTCCAGCATCATGCCGATGATGGTTTCGTCGCCATGAACCCGCTGCTCCAACACGTTTCGCCAGACGATTGCCTGCCCCTGGTGCTTTTTCATGGAGTTGGCGTGAGAGCAGTCAACCATGATCAGCTCCGGCAGCCCTTTTTCTATCAGACTCATTCGTGCTGATTCAATACTGATGGCATCATAATTGGGCCGGGCCCCGCCACGGACCACCAGGTGACCGAAGGGGTTTCCGCTGGTTTGGACAATACTGGTGCGCCCTTGCTGGTCGATTCCTAAAAACCCCTGGGGTGCCCGGGAGGCCAGAATAGCGTTAATCGGCGATTTGAGGTTACCGTCGGTGCCGTTTTTAAACCCGACTGGCATGGACAGGCCGCTGGCCATCTCCCGGTGGGTCTGGGATTCGGTGGTGCGTGCGCCGATGGCCGACCAACTTACGAGATCGGCGACATACTGGGGCGTGATGGGGTCGAGCATCTCGGTGGCTGTTGGCAGCCCCATGCCCACGATGTCCAGCAGGAGGCCGCGGGCATTTTTCAACCCTTCCTCCATGTCGCAGGACCCATCCAGGCGAGGATCGTTGATAAGCCCCTTCCAGCCGATGGTGGTACGCGGTTTTTCAAAATACACCCGCATGACCACAATGATTGTCTGTGCCACCTCACGGCGCAATCGGTCGAGCCTCCGGGCATAGTCCAGAGCGGCAACCGGATCGTGAATGGAGCAGGGCCCTACCACGACAATCAGGCGTCGATCCTGGCCTCGAAGCACCTGTTCGATCTGTTTGCGGCCGGTGATCACCGTTTCCGATGCCTCCGGGGGGCGCGGCATCTTTTCTTTCAAAGCGGCCGGTGTCATGAGCGGCCGGTACCCCTTTACGCGAAGATCCTGTGTCTCTTTCATTCCGCTGTTTCCTTAATTTTTTCTCCGGGATGGGCGTTAATCGGGCCGAAATGGCCGATATGCTGAAAAAAGGCCGCGGTGTCTGTCGACGCCCGCGGCCCGGAGAAAAAAAAAGCCGCAGGGCGTTTGGTTCTGCCCGCGGCTTAAGCACTTTTATGTCAGATTGTGACGGTCAGCGCATCCCAGGCAGAACGGCCTGAAAATAATAGCTGAAATAATAATAGTTGCTGCTGGAAAAGCACTGTTCCATCGGATATAATTTCCTTTCGACGGCCACCCTATGGACTCTCTGATTGAAAGTCAAGGCCTTTTCTCAGTGAGGTGGGAGCCGTAGGCCGTGGGGCGCTGTACCGGAGCTTGCGTCCGTGTTTTCTGCGAGCGGGTACCGCAATCGCTTGGGGGTTGTGGTGAATTGTCCTTGACAACCTGAAAGCCAACTTCGTAAACATCCCAATTGAAACCGTGTGAATTTACGATATTTACGCCCTTACCCTGCTCCTCGGGGAACGTCCTCGAGCAAACCATTTGGAGGGAGCCTATCGGATGAACACGGTACTGCGACAACGGGAGGCATCTTTATGGATATACATTCTCCAGATCTACCCAACATGTACTTTCGAAAATCAATTCACCAGAACCAGGGGGAGGTATCCATGGACGCCGGCATGGTCCGGCTGCTAATGGCCATTGATGAACGAAAGACGGTTGCCCAGGTCGCTGCCGAAGTCGGTATGAACATGGCCGCACTGCGGCAGACTTTGGGCAAGCTGCTGGATATCGGTCTCATCGAATCCGTTGCGATGGGAGGGCCGGTGCTTGATAAACAATTTCTGGCGGAACTGCGCAACCATATTACCAGTGCGGTCGGCCCCATCGGCGAGTTTCTCGTGGAAGATATCGCAGCCGAGATGGGACTCGACGCGAACACCATTCCCATAAGTCGTGCGCCTGATCTTATCGTCAACCTTGCCAGGGAAATCTCTGACGAGACGCGGCGACTGGCGTTCGAGCGATCCATGATTCGGCTTATCCCCAAAGGGTAATGACACCGCCATTGATAACGGGAAACCCAAGGAGTGCTTATTATGATGGAAATTACGTGTGGCAACTGTGGTAAGCAATATCGCATCGACGACACCAAGCTCAGGAAACGGGTCAGTAATCTAAAATGCAAGGCCTGCGACAATGCCATCACCGTCATCAAGCCGGGTCAAGACCCAGTGGATGAGCCGGCTGCCGCACCATTGTCCCCGCTGCCGCCTCCTGAGCCGCCTCCTGAGCCGTCTCCTGAGCCCTCTCCTGAGCCGACCGCGCCTTCACCGGCAGCTCGGGCCATCGGCGCGAAAAAAGTGCGTTTCGGACTGACCTTTAAAGTTGTGACCATCATGCTGTTGGTCAGTTTGCTGCCTTTCGTCTTATTTCTGGGCCTGACCTTTCAGTCGACCCGGGACCGCATCCTGGGCGATACCGAGATCATCATGGGTGAGACGGCTCAAGGTCTTGGGCAGCAGGTCGATGAGTGGCTTGATAAGAATTTGAGCGCCTTGAAAGCGGCTTCCAATATCCCCGGCATTCAGTCAATGAATTCCCAAATGCAGGAACCGATTCTCAAAGCTTTTCAGCAAGCATATCCGTACATGTACCTGGTTTTCACGCTTGATGACCAGGGCATGAATGTTGCGCGCAACGATGGAAAGCCGCTCACCAATTACGCCGACCGGGATTATTATAAGGAAATCGCTGCCGGCAAGGACGTCAGTTGGCAGACACTGATCGGGAAAACATCCAAGAAGCCGGCGCTCGTGCTTGCCGTGCCCATCAAGCAAGGCGATCGGCTTGTGGGCGTGATGGCAGCAGCCATGAGTATCGACGATATTTCAAAAACCGTGGCGGCCTGGAGAAAAGGCAGCACGGGTTATGCTTTTCTTGTGGACGAAACCGGCAAGGTGGTGGCTCACCAGATCCCCCAGTACGTCCTGACTCAAAAGAAGCTCAACGATCATCCTCTTATCATGCATTTCAAGCAAAACAAGCGATCGGAATCCGTTTCGTTTACCGACGGAGATGGGACCGCGTATCAGGGGCATGTCCGGGGCAACAAATATGGTTGGATACTGGCCATGCAGCAGTCGGCCGAGGAAGTATTTGCCGCCCACCGCAGTGCCGAACGTTTTGCGTTCTACCTGCTCGGTTTGACAGTGCTGCTGGTATTGTTTGTCGCCTATCTGGCTGGGCGTTCAATTACCCGGCCCATCAACGAGCTGACGGACATCGCCGAGCGCATGAGCATGGGCGAGTTGAACATCGAGATCAAAGTGAAGTCCAAGGACGAAATCGGCAATCTGGCACAGGCCATCGGCCGCATGCAGACCAGCCTCAGCATGGCCATCGAACGGCTCCGGCGTCGCCGATAAAAAATCGTTGCCCGGAAACAGCCCCGGGTAACGATTTTTATGAAAAAGAAAAAGCCTGTGCGGGCATTGCCCGCACAGGCTTTATTATTTAGTCGGCCGGAGGTCGATTAAATATCGTAGTAGAGGAAGAACTCGTGGGGATGCGGGCGCAGCCGGACCGGGTTGACTTCATTTTCCGTCTTGTAGTCGATCCACATGTCGATGACATCCTTGGTGAAGACATCGCCCTTGAGCAGGAACTCATGGTCTTCTTTCAGGGCGGCGAGGGCCTCTTCCAGGGAGCCCGGTGCCGAGGGGATGCCGGCAAGCTCTTCAGGCGGCAGATCGTAGATGTTCTTGTCCAGCGGATCGCCCGGGTCGATCTTGTTTTCGATGCCGTCGATGGCGGCCATGAGCATTGCGGCAAATGCGATGTAGCCATTGCACGACGGATCGGGCGTGCGGAATTCGATCCGTTTGGCCTTGGGCGAGGGGGAGTACATGGGAATGCGGATGGCCGCGCTGCGGTTCCGGCTGGAGTAGGCGAGATTCACCGGCGCCTCGAAGCCCGGTACCAGACGCTTGTAGCTGTTGGTGGTGGGGTTGGTGATGGCGCAGATGGCCTTGCAGTGCTTGAGGATGCCGCCGATGGCCCAGAGGGCCATCTGGGAGACACCGGCGTATTTGTCACCGGCGAACAGCGGGTTTCCATCCTTCCAGATGCTGATGTGCGTGTGCATGCCGGTGCCGTTGTCCCCGTACAACGGTTTGGGCATGAAGGTGACCGTATGGCCGGCTCGGTTGGCCACGTTCTTGAGAATATACTTGAACCACACGAGCTGATCGCCCATCTGCACCAGCGATTTGAAGCGCATGTCGATTTCGGCCTGTCCGGCGGTGGCCACCTCGTGGTGCTGGCGTTCGACGGCGATGCCGATCTTCTCCAGGGTCAGCATCATTTCGGTGCGCAAATCCTGGAACTTGTCGGTGGGCGGCACCGGAACATAGCCTTCCTTGTGGCGGGTCTTGTAGCCCAGATTGGGGCACTCGTCCCTGCCGGTGTTCCAGGCGGCCTCCACCGAGTCGATGGCATAGAAAGCCCCATTGGTACTAGACTCGAAACGGATATCGTCGAAAATGAAGAACTCGGCCTCGGGGCCGAAGTACGCGGTATCGCCGATGCCGGTGTTTTTAAGGTAGGCTTCCGCTTTTTGGGCGATATGACGGGGATCCCGGGAATAGGACTCCCGGGTGATGGGATCGACGATGTTGCCGATGAGCACCAGGGTGGGGACTTCGAAGAAGGGATCCATGACAGCGGTAGTGGGGTCGGGGACCACCAGCATGTCGCTGGCGTTGATGGGCTGCCAGCCCCGGATACTGGAGCCGTCGAAGCCGAACCCGTCGTCGAAGGAGCCCGCCTCCAGCTCGTTCACGGGGACAGTGAAATGCTGCCAGATGCCCGGGAAGTCCATGAACCGGATATCGACCGTCTTGGCGCCGTTTTCCTTTGCAAAATCTAATACTTGTTCGGGTGTCATGTGCATGCCTCCTTTAACCTAATGTAAAATTAACGTGATCCATAAACATGGTTATCGCTTCTGTTCTTAAATGGCGTCCTTGCCGCGTTCTCCCGTACGGACCCGGAGCGCCTGCTCAACGGCGTAGACGAAGATCTTTCCGTCTCCCAGTTTGCCGGTGTTGGCGGCGTTGCGGATGGTGTCCACCACCTGGTCTACCTGATCGGCCGCTACGATGATGTCGATCTTGACCTTGGGGATAAAGTCAACGACATACTCGGCCCCGCGGTAAATCTCCTTGTGACCTTTCTGACGGCCATAACCTTTGACTTCCGTGATGGTCATGCCCTGGATACCGATTTCGTTCAAGGCCTCCTTGACATCGTCGAGCTTGAACGGTTTGATGATGGCTTCTATTTTCTTCATGACGGCCTCCTGATGATGGGTGGTGAAATCTACCGGTTGTGCTACTGTATGTCGAAGGCACGCTCGCCGTGAAGGGCGGCGTCGAGACCCTTGACTTCATCTTCTTCTTCCACGCGCAGTCCACCGGTGGCCGCCCGGGTGATAAGGACAACGATGGTAGTCATCACCGCCGTATAGGCGACGGTGGCGGCGATTGAAATACCCTGGATCAAGAGCTGCTTGGGGTTGCCGTAAAAGACCCCGGTGGCCGCCGAATTGACGGCCGGGTTGGCAAAGAGCCCGGTGGCGAGGGCGCCCCACATGCCGCAGATGCCGTGTACCCCGAAGGCGTCGAGTGAGTCGTCGTAACCGATTTTATGCTTCAGACTGGTGACGGCGTAGAACCCGAGCATTCCGGCCACCATACCGATAATCAGGGCTGCCGGCAAGTTGACGAAGCCCGCGGCAGGGGTGATGGCTACCAGCCCTGCAACGATGCCCGAAGCCATGCCCAGGACGGTGGGCTTTTTTTCGACGGTCCATTCGGCGAACATCCAGGCCAGTGCTCCCATGGCCGCTGAGGTGTTGGTGACCAGAAAAGCCGAGGCCGCGATGCCGTCGGCAGCCAGCTCGCTGCCTGCGTTGAACCCGAACCATCCGAACCACAGCAGGGCTGCGCCGAGTGCGCACAGGGAGATGCTTGAGGGAAACATCGCCTCCTTGCCATAGCCCAGGCGCTTGCCCAGAAACAGGGAGAGTACCAAACCGGCCACCCCGGCATTGATGTGTACTACGTTGCCGCCGGCAAAATCGAGGGCCCCCATGCTGCCCATCCAACCGCCGCCCCAGACCCAGTGGGCGATTGGGCAGTAGACGACGGTAAGCCAAAGAATGGTGAAGACGATCCACGAGGAAAACTTCATACGGTCCACGACTGACCCCAGGACCAGCGCCACGGTGATGCACGCAAACGTCATCTGGAAGAGCACGAACACATAGGTCGGTATGGTTCCGTAGATACTGTCGACGGTGATGCCATTCAAAAAGAGATGTTCCAGAGCGCCGATGACACCGCCGATGCTGCTTCCAAAGGACAGGGAATAGCCGTAGGTAACCCAGATGATGCTGCCTAAACAGTAAGCGACAATGGTCATGGCATACGTGTTGAGAAGATTTTTGTATCGCGATAGACCACCGTAAAACAGGGCCAGGCCGGCCGGCGTCATCATCATTACGAGGGCTGTGGAAACGAGCACCCAAGCCGTGTCGCCGGTGTCCAGCTTGTCGGCGGCAAAAGCCATTGTGGGGGCGAGCGTCAGCAGAAGCCCGGAGAGCGCGCCTTTTTTTTTCATATCACAAGCTACCTTTCCATTGTTTTTACCGCGGGTGAAATCGCGGCAGGTTTCTTTTATAGGTGGAGCGCTCACGCCCGGCCGGGTCGCATGGCCGCACCACCAAGGACTTCTTCAATAATGGTTCTAATGGAAGCTACCTGCTCCGGAGCGTCGACTTTTTGCCCATCGAAATCCCTCACGTAGAAGACATCTACGACCTGATCCACCCGTGTGGCGATCTTGGCCACCCAGACATCCAGTCGACACCGGAACAGCGCGTCGGTGATGGTGAACAGCAATCCCGGGAAATCGTTGGCGAAGACTTCGATGATCGTAAAAAAACTCGAGCTGTCATTGTTGATGGTCACCCGCAGCGGTCGATCCATGGCTGCCGGCAGGCGCGGAATGCGCTGGCTGAGGGTTTCAGTCAGTGCCGTTGCCAAATCGAGTCGTCCTGCCAAGGCATCTGCCAGACTCTTTTCCGCCTTGGCCCATCGCTCGTATTCAAAGATGGGGTCCGGCGGCGGGTCGACCTCAAAAATGTCCAGTGCAACGTTGTTTCGCCAGGTGAAGACCTGGACGTCCAGGATGTTGATGTTGTGGAGGGTGAACACACCGGCGATTTTTGAAAACAGGCCAGGGCGGTCCTTCGCGCAGACCGTCACCGTCCGGGTGCCGACACCGCTGGAGCGGTCGACCTGCCAGACAAAATCCCGGTCACCCAGCTCGCGGTGAAGGCGAATGTGATCTGCCATTTGACCGGGGTCGGCATAGATGAGATATCGCGGCGACATGACCGATAATAACCGCTCAATGTCGGCGCGTTCTTCCGGTGTCGTAGCGGTATCCGCAATATAGTTTTTCTTGCGCTCCAGGGATTTCATCGTCTCCTGGCTGGCCAGCTCCCCGTTTTCAAGAATGTTGAGCACTTTTAAAAAGAGCGCCCTGATCAGTGCAGACATCCAGGCATTCCATGCTTTGGGGCCTGTAGCAATAGAGTCTGCGACGCTGAGCAGGTAGAGCATTTTGAGGCGGTCCACACTCTTGATGGTCCGCGCGCAGACGATGGCGGTTTCCTCATCGTTGATATCCCGCCGGGTAGCCACTTTCACCAGCAGCAGGTGCTGGCGGACCAGAAAAGTGACCGTGTCGATGTCCGTGGTGTTGTAGCCTCGTCGCGTCATCAGGTCGGTGACGATGGCCGCCCCTTTTTCCGAGTGACCGCCACCGGGCACACCTTTGCCGATGTCGTGAAGCAGCGTGGCCCACAGGAGTCGCTTGCGGTGCTTGAGCTCTTTGTAGATGGTGTCGCACAGGGGGTCTTTGGCCAGGCTTTCCGGGGTGCCGAAGGTTTTAAGGGTCTGAACCGCACGCAGCGAGTGTTTGTCGACCGGAAACAGGTGGTACTCGTCATATTGGATGCGGTCTTCGATGGCCTTCATTTCCGGTATCAGGTTAAAGAGAAAACCGGTGTTGTGCATCTCGTTGAGTACGTTGAATTCAGGGACCGGTGTGGCAAGGATGCGTTCAAATGATTGGATGACTTCCGGGTCGGTACGAAACGCCTCATCGACGCGTTCTCCGAAATCGCGCACCAGTCGTTTGGCTTCGGTGCCCAGTGGAATTTTCAACCGGGCGCTTTCTTCGAAAATCCAGATCAGCCGTTTCGGGTTGTCACGGATGGCTTCCGGCGATACGAACTGCAGAATATTGTCTCCTGCGATGGTGAGACCTTCCACCGCGGTGTGTTTCTGCCGTTTTCTGAGAAAACGCCGCGATTTCACGTGCCCCATTTCATAGAGAAACATGAGGTGCTGCAGTTTAAGGGTTTCCATGTGTCTGTGGAGCCGTCCCAGAAACCGTTCGACTGGCTGCTGGTCGTTCTGGGCCGTAAAACCCATGATATCGGCGATGGCGGTCTGATGATCAAACTGGAGTTGGTCGCATTTGCGAGCGGCCCTGATATGCAGGTGGTTTCGCACCTGCCAGATGAATTCGAGGGCGCCGGAAAGACGCGTGTATTCTTCGTGAGAAAGGAGCCCCAGGTATTCAAGATCCCGGGGTTGCTTGATCCCTGCCCGGATCCGGGCGATCCACAGCATCGTATGGTAATCCCTGAGGCCGCCGCAGCCTTCTTTGAGATTGGGTTCCAACAAATAGGCCGAGTCACCGAAGCGCTCATGACGCAGGGTATTGGTTTCGATGAGCCAGTCGATGATTTTCCGCGACTGGCGCGCGAGGAGTTTTTGTCTCAGGTGCTCTGTCAGTTTGGTGTAAAGCGGAGAGACGCCGCAGATGAACCGGGCATCCAGCACGGAGGTGAGTACCTCGTAGTCTTTGGATGCCAGGGCCATGCACTCTTTGAAAGATCGGGTGGCATGCCCCACCTCCAGCCCGATATCCCAGAGCGGGTAGACCACTTCGCGGATCAATTCTTCGGCTGCCGGAGGGACCTGGCGGTCAAATAAAAACAGCAGGTCAACGTCAGAGTGCGCGCATTGTTCCTCCCGGCCGTAGCCCCCCAGTGCGATAATGGCATAGGGGTTTCGGGTAAGACCGATGCGGGGGCCGATCATGCTTTCGGCAAAGCTTTCACGAAAATAATCATCCAGCTGGCGGGCGCATTTTTGAAGGAAGCCAGACGTATCCCCGGATAGAAATGATGCCACCAGTAGGGATCGATGCTGAGCCAATTCCGTGGGCGCTTTCGCATTGAGCGGTGCTATTATAGCTTGTTGTGGTGTCATTCCCGACCCTAAATGGGTTTTTGTGTATTCTGTATGATTAGCCAAAGTAATGGCAAATCACATGCCAGACCGCAAATATGTTAAAATATTGTTATATATCAGTCAGTTATAAATTCCGACGGTTGCCGGCGGGGTGCTGTATTATGACAATTCAGTAATAAAACACCGGGAATAAATTACATATTTGTATCATTGGTTCTTTATTCTAGTTGATAATGGGGTTGCGCGGCAATAGTATTTTAACTGATTTTTGGGCACATCCTGTTACGCGTCACGTGTTGGAAGCGCCATTGCGCGCTAACCGCGCGCTACTCGGGTATCTTGCTGAATTAAACGGGCCAGTGCACGATGGTGTGCCTTCGCTGACAGTTATCGGCGTTTGCGCAATGCCAGTGGGGCATATCCGCGCTTGAAGGCGTGAAGGGCGGGCTCTTTTTGGAAAAATACAATAGTGTATTTTTTGCTTGTTCGCATCGAAATCCACCGACGGGACGACGATCTCTATCGTCCCGCCGGCGTCACGCGAATCGGCACTTCTTTTTACACCGCTGCCCGGCCCGTTTCACCGGTACGGATGCGGACGGCTTTTTCCGCTGAAAAAACAAAGATCTTGCCGTCGCCGATCTTGCCGGTTTTGGCGCTGTCGGCGATGGTGCCGACCACTTGATCGGCCAACTCGGCCGGGACCACGACTTCGATTTTCACTTTTGGCACAAAATCCACCTGGTATTCGGCTCCGCGGTATACTTCCTTGTGTCCCCGCTGGCGACCGAAGCCTTTGACCTCGTTGATGGTCATGCCGGTGATGCCGATTTTGTTGAGGGCGTCTTTTACATCGTCCAGTTTGAATGGCTTGATGATGGTTTCGATTTTCTTCATTCGGTGCACTCCTTTGCGTGAAAAGATGGTGTTGTGTTTTTCAGGTTACAATGCCAACGGTAGCGCAATGGTCGTGCCACCGGCGCGCCGTGCATGCCGATTTCCATTTTATGGAATTGTAATTATTATTGAAAATAATTCCCCGCCGGTTGATTCCATATGCAATGGCGTTAACAGTGAGGTAAATATAAAATACAAATATGTTATTGTATGTCTTATAAATTGCATATTTGAAATATGTTGGGAGGCCGCTCTCGGTTCTTTGCCGGGGATTTCGCCGGAGCCCCCTGCAAACCCTGTTGTCATCCGCGCTGGCGAGTGCTTGCTTATTTCGGTACGCTTTGTGCTGAAGAGATGCCATAAGTGCGGCATATCCTACTATTGCCCGTGATCAGATAGGAGTTTCTTTTATGAACGATGAACGAAACGGACATTTCAACCTGCTTTGCGATATCGGTGCCTTATCGGATCTGGTTGCCGGTACGACGGATATCCTGGAGTTTCTCAACCGGGCGGTGGCGCTGGTGGCCTGCCATCTGGAGGCGGACGTGGGCTCCATCTACCTGCTGGATCCGTCGGCGGATGAACTGGTGCTGAGGGCGACAGTGGGGTTGAATCCCGAAGCGGTGGGCGTAGTGCGCATGCGCATGGGCGAGGGGCTTGTGGGCAAAACCATGGAAACCGCCCGGCCGGTCCGGGAGGGGCGGGCGCACCTGAATCCGGCATTCAAATATTTCGAAGAAGCCGGCGAAGACCGTTTCGACAGTTTTCTCTCCGTCCCTATCCGTCGGGGCGCGGAGAACATCGGTGTGCTGGTGGTTCAAAAAGCGGACCCGGAATATTTCAGCGAGATGGACGCCATGGCGCTCAAGGCCATCGCCTCCCAAATGGCCGGTGCTATCGAAAATGCCCGGCTCGTCATGCACTTTGCACGGATTTCCCAGCCTGACCCGGTCCAGTCCATGGACGGGGACATGCTGTTCATTCGGGGAGAATCAGCCGCCCCGGGGTTTGCCCGAGCGCCGGTTCTAATTTATGCCACGGCCCATCCCCCCCTGGACGTTGACGCTTCGCTGACCGACTATGTATCCGGTGTCGACGGGCTGCGTCGGGCATTGTCGGAAACGCAAGCCCAGCTGCGCCACCTGCAGTCCCAATTGACGCGGCGACTGCCGGAATCGGCAGCCCTCATTTTTGAAGCCCATTTCATGATTTTAAAAGATCCTCGGTTCACTGCGGAGATCGAGCGCCGGATCGCGGACGGCGAGGCCACTGCCAATGCCGTAATTACCGTGGCCCGTCATTACATGGCACGGTTTACTGCCAGCGCTCATGCTTACCTGAGAGAGAAATCGCAGGATATCGAAGACCTGGCCAGGCGACTGCTGCGAAACCTCAAGGCGGATGCGACCTCCGTCGATACCGCCGCCGTGGGGCACATCGTCATCGCCCGGGAGCTTTTTCCCTCCGATATTCTCAAACTAGCCGTGGATCAGGTGGAAGGCATCATTCTGGTCAGCGGGGGGATTACCTCCCATGTGTCCATTATCGCGCGTTCTTTGCAGATTCCCCTGGTGATCGCCCACCGGCCGGAGCTGTTGACCCTGCCGGAGGGGACCTCTGTGCTCATGGATGCAGACATGGGCAATCTTTACATTCGTCCAACCGAAAAGACGATCCGCCAGTTCGAGGGCAAGGATCGCGTGGCACGCGATGCCGTGCGTCATGCCGGTGACACGCTGCCGGAAACCCGTACCACTGACGGGCACCGGGTCCACCTCATGGCCAATATCAACTTGCTGGCTGAGCTGGATACCGCCCTTCAGCTGAAGGCCGAAGGCGTCGGGCTCTACCGCACGGAGTTTCCCTTTCTGGTGCGTGCGGCGTTTCCTTCGGAGGAAGAGCAGGTGCAGGTCTACCGCAAGCTCTTCGACCGAATGGAACGACGGCCGGTGACTATTCGCACCCTGGACATCGGGGGCGAAAAAGTCCTGCCCTATCTGAACAGCTTCAAGGAAAACAATCCGGAACTGGGGCTGCGCTCCATCCGGTTTTCTCTGAGTATGCCGGATCTCTTTCGCCAGCAACTGAGGGCCATTTTGAGGGCGGCACCCCCCACGGCTGAACTGGGGATCATGTTTCCCATGATCGGTTCCCTGGACGATTTTCGTGCTGCACGCCAGGCCGTGACTGACGCGGCTATGGAACTCGACCGCGAGGGGTTTCTCCATCACCCGCGACCGGCTCTCGGGATGATGGTGGAGTTGCCGGCCGTTGTCGAACTGATGGATGCCTTTGCCGCCGAGGTGGATTTTTTTTCAGTGGGAACCAATGATTTTGTTCAGTACCTCCTGGGTGTGGACCGGTCCAACGACACCGTGGCGGCATACTACAGGGCCGATCACCCGGCAGTGCTGCGCGCCATCCATCGTATCGCCGCAGCCGCTATGGCAGCGGGCACACCCATTTCTGTTTGTGGCGAAATGGCTCATGACATCCGATTTATACCTTTTTTCCTCGGCATCGGGATCCGGAGCCTCAGTGTGGATCCCCAGTTTTTGCCGGCGGTGCAAAAGACCATCGCCAACCTGTCCCTCGCCGATGCACGGTCGCGGGCCCACGCGCTTTTGGCTGAAACCACGCTTGGCGGCATGCAGCAGCTGTTGCGGCAACAATCGGTCCCTATCGGCTGATTGTGATCACCACGGCACGGTTTGGCTAAAGTCTTCCCCTGCGGCGCCGATAATCCTTCTGAACATGGATGATTATCCGGGACATCCCGAGCGTAGACCACCCTCTGTGGTCGTCAACTGCCAATAAACCACCGCCGTACCCGAAGGGCATGTCATGACCGTCGATCCGAAGACCGCACGTATCCTGTTGGTGGAAGATGCGCCCGTGATGCGCAAAATTGAAATCAAGACCCTGCGCAAGCTGGGGTTCGTGAACATCGCCGAAGCCAGCGACGGTAACGGGGCCATCACCCATCTGGAGGGCGGCGCGCCGGTAGACCTCATCATCAGCGACTGGAATATGCCCAACCGCGACGGCCTGGAGCTGCTCACCTGGCTTCGGACGGAAAGCCGATGGCCGGAGCTGCCGTTTCTCATGGCGACGGGGCAGGGCGACAAGAAGCAGGTGCAAAAGGCCGTTGACGCCGGTGTGAGCAGCTTTGTCGCCAAGCCGTTCAACGAGGAAGAGCTTCGGCAAAAGATCGAGGAGGCATTCGGCCGGGATGAGGGGGCCGGGGCGCCAATCGTGGACCGTGGGCCACGAACGACAGCCGACGGCAAGGTGAAGCTTCGAGTGGCCCATATCCAGATCACCGACCACATCATTTTAGGCGCCTTAAAGCACCACATCGAAAAGGGGCTGGTGGCCCCGGAGCACTTCGAACTCGAAACGGTCTGCATGGCCGGCTGGAACCCGGTGCAAAATGCCCTGGAAACCGGAGCCGTGGATGCCGCCTTTATTCTGGCCCCCATCGCCATGGATCTTTTCAGTGTGGGCACGCCCATCCGGTTGACTCTGCTGGCGCACAAGAGCGGCAGCATTTTTGTTCGCAACCGGACCGGTGATTTCCGGGCGCCCTATGCCGAATTTTTCAAGGGCAAGACTTTTTACATCCCCCACAAGATGAGCGTCCACCACATGCTGGCCCACCTCTTTTTCAGCAATATCGGTCTTAATCCCGGTATGGTGGGCGAGGGAGAGAGTGACGTCCATTTTGAAATCGTGGCGCCCATCAAGATGCCCGAGTTTCTGGCGGCCACCCCCTCGGCCGGTGGATTCATGGTGGCCGAGCCTCTGGGGACCAAGGCGATCGCCGGCGGCATCGCCGAGCTACAGTTTCTTTCCAGCGAGCTGTGGGAATCTCATCCCTGTTGCGTGGTGGCCATGCGGGAGGATTTCATCGGTCCATATGCCGCCGCCACACACGAGTTTACGCACCTTTTGGTGGATGCCGGCCAGTTCGTGGAAAAAAAGCCGGACATGGCGGCGGAAATCGCCGTACGGTTTCTCGATCCTCAAGGGACCCTGGGGCTCAAAGTGCCTATCCTGAAAAATGTGCTCAGAGAGCGCCGGGGGATCCGCACCGGTGACCTCTATCCCGATGTGGAGAGCCTCAAGCAGATGAACGACTATATGTTCCGGCGCATGGGGATCGGCTCGCAGGTGGATATGGACGCCTTTGTGGATACCCGCTTTGCCGACGCGGCCTGCGAGGGGAGAGGCAATGGCTTCACGGCTGCGGTGCTTCACGACCGTGACGCGCGTGCCGCCGAGTTGCTCGACCGGTCAGCATCGATCAGGCTGGACGGGGATAAGTCCAACCTCGGACTGGAGGGGAAATACCTTTCCTTCGGTCTGGGGGCCCAGGAATACGGCATCGACATTTTAAGAATCAAAGAGATCATTGGCGCCCAGAAGACCCGATCCATGCCCCAGTCCCCCGATTACATCACCGGCGTGTTCAACCTGAGGGGCACTGTCGTTCCGGTGATGGACCTCAAACGGCGCTTTAACATCGGCTCGGTGTCCGGCGATGTGCGCACTTGTATTATCGTTATTGAGACCGGCCATGCAGGCGCGATGAATCTCATCGGTCTGGCGGTGGACTCGGTTTCGGAGGTGCTCACCATTCGGGCCAATGACATTGTGGCAACCCCGTTTTTCGGAACCGCCATCGACACCCGGCACATTCTGGCCATGGCTAAGGTGGAAGGCCGTGTCCGGCAGTTGCTGAACATCGACCATCTGCTGGCGGGAAGTGAAGTGCACCGTGCCGCCGCTTGATGCGGGGGCCGCGCCGGCAGAGCGGCTTTACCGTCGTTTGCAGACCGCCTTTGATGCGCCCCTTGGCGATATTCCCGCCACGGTGGTGACGTTTTTCAAAAAGGACACCCCTCCGCCTCGGGGCCTGTTACAATTCACCCCTGACTCGGAGACGGTGATGTGCTGCCAGGCGGTTCGGCACGCCGCCGGGGGCGAGCCGGTGCTGCTCACCTCAGAGACCATCGGCTGCATCGCCGCAGGCATCAGTTTGGGTCTGTTGGATCAGGATGACCCTCGCCCTGCCGCGCCACCGCGGCATTACACGGAGATGATGCGCCGGCAGGCGGCGCACCCGGATTTCACGCCCCCATCCCCTCGACAGTTCACCGACGGCCAAGTCTACGCCTGCCACCAAGCCGGCCGCCCCGAGTTCGGTCTGTTTGGGCCGGGTGACAGCGGCCGCTTTGCCACTCCGGCGGTTGCCCGCAAGGCCATCGCCGGTATGGCGGCGATCCAGCCGGCGGTGATGGCGGCTGTGCTGTTTACACCGGTGGGATTCACGGCGGTTCCCCTCGCGCCGGATGTGGTGGTCCTGGCGGTACGGCCGGTAGTGCTCTCCCGAATCCTTCAGGGTTACCAGTATCTTACCGGCAAATCGGTTCATGCCGTGATGCATCCGGTCCGCGCGGTGGATTCCGATCTCATCGCCCGGCCCTATCTCACCGGCGATATAAACGTGTCCCCCTATTGCCTGGGGGCTCGCCTCGTTGCCCGCTACGGGGGCGATCTTATGGGAATCGGCATTCCGTTCGCCGTGTTTTCCCAGATCGTTGACGGCATGGAGCAAAGTCGCAGCGGCTATCCGTTTTCCAGGTATCCGGGCGCCCTTGGCGCCTGAGACGCGTGTCCGCAAGGCGGATGCCGGTTGCAAGCTTCCTGCCTGGTTGCATTTTTCTGCACGCGTGCTATCTTTGTAAGTAATCACTCCCAAGCGCATCCCCCCTTGAGCGACAAGATACGGCCCGGATCATCTACAAAATTCTTTCGTTGTCCGGGAGCCGTCTTTCGTGACCAGCGCCCACTGCTGATACAGCGCTTTCCAATGGCCGATCAGTATGATTCAGGTGACAATATGGCCAAAAATAATAGTATATTGCCCTTACTATAACCTCATTTATACCTCGTTGTATCTTGGGCTCCCGCCCCTATTTTTGTCCATCGGGTTGTTGCTGGAACAGTCGCGTCCTCCAGCGCCCGCGCAAACGTCATTTCAGGACTCCCAACAGGTGGAAACATGTCGGTACGAGAAAAGCGCATTGCAGTGGTCGGTGGGGGCGTGTCGGGAATCACCGTAGCGCACCTTCTGGACCCGGGGCATCGGGTGACGCTGTATGAGAAGAATGACTACGTGGGGGGGCACACCCACACCATCGCCATTCCGAACGGACCGGATGCCGGGACTGCCGTGGACACGGGGTTTATCGTGTTCAACGATCGCACCTACCCCAATTTCCAAAAGCTGCTGGGGCGCCTGGGCGCCACCGCCCTCAAAAGCGACATGTCTTTCAGCTATTTTGACGAACGCAGCGGATACCAGTATGCCAGCCGAAACCTCGATGGTCTGTTCGCCCAGCGGCGCAACCTGCTCAATACCGCCCACCTCCGGATGATCGGCGATATCCTGCGTTTCAATCGTTTGGTGCGCCGGCAGATGCAAGACGGCCTCCTGGGGGATCGCACATTGGGCGCATTTTTGCAGCAATACCGGTTCGGGGACGCCTTCCGGCAGCGCTACGTGCTGCCCATGGTCTCGGCCATCTGGTCGGCGCCCCACGACACTGCCGGCGATTTCCCCATGCAGACATTTGCTCGGTTTTTCAATAACCACGGGCTGTTGACCATCCGCGACCAGCCCCAGTGGTATGTGGTCGAGGGGGGCAGCAGCGCCTACGTCGATGCGTTTTGCCGCGGTTTTGGCGGCGAGATCCACACCTCATCGCCCATTAAAGCCATTTCGAGGGATGCCGAGGGGGCCACGGTCACGCTCTCCGACGGAACCCGTCGGCGCCACGATCATGTGGTGATAGCCACCCATGCCGATGAAGCCCTGGCCCTGCTGGCCGATCCGTCCACCGAAGAGCGCCGGTGGCTGGGCCCCTGGCAATACAGCCGCAACCAGGTGGTCGTGCACACGGACGCCGCCTGGATGCCCAGCAACCCGCGCGCCTGGGCTTCCTGGAACTACCTCCGAAAACCAGGCGCAAGCAGTGACCCGGTGGTGTTGACCTACCACATGAACCGACTGCAGCGTCTTAAGACGCGCCGGCAGTATTTCGTTACATTGAACCCCCCGGAAGACATTGACCCTGCCCATGTGATCCGGCGTCTGGTCTATACGCATCCGGTATTTACCTTTTCCAGCATGGTCACCCAGACCCACCTGCCCGTACTCAACGGCGCGCGTCACACCCACTTTTGCGGCAGCTATTTCAACTATGGGTTTCACGAAGATGCGGTCACCGCCGGTGCGGCGGTGGCGGCCGACTTTGGAGCGACGCTATGAATAGTCTACTCTACGAAGGGATTGTCGAGCATACCCGTTTTCACCCGGTGGATCACCAATTGAACTACGGGATTTATGTCTATGCCATCGATCTGGACGATCTGCCACTGCTGGATCGACGCCTGCCGCTCTTCGGGTACAATCGGTGGCGGCCGGTATCCATCCGTGACGCGGACTACCTGGCCCGGGGCCGTGCGCCCCTGCGGCGCAAGCTCGACCGCCTGCTCGCCCCCCACGTGGCCCCTGACACCGTCCAAAGGGCTATCCTGGTGACGGCGCCGCGTTACATGGGCTATATCTTCAACCCGGTGAGCTTCTACTTCTGCTTCGATGCCGAGGGTGCACCGCTCGTCATGGTGGCCGAGGTCAACAACACCTTCGGTGAACGGCATGCCTATGTGCTTCCGGTGGAAAACTCGGAGGGGCAGACCTTTCCCATAAAGTTCACCACAGAGAAGAAATTCCATGTCTCCCCCTTCAACACCGTTGATGGCGTCTACCGGTTTGTCTTCAATGACATCCGTGAGACGCTCGACATCGGGATCAAATTAGAGCGTGACGGCAGGCCCATACTCGAAGCGCGGCTCAAAGGGGAGAAAAGGCCACTCACCGCGTGGCAGCAGCTCAAGACCATTGTCGCCCACCCGGTGCTCCCCTATTTGACCGTTCCCCGCATCTACAAGGAAGCATTCAAGCTGCATTTCGAAAAGAAACTATTTTACTACGACAAACCGGTGCCCGGCGACGCGATGACGTTGCGGCGCAATCCACCGACCTTTATCCAGAAACGGTCAATGGCCATGGTGATGGATTTTCTGGCGCGCAGCGATCGCGGCGCCCTCGAACTGCAGCTGCCCGACGGCACGCTTCGGCTGTTCGGCGAACCGGGCGCCGTGGCCCCGGCGGATCTGCGCATCAATGATTACCGGTTTTTCAGCAGGGTGGTGTTGGGCGGCGACATCGGATTCGGTGAATCCTTTATGAATGGCGACTGGGACAGCAACGATGTGGTGGGGGTGGTGCGGTTTTTCATCCAAAACAGGGATCATGTTCAGGACGGGCGGTTCTCAACGGCGGTGGCCAGCCGACTCCTGGAGACAATCCGCCATCGGATCCAGCGGAACACGCTGCTGGGCAGTCGCAAAAACATCCGCCGTCACTACGATCTGTCAAATGATTTCTTCAAGCTTTTTCTCGACCCGACCATGGCTTATTCTGCCGCCGTCTTCAACCGCCCCGAAGACGATCTGGAGACGGCCCAGCGGGCCAAGTTTGACCGCATCATCGACAAGGCCCGGATCACCGAGGACGACCATGTACTGGAAATCGGTTGCGGGTGGGGCGGATTTGCCATGGCTGCCGTGCGCAAGACCGGGTGCCGGGTGACCGGCATCACGGTCTCAAAGGAGCAGTACGTGCTTGCCCGTGAGGGGGTGCGTGCGGCAGGGCTTGAGCATCGCATCGACATCCAGCTGACGGATTACCGCCGGGTGGCCGGCCGATACGACAAGATCGTGTCCGTCGAGATGCTTGAGGCAGTCGGCCATGAATACTACGGCCGGTATTTCGAGCGTCTGGAGGCGCTGCTCAAGCCGGAAGGCGTCGCCGTGATCCAGACCATCACCATCCCCGATCAGCGCTACGAGCGCTACCGCAAGGAAAGCGACTGGATTCGGAAGCACATCTTCCCCGGAGGGCTGCTCCCCTCGCTGACGGTGCTCGCTTCGGCCATGACGCGCCATTCCCAACTCATGGTGGAGCATGTGGAAAACATCGGCGATCATTACGCGGAGACGTTGAAGCACTGGCGGCGGCGGTTTCTCGCCCGTCTGGACCGGGTGGCGGCCATGGGATTCGACCGGGTGTTCCAGCGCAAATGGCTTTACTATCTGGCCAGCTGTGAAGCGGGGTTCAGAGAGCGGGTCCTGGGAGATGTCCAGCTGGTGCTGACCCGGGAGGGGAATTCGGCGCTGAGCCAATTTGATGAGGACCCTGCCGGCGCAGCGGCCAAGCCCGGGGTGCAGTCACAAAACGGTGTCGAGACGCCGCTTCAGCGCGGCCATCAGAAGGCCGGCGTCTGACGGCGTCTCCCGGGTGCCGGGGAATACGTATGCCACGCGGGGGCGGCGGTCCCGCCAGAAAAAACCGGAGGTCAATTCGCCTTCAGCAGCACCACACAGCCAGACAATGGTGTCAGCACCTTCAGACGGCGATCGCAGCCACGGGCGCAGACGGTTATAAAAACCAGGCAGCGCCGTGCGCAGCCCCGGCGTGTCCACCCAGCCCGGGTGCATGGCGTGGATGCAGACACCGTCTTTCCAAAGGGCCTTTGCCATCAGGCGCCCGGCCACCACCAATCCCCGTTTGGCCCTGGCATAGGCATCGGGCCCCGCGTATTGCGTCTGTACCGAATCCAGGTCATCTACGGCAAGCTTCTGGGTGTACATCCCGCCGGAGGCGACATTGATGATGCGCGCCGGACGGTTTTCCCTGAGCCTTGGCAGAAGAAGACGGCTGAGGAAATACGGCCCCAGCAGATTGACGGCGAAACTTTTTTCGACCCCTTCGGCCGTCTCCTCCCGCGCATTGAAAAGGGCCCCGGCGTTGTTGACCAGTACCTGGATGGGGCGACCGCCATCGAGAAGCCGTTGCGCCAGCCGCTGGACATCGGCCATAAGGCTCATGTCGGCGATCTCGCAATGGATGAACCCTGCGCCGCCGTCCTTGAGCAGGGTCTCCCGGGTGGTTTCGGTCTTCTCACGGTTGCGTCCCACCAGGATCAGGTTTGCCCCCAGCCGGTGGAGCGTTTGGGCCGCGGCAAGGCCGATGCCCCCCGTGGCGCCGGTGAGGACAATGGTGCGGTTTTCAAGCAGGGCGGCGGCAAACGGTCGGTGGTGGCGCGCCCAGTGGTAGCCCCATCGGGTAAAGCCTGCAAGGCCCGGCACGATGGCATGATCGGCGGTGAAGACCGGCAAGGTCACCCGGGGCAGCGGCTCGGTGCCGTTGAACACCGCGGCCAATCGGCGGGCCGCCCGTCGGACGCTTCTCAAAAAGAGCTGCCGCATGATGCCGGCCGCCGGCGCGGGGGGGGCGGTGTCGAAGGTCAGGGTGACCCGGTAGTCGATGCGGGTGATATCCTGGGCCGTGGTCAGGGTAATGTCGTCTGTGGCGGTGAATCCCGCTCCTCTGCCTATGAGGACCAGCCGATCGGGGGAGGCCATTTCGGCGACCTCATAGTCCATGGGGACCTGGCGGGGGCCGAAGGCGACAATCAGGTGAAATCGGCTGCCTACGGCCAAGGGGCCATGGGTAAGTCGTCTCGACGAGGCGACGCTGGGGTCCCAGGCCACAATGTTGGTCATATCCGCGAGGTAGTCGAAAACGGCCGACTGCCCGCAGTGTACGGAAATCATTTCAGCGGTGTGCCACATGGCGCGCTTTCCTTTCACGGTTTACCCCTTACGTTGATGCTTGCGGCTCAGCGTGTCAACACGGTTCGGGAGTCATCGATATGAATATACTCAACAGATCCATCATCGTGATGCTGATTCTGGTAACCGTACCGGCCGGCGCGGCCGGTACGGTTACCGTGGGAGACGTTGTCTTCCCTGAGAACATGACCATTTCAAACACCGCCCTGAAACTGAAAGGTGCGGCGGTGCTTCGCTACCTGGCGGTGTTCAGGGCCTACGCGGGGGCATTTTATCTGCCGCCGGAGTCCCCTTCCTGGGAGGGCGGCAGCCCGGTCCCCTGCCGGCTTGAACTATCTTACTATCGTGCCATCAAGGCCGAGGATTTAGACAAGGCCACACGGAAGAAGGTGGCTGACAACGTGGATGCGGCCGTCTACGCCCGGCTGGCGGATCGTCTGGACCGGTTCGGGGCGATGTACCGTGACGTCCGGCCCGGTGATCGCTACGCACTCAACTACGTTCCGGGGGAGGGCACCGAGTTGACCCTTAACGGTGCCTCTCTGGGGCGTATTTTCGGCGCGGATTTTGCCGCCGCTGTTTTTGCCATCTGGCTGGGCGCCAATCCCATCGATGAGGATTTCAAGGCCGCGCTCCTGGGGAGATCATGACGGTGGCCGAGAACGCGATGGGTGTCCCCTGGCGAATCCGCCTGGCCTACGGCGCACCGGCCTTTGCGCTGGCCGTGGTCGGCATTCCCATTTATGTGTTCATCCCCAAGTTTTACACCGATGTGGTGGGGGTCCCCGTGGCGGCTGTCGGCGCCGTACTCCTGGCCGTGCGGCTCTTTGATGCCGTGACCGATCCCCTTGTGGGGATGGCTTCCGACCGGACCCGCTCGCCGTTCGGTCGCCGCCGACCTTACATCGCCGCCGGCGGGGTGCTGGTGGCGCTGGCGGTGGCGTTTTTGTTCATGCCGCCGGTGCATCCCGGCGCCAATGCAACCCTGTGGTTCGGGACCTGGATGTTTCTGCTGTTTTTCTTCTGGACCACTGTCACCGTCCCCTACGAATCTTTGGGCCCGGAGATCACCTTCGACTACCGGCAGCGGACGGCGGTCTTCGCCGTCCGGGACGGGCTTCTCATCGCCGGCACCGTGGCCGCCGCGGCCGCTCCGAGAATCGTGTCGACTCTGCTGGATGCGGCCGGGATGGATAGCGGCCAGCGGAGTGTCTTTGCCGGGATGGCGGTCCTGTATGCGCCCCTGCTCATCCTAACCTGCATCGGATGCACCCTGATCGTCAGGGAGCCGCCGCCACCGCGGAAAGCCCCTCACGCACCCGCCGGCATAGACCTGCGCTCCGTGCTTTCCAACCGTCCGTTCATTGTTCTGCTGGCGGCCTATACGGTGAGCGCCGTGGGCAGCAACCTGCCGGCCACGTTGATTCTTTTCTATGTCGAGCACGTGCTTCAGTCCCAACGGGCCGATCTGTTTCTCATGCTGTATTTCGTGACCGGCATTATCGCGTTGCCCGCGTGGACCCTGGCGGCCGGCCGCTTCGACCGGAAGCGGGTCTGGCTGGTTTCAATGGCGCTCAATACCGGCGCTTTCAGCGGTGTTTTCTTCCTGGGGGCGGGAGACGAATTCCTTTACGGTCTCCTGGTGAGTCTGTCGGGGCTTGGATTCGGGGCGTCATTGGCGCTCCCGTCGGCCATACAAGCCGATGTCATCGACTACGATGAATGGCAAACCGGCCGCCGCCGCGAAGGCCTCTACGTCGGCATCTGGTCGGTGGCCAAAAAGGCCGCAGCCGCTGCCGGTCTCGGCGGCGGGCTGTGGGCCCTGGGCGTTGCAGGCTATGAGCCCAATGCCAATCAGTCCGACACGGTACTCATGACGCTCCGTGTGGCCTACGCACTGGTGCCCAGCATATGCAGCTTTCTGGCCATACTCATTGCCCTGGCCTATAAGTTGGACCGTAACACCCATGAAGAGATTCGCCGCCTGATCGCGGCCAGAAATATGGCCGCAGCGTCGGGCTGAAGCCTCGATTTAAATAAAACGGGTATCGCGTATCAGGATTCGCTCTGCGAGCTTCGTCCGACAAGGCGACGCTCCGGCGCAGGGAAAACCAAACCGCAGTATGAATCCCGGAGTCACGGAGGATATGGAGATTATTTACTCGAAATCGACTGTTTTTTCGTTTCTCCGTGTTCTCCATGGTGATATCCATTTTTTCCGATTGCAACGGCTTCCGACGATCGTTTGACGCAGGGTTTGCAAAGACGCGCAATCTCCGGTAATGGCAACACGGTGCAGTGACGGAACCTAAACAAAGAGTCCCTTCAACCATGCTGGATGCCAAAACAGCCAGAAAATTCGAGCGGCAGGCGAAAATGCTGGCCAACCGGGTGCAGAAACGCTTCATGCATCTGAGCAAGCGTTTCGCACGGCAGCACATCGAGGTCTTCCGTCTCTACGACTGGGACATTCCTGAAATCCGCGCAGTGGTGGACTGGTATGCGGGGCACCTGGTGGTGGGGGAGTACACCCGGCGGCAGTCGGTGCCCGAATGGTTGCCCATGATGGGCGCGGCCGTTGCCGAGGTCCTGGACGTGCCGGGGGCGATGCTCCACCTCAAGGAGCGGCGCGCCGGCCGCCAGGGCGGCAAGCGCTACGAGCGGATCGATCATACCGACAAGAAGATCGTCGTTTCAGAGCGGGACCTGAAGTTTCTTGTCAATCCGCGGGACTATGTGGATACGGGGCTGTTCTCCGATCATCGGGATACCCGGCAGATGATCCGGGAGATGGTCGGCGGCAAGGATTTTCTCAATCTCTACTGCTACACGGCCACTTTTTCTTGCTATGCTGCCCTGGGCGGCGCGCGTACCACCGTCTCCGTCGACCGCTCTGAAACAGCCATCGTCTGGGCCCGTGAAAACATGGTCTTGAACGGAATTTCTGCTGAAAACAACACGCTCATCAAGGTTCACACCGACGATTTTTTGGAGCGGGCCCGGCGGCAGGGCCGGCGCTTTGATCTGGCGGTGGTGGACCCGCCGTCCTACTCCACCACCGAAAGCCGCGGCGACGCCTTCGACGTTCTCACCGGCCACGTCGCGCTTCTCGAAGCGGTGACGGCCGTCATGCAGCCCGGCGGCATCGTTTTCTTTTCCACGAACCATCAGGCTTTTCTGCCGAGACTTGATCTTCTCGGCGTGACGGCGGTAGAAGAGATCACGTCGCGCACCATCCCCGAAGACTACGTCCACAAAAGAAAGACGATCCACCGCTGCTGGAAGATCGTGGTATAGTTAGAACCTATCTCAAAAAAGTCTTTTTGGTCTCTATCAGCGATAAAGCCGCGCATCAAGTCCGCAAACGAGCTGTATTTCTGCGGGTTGATGCTTGCCGTCGCCTCAGGACGCCGGCTTCTGGTCGCGCTCATCTTTGAGGCGGATGCTTTTGATCACAACCGGGGTCAGCGGTTTGCTGCCGGCGTCCACGGGGACTTTTCCGATGGCGTCCACCACGTCCATGCCGGCGATGACCTTTCCGAAGACCGTGTGCTTGCCGGTGAGCCAATCGGTGTCGATCAGGTTGATGAAGAACTGTGAGCCGTTGGTGTTGGGCCCGGCGTTTGCCATGGCGAGCGCGCCGCGCACCGGTTTGTGCGCCGAGCCCTTGGCGTTGTATTTGTAGCCCATGTTCTCGAAGGCTTCCATGAGGGTCAGGATGCGCAGCTTCTGATCGACTTCTTCCCGCCGGGCGTCCAGTTCGGCCTGATTATGGATGCCCATCTGGTTTAAAAGGGGGATGAGAATCTGCTGCTGGAAGTCCTGCTGGCTGCGGATTCCCAGCCAGGGGTGGGGGCCGGTCTTGGGGTCCATGGCGCTGATGATGTTGAGCCCCAGGCCGGTGCCGTCGATTTCGTCTTCGAACACATAGCCGGGGCCGCCGGTGCCGGTGCCCAGGATATCACCCCCCTGAAGCATGAAATTTTTGATGACCCGGTGAAAGACCAGCCCGTCGTAGTAAGGGCGCTGGAGCATCTCGCCGGTGTTCGGGTCCTTGAAAGGCTTGGTGCCATCGGCCAGGCCCACGAAATTGGCGACGGTCTTGGGTGCCGCATCGGCGAAGAGTTCCACCGTGATGTCGCCCATGCTCGTTGCGATGACGGCGACAGGGTTGTTTTCGACCGCCTTGGCAGAAGGATCAGCGGCAACGGCAAACGGCGAGATGCTGACGGTCAGCAGAATTGCTAATAGAAGTAAAGTGTTGCGCATGGGCATGACAATTATCTCCTGATGCGGTGTTCAATTTTCTCGCGCAGAGACGCTGAGGCGCAGAGAAAAGCGTAATGGTAAATGCTAAATCACCCTCCGATAGGTCTCCTTCCGCCATGAGAGCGGCAGGTCTGGGTCCTTTTGCGGCTCATTGCTGCCCCTCCCTGAGGGGGCGACTCATTGGGAGGGTAAAATAATCCATTGTTGATTTCAATATGCTCCTTGGTTTGAGAAATACAATTGGTGTTCCCTGCGTCTCCGCGTCTCTGCGCGAGAACATGTATCTGCTGTGTTTTCCCGTGTTCTCCGTGGTGGCGCGGCCCTATTCATTTTTTGTGCTGCGGAACGGATCGGCGGTGATGCCGTACCGGTGCATGATCTGCTGCAGGGCCTGGCGCTCTATTCCGCACTCTCGGGCGGCCTGGGTGACGTTGCCGCCGGTCGCGCTGAGCAGACCGGCGATAAACGATTCGTTAAACTGCTGGAGGACCTGCTCCTTGGCCGTTTTGTACGGCAGCTTGTGCCAGTGGGAGGCTGCGGGGGCACAATCCACCGCCGGCTCGCCGTCCAGACCCACGTCGACGGGGTGGATGGTATCACCGGTTGAAAAAATGATCCCCTGGAGGATGAGGTTTTCCATCTCCCGAACATTGCCAACCCATCGGTGTTTCATAAACCGTTCCATGAGGGCCGGGCTCAACCGCTTGAGCTCCCGGTCCATCTCCTGGCAGTGCTTTTTCAGCAGGTGATTGACGATCACCGGGATGTCTTCCGGCCGTTCCCTGAGAGCGGGCAGCCGAATGGGCAGTACGTTGAGACGATAGAAAAAGTCCTCCCGGTATTCACCCTCACGGATTTTCTTCTGAAGATCCTGGTTGGTGGAGGCGATGATCCGCACATCCACCGAAATGGCCTTGGTGTCGCCCAGCGGCTTGATCACCTTGTCCTGAAGCACACGCAGCAGCTTGGTCTGAATCGTGGGGCTGATGTCCCCGATTTCGTCGAGAAAAATCGTTCCGCCGTGGGCTTCCTGGAACAGGCCGATCTTGTTTTGAGTGGCGTGGGTGAACGCCCCTTTTTTGTAACCGAACAGTTCGCTCTCGAGGATGTGTTCGGGCACGGTGGGGCAGTTGACCGCCACGAAGGGGCCGGTGCACCGGTTGCTCAGGGCGTGGATGGCCCGGGCCGTGAGGTCCTTTCCCACACCGGATTCCCCGGTGATGAGGACGGTCAGCTCGGTTTTGGCGACGGTGTGGACGGTTTCGAAGACCTGCTTCATCTTCGCGCTCTTGCCCGCCATGCTTTCAAAGGCACTGCTGCCATTGCACGCGACCTGAAGCCGCCGGTTTTCCCGGAGCAGATCGCTGCGCTCCAGGGCCTTTTTCAGGCGTATGAGGAGCGTGTCGTGTTCGAAAGGCTTGGTGATGAAATCGTAGGCGCCGCTTTTCATGGCGGCGACGGCGGTGTCCACCTGGCCGTAGGCCGTCATCATCACGACCGTGAGATCGGGCTGCAGGTGTTTGATATGGTCGAGCAGCTCAAGGCCGTCCATGCCCGGCATTTTAATGTCGGCCAGCACCAGATCGTATCCGTTCTGCGCGATCATCTGCAGGGCGGTTTCTCCGCCCGGGGCCGTATCCACCCGGCATTGGAGATCGGGCTCCAGGCTGCGTTTGAGCAGCTGGCGCATGTCCTGTTCGTCATCCACCACAAGGATGGTCCGGTTGGTCATGGTCGTTCCTTTTGCGGGCGGTTGACCCGGCAACACTCTCCCGGTGCGTCGAGGGCGCAGGGAGGCGCTGAGCGCCTTTCATCCGTCAGGAATCGGACGCCAGGGGCAACGATACCCGAAACACCGTCCCCTGGCCGGGGACGCTCTCCACCTGAATGTCGCCGCCGTGGTTGGTGATGATGCCGTAGCTCACCGACAGACCCAGCCCCGTGCCCTCGCCGGTCGGTTTTGTGGTGTAAAACGGGTCGAAAACACGGGGCAGGTGAACCGGGTCGATACCGGGCCCGTCGTCGGAAACGCTGATGACCGCGCGGTTTTCCGATGCCGCCAGTTCGGTATCGATCCGTATGCTGCCCGATCCGCCCACCGCATACAGGGCGTTCATGACGAGGTTGATGACGACCTGACGGATTTTTTTATCATCGATCCGGATTCTGGGCAACTGACGGTCGTAGTGGGCCGCCAGTGTCGTTTTCCCCATTTTGGCGTGATGGGTGATGAAGGTGACGACATCTTCGACGAGCACGTTGATGTCGGCGAGCTCGCGCACCGTCGGTGAGCTGCGCGCAAAGTTGAGCAGGTCTTCCACGATGGTCTTGCAGTTGCGCACATGCTTTTCGATGATTTTAAGATCTTCCCGCCGCTCGTCGTCTCCGGTCTCCTTGCGGAGCAGCAGCTGCGTGTACCCCAGGATGACCCCCAGCGGGTTGTTGATCTCATGGGCGATGCCCGCCGAGAGCTCTCCGATGGAGGCGAGTTTGTCGGCCTGGGCCATCTGCTTTTCCATCTGGCGCAGCTGCTCGATGTCCTTGACCAGAAAGTGGATGGTGGCCGGCTCGCCGTCGGTCGCAGGGTCCAGGCTCCCGCTGATCAGGGCGTGCAGGGTGCGCCCGTCCAGCCGGCGCAGCAGCAGCTCCTTGCTGATGACAAAGCCCTCTGAGGTGATGTCGCGCAAAACGGCGTCCCAGTCCTTGGGCTTGCAAAAGAATGATCCAAAGTTTTTCCCCGCGGGCGTCTCCCTCTCGCTCATGCCGGCAAAGGTGGTCATTCCCAGTGGGTTCAGGTCCAGGATATCGCCGAGGGCGTCGGTGACGAGGATGACGTCCCGGGAGATTTCAAAGATGCGCCGGTAGCGGCGCTCCGAGCGGCTCAGCGCCGCGGTGCGCGTATCGACCATCTGCTCCAGATTTTGATTGAGAAACACCAGCTCGCCGTGCGCGGTTCGCAGCGCTTCGCGGTCCAAGGCGATCTGGCGGTAAGTGCGCCAGATGGTGCCGAAAAAGAGGGTGACGGCCCCCACGAGCGCGAACATCACCGAGTTGAAGGCGCCGCTGTAGGGGCTGATGACCTTCCAGGTGGCACCGTTGTCGCTGAGTACCAGGATCTGCCTCAGGATGTGCCCGGCAGACCGCGAGATGGCGAACCCTGCCAGTCCAAGGCAGAGAAACTGAAGGTAGCTCCAGATGATGTTGTCCGGCTCCTGGCGCTTGAGCCAGAAAGCCAGGTGCAGGCACAGAAAGCTTAGCACGATCATGAGTACTGAGCCGGCAAGGTCTATTGCCAGGATGGGCACAGAGGAGAAGATCATGGCTGCTCCCGCTTGCCAGGGGGGCGCTGGATATCCGCGGTCAGCCGCCGCAGCCCGAGATAGAGCAGCAACAAGGCCGGGACGCTGATCAGATGGTCGAGCTTGGCCATGTAGTACCAGGAGCCCAGCGATTCATAGCCGGGCAGGGCGTCGATACGGATGTGCCAGGTATCCACCTGCGTGACCGTGAGCAGGCGGACCTGTTCATCGAGAAAGTGGGCGACCATGGCATCGAGGTTCCAAAGGATGAGCAGCAGGGCGGCGTACTGGATCAGCCGCCAGCCGGAGGCCCCGGTGAGGCGATGGCGGTGGAGCCAGAACACGAATATGCCCATGGAGAGGCAGAAAAACACGTGGGCGAGCTGATGCACCACGAGCCCCTCGGGTTCGCCGTGGGTCTGGGTCGCCAGGGACGGCTGAGCGCTGAGGGCCACCAGCAGGAGCGCCAGCAGCGCGGCGAGGGCCATATGGTAAGGGCGCGGTCTCATGATAGGCTCAATGATGAAAGCCTTCTTTGCGCGTGTCAAGCGGATGTTCCGGCGACCGGGTGTCGCAAAGGACGGTCCGGGTCGCGGAGGCCACTGTGACAAACCGGAAGGGATGCCTTCAGATGCCGGAAACGGCGGCAGGGCCGGTGACGGCGTGGTTGCCGGCCGCGTCGAGTGCCGTCTGGACATTTTTGAAGTAGGGCAGATACCGGCGGAGCCGCCCGAAGGCCATCCGTGCCAGGATGTAGATCGGGATAAATGCGAACGCGTAGCTCACCGACGGGGTCAGCAGCCGGTCGAGCGGCCAGGCCAGGGCGAAATCGACTCCGGCGAACCGGCCGTGCAACCAGGACAGGGCGAAGGGTACCGGCCAGAGCATACCGGCCGAGTAGGCGGCCATGGTGAAGAAGTGCTTGCCCCAGGCGTCCGTGGCGTCCTTGTTCAGGGCCTTGTAGCTGGTTTTGTCCCCGGCGCCGTAGGCTGCCATGGACAGCCGTTCCTTTTCGTTGATTTCAGCCGCCATGGCGTCCGTGTAGCGCTTGTTGAACTTCACCGCCAGGGAGACCGTCAGCTCGCCCGGGATGACGCTGAAGAAGGCCAGGCAGAACGATCCGAGCAGGAAGCCGACGATGGGGACATCGGACAGCCTGAAGAAGAAGATCAGGTACTGGTCCATGATGACGTATAGGTGGTGAAACACGGTTTCCATTGTTGTCAGCTTGCCTTTTTTGAGGGCGCCGGCGCTGCGGTTGCCCGCCGGCGGGGGTGTTTTGGCCGCACCGGCACTGGAAGGCGCCGGCGCGGCCGGAAGGCCCGATCAGATGGGCAGTTTGATGCCGAAGAATCCCGCCAGGGAGTATTTCGCGCCGATGTACACTGCCAACACGATGAAGATCCCCTTGAGCACTTTTTCGGGTATGTATTTGCCGGTCCGCGGACCGATCATGGAGCCGATGAAGATCCCGACCAGTTCCACTCCGATCAGGGCCCAGTGCACCTGGACCCCCTTGAGGACCATGAAGTTGAAGATGGCGAAGATCATGCCGATGAGCACCGAGAGGGCGGAGGTGCCAGCCACCACGAACATGGGCAGCCCCACGATACTGGTCAGGAATGGCACGTACAGGAAGCCGCCGCCGATGCCCAGGAAGGAGGCCAGCGCCGAGATGAAGAAGCCGCCGGCGAAGGCCCAGATGGGGCTGAAACTGAATGTCTGGCCGAAGAAGGCGATTTCAGTCTTGGTCAGGCTCCATTTGACAGTTTTGACGCCCATGTCCTCGATGGCCTTCTTAGCCTTGGCTGCTTCCTCGAAGGCCTTGGCGGCAGCCTTGGCCGCCTTCTTGGAGGCCTGCCCCTTGGGGGTCATCTCATAGACCATGAAGCCGCCGATGATGAACACGATCAGCCCGAAATAGCCCTGGTACTGGGAGAACTTGATCTTGCCGGCGGTCGTGAAAACGATGAACAGGGTGGCGAACAGGGCGCCGATGCCCAGGAAGAACCCCAGGGAGGTGACCAGTCGTTTCTGCTTCCCGTAGTTGATGCTGGAAACCAACGCCGAAAGCCCCACGAGCCACTGGTTGGAAACGCGGATGCTGTCGGTGATGGTTTTGTTCAGCATGGGGGCCGAATCCTTGAAGGTTTTCGCGTAGGCGCCCAGGCCGTAGATGGTCATATGCCCCACGCCGGCCATGATGCCCCCGAACGCGCCGACCGTCGAAAAGATCCAGCCCACCCAGATGGCCCACAGGAAGCCGATGAGCGGGTTGAGCTGCGGCCCGCCGGGGATACCCAAGTAACCCGGCGCACCGCTGGGGTCGATCTGGCCTTTAGCGGTGCCCTGGGGGGCCTTGGCGATGGCCTCGGCCAGTTTGTCGGCGTGCGCCACGGTGACGTCGGCCGCCACCAGGGTCAGGGCCGCAACGGCAACGAGTGCGCACAGTAGAAGAATGGTAACCGATTGTTTTCTCATGAACCTCCTCCGAAAAGATAAATTAAGATTATGAACGGTCGCTTCCGTCCTGAACACCAGACTAACGGCTTGCCCCCCGGCCTCGGAGGGATGATGAAACAGACGATGATTCGATTGGATGTATTCCCAGCAAGAGACATGCCATGCCGGGGGGGGTGACGTACTTGGCCTGTTATTGGCACTGGATAGCTATAATTAATGTATAATAACGGTAAGTTGTGCCGACTTCAGCGTCATCGCTCTATGAGAGCACCGGGGACGCGCGATGCTTTCGTCGAGGGGGCCAGGCGTCGCAGGCCGGAAGGTCGCGTTGCCCGGCAATAAAAATAAAAAGTGTGTTATCAGTATGTTGGACTGTGGTGCAGTAAAAATTGTTCACCGCAATAGTTTTATCCCGAAACAGGCGGTTGCGGTCGTTCCGACAGGGGCCACGGGGGCGGTGAAATTCAGGCCAGTGGGCATAACCCGCCGAAAATACAACTGCTGCCGTCCCGACGGCGGTGCAGGCCCCTGCCGGGGAGCCGGCCGCTGTGGTATGGAATTTGCTTTGTGCTACGCAGTTTCGGATTCCCCCCTGCGGGAAGCCTGGCGCTTTCCGGAGCAATCATATTTCAGTCTGGAGGTTCAAATGGATAAAGCGGTCTATAGCCTGTGTTTCATGTGCTCGGTCCGATGCCCCATCAAAGTGTCGGTTAAGAACGGGCAGGTTACCTGGGTGGAGGGCAACCCTCTCGTGCCCGGAATGGAAGGGAGCCTTTGTCCCAAGGGTGCCGCCGGCATTTCAATGCAGTACGATGCCGAGCGCCTTCAACACCCGATGATCCGCGACGGCGCGCGTGGCGAGGGAAAATGGCGCAAAGCGTCCTGGGATGAGGCCCTGGACACTGTGGCCGAGAAACTCGGCGCCATAATCAAGGACCACGGCGGCCGCGCTGTGGCCTTCGGCGAGCGGGCCAACCTGGCCACCCATGTCAGCAAGACGCTGATGAAGGCCATCGGTTCTCCCAACCATTTTTCCCACGATGCCCTGTGCAAAGGTTCGGTGAACACGGCGTGCCGGAGCCTTTTCGGTGTCACCGACGCCGAGATGGGGATGGATTACAAGAACACCAAGCACATCGTGCTGTTCGGCCGCAATATTTTCGAGTCGGTGTCCGTCAAGGAAGTCAACAGCCTGACCGATGCCATGGAAAAGGGGGCCAAGATGACCTACATCGACCCCCGGGTGACGGTGACCGCCACCAAGGCCGACCGCTATTGGATGATCCGGCCCGGCACCGATTTGGCCCTCATTTATGCCATGACGCACGTAGCGCTCAAGGAGCGTCTCTATGACGCCGTCTACGTCAACCGCTGGGTTCACGGCCTGGCCGCGCTGGAGGATTTCATCAAGCCCTACACGCCCGAGTGGGCCGAAGGCGAGACCGGGGTGCCGGCGGCGGAAATCGTCGATTTCGTGCGGGAGGTGGCCAAGGCCGCCCCTGCCGTGATTTTCCATTTCGGTTATCGCGGCGCGCACCACGCTTACGAAGTCTACTTGCGCCGCGGCATCATGATCCTCAACACGCTCATGGGCAGTGTGGAGCACAAGGGGGGATTCTTCTTCAAAAAAGGCCCCGGCGTCGCCGGCGGCAAAGCGGCCCGCAAATTAGTGGACCAGAAGCTGCCCAAGCCTGCTGATATTCGCTTCGACAAGGTGGGCACGCCGGATTTTCCGCTGCCCGATCCGGCCCACGGTGTGGCCCAGATACTGGCACCAGCCATCCTCAACGAGGACCCCTATCCCATCAAGGCACTGATCATCAACCGGTTCGACCCGATGAAATCGATTCCGAACACCAATCAGTTCAAGGAAGCTTTGGAAAAACTGGATCTGGTCGTGGCCATCGATGTCAATTTCAGCGATCTGGCCTGGTATGCCGACGTCGTGCTGCCCGAATCCACCTATTTTGAGCGCACCGACTGCCTCCAGCAGGCCAACGGCCTGAAGCCCCAGATGTTTTTGCGCCGGCAGGCGGTATCGCCCCGCTACGACACCCGGGAGGCCGCCGTCATCATGAAGCAGATTGCCGAACGCTTGGGGCACGGCGAGTTTTTCCCCTACGAGACCATGGACGATCTGGTGCGCTGGCAGCTGGAAGGCACCGGGTTTACCCTGGAAGACTTCGACGCCAAGGGGTTTGTGGCCTATTGCAAGGATCCCATTTTTTGCGACCGGGCCGACGGCCTGCCCCTGAAGACACCCTCGGGCAAGATCGAGTTTGTCTCCTCCCTGCTGGAATCCGCCGGTCAGCCGTCGTTTCTGCCCTACACGCCGGTGCCCGCGCCCACCAAAGGTGCATTCCGTCTCACCGTGGGGCGGGTGGTGATGCACACCCATGTGTCCACCCAGAACAACCCCTACCTGAACGAGCTGTTTTCGGAAAACCGCCTGTGGATGAATGCCAAACCGGCCGCGTCTCTGGGGATCAAAGACGGGGACCTTGTTGAAATCACCTCCGGAGTCGGCAGCGGCCGCTTGAAGGCTTACGTCTCCGAGCTCATCCACCCGGAGGCCGTATTCATGGTGCACGGTTTCGGCCACGAGGCCCGGCTCGCCACCCGCTGCTTCAACCGCGGGGTTTCCGACAGCGTGCTCCAGGAGAATATCACCGACATGGTCGGCGGCAGCCCGGCACTCCACGACACCTTTGTTACGGTCAATTCGCTCTAAGGGGCCTATTAAGATTTTCAGGAGATCGACATGAGCAAATACTATCTCTTTCAGGATACCAAGAAGTGCATCGGTTGCCACACCTGCACGGTGCAGTGTAAAAGCAACAAGCATCTGCCGGTGGGCCCCAAGATCAGTCAGATCGTGCAGGTCGGGCCCAAGCTCATAAACGGCAAACCTAAAGCGGCCTATATTTTCATGCCCTGTTTCCATTGCGAAGACCCCTGGTGTGTGGCCGCCTGCCCGACCGGTGCCATGCAAAAACGCACCAAGGACGGCATCGTGTTCATCGATGCCGGCATGTGTGTGGGGTGCAAGGCCTGCATCACCGCTTGTCCCTGGGGGGCGCCGCAGTGGAACCCGGAGACCGGCAAGGCGGTCAAGTGCGACTACTGCAAGGACCGGATTGATGATGGGCTAAAGCCCGCCTGCGTGACGGTATGCACCACCCATTGCCTGTCGTTTGGATCCGCAGTCGATGAACTGACCCGGGTGAAGCGCGACCGGCATGCCCAGGCAGTAGCTTCTCTGGAGTAAGCGATACCGGATGACAATCCTCTCCTGTGCATCGGCGCCGAGCCCCTATCCGGCACCGCGCCGGTGCCGTTGGCGCCGCTTTCTTTTTCGGTTAGGACACAGCTATGAAGAAAAACACCTGCCCGGTGAACGATCTGTACAACGATGTGGCCCAGACGGTGGAAAGCGGGCGCCTGGCGGTCCCTCGCTGCCGGCGGCTGGCGGAGGAAGTGCGCGATCTGCTGCGTGACATTGCCTGGGGCCGCGGCGGTGATGATCACCTGCCGGCCATCACCCATCTGGTGGCCGATCTTCGCATCGAGCCCACCGACGCGCCGTCCCGGATGCTCGCCGATGACGTGGCCGGACGCATCGACACCCACCGGGAAACGTTTGTCAGCCACGTGGCCACCCACAACTGCGCCACCGGTGATTGCGTCCGCCTGGTGCCGGCACCCTGCCAGATGACCTGTCCGGCCGGCATCGACGTTCCCAGCTACGTCAACCTGATTGCCATGGGCCGCGACGACGAGGCCATCGCGGTGATCCGGCAGGACAACCCCTTTCCCTGGGTTTGCGGCCTGATTTGCACGCGGCCCTGCGAGTTCATGTGCGTGCGCGGCCGCATCGACACCCCGATCTCCATCAAGTTTCTCAAAGGCTACGCCGCGGAGAAGGCCCTTTCCGACCGGCGCTATATCAATCCGCCCAAGGCGCCGGACAAGGGGAAATCCGTGGCGGTGATCGGCGCAGGCCCGGCGGGCATGAGTGCGGCCTATTATCTTGCGCTGAAGGGCTACGGCGTGCGGGTGATCGAGGCCCAGCCTGTGGCCGGCGGCATGATGATGGTGGGAATCCCCCGCTACCGGCTACCACGGGAAGTCATCGATCGAGAAGTCGCGATGATCGCGTCACTGGGCGTGGAATTTTGTTTCAACTCCCGCTACGGCGTGGATGTGGATATGGACCGGCTCCGCGAGGAGGGCTTCGAGGCCTTTCTCTTCACCATCGGGGCCCACAAGGCATTCAAGCTGGGAATCCCCGGTGAGGAAGACTACCCCCAGGTGCTGGATGCCATCGATTTATTGCGCCGCGTCGCCCTCGGTGACCGCAAACACCCGGGAGGCCACGTGGTAGTGATCGGCGGCGGCAACGTGGCTATTGACGCGGCCCGCACCTGTCTGAGGTTGGGCAGCGAATCGGTCACCATCGCCTATCGACGCACCCGCAACGAAATGCCAGCCGACGCCGAGGAAGTGGAGCAGGCCGAGGAGGAAGGCATCCACATGGCCTTTCTTACGGTGCCCATCGCCGTGACTGGCAATGGACACGTAGAGGGGCTGCGCTGCCTGAGGGCCGAACTGGTGAAAAAGGAAGGCAGTGACCGCATGGCTCCGGTGCCGGTGGACGGCAGCGATTTCACCCTGCCGGCCGATGCCGTGATCTGCGCTATCGGCCAGCAGGTGGATATGGAATGCGTGGGCGGCGTCTGTGACATGGCCTGGACCCGGCGGCGAACCATCCAGACCAATTCGGTGAGCATGGAAACCACGATTCCGGGGGTGTTTGCCGCCGGCGACGCGGTCACCGGACCGGCCACGGTGGTGGAGGCCATCGGCGGCGGCAAGCGGGCGGCGGAAGCCATCGATCGATACTTTGCCGGCATCCCGCAGCCTCAAATGCCCCCGGTGCCGGTGCGCCGCCGCCGGACGCGGTGGCTGGAAGTGCCCGCCACCACCAAAATGGTGATCAAGCGGCCCGAAATGCCGCTGCTCAACATCGAACGCCGGCGCACCACGTTCCAGCAGGTGGAACTGGGTTATACGGAAAATATGGTCCGGGAAGAGGCCCGGCGCTGCCTGCGCTGCGATGTGTGTCTGCGGTGCGGCACCTGCGTGCGGATCTGCCGTGATAAAATGGGCATCGATGCCCTCCGGATGGGTTATCTTGATTTCGATCATCCCGGTTCGACGGATTTTCGCATCACCGAGGAGCGCTGCATTTTGTGCGGGGCCTGTGCTGCCAACTGTCCCAACGATGCCATTCGCATCGAAGACCGCGACGGAGAGCGGATCCTGTCTTTGTGCGGCACAATTTTGAACCGGCAGCCGCTGGTGATCTGCCGGGATTGCGGCAAGACCCTCGGCCCGGCCCGGTATCTTGATTTTGTCAGGAAGCGGACCGCGGCGGTGAGTCCCGTGCAGGCGGATCGGAACCTCTGCGAAGCCTGCGCCCGCGCATCTTCGGCCGCCAGCCATGCCGACAACACACCAACCCGGGTGCCGTCAGTGCCGGGCGTCAAACCCTGAGTTTGCGGGAAACTGGACACCGCGGAAGGCGAATAACCACGAAGTGCACGAAGATTTTTTTAAGCCAACTGTTTTTAGCTTTTCTTCGTGGTATACATCCAGTGCCGCCTTAGAAACACAAATTTAAGAAACCCGTTTGCAGAACAGGAGGACGACAATGTCCTTTCGCAGGGGCCAGAAAGTCGAGGTTTTCCGGTTGTCGGCCGACGATAGTTGGGAGCCTTACATGGACGCTTTTGTAGGGCTTCACGGCATTATCACAGACCCGGATACCGCTATCAATGACCCGGATGCCCTGGTGGAGGTGAGCCTTCAGGACAAAGGGACCCATCGCCTGCCACAGGATTGTCTGCGCCTGCTGGATTGAAGCCTGCAGCCATCGCTCCGGCACCGCTCAATGGGAGGGGGAATGCGCTTGAGGGACGTACTGGACCCGCAGCGGCATGCCGCCTGCACCGCCGCTGCCGACGGTACCGTCGCCGCAGCGGTGTTGTCCATGACCACCGGCGGTCGATCCGCCTGTGTGGTGATAGACAATGGCAGCCCTGTCGGTATATTCACCGCCGGCGACCTGATACGGTGTCTGCCGAAGGGCGGATCTCTCGGGGGCATCCCGGTGCGCAGCGTCATGAGTGAAAATCCCCTGGTAGCGGGGGTGGACAAGCCGGCAATGGTGGCCGCCGACGACATGATGCGCCGGGGGATTCACCACCTGCCGGTCATGGACGGGGGTGTGGTGGTTGGTGTGTTGCGATTGGCGGATATCGCCGCTGCGGTCATCGACGCCCTGCAGGGCGAAATGAAGACGCTCGAAGGATATATCGCTGATATGCACGCGGCGAGAGACGATTAAGGAGATAGACGTGTTTGAAATATTTATCGACGGCAGGGCATTGATGGCTGAAGACGGTCAGAGCGTTCTGGATGTGGCCAGAGCCTATGGCATCAATATTCCCACTCTCTGTTACCATCCGGCGCTCAAGCCTTCTGGCACCTGCAAATTGTGCGCTGTCGAGGTGACTTCCACCAGCAGCAAAACGACCATCATGCTGTCTTGCATCCTCAAGGCCAAGCCTGCCATGACGGTGACAACCCGCAGCGAGGCGGTGGCCAAGGCACGCATCCTGGCATTCGAGCGACTGATTCGGCTGGCCCCGGCCGCCGACGGCATCCGCCAACTGGCCGAGGACCACGGTGTGCCCATCGGCCCGAGGCCTGACGGGTGTATTCGATGCCGGCTCTGTATCCGGGTGTGCAAGGAGATCGTGGGGCCTGCCGCGCTCAAGATGGAAAAGCGCATCGAAGGCCAATATGTGGTGCCCGTGGAGGGCCGCTGCATCGGTTGCGGTACCTGCGCCAATCTTTGTCCCACCGGGGCCATCCGTGTCGCCGACTCCGATGGGGTGCGCACCATCGCCATTCGCGACGAGGTCATCGGTCGTCATCCGCTGGCACGCTGCGAAGGGTGCGGTAAGCTGTTTGCCACGCCCCGGTTTATCGAACATGTCCAGCAGCGGACCCTGTCCCATCACCCCGATGTAAAAACCCACCACCGCTATTGCCCCACATGTGCCAAGCTCTTTTCAGACCGCATGGTTGCCGTGCGCGCCAAGATTCCCGGCAGCGACCTGCCGCCCGGCATGGATGCCTGAGCCCCGCGTGTCCCATCGTCGACGTCTTGACACGCACCACACCCTCAAGTCCTGAGAGAAACGGCCGATGATGGTTTCAGGGACAGGGGGGGCCTCTGCGTGAGGGCGCGGGCGCACAGGTTCGCGAACGACCACCATTTCCAAAAGTCACCGGCCGATATGACGCCACATCCGAACATCACGCGGCTTGAAGCGCGCATCGCGACGCTCGAACAGCGCCTGGCAGAGAGCCAAGCCGCCGAGGCCGGACTTCGCCGGGAACTCGAAGATACCCACCGCGAATACGAAGGCCAGATGCTGCGGCTCAACCAGCTGGTGGTTGACGGAGAGCTCGTGGAAATCGAGCTCATGCAGACATTCAATTCCTCCGCTGACGGCATGTGGGTGATTGATGAGAGCTATACCGTGCAACGGGTCAACGATACGCTCCTGGGTCTGCTGGGAATGGCCAAAAAGGATGTCATCGGGAGGAAATGTCACGAGTTGATGTCCGGCAGTGTCTGCAATGGCGCGGCCTGCCCCATGGTTTCGGTGAAACGCGGGCAGGCGCGCTGCGAGTGTGACATGGAGAAACCCGGCCATGACGGCGGCGCGATCTTCTCCTACATCCTCACCGCCACACCCTTTCTGGGACTTGACGGGAAAATGATCGGTATCGTCGAATCGGTCAAGGACATTACCCCTCGGAAAGCGGTCGAGCGTGCGCTTTCCGAGGCCAACGAAATATTGGCCCGCCAAGCCGCCATCGACGGGCTTACCGGCGTTGCCAACCGCAGGCGCTTCGATGAACTGCTCGATCTGGAGTGGCGGCGAATGATGCGGGAAGAAAACCCGCTGTCACTGATCATGTGCGATATCGACCATTTCAAGGCCTACAACGACACCTATGGCCACCTCACGGGCGATGCCTGCCTGAAGCAGGTCGCCACCGCCATCCGCAGTGCGCTCCACCGTCCCGGCGACCTGGTGGCGCGCTATGGCGGTGAGGAGTTTGTCGTCCTTTTGCCCAACACGCCGGTGGAAGGCGCGATGCACCTGGCCGAAAGCATTCAGCAGGCGATCAGCGGGCTGAATATCGCCCACGCGGCTTCTGCTGTGGCGCCCCGTGTCACGGTGAGCCTGGGCGTCGCCACACGGGTGCCCTCCGGCGGCGTGGCTCCGGTGCATCTTATCGCCATTGCCGACAGCGCCCTTTACGATGCCAAGGATCAGGGCAGAAACCGAGTCGTTTTCAAAGATGCGACAGCGTCTTGAGGCAGGTAGAGTTTTCCCGTTTCCGGGATGAACACCACTACCCCCTCCAACTCATGGGTCCGGCCATCCATTTGGAGAAGATTCTTGTTGACGGCGAGCATCGCCGTTTTCCCTTTGTAGTCGATCCGGGCAAGGCGGTTTTCCGGGCTGTCGGTGGCCACGGAAACGCTATCTGCCCCGAAAACACGGGCTGCATCCACAAACAACCGTAGCGTCGTATTTTCCAGATCAAGGCCCAGCGCCGCGGCCGCGGTCCTGCCGATATCGGGCGCATCGAGGAGTCCGGCGGGGCGGCCGGGTCCAAAGGCGCCGAGCGGGACGTCTCCACCGCAATGGCCGTGGGTGGTCCACCCCAGGACCAGGTAGCGGGGAGATAGCACTTCTCCGATGGCGTAATGCGGTGTGTCTGAATAGGCGGCCATTTTTTCAAGCACATCGGTGGCGTCGTCAACAGTGATGCGGATTCCCCAGTCGCGCGCGATAGCCGTTATGAGAGACGCCGGTCGCCGGTCTTTGCCCAGTTGCTGAACGATGGCGCCCGAGGAGGCCGTCATTCGCTTCAGGGGCGCCACCACATCGGCAACGGGCATCTGTGAGTAACGGCCGTTGGTGGCGCTGTTGCCGATGGTCATGCCGCCGGTGTTGTGATCTGGCATGGCCAGCACCAGGGTGCGTCCATCGGTGTGGGCAAAGTCCATGGCGGTTTTTACGGCGGCATCGAACATGAGCAGATCGCTCACCAGGTGGGCCGGGTCGTTGGCATGATCGGCCCAGTCGACCTGACTGCCTTCCACCATGAGGAAAAACCCGTCGGGATCGGCCGAGAGGATGCCGATGGCGGCGGCCGTCATTTCCGCCAGGCTCGGTTCTTCGGGCGCCGTCCGGTGCCGGTCGATGTCGGGGGCCATGTGTCCGGATGCGAACAGTCCGAATACCCGCCGGTTCCGGACGTTTAGGAGCTCTTTGCGGGTGGTGATGATGCCATAGCCGCGAGCGTGCAATACGTCGGTGAGGTTTTCGCCGTCCGGCCGCCGCCCCTGCCAGGCCCAGCCGCTGCCCGGCAAGTGTTGCCCCGCGCCCAGCAGATAGCTCCCGCCGCCGCCCAGCACCACGTCAACGCCCTGATAGACGGCCTGCTCCATGATGTCGAACTCCAGGTCCCGGCGGGAAACATGAGAGACAAAGGCCGCCGGTGTGGCGTGGGAGACTCGGGAGGTGGCGACGATGCCCACCGCCTTGCCGGCGAGCCTTGCTGCTTCCAGAACGGTGGCCAGGGGGCGGTAGGCGGCCTCGCCCGGGGGGGCGAGTACGCCCGGAAGCAACCCTTCTGTTTTCGGGGCGACACTGATGAGTTTGTCGCTGGTCCGCCGGCCGGTGGCGTAGGCCGAGGCCGCTGGAGCCGAGTCGGCCACCACCGAATCGGCGATGTAGGTTCTTACAGCGCCGGTGAGGATCCCATCCAGTGCCAGCGGCGCCCCTTTGACCCACCGGGCGAGAGTGTATTGCTCGAAGCTGCACCCGTCGGGGATCATCATGATGACGTTTTTGGCCGTCGGTGAGGCGATCGCCGGGGCCGTGGCCATGACAGTTATCAGAAGGGCTGCGATCAGGGCGCCGCTGCGGGCATGGTGACAACAGCGATGCGTCAGGCGGGGCATCTTTTCTGAGTCCTTTCTTCTTCCACTAGTCTGCGGCGATTTTTTCTGAAGAAACACAAGCCCCTTGCGTATTCTTTCCGCCCGAGGCAGCGTCGCGCCACGCCAAAAGCAGTGTGAATCCCAGTGACAGGACGACCGCCCCGACAAAGAGACCGACAAACCCCATGGCCATGAATCCGCCGATGGCGCCCAGGAAGATGACCAGCATGGGCACGGGCGCGCCGCGGCCCAGTAGAATCGGTTTGAGTACATTGTCCGAGAGCATGACCACAATAAGCCAGGCCGTGAGCAGTCCGGCCGTCAGGGCGCTGGCGTGGGAGAACATGTAGATGATCACGGGGATGGCCACCGGGCCGATGCCGATTTGAATGATGGCCAGCATCAAAGAAATAAAGGCCCAAACGCCTGCACCAGGGACCCCGGCGGCCATGAATCCGATGCCGGCCGCCAGGCCCTGGATAACGGCGACTCCGAGAATGCCTTTGACCACATTGCGAATCGTCACGGTGATCATGCGCACCAGTTCGGGGCCGCGGGCCCCGGCCAGCCGCTCGATCATGCCCTCTACCATCTCACCGCCTTGTTTCGCATGGGCCATGAGGATGCCTGCGATGAGGATCGCGGCGGCAAACTGGATTACTCCGATTGTCACACTCACCGCCGCATCCAGCAGTTTCAGGCTCAGCGCCTTGATCTGCGGCGCATACCGGCTCAGTGTCGCTTTTGCATTGAGCGAGGCCTCAGCCCATTGATCCGTGATGAGGGTACCGATGATCGGCCAGCGATGGGCGCCTTCCGGCGGCGGCGGTATTTTCAATTCCCCGTTTTGCACCCTGTCGTTGAGAAACGCCACCCCCTTCACCAGAGAGTCGACCGTCGGGATGCCGGGCAGGATGAGAACGACCAGGGTGGTCGCGGTCATGACGGCGGCCGCCAGTTTCATGCGGCCGCCGAGCATGCCGGCGAGCCGGGTGCACAGCGGAAAATAGGCCACTGCGATGATGGTGCCCCAGATCATCAGTGTCACAAAGGGACGCAGGATCTGAAAGCACCAGGCACCAAGGAGGGCAATGATGGATAGACGCACCGCAATATCAACGGCAAGGCTCATGGGGGATGGGGGTGCTGCAGATCTGTCGGGTGTACTCATAGGATGCCTCTTTGCTGCTTTGTAGGTCTGGTCGAAGGGCGTGCGATCAGTGCTTTCGGTGGAGAGCCGTATCCGGAATGGGCGGCATCGGTGCGGCGGCCCCGTGAACAGGCTTTCAACCTGCACGCAGCCACTATCATAGCAGAATAGGGGATAACCTCAACACCGTCAGGGCGCTGTATCGATGAGCTTGTAAAAAGTGGGCCTTCTCCTCATTTCTGTCTCCCCGGCGAAGGCAGGAACCCAGAGATTTCAGGCATCTCAGGACTGTCGTGGGAACCCGATGCGAAGCATCGGGCTCCAGACGAAAAGCGCCGACCAGCGACGGCATGGCACGATCTGCAATTTTTATCGGTCGGCAGTGCCGCGATAGGTGCCGGCCTTTTTGAGCGCGGATGCCATCTTCTTCCACGGAGATCCGGGTGCCTGTAGGGCGCAGAGGCCCTGCGGGACGGTAACTGTACGAGGCCTTATCGCCGCACGGCGGTCATCCGATGGACCCGCTCGGACCGGCTGCCCCGGCCTTGGTACGCCGGTTGACCCTATTGAAACAGGTTGCGGTACTGCCCGTAGCCTTCTTTTTCAAGGTCGGTGGCGGCAATGAACCGCAGGGCAGCCGAATTGATGCAGTAGCGCAGCCCGGTGGGCGCCGGCCCGTCGTTGAACAGGTGGCCCAGGTGGCTGTCCGCGTGCTTGCTGCGGACCTCGGTACGGACCATGAAGAAACTGCGGTCCTGGCGTTCCACGACGTTTTCCTTATCCAGGGGGCGGGTGAAGCTCGGCCATCCGGTTCCCGAGTCGAATTTGTCGGCGGAGCTGAACAGCGGCTCGCCGGACACGATGTCCACGTAGATGCCGGCTTCGTGGTTGTTCCAGTAGGTGTTGTTAAAGGGCGGTTCAGTGCCGTTTTTCCGGGCGACCTTATATTGCATGGGCGACAGGGTGCGCTTGAGTGTGTCCTCGTCCGGGCGCATGTAGGTGCCGCCCGCACCGCCGATCGCCATGCCGGTGGGTTCCTTCATACTCATGTCTTCTTTCATGGTTGATTTCTCACTGTCAGGGTGCATGGTCGCCGCATTCCAGCCCGTCATGGGGGGCATTTCCATATCGGAGGCCATACCGGTCTGCTTCGCGGGTGCCATACCCGAGGAGCCGTCTTTTCCCATTTTGCCTTTGGGCGCCATAGGGGGCGGCGCGCCGGTCCACGATTTTTCCAGGAACTGGTCGCGGCCTGAATTGTAGCGGTAGTATTTATATCGGAGAGCGCTTTTCTTGTAGTAATCCTGGTGGTACTCCTCTGCCGGGTAGAATGTTCCCAGCGGCAGGATATCCGTTACGATGGGTTTGCCAAAGCGCATGGTTTCGGCCAGCCGGTCCCGGGACACTTCTGCCAGGTGTTTTTCCTCGGCAGTGGCATAGAAGATGGCGCTGCGGTACTGGCTGCCGCGGTCCACGAACTGGCCGCCGCTGTCGGTGGGGTCCACATGCCGCCAGAAGACGTCGAGCAACTCGTCGTAAGTGATTTTTTCCGGGTCGTAGACCACTTTTATAGACTCGATATGGCCCGTGCCGCCGGCCGACACCTGCTCGTAGGTGGGGTTTTTCAACTGGCCGCCCGTGTATCCTGAAATGACTTCGAGCACACCGGCCACTTTTTCGAAATCCGATTCCGTGCACCAGAAGCAGCCGCCGGCAAAGACCGCCGATTGGGTGTTCATCGATTCGTTCATCATGGGGTTTTCCATGGGCTTCTCCATTTTCTTTTCCATGCTGCTCACCTGATGGACACCGATCAGGATGGCGGCACTGCACAGCGTGATCCAGAATAAGTTTTTCATTGGGCACCTCCTTATGTTCCGCTGGGTTGCGAGCGCGTCGCTACGGGTCGTCCCGTGGCCGCTTCAAGTCATACGGAACATAAGACAGCGAATTTTTGCATGTTTAAAGAAACGGTAAAGATTTCATAAAGAGTGCCGGACGCAGACGCCCGTCCCTACCATGGCCGAACGGCAAAGTGCCGCGACCGTCGCCGGGGGACGAAAGGCGCCATTTTTGGAACGACACCGAGCAACTGTCGCTCCTGGCCGGGAAAACTTACACCGGTGGGGGGGATGCGGGGATTTCCAGCCGGATGCGCAGGCGGCCTTCTTCGAGAAAGGCGCCCACGGTGCCGCCATGGGCGCTGATCAGCTCCTTGACGATGGAAAGACCGATGCCGGCCCCGCCGTGATCCCGGGAGCGGGATTTCTCACCGCGATAAAAGCGCTCGAAGAGGTACGGCAGGTCATCGGGCACCACGTCGGGCGCGGTGTTGGCAAAATCGATCCGGATTGACCGGGGCGCGGCCTCCAGGCGGATCGCCACCGCGCCCCCGATCGGGGTGTAGCGGGCCGCGTTGGCGGCAAGGTTGCGCAGCGTCCGGGCGATGCGGTCCTGATCGGCCACGATAATCACCGGTTCCGGCGGCAGGTGAACCGCGACAACTACTGATTTTTCGGCAAAGGCCGGCGAAAAGGGGGCCATGACCGTGCGGATCGTTTCCGCCAGATCCACGTGGTCATGGCGGAGGCTGGCGCCGGCGGCATCGGCGCGGGCCAGTTGGAGGACGTCTTCAACGAGCTGCGCCAGCCGCAGGGTCTCGTCCTGAAGCAGGCCGATGGTACTGGCCGACGGGGGCACCACCCCGTCTTCGAGGGCTTCCAGGTAACCGCGGATATTGGTGAGCGGGGTGCGCAGTTCGTGGGCCACATCGATCATGAGACGCCGGCGCAGGGTTTCGAGCTGCTCGAGGCTTTCGGCCATCCGGTTGAATGCCCGGGCCAGTTGCCCCACCTCGTCCGCGGCGGCTGCCGGTACCCGGACACCGAAATTGCCCGCGGCGATTTCCCGGGTGATGCCGGTCATCCGCGTGAGCGGGGCCAGCACCCGGCCCATCATGACGTAGCTGAGCACCACGGCCAGGGCCGCAGCCCCGAGGCTTGCCCAGAGCAGGTACCGGTGCACCGCCCCCACGAACATGGCGTGGGCCGGCCCCGGGGATATGTTGTACTTTTCCATCAGCGTGACGAAATACCCGGCGGCCAGCGTGTCGATGCTGATCCAGACCACCACCATCACAAATGCGATGATGACCAGATGAACGAGCAGCAATTTAATGATGAGGTGCCGGATCATCGGGATGCCCCCGTGGGGCCATGGGCCGGGTCGGCGAACCGGTATCCGATTCCCCGAACGGTGAGGATGCGGCGCGGCGCCGACGGGTCCGGTTCGATTTTTTGGCGGAGCTTGCCGATGTGAACATCCACCACCCGTTCGATGACCATGGCCTCCCCCTGGGGGTAGAGGGCCGACAGGAGGGCGTCGCGCGAAAACGCGCGGCCCGGCGCGGCCATGAGGGTTTCTATGAGGGTGAACTCATGGGGGGTGAGCGGCACGGGCAGACCGTCGACGCTGAGCTGGTGCCGGTCCAGGTCCAGCAGGATGTTTTCGTAAACCAGCCGGCGGCCGCCGGCAACCGGGGTGCCGGCGCGTCGCAGGACGGCCTTGACCCGCGCCACCAGCTCCCGCGGACTGAAGGGCTTGACCACGTAGTCGTCGGCCCCCAGCGTCAGCCCTGAAACACGGTCGATTTCCTCGCCCCGGGCCGTGAGCATGATGACCGGCACCTCAGTGCGTTGTCGCAGGCGTCGGCACACGTCCCACCCGTCCATGCGGGGGAGCATCAGATCCAGGATGACCAGAACCGGGCTATGCTTTTCAGCCGCCGAAAGACCGGCCTCCCCGTCGGCCGCGGTCACGGGCTTAAACCCTTCCCGCTCGAGATACAGCGCCACCAAGGCGGACGTGTTGGCGTCATCTTCGATGATCAGCACAGTGTTCTCATCTGTCGGGGTCATGGGAGGGCTCCTTTAATCAGGGCGAAAATCCCGCTGCCGCTGTCTTGCTCATGCCGGTCAGTGTAAGAACAACGGATCGAAATGGCAAGTTTCGGCGTCCGGCGCGAAGCACTACTCAGGTAGGCAATTGAAGCAAACGAACGGATCAGGTATGCTCTAATACGATGGTATTTTCTCATTTTTGTCATCCCCGCGAAGGCGGGGATCCAGCGTTCTCGGAGCCCTCTGAGGTAATCCCGGCATTTTAACGGGTCATCCATCGGTGGACGTTTTCGTGGACCACCGGGATCGGCATCCTGCCGATTACCATCATCATGGTGCTCATGGGCAGCAGCTTCGATGTACTGCCCTGGTGGGCTTGGCTGACGGGGCTGCTTGTGGTGGCGGGGGTGGCCTTCGGCGTAAAAACACTTCAAAAGAAACACCGGAAGGAATAACCTGTCCCAAACCCCGGATTCACCGCATCAGGTTTATGTCTTCGCCCAAAGGGCTACGCCGCACAAGTCGCTCTGAGAGCTATGCCCTGACGAGAAGGCGCAGCGGGCGCGGCGTTAATTTGCGATCATCCCCGATTGGCAATTTTTCCTTGGACACCCAGCGCTGCGCGCAGGGCCACAGGATAAAACCTCGTGGCCTCCCGGCGCACCGCCTTGCCTTGTTATGTGAAAGTCTGCCTTTAATATTGCAAGGTTTTTGGCTTTTCGATATGGTTTCTATCGTTCGTGAGAAAGGATCGTTCATGATTCGACGCCAAATCGAAACAGATATCTTGAATTCCCTTAAAAACTTCCCCATCGTTGGCTTGATCGGTGCCCGTCAGGTGGGCAAGACGACTCTGGCCAAACACCTGTTGCAGGGCTTTGGAAACGCCGGACTGTACCTTGACCTCGAAAGCATCGCAGATGCGGCCAAGCTCGAAAACCCCGGACTCTATCTCGAGTTGCATACCGAGAAACTGGTGATCATCGACGAAATCCAGCGGATGCCGGAGCTGTTTCCCGTGCTGCGTTCCCTTGTCGATAGAGATCGCCACAGCGGGAGATTTTTGATCCTCGGATCCGCTTCACCGGCACTCATTCGCCAGTCGGCCGAAAGCCTTGCGGGCCGGATTATTTACCATGAACTTTCTCCCCTGCGTCTGTCCGAGCTGAAGAGATCCGGCGACCAGATCCGTCGACTGTGGGTACGCGGCGGATTTCCCGATAGCCTGCTTTCGCATTCCGACCATCAATCTGTTACCTGGCGCAATGCGTTTATTCGCACGCACTTGGAGCGGGATATTCCGGCCCTTGGGCTGCGTGTACCTGCAACCGCCCTTCAGCGTTTCTGGATGATGCTGGCCCATCTCCACGGCCAGCTCTGGAACGGTCAGAAAATCGCCAATAGCCTGGGCATCAGCGGCCCGACTGTCAGGCATTATCTGGACATTCTCCAAGACACCTTCATGGTTCGTCAATTGCTTCCCTACCATGCCAACATAAAAAAACGACTCGTGAAAACGCCGAAAGTCTATGTCAGGGACAGCGGGCTGCTGCATAGCCTGATAGGTCTGGAATCTATCGATGACCTTCTGGGGCATCCTTCAGCCGGTGCTTCATGGGAAGGTTTTGTCATTGAGCAGATTATTTCCATGCTGCCGGCATCCTGGCCTTTCTGGTTCTATCGCACCGGTGCCGGCGCCGAAATAGACCTGCTCATCGAGCCCTCCGGCAGGAAACCGTTGGTGGCCGTAGAAATCAAACTGAGCCAGGCGCCGTCCCCATCCAAAGGCTTCTGGTCGTCGTTGAAGGACCTGCCTCGAGCACGCGGTTTTGTCGTCGCCCCGGTCGAGGAGTTCTATCCCTTGACCAAAGACGTCTGTGTATTGCCCGTTTCCGAACTTGAAAGGCTGATCGAATAGCAAAAGGGCTTCTCGGCGTGCCGGGCATGGCCGCCGGTGTAAAAACACTTCAAAAAAATACGGCAAAGCATAACCTGCCTTAAAACCCCGGACTTACCGCAGAGGCGCAGAGCGCGCAGAGGTAAATTGTTAAGGGTTGTCTCCCATATAGTTGGATAAAAGGGTTCAAGGGGCCAAGCGACGGCGTTGAGCGTCATGCGGTATCCTGACCGGTTGGCAGCCGGCATAGGCAGCAAGTTGCAACTCGCTCAAAACGTACTTCCACTGAGAGCGGCGCAAAGTTTTACGGTTCGAAGACAGTGTGCCGTTTTGTTTTTAACTCGGACACTCGGGCCATAGGATCTTAGAACCGTATCCATCGATCAACTTTATGGGAGATGATCCATTATTGATATTTCGGATAATTCTCTGCCTTCTCTGCGCCTCTGCGGTGAAAAATCTCGTTTTTGAAATAGGTTGAATGATTGCGCTATGACTGTTGCCCTCATTTATCCGCCGGCCTGCGATCCCACGGCCCCCTACTTGTCGGTGCCCCTGCTCACCGGGGTGCTGCGCAGCCGCGGCGTGGCGGTGCTGCCGGTGGACGCAAACGTGGAGGCCTTTGACGGTCTTTTGAGAAAAGGGCCATTGACGGTCATGGCCCGCCGTATCCAAAAACGCCTGGCGCGGCTGCAGCGAAAACCGGCCCTGGGGCACACCGACCAGCTCCTGTATCTGCGCCTCAGCGATGTGCTGCCCGACCTCGATTGGGTGCCGGCCGGTATCGAAGACGCCGCCGCTGTCCTCAGGGACCCTTCGGGGCGCCGGTTCTTTGACCCGGATCAATATGAAAAGGCCGTCCAGACCATCATGGCCGCCTTAAGGATCATTAGCGCCGCCTACAGCCCCCTGAACATGGACTTTACCGCTTATCGAACCCCCTTTTCCCTGCTTTCCGAGGCGCAGATCCGCGCCGATGCCCGCTCTGAAAACAACCCCTTTCACGACTATTTCACCGGTGCGCTCGTGGGCCGGTTGGCAGATGCCGGCGTCAACCTGGTGGGCATTTCAATGGCTTTTCCGGGGCAGATCCAGCCCGGCTTTTCCCTTGCCTATGCCATCAAAAAGTGCCTGCCGCAGGTTCACGTCACCGTGGGCGGCCCGGCGGTCACCCAGTTGATGGGCCGATTTGACGATGCCCGGATCGCTGAGATGAAAGGGCCCTTCGACTCGGTCGTGCTCTTCGAAGGCGAGACGGCCCTGCTGGACCTGACCGGCATGCTGGCGGCCGGCAAAACCCCGCCGCCGGTGATTCACGGCAGCCGCGCCGCGGATCTTGCGGGGCTGCCGGCCCCGGATTTCGAGGGGCTGCCACTGGAAAAATATTTTGCCCCTGAAGTGGTCTTCCCATACGACCCCACCCGCGGGTGCTACTGGGGCAAATGCGCCTTCTGCCATTACGGCCTCAGCCACCGCGGCACGGCCGCCTATCGCCAGCGTCCGGCGGGCGAGGTGACAGCGCACCTGAAACAGATGTCGGACCGGTGGGGGGCGCGCACCGTCTATTTCTCCCAGGACGCCTTCGCGCCGGCCTTTGCCCGGCAGGTCGCCGCGGCGTTGGAGGAAACCGGGGCCGATATCCGGTGGGGCACGGACATGCGCCCGGAATCGGCCCTGACGCCCGAGTGCTGCCGTGAGCTGAAGGCCGGCGGCGCGCTTTCGGTGGCGCTGGGCATCGAATCGGCCTCACCGCGGGTGATCCGCCTCATCGACAAGGGCGTCAATCTGGAAGAAATGACAACGGCAGTCAGAAATCTCGCAGCGGCCGGCATTGCGGTGGAGGCCATGTGCTTTACCGAGTTTCCCACTGAAAGCCGGAAAGACGCCCAGGATACCCTGGCCTGGATCCGAAAGATGCGTGGGGACATTGCGCTGTTCATCAGCGGGCGCTTCGGCTTGAGTCACGGATCGCGAGTGGCTGCCGAGCCGGACGCGTTCGGTATCGAAGAGATCTGGCACCTGGATGGCGATACGTGGCAGACCGGTCTTTTCTTCAGGGAGCGGGTTGCGGCAAAGACGGAAGGCGACAGCGATAAGATCGACCGGAACATTGAAATCCTCTCGGCCGGCTGGTGGCTTCACGACTACCCCTGGGCCGGGGCGCTGTCCACGGCGCACACCCTGCTGTATTACGCAAAGCGCGGGCCCGAGGCGTTCAAAAAGCAGGCCGGCACCCGCAGAAACGTCACAGCGTCCCTGCGAAAAAAAGCCCCCGCAGGCCCCTACGATGCCCGACGCATGGCGGAAACGACCTACCGAAACGAAGCCGGCATCTGGCACCATCTCATCCACGAGCGGCGCGCCGTCAGCCCGGCCCTGTACGCCCGGTTGGCCGCCGCACTGCCGGTGGTGAAACCACGTGGCCACGGGAAAATCTCAGAGCGTGAAAGGAAATGACATCACGGCGCAAAACGGTGCCCGGTGCACTGTATACAGTGCACGATGCACTGGAAACAGTGCATTTTTTGATTTGTCGAGCGCCTAACCGATTGATTTTACAGGAGCAGTGATTTGGCGCGGTTTATGCCATTTATAGGGAGGCGGTTTTTAGCGGATTCACGACACCCCGGAGGTCTCCCTTATGGAAGCGTTCAAAGACTATCTCTTAGAAAAACGAATCATACCGCCCAAACAGGTCGTTTTCTATATTCATTGGGTGCTCCGGTGCTTGAATCATACAGGAAAGCGGCCGGGCGATCCAATTCCATCAGCCGATGTCGCTGGATTTATCAAATCTGAAGAAAAGCGACGGCAGGACTGGCAGCTCAAACAGGCCCAGGAGGCTATTGAAATTTATCGCTTCTGGTTGAACCGCCGATCGCCAACGGTTCTCCTTGAAGCCTCGGATGCGAAAGCGCAGTGGAAAATCTGCGGGCAGGAGATGCGTGAAGTGATGCGATTGAAACACCTGTCGCTGAGAACGGAGAAAACGTATCTGCAATGGGTTCGTCGTTTCTATCGGTTTGTTAATGGCACCGCCCCAAATGAACTTTCAAGCACCCATTTGAAGGATTTTTTGACCAAATTGGCTGTAGAAGGTCGCGTATCAAAGTCAACACAGAATCAGGCGTTCAATGCGCTGCTCTATTTTTATCGCCATGCCATCGGCAAGGAGGTTGAGGATATCAGCGAAGCGGTCAGAGCTAAGCGAACCAGGAGACTCCCCACAGTCTTGACGCAAAAGGAAATGGCCACGTTGTTCAGCAAATTGAGCGGCGTCAACCTTCTCATGGCCCGTGTGATATACAGCGCGGGTTTACGGTTGAGCGAATGCCTCCGGTTAAGGATAAAGGACCTTGATTTTGAGAGGAACACGATTGTGGTAAGAGGCGGAAAAGGTGATAAAGACAGGGAAACAATGATGGCCGGTGCCGTAAAACATGATTTGAATTTGCATTTGAATGAAATCCGGAAGATTCATGAGCGAGACAGGGCGAGTCATTTGCCGGGGGTGGCGTTACCTGATGCCTTGCAGCGGAAAATGCCGAACGCTGCCAAAGAGTGGGCTTGGTTTTGGGCATTTCCGTCGGATGCTATCTCCAAGGATCCGGTATCGGGAGTTATACGAAGGCATCACGTCCATCCGACATGTCTTCAGAAAGCGGTCCGCAAAGCGGCGGTCCTCGCAAGATTGCATAAAAGGGTGACCATTCATGTGTTGCGACACAGTTTTGCGACACATCTGCTGGAAAACGGTAGTGATGTCAGAATGATACAGGAACTCCTAGGGCATGCGAACATTCAAACGACGATGATATATACACATGTGGCCAAAACGAATCGCCTCGGAGTCAGAAGCCCGATAGACGATGGGAGCGAATATTGAAAATATTGCATATGCAGCCGGCTGTATATCCACTGTTTTTTATCAAAAAGAAGCCATTTCTTGCCAAACGCTAAAAAATGAGTTGCGGCGTTAGCTCTGATAAAGTAAAGGATTACGTGAGATTGGGGAATCTGGTGAACACGGATGCAAGCTGTATCAAAAGTGAGACACTAAAAACTTATTTTGGCCTGATTTATCAAAAAGAAGCCATCTGCATAATTTAAATGTTAAGTTTCGGAGATTTTTCTATGAACGACAGATTCATAAAATGCATGTATGTGTTTTTCATAATCCTGCTATGCACAGTTCAATCTTACGCGGCCGATCTGTATAAGAATTCAATAAACAAAGAAAAAGTGTGTGGTAAACCGCTCATAATGGAGTTTGAGGAAATCGAGCGAACCGAACACTATTCTTTATGCAAGATCAAGCATATTGAAGGGGCTGCCTTTGCATCCATTTCCTTTGAAGTGCATTGCTATTGTGAAATTGCCAAGATACGCGGTTCAAAATATTTTGCATCTATAGAACATTCAAATAATGATGATGGTACTTGGACTACAAAGGTCGCTTTTATGGATTCCAAAGATATCGATTTCAAAAAGCTGTATGGAAAAGACATAGATGATGAAAAAATTACGTCAATTGAGGATTGTAAATACTACTAACTCAACTTTCGGGATTCGTTGAGAAGCTGATATTTCTGTTTCTCACGAGGCCCAAAGTATTCATGGTCACATCCATGGCTACATAGAAAAAGGCCTCGAACGTTTTCTGGCAATAGGATCCAATGAATCGCAATCGAT
>JBDRRP010000063.1:0-3026 GCA_043825735.1 Pseudomonadota bacterium | reverse complement strand
CGCCGGGCGCCGGCCACACCCCCCCCCCCGCACCCTCCCGCCCGCCGCCCGCCCCTGCGGGGGGGCGCCGCAGGGGGGGGGAGCCGTGATCACCACAGATATTGACCGACTCCATGCAGCGGCCACCGGACAGATCACCGGGCGCAGATGCGGCAAGACGTTTTATAAGTGCCACGTCCTGGCCGCGCAGATCGAGTCGGGGGACTCCCGGCACATCGTCGTGATGATGACCAAGTGCAGCGACTACGGGTATCTTCGTCCGATGATCGAAGGGGTCCTAAACGAGCACGGTATTTTGTTCCAGTGGATCCACCGGTACCAAATGATGTGCAGAGGCAAAATTATCCACTTCATGGCTGGCGAAACCGATGACGGTCAGCGGAAAATCAACTGCCTCAAGGCTACGGTTGTCAGTATGGGGCACTGGAATTATAGGGAAGGGGCGTACATGAACAAAGTCTACTACCGAATTTTCTATGACGGGATCACCGCCAAGCTTCACGCCGGCCATAAACGCCAGGAGGTCCTCGAACGGGACGCGCTGAACAAAAGCATCCGGCATGACCATCCCCGGCGGGTGGAAATCCTCGAGGACTGGCGCAAGGAAATCAGGGGATTCGGGCTGGTGGCGGCATGAAAATCTCAACGTCATGCACATGGGGCGGAATTTTCCTGGCCAAAGCCTGCGACTCCCTGAACCAGGACTTCCTGGGCAAAGCCAGGTTCCTGAAAATGGCTGACGAGGGTTGGCTCGACTGGCGGATCACCGTGCCAATCGCCATCGTCGTGGGCGCGCTGGCCCTTCGTGCAATCTTCAAAGCGTACCAAACCGAAAAGAAAATCGCCATGCACATCTTTGGCAAAAGGGAGACAAATGCCGCGAGATAACGAACGGATCGAGCGCAAAGATACGACCCATGACGTCAAGGTCGAAATGGTCGCGGAAACTTTTACCGATGGGTCCATGGGCTACAATCTGGATCTTGTCACCGAAGATAACATAAAAATCCGGATAGAGTGCGCCGGACGGTCGGCCGCCTGTCGGCTTTTTGACATGCTCGTCGACACCAGCAATATCTACACGAAAGAATAAATTCGAATAACCCGTCTTTGGCGCACCGCTGCGGCATTTTATGAATCAGCGGCCTGATACAATATGGATCGCCGTAGCGGTGCGCCAAGTAAACTCACTAAAAGCAAGGAAAATGGGAAGGATTCTGCTGTGAAACTCACCAAGGTGATTAAGGAAAGCATCGAGACTGTTGTTGTTTCAAAGACATTCGCAAAACGAAACGAAGCGCTGCACGCTGCGCAAGAAAAGCTTTTTGATCAGATCATCGACACGATCGCCCCCGATGGATTCAGTGAGGCCGCAAAAAAGTACGGCTCATGGTTTCCGAAAGTCAGCCGCATAGAAATCGCGGGGGCCGGACAATTCGATCCGCGGGCATCGCATTATTTGAAACTCAGCGGCGGTCCGCGGCCCATCAGCGCCAATGCCCCTGGCTTCAATTTGTTTCGGTGTGAGGTGGATTTGGGGGCAAAGGCCCTTCCGGAATCCATAAATGATTGCGTTAAAGCCTATCTCAAGGTCGCCCTCGATCTTGATGATGAAGAAAAAAAGCTGGGCGCCCATGTAAGGCATCTGCTGGCATCTATCACCACATCCAAACGCCTCAAGGCGGTTTGGCCCGAGGTCTCGGATTTCTACGAACTGGTCGAGCCTGTGATCAATCTGCCAACGGTTGCCGACCAGGCCAGTACCATCAATGACATGATCAGCGATCTGAAAAAGGCGGCATGAACGAATATCCTCACGAATGCACTCGCTGCGGCATGTGCTGCATCGCGGAAACGTGCCCCATAGGAATGAAGGCTTTTGGCATCGGTCTGCATGACCGGTGCCCGGCCTTTTCTTATGACTTCTACCGCCAGCCCCTGGCCCACTCCACCTGTGCGATCGCAAGCCGCATAACTGGTGTCGGCGCCGGGTGCTGCATCAAAGCCCGCGCCATCAAGGCCGGGGTGACCTATGATTTTGCCGCGCTGCAACCCGCTGTCAAGCTGCTGCTGGCGCTCGATGCCTATGACAAAAAAATATACGGAGACTGAAAATTGATTGATCTGAAACAACTGGAGCTGGCCGTAGCCATGGACGGCATCGCAGAGATCCTATCCGGCACGGAGTGGGATTCTGACACCGCGTGCAAAGTGGCCGAACTGGTACGCCTGACGGGGAGAGACGTCGATGAACTGGATTGACCAGGTCAAATTGGAGGTGGGTCAATGAGCCGGTATCACTTCAGACAAACGAGCTGGTATCACGGCGAGCTCGATGTGGAAGCCTTTGACCGGAATACCGGCAAAACCTTCACGCTGCGCTGGCGCATCGAGCTCGATAAATACCTGGCCTCGATCTACAACGGCGGCCCGGCGGCCTATGAGCGCGACATCGTCGGCAGCATTGGCATGCTCACCCGGGGACTAAAGCCGGTGGACGCCGAACTGATGGCGGAATTCAAGGCATGGCAGGACGCCGAACACGAAGCGTTTCTGGAGCTTGCCGCAAAAAAGCTCGAAAAGCATCCGGACTATGAAGACATCTACGGCAAATACGGCCCGGCATGCACCTTTTGCAGAACCGGATATTACGACAACGGCTGGCACGAAGTAAAACTTGCGGAGGTGGCTGCTTGAGCCTTTTAACCGAAGATCCGAAAAACGCCGGCGCGGCCCTTTAGCGCCTTCTTTGAGCTGTGGCGCGTCGACGTGCACCACATGGTTGAGTTCGGCAGCACGTTTGAGCACGGCCAGCTCTGGATCCACCACAACCCGTCCGGCGCCTCATGGTCGGTGTGCGATGCTATCGGCCCGGGCAGCCTCGGCGGGTTTTGCTTTGAAATGGTGGCTGACGGCGATGAGGAAGCCATCTGCTGGACGGAGGCAGCTTAAATGGTCGCATCTATTACAGTGCTCACAGAGCCGGAAGCATGCCCCATCTGCGGAGATCAAATCTGGAACGGCAC
>JBDRRP010000062.1:0-104894 GCA_043825735.1 Pseudomonadota bacterium | reverse complement strand
TGCCCATTTTGGGGTGGTGAAATTTTGCTCAAGCGTTTTTTTGGTCCCTCCCGCCAATACCCCCCCCCCCCCCCCCCCACACACACACACCACACCAGATTTCCATCCACCGATTTCAATTATAAGCTATCAATCCTCCACCTCAATGCAGCTAACGGCAACCTACCTGAATAACTTGGGATAGAGATAATTTTCCTATTGTTCGTAACAATATGACGCTCAGTCGCTGATCATGAATCATTTTTCCTTGACAGTGGGGCGGGTCTCGAAATATGAAGTGAATGGTTGTTCGGAATCTGAATGGTCAGTCGGAAAAATATATTTTGGCAACCGTTTTAGGAGACATCATGGCAAAACCTCCGATGGATATACCGACCACCGTAAAGAACAAAGACCTTGTCGAAAAGCGGCGCCGCCAAATCATTCTCGCGGCGATAAAGCTCTTTTCCAAAAAAGGATTTCACAAGACCACGCTCAAGGAATTGGCCGATGAGGCTGGCCTAAGCCACGGCAATGTATACGATTATGTCGGGAGCAAGGAGGATATCTTTTTCCTCATTCACGACTTTCTGGCCGGCTCCGCCATGGAAATCCTGAATCGGAGCCTGGAAAACATTCAGGACCCCATCGACAAGCTTCGAAGAATGGTGCGCGGAGAGTTCAACCTGATGGATCAATGGGCGGATGCACTTTTATTGATCTACCAGGAGAGCCACATTCTCACGGGTGATTTTCTCCGGCGCCTGCTGGAAAAAGAACGCGCGCATCTGCAGAAATTTGAAACCGTCATCGAGGAAGGCATCGCCCAGGGCCGGCTGCGCGAATGCAATGTACGGCTGACGGCCAACCTGATCAAATCGATGATCGACACATGGACCATCAAACGTTGGGATCTGAGAGCCCATTCCAGCCAGCTCGAAGCCGAGCGTTCCATCCTGGACCTCGTGTTTCACGGCATGCTCGCCACTGAAGGGAAAGCGGCAGCTGCGGGCCGGGAATCCGGCGCCCTGAAAGGGAAAACCGCCCTGGTCGTCAACGGTGGAACGGTTCTCGGCCAGGGGATTTGCGCTGCGCTGGTCGGGCAGGGAATTCGTGTTGTGGCCCATGTGTGTGATGAAAGCACTGCAGCACCGTTTCCCGTATCGCCGAATTCTGAAATGGGCCTCATGACAATCATATCCGCAGCGGAAACCGGGCGGATAACGCCGGCCATGCTGCGGGACATCGAAGCACAGCATGGCCCGATCGATATTTACCTGCATGACCTGGGCATCGGTACGACAGACGTGCCCAAAGAGGAGAATGTCGTCAATGTGCGTCGCAGACTCGAGGATAACCTGAGTTGTGCCCAGGAGCTCTGCGACTATTTCAAGGAACATATGGGGGCACGCGCTTCCGGACGAATCGTTTTCATTGCTCCGTGGGGGTGGGACAAATTTGCCGCGCCGATACGGTTCGAGACGGTCCGCGCCGGAACCATGGCACTGAGTTGTGCCATGTCAAGGGAACTTGCAGGCTTCGGCGTCAATGTAAACTGTATCGTTCCCGGATATATCCGGGCCGTTAGGCCCCTCAAAATCGAGAAAGCGTACCGGCACGAGTTGGCAAGAGAAATTCCTTCAGGACGCCTCGGAGAAATATACGATGTGACCGATGCAATGCTTTTTCTAATCCGAGATGCTTCCAAATATCTCACCGGACAGGCGCTTAATGTCTCCGGTGGGCTGGAATAACAGACTAGGGAGAATACTGATATGTTGAGAACAAAAGAAAAATATCATGAAGATCTTTTTTCAATGCGACCGAACATTTATATCGGTGGTGAGCGCGTCGGCAGAGATGACCCCAGACTGCGGCCGGGGATCAATGTGCTCGACGTGACGTTCGATCTTGCCCAGGACCCCGAGTGGAAAGGGGTGGCCACCGCCATATCACCGGTTACCGGAAAAGAGATCAACCGGTGGGCGCACCTGCCTCAGAATCCGCACGATCTCATCCAAAAGCAGAAACTCATCCGACTGGCCGCCCGCCGTGTCGGTGGGTGCATCCAGCGCTGCATGGGCCACGATGCCATCAATGCCCTGGCGGTGTGTACCCGCGAAATGGATGATGCCAACGGGACCGATTACCACCAACGCTTCCTCGACTATCTGAAAATGTATCACGACAAGGATCTCGACGGTTGCTGCGCACAGACCGACAGCAAGGGCGATCGGATGAAGCGCCCCAGCGAGCAGGAAGATCCCGATGCCTACCTACGTGTCGTTGAGGAGCGCGATGACGGTATCGTGGTCAGCGGATTTAAAATGTCCATCACCCAGGCCGCCTATGCCGATGAAATCATCGCTCTGCCAACCCGAGCTCTGATGGCATCGGACCGGGATTATGCGGTGGCGTTCGCGATTCCGGCGGATGCCGACGGGCTGAGTCTGATCACCCGTCCGGTTTGGCTGCGCGGCAGTGACAAAAAGGACGCGCCACCGTTTTGCAAGTACGGCGTATCGGACAGCATCGTTTACTTCGACAAGGTGTTCGTTCCAAAAGAGCGCGTTTTCATGTGCGGCGAATGGCAATTCGGCCGGCGGATGGCGCTGCTGTTCGCTGACTCCCACCGGCACAGTTACAGCGGCTGCAAGCCGGCGGTTTCCGACATCCTTTGTGGAACGACGTCATTGGCGGCAGAGGCGAACAATATCGCCAAGGCCTCGCACGTTAAAGAAAAACTCTCGGAGTTTGCCGGGGCAGCGGAACTGGCATTCGCAGCCGGGGTCGCAGCGGCGGTTTACGGCGAAAAGACCGCCAGCGGCGTGTTTTTCCCCAATGAGATTTACGCCAATGTGGGGCGGCGGCTTACCGGAGAGATGATTTATCACGAATACAACATTCTGACTGAAATTGCCGGTGGTATCGCCGTAACAATGCCTTTTGATGAAGATTTCGAAAAAGGAGACCATGCGGAAGCAATGAAGCGGTTCATTGTGAGGAATCCAGACATCTCTTCGGAGGAGTCTTTGAAAATCTGGCAGCTGGTAGAAAACATCGGCGTATCCGGCATGGCGTCCTGGTACAAGATCGCCGGCGTCCATGGGGGCGGCTCGCCGATTATGGAAACCATCGCACTGAATATCGGATACGATTTTAAAGACAAAAAGAAACTCGCCCGCTACTTGGCTGGCATCGACAAGGAACTGGACGACTCAGCAATGCGAAACCTGGAGCCGAAGCTGGGCGGCAAGGAATAGGGACACGGCAACGGTTAGAGGCCGGCAGGTTGTATTCAATGGCAAAAGGGGGGGAGAAATAAGGTAATGCGCAAATTTTTACGCGCCATCGACAGTATCAGTGAATGGTCGGGCAGAATCTGCTCTTTTCTCGTCTACATCGGCATCATCATGCTGGTCTTCGAGGTGATCGCCCGATACTTCTTTTCATCGCCCACGGTCTGGGCGCACGGCTATTCTCAAAGACTCTTCGGCAGTTATTTCGTTCTCATCGGCGCCTACACGCTCCTGAAAAACGGGCATGTGCGCATAGACATCCTCTATCAGCGATTCTCTCTGAGAAAGCGCGCGTTTTTCGATATTCTGAACTATATCATGCTGCTCATCTGGACTTCCGTGCTGCTTCGCGAAGGAATGTCGTTTTTCGCCAGTTCATGGGCCATCAGAGAAGCCGATGAGATGGTGCTGGCGCATCCGGTCTACCCCGTCAAATTTCTGTTGGTCGTCGGTGTCGTGTTGATCACCCTCCAGGGAGTGAATCATCTGATCGTTTCTATCTTCACGCTGATCAAGGGGGTCAAATATGAGTACTGAACTGCTGCTGACTATTGGGATGTTCGGCTCCCTGATCTTGAGTATCATGTTCGGGGTGTCACTGGCCTTTGCTTTAGGCGCAGTCGGTACGATAACGGCCTATCTGATGTGGGGCCCGGATGGATGGATGCCGATCGTCACGGGTGTGTTCAACTACATGTGGATGCTGCTGCTGGCAGCGGTGCCACTGTTTGTCTTCATCGGAGTGGCACTGTCCAAGTCAAAAATCGCTGAAGACATGTACGAGGCGTTTTATCTCTGGTCTGGTCGCCTGAGGGGCGGACTGGCGGTGGGCACATGCTGTTTCGCAGCCGCCCTGTCGGCCATGACCGGCAACTGCTCGGCATCGACGGTGACCACAGGGCTGGTGGCGATCCCCCCCATGCGTCGTCGAAATTACCATGAGTCCATCATCTTCGGCTCCATCGGTTCTGCCGGCACCATGGGTATTCTCATTCCACCCAGCATCACCCTGATCGTCATCGGCATGATGACCGGTCAATCCATCGGCAAACTCTTTGCCGGCGGTCTGGTCGCCGGTTTGGTGATCGTCGCGTGTTTCATCGCCTACATCGTCATCCGGGCCTATATTGATCCGACGATGTGCCCGGCAATTGAAGAAACGGTCACCATAAAGCAAAAAATAACCGCACTCAAGTCGGTGGCGCTGCCGGTACTGATCATCCTGTCCATCCTGGGGTCGCTCTTTTTCGGCATCGCCACGCCCACTGAGGCATCTTCGGTTGGCGCGCTGGCAGTCTTGCTCTGTGTCGTGATCCGGGGCGAGTGCACCGTAAAATTTCTGAAGGAAGTCGCCTATCAGACCGCCAGCATCACCGGAATGGTTCTGTGGATCATGTTCGGAGCCTCGGGGTTCGTGGCCATATACAGCGGCGGAGGCGGCATCTATTTTGTCCAGAACATGCTCCTTGGGATCGATGTCAGCCCCTGGGTCATGATTTTGATTCTTCAGTTCGCCATCCTCATACTGGGGATGTTTTTGGACCCCATGGGGATCATCCTGCTGTGCCTGCCGATTTTTTACCCGGTGGTTCAGGGACTCGGTTACGACCCGATCTGGTACGGCGTCATTTTCAACATCGCGCTGTGTATCGGCTACATCACGCCGCCATTCGGCTACAATCTTTTCTACCTCAAGTCGTTGAGCCCGGATACCGACATGAAGGCCATTTTCATGAGCGTCGTTCCCTTTATCGGCATCATGACCTTCTGTTTGCTCGTAATGATGATCTTTCCTTCGATCATCACCTGGCTGCCCAACATCATGGTCCCCAATTAAAGCGCCGGTGTTGAAAATGACATTCAACTTGCCCCTCGCAGTTCGGCACCTGACAACAGTGGAGATGACCGGATGAAAACCAGATACCGCTCTGAGATGGAACTGCTCGATGATGTTGAGGCGAAGGCCGCCCGGTTTGAAAAAGACTATCATGGCTGTGCACAGTGCGTCCTTGCCGTTTTGATGGAAACCTTTCCCCAGATTCGAAACCCCGAGGCATTCAAGAGCGCAACGGGTTTGGCCGGCGGAGTGGGGCTTTCGGTGGAAGGCTCCTGCGGCGGTCTGACCGGCGGCGTTATGGGGATCAGCCTTTTTTACGGCAGGGAATTGCAGAATATAAAGGACCCCGACGGCAAGCGGTTTGTGAGCTACCGGCTGGCCGAACGGCTGCAAGCGCAGTTTGTCGCCGAGTACGGATCCTCGATCTGCGGCAAGATCCACCATCAGGTGATGGGCCGGACCTACCGGCTGACCCGGCCCGATGAGTTCAAGCAGTTTATTGACGCCGGGGGGCACTCCGAGAAGTGCCCCAGGGTCGTTGGAAAAGCCGCCCGATGGGCCGCCGAAATCATTCTGGCCGAAGAAGCGGCCCAGGGCCGGAAAGTGACAGACGCGCCAGCCCCATAGACGGGGCATCCGTTCGTTTGCACATCGATCGACCACTACCGTGTTACTATGAGAGGCACTTTATGTATCCAAAAATCGATAAAATTCTATTCACTTCCGATTTGTCCGAAAACTCAAAACACGCCTTCCAATACGCAGCGACCATCGCCAGCCGGTTCTGTGCCAGCCTCGTATTCCTTTACGTGATGGAGGACGTGCCCATGAGTGCCAAGGGATTCATGGACGATGAAATGATCGAGAAGATAAGGAAGCTTACGGAAGACAGCGCCAGGAGCAAACTCATCGGAAAACGGCGCGAGATGTCCGCGATCCAAACCGAGTTGGGCCGGTTCTGCGAAACCGCTTTCGAGCACGCACGGCAGTCCGGGCAGGGTGTTGTGGAAGGGCAGGTCATCGTGGTGGAGGGAAATGTGATCGAATCGATCATTACAACGGCCGATGACCTCGATTGCGATGCCATCGTCATGGGATCCACCCGGCGAGGCGCCATTTCAGAAGCAATGCTCGGAAGCATCGTCAAGGGCGTCCTGCGGCAGTCCAGAAAACTCGTCATCATCGCACCGCCAGTAGGAGGATAAACGGCTGACGCAACGATCTACATCGCGGCCTTTGTCCGCAATGATGTGTCACCGGTTTTGCCGATGACCGGTTATCCAATAAGAATAGAAAAACCGTTGGAGGGAATCTCATGAGCTTGGAAGCATTCAGCCTTAAAGGCAAGGTCGCCATGGTGACCGGCAGTTCAAAGGGCCTTGGCGAAGTGGCGGCACTGGCGCTGGCAGCGGCGGGTGCGGATGTAGCGATCTGCGGCCGTAACCGCGCCGACATCGATCGCGTCGTTGACAGAATCAAAGCCACCGGCGTGCGTGCGGCCGGCTTTGTTCTGGAAGTCACTTCAACCGAAACCGTGCGGCAGGGGGTCGCGGCCATCTTGAAACATTTCGGGCGAGTCGACATTTTGCTCAACAATGCCGGGACCAACTACCGGGTGCCGATTTTAGAGTACCCCGAAGAGGAGTGGGACCGGGTTATCAACACCAATCTCAAGGGGTATTACCTGGTGGCTCAGGCCGTGGTCCCTCAAATGATCGCCAACGGCTACGGCAAGGTCATCAACATGAGCTCCATCCTGGGGCGAATCGGCATCATCAATCAGCTCGCGTACGCCTCGGCCAAGGGCGGCGTCGACCAGATGACAAAAATCATGGCGCTGGAGTGGGCCAAACTGGGCGTTCGGGTCAATGCCATCGCGCCGACCTATTTTGAAACAGAGATGGTCAAGCAGATCGCCAATGATCCGGAGCGACTCGCCTTCATCAATGCGCGGACTCCCATGGGACGATGGGGGCGGCTGGAGGAAATTGAAGGGATCGTCGTTTTTCTGGCAAGCCCTGCCTCCGATTTCATCACCGGCCAGAGCATCGCGATTGACGGCGGATGGACCGTTGCCTGAAGACCGATCACGGAGGATACCGATGACCCGATATTATGATGATCAACCGTGGCTGAAAACCTACCCCGCGTGGTTCGCCCCGGATTTTTCAACGGTACCGGAAAGCGTGCTTGCAAAATTCGAGCGGGCCGTTGCCAGGTATCCGGACGCGCCTTGCATCTACTACTTCCAAACGCGTTACAGTTTTGCCGAAGTGGCGAAGATGGCGGAGCCGCTTGCGGCGGCATTGTCAGAAAAAGGGGTGGCGCCGGGAGATCGCATCCTTTTCGTACTCCAGAACATTCCCCAGGCCATCATCGGCGCTATCGCGGTGTGGATGCGCGGCGGCATCGTCGTTCCGGTAAATCCCATGTACACCACCAAGGACCTGAGTCATCTGCTTTCGGACAGCGGCGCGCGGTATGTCATCTGCGAAGAGGTGCTTTACGAAAAGACGGTGCGTGCTGCGGCAGGAGACCGCACCGTGATCACCACATCACCGCTCGATCTGGTGGCTTTCGGAGACGACATTCCGCAGCAACTGAAAACCGTGGAAAAAAAGACCTTCGAGAATACCTTCGACTTCATGACGCTGATCGCCGATTACTCCGGACGCCGCGTTGCATCGGTTTCTCCGGCACCCGCCGATCTGGCGTACCTGGTTTATACGTCGGGAACGACCGGCCCTCCGAAAGGGGCCATGATCTCCCACGCCAACATTCATCACAACTGTCTGGTCTACGAATCGACCGTGCGTCTGGAGCCCTCCGATGTGGTGCTGGGCGTTGCGCCCCTGTTTCACATTACCGGCATCGTGGCCCATCTGGCTATCGCCTTTCACATGGGAATCCCCGTGGTTCTTTTCAACCGGTTCGATGCGCGGGATGTGCTGGGGCTGATCGAGAAGCATCATGTCACCTTCACGGTTGCCGCGATTACGGTCTATATCGCGCTGCTCAACCATCCCGACTTGAAATCCTTTAACATTTCTCATTTTCAAAAGGCTTACAGCGGCGGTGCGCCGGTATCCCCCAGCACCGTTGAGAAATTCAAGGAGGCGATGGGACTGAGCATTCACAACGTTTACGGACTGACCGAAAGTGCTTCGCCGGCCACCATTACCCCGTTAGGGCACAGCGGTCCGGTGGATGAAGCCAGCGGGGCACTGTCGGTGGGACTGATCATTCCGGGGATCGAAGCCTGGGTCGTGGATGTGGATCACCCGGAGGTCGTGATGCCTCCCGGTGAAGAAGGCGAACTGGTTCTTCGCGGACCGAGTATCGTCAGCGGGTATTGGCAAAAGCCGGAAGAGACGGCCGCTGCCATCCGCGACGGACGATTCCATACCGGGGACGTGGCCAAGATCGATGCCGCCGGATGGTGCTACATCGTCGATCGCAAAAAAGACCTCATCAACGTTTCCGGGTTCAAGGTGTGGCCGCGTGATGTGGAGGATGTCCTGTATCAGCATCCGGCGGTCAAGGAGGCCGCGGTGGTCGGCGTGCCGGACAGCTACCGGGGTGAGACGGTCAAGGCGTTTGTTTCGCTGAGTGACGGATTTGAAGGAAAAACCACTCCTGAGGAATTGATCCAGTTTTGCAAGGAACGGCTGGCGGCTTACAAGTATCCGCACATCGTTGAAATTATAGATGATGTGCCCAAAACCATGACCGGAAAAATGCTTCGCCGTGAACTCAGGGATCGGTAGCGCAGGGTCGAGCGTGAGAACGAAAGTGGCCACCCGTTCGTGATCGGTGGGCAACGTATGAACATGCGGGATTAACTGTTGAGGATGGGCTGAAGTAAATTTAACCTGTTACTGGAGGAAAAGAAAAATGGCAGAGAACATCAGCAGGCGGAAAGTGATCAAGGCCGGAATGGCTGCAGCGGCAGCCGGTGCAGCAGCGATGATGCCGAGAGTAGCTCGCGCGAGCTCGAAGGCCAAGTACAAATGGCGCATGCAGACACACTGGCCGACCGGCGTTGGCTACTACAAGGACGTCTATGTGCGGTTCTGTGATCGCGTCAGAGCGGCCACTGACGGGGAACTGGACATTACGCCGCTGCCGCCCGGCGCCATTGTCCCCACCAAGGACGTGTTCGAAGCCCTTGGGCGCGGCCTGTTCGAAATTTCCCTCATCTGGCCGGCCTACTGGATCGGCAAGATTCCGGTGGCGGGGCATATCAACGGCCAGCTGTTTTCCTGGGAGACCGTGGCTGAAATGTATGCCTATTTCTACGATATGGGCGCTATCGAGATCTTCAGAGAAGCCTACGGGGAAAACGGCGTCCGGTTCGTTGCCCCGCTGCCGATGACCGGCCTTGCGCTCTATTCCAGAAAACCGATCCACACGCTGGACGATTTCAAGGGATTCAAGGTCAGAAGCACGGGCATCGCCGCTCAGGTTTTCCAGAAAGCCGGCGCCACACCGGTCTTTTTCCCAGGAGAAGAAATCTATCAGGCCCTTCAGACAGGTGTCTGCGACGGCGCCCACTGGGGTACGGTTTCCACCGCGTGGGATATGAAATTTCAGGAAGTCACCAAATACATCGTGATGCCGTATCTGGCCAATATCAACAACGGCGAAATCATCATGAACAGCAAGAAGTGGGACGCGCTACCGGCCGATTTCAAGGCGATCGTGGAAGAGTGTGCCAACTCTTGCGGGACTGATTTTCTCAGATGGTCGGGATACAATGACATTCTGGATATCAACACGTTCCAGGAAAAGAAGATGGGCGAGCTGTCCCATATGGACGCAGACACCGTCGCCCAACTGCGCAAGTTTTCCATCGAAGTCGTCGACGAATACTCCAAAAAAGATCCCAAATATTGTGCAAAAGCGGGTCAGCTGCTTAAAGACCTGTTGAAAATGACCGGACGTATATAGTGAAACTTCGGCCGGCGCCTCGAAATGGGGTGCCGGCCGATCATTATCATTTCGACAGGAACCATCCTAATGGACGATATAAAAGCCCTGATTGGAAAGCATCGCGAAAAGATCGTTCAATTTCGACGTGATCTTCACCGGATTCCGGAGACGGCGTATACTGAATCAAAAACGGCGGCCTATGTTGCAGACCGTTTGGGCCATCTCGGATTGGCGGTTCAAACCGGCATCGCCCGGTTCGGTGTTCTCGGCGCGCAGCGATTTTCCGAACCCGGGGAAACATTGATGCTGCGAAGTGAGCTGGATGCGCTGCCCGTAGCGGAAGAAACCGGTCTGCCGTTCGTCTCCACCCACAACGGTGCCATGCATGCCTGTGGGCACGACGGTCACATGTCCATGGTATTGGGGGCGGCAACCGTACTGTCCGAATTGTCCGATCGCCTGTCAGGACAAATCAATTACGTTTTCCAACCCGCAGAAGAAGGCCCCGGCGGGGCAAAACCGATGATCGACGAAGGGGTGATGGAGAACCCGCACGTCGATTACGCGCTCGGATGCCACCTGTGGCCCGGAGTCGACGAAGGCCTGGTCGGGGTCAAGGCGGGGCCGCTCATGGCCGCCATGGATCGATTCGACCTCACGATCACCGGCCGGGGCGGGCACGGCGCCATGCCCCATCTTTGCGTCGATGCCCTCGATGTCGGCACCCAGATCGTCAATGCGCTGCAGCGCATCGTCAGCCGCCACATGAACCCGCTGCAACCGACGGTTGTGACCGTCGGCCAGTTTCACTCCGGAACCACCTTCAATATCATTGCTTCGGAGGCGCACCTGAGTGGCACGACGAGAACCTTCGACCCGGGCATCTGGGCATCGTGGCCTCAGCGGATCGATGCGGTGGTCAAGGGTATTTGCCAGGCGATGGGTGCCACCTACGTGCTTGATTACCAGCAGGGGTATCCCGTGACCGTCAACGACGCGTGGATGGCCGATGAGATCAGAGCCGTTGCCGGGGCTGTTGTGGGACCGGACAACGTTGTCGAGCCGGAACCCACGATGGGTGGCGAAGACATGTCGTTTTTTCTGGAACGATCGAAAGGATGCTTTTTCTTCCTCGGGATCGGGCGAAAGAACTGCGCGCCGCTTCACAACCCGCGGTTTGACTTCCCGGAGAACGTTCTTCTCACCGGTGTTGAGATTTATTGCCGGGCCGCCCTTAGGCTTTTGGGGAAAAAACGAGGCGATAGCTCCGCATCGGGATGAAAGAAAGCACCCCATGACGATGAAACCGGAAACGATGACGGCGTGGCGGGTTCACCAATACGGCGAATTTGAAAAGGCCCTTTGTCTGGATCGGTGCCCGCCGCCAAGTCCGACAGGCAGTGAGGCCATTATCCGTGTGGCGGCCATTGGGCTCAACTTTCTCGATGTGTTGTCCATCGCCGGAAAATATCAGGAGAAGAGTCCCTTGCCGTTCATCCCCGGTGTCGAAGCGGCCGGCCGCGTCATCGAAACGGCGCCGAATTCCCCCTTCCAGGTCGGCGATCGCGTGATGACGGTGGGAAACGGGGCCTGCGCCGAATATATGACCGTGCATCCGGAAAAGACATTTGAGCTGCCCGCGGAAATGCCTTTCGATGACGCCGCGGCCTTTCAGTTGATTTACCAGACGGCCCATGTGGCGCTGGTTCACCGCGCCCGGCTGGCGAGCGGTGAGTTTCTGCTGGTTCATGCCGGTGCGGGTGGGGTCGGCACCGCCGCCATTCAGATCGGTCGTGCGCTGGGCGCCCGGGTCATCGCCACGGCCGGCAGCGATGAAAAACTGGAGGTTTGTTTGCGCTGCGGCGCCGAGGCGGCAATCAATTACCGGACAGAGAATTTCGCGCAAAGAACCCTGGAAATAACCGAAGGACGCGGTGTCGATGTGATCTTCGACCCGGTTGGCGGAACGGTTTTCGAGGAGAGCACCAAGTGCATCGCATTTGAAGGGCGAATTGTCGTGATCGGGTTTGCTTCAGGCCGGATTCCGTCAATTGCGGCAAATCGTATTTTGCTTAAAAACATCGATATCATCGGGTTGTTCTGGGGAAATTACCGGCAGTTCAATCCATTGATCATCGAAAAAACGCAAAAAGATCTTTGTCATTTGTACACTTCCGGCAAAATAAAGCCGGTGATTTACCGCATCTATCCATTCGCTGAACTTCAAAAGGCGCTGTCGGCGCTGTCCGGAAGAAAGAGCTACGGAAAAGTGATCATCGAAAGACCGGTCACACAAGATCATTTAAAGTAAGGAATAGACGATGAGAATCAACAGCGGTGCAGATTATCAGGCCAGCCTGCAAAAAATCAGCCCGGTCATTTACTACAAAGGCCAGAGAATAAACGATGTCGTCACCCATCCGGCCACCGCGCCGCATGTGCGGGCCGCGGCGATGACTTACTCGCTGGCCAACCGTGAGGACTCTAAAGACCTGGCAACCGCCACATCCCACCTGACCGGCAGAACCATCAGTCGATTCACGCACGTGCATCAAAATATCGAGGATCTGATCAAGAAAGTTAAACTGCTCCGGCTGCTGGGGCAGAAGACCGGAACCTGTTTTCAGCGATGCGTGGGCTTTGACGGCATCAATGCGGTTTACTCCGTCGCCTATGAGGTCGATGCTAAGCACGGCACGGGCTATCTGGAGCGTTTCAAGAAATGGCTGATCCGCATTCAGGACGAAAATCTGATGGTGGTCGGCGCGATGACAGACCCGAAAGGAGACCGCTCCAAAAGTCCGGTCGATCAGGTGGATCCGGATCAATTCGTTCACATCGCCCAGCGGCGCGATGACGGCATCGTCATCCGCGGGGCGAAGCTTCACATGACCGGCGCCGTCAACTCCCATGAGATTTTAATCATGCCGACCATGGCGATGGACGAAAAGTCCAAGGACTACGCCTTCGTTTGCGCAATTCCGGTGGACGCCCCCGGAATCACAATGATCTTCGGGCGCCAGGCCGGGGACGATCGCAGAGACAACTTGGAGCGTATCGATGTGGGCAAGCCCACATTCGGTGCCGTCGGCGGGGAAGCGGCCATCGTTTTCGATGACGTCTTCGTCCCTTACGAACGGGTCTTTCTCGATGGCGAGGTGGCCTTCACCGGAGATATCGTATACCGCTTTGCCGCCCATCACCGGGCGAACTATGGCGCCTGCAAGACCGGACTGATGGATGTTTTGACCGGTGCCGTGAGTTATCTGTGCCAGATCCAGGGGACTTCCAAAGGCTCACACGTCAGAGACAAGATCACCGAGATGATCCACTTGAGTGAGACGCTGTACAGCTCTTCCCTGGCCTGTTCGGTAGAGGGGGCTCCGACGGCCTCGGGCGCATTTCTGGTCAATACGATGCTGGCGAATGTGTGCAAGCAGAATGTCACCCGGTTTCATTTTGAGGTCGCGCGGCTGGCCGTTGACCTGGCCGGCGGATTTATTGCAACGCTGCCAAGCGAATATGATCTGCGAAGCGATGACGTCGGCCATCTGGTGAGTAAATATTTCTCAGGCGTTGACGGAATACCTGTTGAGGACCGGATAAAAATCGGCCGGCTCATCGAAGCCATGACCGGTGGTACCGCCCTGGTCGAATCGATGCATGGCGCCGGCTCTCCGCAGGCGCAGCGAATTATGATTTTTCGCGAGGGTGATTTGGGCGCTAAGATCAAACTGGCGAAGGCCCTTGCCGGCGTGCCCGCCAATGAAGCAAAAAAGGGAAACCGATAAATGGCGGTTTTTGAATCGGAATCACAAGCGGTTGCCCCGCAGCCGCTCGACTTGCACTCGCCGGCAAGTCTTGCTGAGGAGCATATTCCATCGGTGGAGGTGCCATGAAAAAAATACCGATGATTCTAATTCCCGGATTGCTCTGTGACGCGGCGCTATGGGGGCATCAGGTGGCATCACTCCACAGCATTGCAGAATGTAAGATCACAGAACATCACCGGCACCATGCGACCATCGGTCTTATGGCCGACGCGATCGTCGCTGAAGCACCCGCGCGGTTCGCACTGGCAGGGCTGTCCATGGGTGGATACATCGCTCTGGAAATCTGCCGGAAATACGGAGATCGGGTTGAGCGCCTGGCATTGATCGACACATCGGCCCGATCCGATACGCCTGCACAAACCGATCGGCGAAAAAGTCTCATAAAGCAGTGCCGGGAAGGCAATTTTCATTCGGTACCGGAAACACTTTATCCCTTTTTGGTGCATCCGGATCGAATGGCCGACGCAACACTGAAACGTCAAGTGATCGACATGGCCGCTCGGGTAGGTGCTGAAGTGTTTCTCCGGCAGCAGCGGAGCATCATGGATCGAATCGACCAGGTGCCGAACCTTTCAAGTATTACTTGCCCGACAATGATCGTCTGCGGTGAACACGATCAAATCACGCCACGCGCATGCTCAGAAGAAATGGTTGAAAAAATATGTCGATCGGAATTGGTAATCGTCGGCGACTGTGGCCATATGAGCACAATGGAAAAACCTGAGACGGTTTCATCAATAATGTACAATTGGTTTACAAAAAGATAGCATTCCCGGATCAAAATTGGATTTTACGCATTGATGACAGAAATAGAAAATGCAATACCCTATCAGGCTGCAATTTGGGGCAGCGAGGACAGCTCAGGCGCTGCTTTCTGTGGCGCCAGTGCGCGGTTGAGCGCAATCTCATAGAGCGCTATGGTTCGGCGAGCCATATCGGCGGGATCAAACCGAACCAGGGCATCGGTCATGATTCTTCGCACCTGCGATGATCGGAGTGTTTTTGGTTGCCGGTAGAAGGTCATAGCCTGATCGATCGCCCATAGAAAGCCGTTGGCATCGAAGTGCTTGAACAGAAATCCTGTGCCGCGACCTGATGTCGGGTCCAGATGCGCGACGCAATCATGGATGGCGCCGGCGTCGTAGGCGATGGGAAGCGTCCCGTAGCGCTGGCCGATCATGCAGGGAAGCGCACAGGGGTCAAGGTGCAGCGGCATGAGCACAAAATCCGCCCCGCCGTAGGCCATCCGGAGGCGGCGGTTATCAAAATCACACACAGCTACCCGGTCTGCCGCCTGAAGCCGGCCGATCACCGCGTGCAGGTGCTCCTGAAAATCACCATCGGCGATAAAGGCGATCTGAAGTCGCTGCGCGCTGAAGCGATCTAAAATGGTGGGGAGCATTTCAGCCATGAGACGGCATCCGGGGCGGGAGGCGTCCAGCCGGGTAGGCCAGAAACACAGCGGTGCCGTGGTATCCATGGGCAGGTTCAGCGATTTTTGGAGTTGAAGTTTGTTATAGCGCTTTGCGGCGTAGTGGGTGTCCGGCCCATAGGGCCGTGCCAGCGCACGGTCGGTGGCCGGGTTGAAATATAAATCCGGTGCCGGTGTGATGGCAAGGAGCCTTCCCGCCCGTACCTTGTTTTTCAGTTCGGTCACAAGGCCGACTGAAGCATGGCGGCTTTTGTCATCAGTCACCGCATCAAGAAAACTCCGGCTCAGTGTGTTGACCGCAGACGCGGCGAACACACCGCTGGTGAGCAGATCAACTGGGTTGGTTTCTCTTGTTTCCTGGTAATTGACAGGCATTCGTGCATAGAAGCACTGCTGCCAGAAGGATGCCGCGTCAATGCCCCACTCTTCGATCGTTGAAAGCAACAGCCGCGGTGAATCCAGGCGATACAGGGTGAAAAGACAGGCAATGTCGTGCCGCCGGGCCATGGCCGGGATCAATCCCGTCATCCAGTCGTAGCAGTGGATCAGATCCGGCTGGACTTCCGGGATGATGCGATTGATCACCTCACGCTGAAATGCCAGGGCAATGCGGATATTTTCCCCGTCTATGGTCTGGAACAATTTGGGATGGTAATAAAAGGATCTGTCCTGGGCCAGATGAATGCGGCTTTTCGGAAACCCGCGCCAGCGGTTTAGGCTCTCGACGGCCGAAGGGTAGTGGGTATTGCGTTTGAACACATTGCGGTAGTCGGGCATGGCCAGGTGGACGTCGAGGCCACGCGCATAAAGCGCATGGATCTGGGCTGCGCAGATATCACCAAGGCCTCCGGCCCGTGCGGAAATGGACCGCGACCCGGGCCCCATGCCCTGCGGTACGGATGTGATTTCCGGGGTAACCACAAGAATTCTGGGAGTGCGATGGTGAGTGTCCATGCGTTATCCTCCACCATTGCAAATGAATATGAAAACGGCTTTTGGGCAGCAATCGGCAGCGCCGCGAAAGGGTGCATCTCGATTGGACGCTACAGGATGATCACCGAATTATGGCTGTCTCCAAAAGGGGTCGGCAGCGTGTCGTCGGCATCCGGCTCGTTTTCCCAGAGAGATTCTCCCAAAAGATAGCGGAACTGGTAGGCCCGGCCGCTTTCCAACGCCACCGTGGCGCTGAATGCACCGTTTTTCAATCGTTTCATGGGGGTTGCCGAAGTCGACCAGCCGTTGAACTCGCCCACCACATACGCCTGCTGCGCGGAATTCCCGATTTTTTCGGAAATTTTAAAGGTGACCTTGCACACGGGTTTGCTTTTCAGAAATTCCTTTCGTATGCCCATTTCATACCTCCCTTGGTGGGATCTTCCGACGTTGTTACTGTGACTTGCTTTTGGTCAAAACGGTTTTGATCACTCCCGTAGTATTCCGCAAGTAGTATGCCAGAACTCACTGACTTCCATCTGCCTAATTATTCACGATTTTTTGTATTGATGGCGTTGACTGGCAGCCATGCAGGGTGTTCGTTATTTTTCCAACCTGGAAAGCATCGGTCGGATAACCCGACCGATTCGGTTTGCATCCGATCCATACATCGGTATCGTTTTGATCACTCCTTGGGCGCACCGCTACCGGCAAATTACCCGCAAAGTGCCGCCAGACGCTGATTGCCGCCGCCAGTCGATGTTGGCTTCAGGCTGTATTCGGGATGACAGAAAATGGGCTCGGACAAGAACTTATCGGAAAGGTAAATGGTACAGTTATTGCTGTTTTTGGTTGTGCCAGCACCGCGAGCACATTCCCTGTGACCGCGCGATTTGAGTTCGCCATCGGGTCTTGCGGTTATGAAAAATGCTTCGTCATCAAAAAAGACGCCCATGCATCTCGAATAGGACCGGACAAGCGCAATAGTAACCTCATGAATTGAAAAGGCGGGAGGGTAAAATGATCGAGAAAAAGAAAGTCCTTTTAGCCGTGGATGGGTCGGAGCAATCCTTTTGCGCAGTCCGCCACGCGGCAAACGCATTGTCTCCAGAAAAAACGCAGATCACACTGATGCACGTGCTGGCGCGCGTCCCCGAAGCGCTCATGGATTTGGACAATGCCCCTTCGGCCGATATTTTCGAGGGCTCGCTGCGGGAATGGCAGCAGCAGGGCCTGGCCGACATGAAGGCGTTCATGGATCGGGCTGTTGCCAGGCTGGTGCGCGACGGGTTCACGCAGCAGGGGGCGCGGGTACTGATGCCGTTGCGCCGCGTCGGGTACGCCAGGGACATCCTGGATGAATCGCAAAAGGGCTATGCCGCGCTGATCGTCGGCCGCCATGGATTCGGGTGCTTCAACAAGGCGATGCTGGGCAGTGTCACCGCCAAGCTGGCCGAGGCGGCGACCCACATCCCCTTGGCGATCGTGGGCGGCCGTCCGGAGACGGGAAAGTGTCTGGTGGCCGTAGACCCCTCGGATTCTTCCAGGCGGTGCGTTTCCCTGATCAGTTCCCTGTTCGATGTCAGGCGGATGGAAATCTCGCTGTGCCACATCGTCCGCCCGCTGAATCTGCCCGCTCCGGCACTTCCCACGTTTTTCAAGAAAAGCCATGAAGACGCGTGGCTCGACGCCAACACGCGCAAAATCATGCCGTTCATGGTCGAAGGCAAACGAGAACTGATCGAGGCCGGGTTGCCGGAGGAAAAGTATTTTTCCGCCATTTTAAAAGAGAAGAGCAGCCGCGCGGAAAGTCTTTTTGATTCCGCCCTGCGCAGCCACATGGATACCATTGTGGCGGCGCGCCGGGGGGTGAGCCGGGTCGAGCGGTTTTCCATGGGCCGGGTGTGCCGGAAGCTGATTCAGATGGCGGCCGAAAAGGCCGTTTGGATCGTTTGAGGCATCCGGGGCAGGCCTGTCACCCAAGGCCTCTTTTCCCATTTCACTTGAGCCGGCGCTCCCGGGTCAACTGATCCTCAGCGCCGCCCGGAGGGTAATGGCCAATGACGGTACCGCCGGCATTCAGCAATTCGATGGCAAATCCGGACGGCCCCAGGGCATGGGTCGCACAGCTCAGGCAGGGATCAAACGAGCGAATCACCGCCTGCAGCCGATTGGCCGTTGCTTCTGAAATGCGCGGCTCGTCGATGAACCGTCTGGCGGCCTGAAGGAGCCCGCGGTTCATGGCCAGACTGTTATGCCCGGTGGCCACGATCATATTGACCCAGGTGATCAGACCATTGGTGTCGACCCGGTAGTGGTGGATCAATGTGCCGCGGGGCGCTTCAACCACGCCGATACCGTCGCTGAAATTGGGCAACGCACGGGAGAGCACCCGATGACCGGTGATCTCTTCATCGGCCAGCAGTGTTTGCAACGATTCGATACAGAACAGGATTTCGATCAACCGGGCATGGTGGTTTAAAAACCCGCTGAGGACCGGCCCGCTTTCCAGGTCTCTGAACGCGGCCCACTCCTGATCGGCCAACGGTGTACCGCAACCGTTGCAGACGTTGAGACGGGCGGCCGGGCCGACCCGATATATGCCTTCGGGATAGCCCAGCGGTTTGTAATAGGGCGACTTGAGGTAAGTTTCTGCTTCGGTGCGTTCGGCGATGAGGCGCTGATAGCTGGACGGGTCCAATTGGTCGCCGATCACTGTGCCGTCGCTCTCGATGACCCGCAGTCTCCCGTAAAGATGCGCCAGATTGCCCTCGGAAGAGACGAGCCCCATGAATAGAGAGGGGAAATTGGCGGTGGTTCGGAGCTCATCTTCGAATTTTTCTACAGCGTGCCTGAACCACGCCAGCGTACGCTGCACGATGGCCAGCGCATCCGGAAGCAAAGAAGCGATAAAGGCCCGATTGTCTTCCGAGAGCGGGGATGCGACCCCGCCAGGAACGATCCATGACGGGTGAATCCGTTTGCCGGCCAGCTTTTCAATGATGGTTTGACCGATCTGACGCAGCCGTATGCCGTCCCGCATGAAAACCGGGTGGGCGGCCAGGAGCCCCAGCAGATTGCGCTGGCCGGGATCGCTGTCGGAGCCCAGCAGCAGATCGGGCGCCGAGAGGTAAAAGAAACTCAGCGCATGGGATTGGATAAATTCGGCGCAATTGATGGCCTGCCTGAGCATGACGGCGGTGCGAGGGACGCGCACCCCCAGGATCTGATCGCAGGCCAGGGACGAGGCCATGGCATGACTGACCGGGCATATCCCGCAAATGCGCTCAACCAGCAGCGGCATTTCATAAAACGGGCGCCCCTGACAGATTTTTTCAAATCCCCTGAACTGTGTCACCGCCAGGCTGGCATCTTCGACCTGACCCGCCTCACTGAAACGAATCGAAATTTTCCCATGTCCTTCGATCCGGGTGATCGGTTCAATGGTAATGGTCTTTTGCATCGCGGCTAAGCTCCGAATCGTGAGGTTGTTTCCAGCGCCGGCATCGTTCCGGCCAACAGCGATGCCAGTGTATGGGCGATGGCAGTGGTGGGCGGCGGGCAGCCCGGCAGGAAGATATCCACCATCACGATTTCGTGAACCGGCCTTACCCGCGCCAGGAGCCCGGGCACCGCGCCTTTCGGCAGTCCGTTGTCGCCGTCGCTGTTTTCAACATAGGACCGGTGCAATACGTCCGGCAGGGAAAACGCATTGCGCATGCCCGGTACATTGGCGGTCACCGCGCAATCACCAAAGGACACCAGCGTGCGCGTACACCGGCGGATGTGCAGTAGATCGCGGATGTCCCGGTCATAGCTCACCGCCCCTTCGACGAAGGTGATATCCACGGCCTCCGGAAAGATCCTGGCGTCAACGAGCGGCCCGTAGACCCATTCGATGCTGCCCGCCAGATCGATGATGCCATGATCCATATCCAGAAGAGACATATGGCAGCCGGAGCAGCCATCCAGCCAGAGGCTGGCGATACGACATTTTTTCATGGGCTCAATGCTCCGCTATTTAGTGTCCGTCCACAAATGGTAGATTTTGGTTTCCGGCAAGGCTCGAGCGAATTTGCAACCGCAGACATAGTGGGCCTATTTCGAGGATTGCAAATGAGCGAGTACGCCGCCGGGGGCCAATAGATGCCATTTGTGGATGGGCACTATTCATGGTTTTCATCGCGCATCATCCGAAGATGGGGCAAAAACTGTCTGCGCCGGGTCCGCGCCATGGTCGTCTGCGTTTTTTCAGTGAGTGCCCCGGTGGGGCAGACCTGGACACACTTGCCGCACCCCGTGCAAGACGATGCCTCGGCCCAGGGGTCGCATAAATCCGTAATCACCCGCGAATCGCTGCCCCGTCCCATCACGTCCCAGGTATGCGCGCCTTCGATTTCATCACACACCCGCACGCAGCGCAGACACAGGATGCACCGGTTGTGATCCATGCTGAAGTGTGGATGGGAAGCGTCAACCGCACATCGGGGGTACACATAGGGATAGGTGACGTGCGAAATGCCCAGAGACGCTGCCAGGCTTTGAAGCTCGCAATGCCCATTGGACACACAGACCGAGCAGACGTGATTTCGCTCGGAGAAGATCAGTTCCAGGATTTTCCGGCGATAGGCGTCGATCCGCTCGGAAGTGGTTGTAATCACCATATCCTGGCGCACCCGGGTGATACACGCCGGCAGCAGGCGGGCGGTGCCCTCCACGGAAACGAGGCATAGCCGGCAGGCGCCCCGCTGGGAGAGGCCTTCCAGATGGCACAGGGTGGGGATCTGGATATCGTTCTGGCGGGCCACGATCAGGATGGTTTCGTCTTCCCGGCCACTGACATCTCTGCCGTCGATCTTGAGGGTGTAAACGCTGAGCGGGGCGGCGTCCCGACCCCTTTGCCGCGTTCTGGACTTCAGGCCGTCACTCATGCGCCCTCCTTGCCCACGTGCAATTGACAGACGCCGGCGGGACACGTTTTCTCTTGGATATGCGCGAGGTATTCTTCCCTGAAATGCCGCAGGGTGCTGAGCACGGGGTTGGATGCCGTCTGACCCAGACCGCACAAACTGGTCTGTTTGACCAGATCGCAAAGATCTTCGAGCATCGCGACATCTTCGAGGGTGCCGTCGCCCCGGCAGATTTTTTCCAGAAGCCCGTGAATGTGGACGGTCCCCACCCGGCAGGGCACGCACTGACCGCAGGACTCGGTTCGGCAAAAATCCATGAAGTACTTTGCCACATCCACCATGCACGCAGTGTCGTCCAGCACAATCATGCCGCCGGAGCCCATGATGGAGCCGACCTGGGTCAATGACTCATAATCAACCGGCATATCCAGAAGGTTTTCGGGGATGCAGCCGCCGGAAGGTCCGCCGGTCAGCACCGCCTTGATCGGGCGCCCGCCGACAATTCCACCGCCGATGTGATCGACGATCCGGCGAAGCGAGATGCCCATGGGTACTTCGATGAGGCCGGTGTTGCGTACCCGCCCGGCCAGCGCGAAGACTTTGGTGCCTTTGCTGCGCTCGGTTCCCATGGCGGCAAACCATGCGCCGCCGTTTCGAATGATGGCCGGCACATTGGCGAATGTCTCCACATTGTTGATCAGCGTCGGCGCTCCCCATAATCCCGATTCAGCCGGGTAGGGTGGGCGCGGACGCGGTTTGCCGGGCCGCCCCTCGATAGACGCCATCAGTGCGGTTTCCTCGCCGCAGACAAAGGCCCCGGCGCCCAGCCGAATTTTGACGGTGAACTCAAAGGGTGAATGAAATATGTCCCTGCCGATGACCCCCAGGCGCTCGGCCTGAGTGATGGCCATGCGAAGATGCTTGACGGCCAGCGGATATTCGGCCCGGACATAGACATATCCCTGGGAGGCCCCCACCGCATAACCGGCGATGGCCATGCCTTCGAGAACGCGGTGTGGATCGCTTTCCAGGACGCTGCGATCCATGAACGCCCCAGGGTCGCCTTCATCGGCGTTGCAGACAACGGATTTTGACGCGCCCACGCTTTTGGCCACCGTGACCCATTTCAGACCGGTTGGAAACCCTGCTCCTCCGCGTCCCCGCAGACCGCTGCGGGTCATCTCCGCCAGCACCGATTCCGGGGTCATATCCCGAAGTGCCGTATACAGCGCGCGGTATCCGCCGACGGCGATATAGCCTTCGATGCGGGTGGGATCGATCCGGCCGCAGTTTTCGAGCACGACCCGGGTCTGGGAGGAGAAAAACGGCTGGCCCGCCGGAAGGCGGCACCGTTCCAGCGGCCGGGTGTCAAGGGCTGCTACGATGTCGGCGGCGTCCTGGGGTTTTACGGCCCGGTAGATGATACCCTGAGGCGCGATAGCGACCAGTGGACCCTCGGCGCACAGGCCGATACAGCCCACCGGGCGTACTTCGCATGACGATTCAAGCCCCTGGGCGACGACAGCGGCTGCCAGCGCCGTCACAATGTCTTCGCTGTGGCAGGAGGCGCAGCCGGCAGCCGCGCAGACAAGGATGTGATGCCGGACGGCGTCCTGGCGGGCCCGCTCTTTTTCAGCGATATCCTCAAGCGCTTCACGAGTCAGTGTCATCGGTCATCCATTTTTTCAGTTTTTCGATTACTTGCTGGGGTTGGAGCTTGCCGGCGACCTCTTTGTCGAAAACAGCGGCCGGCGCGATACCGCAGGCCCCTAAACAGCGGGCTGTCAGCAGGGACATGACGCCATCGGCCGTGGTGCGGCCCGTTTCGACGCCAAAAGTTTTATTGATGGTCGACAAGATCGCCGGTGCGCCGCCGATGTAGCACGCGGTGCCGGTGCACACGACGCAAGTGTGCTCTCCGGCCGGTTTCAGGGAGAAGAAATGATAGAAAGTGGCAACGGCAAACACCTGACTCAACGGCACATGAAGCGCCGCTGCGACGATACGCAGGTTCTCCTTATCTAAGTAACCGAAGGCCTCCTGGACCGCGTGCAGGGTTTCGATCAGCGCCTCGGGTCTGTGGTTGTGAAGACGCATGGTCCGGTTGATAAGCCGCCATCGCGGATCCGCTGACACACCCGTCGGCGATACCGCAGGGTTTTTCGGTGCAGAGACGGTTGGTTCGGTCATAAAAACCTCCCCTGATGCGCTTTGGGTGTCGATGTTTACCCGGCGTTGTTATGCCAACGGAACGTATTGATGACAAAGCCTATCAAGCACCAGCCGTACCAATTTCATTAAAAATACGGACAGCAAAATAGCTCAAGTAATCAAATAGTTGGAAATCCACACCCGAAGATTCGGTAGGCCATGGGGGACAACCCGTTCAGGTTTTTTAACACCTTGTAAAAAACACCCATCCCATTTTGTAAGGCAGCAAATATTCGTTGACTAAAAAATACGTATGCGGAATATATGGTTTTCCTATAAATGAGGTGCCCATGACAATGACCCCGCCCAGCGAGTGCCCTTTTTATCTGATATCCAGAGTGACCTTGCAGGTGACGTCAGCCATCAAAAAAGGTCTGTCGGATGCTGGCGTGACCTCGGTGCGGCCGGCGTATCTTGGTGTTCTGCTGTGTCTCTGGGCGCAGGACGGGCGAAAAACGGTGGATCTCGCCCGGTGCGCGAAACTCGAGCCGTCCACCATGACTGGTCTTATCGACCGCATGGAACGTGACGGACTGCTGCGGCGGGAACCGGACCCGAATGACCGAAGGGCGTATCGGATTTGCCTCACCGAGGCGGGGCAGGTGGCAGAGACGCCGGCCCGGCGGGTCACAGAAAATGTTCTGGGAAAAGTGTTTGCCGGTATCGGGGAAGACGATTTGGCCGGCACGATGAAAGTGCTTCAGCAGGTGCTGATCAATATAGAGGAGGACAGTCAATGAAAACCGCACCGATCAGAGGACGCATCGGATTTACCTGCGCATACACACCGCTGCCGATCATCGAGGCCGCCGGATTCGCCCCTTACCGGATCCTTCCCATGGGGGATGCACCGGATCAAGCCGGGCAGCTGCTGCACGACAACATGTGCCCCCATGTCAAGCGCGTCATCGACCGGGCCATGAGCGGCGATCTGGCAGAGCTGCGCGGCATGGTGATCGTCAACAGCTGTGACGCCATGCGCCGGCTGGCCGATGCCTGGCGCCGTGTCCGGCCGGATGTGCCGGTCATCTTTCTGGATCTGCCGGCCACCCACGACGCGGTGGCCAACCGGTTCTATGCCTCTGAATTGAAGCGGCTGGCCGATCATTTGGCCTTGTGGGCAGGGATCGATGCGGATGCCCTGGATGTGCCTGCTGCTGCCGCCGAGTTTAACCGCCTGTGCGCACTGCTTTCTGAATGCAGCAGTCGTCTGCGGGCAGGGCGTCTTGCTGGCGGCAGTGCAAGGATGCAGGCGCTCTACAACATGGCCAGTACGCAGCCTTCGGTCGCGGCCATCGCGGAGATCGCGGCGGTGTTGGCAGATGGCCAGCCACCGGTCGATGAAACGGACGGGGTCCCGGTGTTTCTTTTCGGTAACGTGATGCCCGATCCCGAGGCGTTTATCATGTTTGAATCCAGCGGGGCGCGCATTGTGGGTGATGATTTTTGTACCGGATCGCGGATGTTCTCTCCGGTGGCCGTCGGCGGCGGTGAATCGGTTTTCATGGATTTGGCCGTCAGCATTCAGCAAAAACCCCCCTGCGCCAGGACGTTTTCTCCGCAGGCGCCGGGAAGGTTGGCCGCCGATGTCGTGACGGCCGCCCGAGCCTGCGGCGCGGCCGGTGTCATCGGGCATACCTTGAAGTTTTGCGACCCGTATCTCGCCCGGTTGCCCATGGTGCGGGAGGCGTTGAAAAAGGAAGGTCTGCCGGTGCTGTTGCTGGAAGGCGACTGCACCTTGAGATCCATCGGGCAGCAGCGTACGAGAATCGAAGCATTTATCGAAATGTTGAGGTGACCGCGATGATGAAACAATATTTTGAAGATCTGGTGTCGGGCATCGAGGCCAAGCTCGCCGTCGACCCTGAAAGCCGAAGCCCGCGGAAAATCTATGCCCTTGAAGTGGCCCGGCTGGGGGCGCGTCTTTACGGGGGCCGGGAGCGCGTGGCCTGGTGCGGCGTTACGGCCCCCTTTGATCTATTGGCGGCTATGGGCGTGACCTCCTGCTTTGTAGAGTTTGTCGGCGCCATGCTGGCCTCGACCGGAATGGAGGGGATGTTTATAGAAGCGGCCGAGCAGGAGGGATTCGGCGGTGATACCTGCGGGTATCACCGGTCGGTGTTGGGGGCGGCCAAGAAAGAGATGATGCCGGTGCCCGATTTTCTTATCGCCACCAGCAGTCCGTGTTCCGGCGGACTGGCCGTCATGGAGAACCTGGCGCGGCACTTTGAAAAGGATTTGTTCGTGTTGAATGTGCCCCAGGAACCCACTGCGACAAGCGTCCGGTACCTGGCGGACCAGATCCGGGAGATGGTGGCCTTTGTTTCCGGACACACGGGAGAAGCGCTGGATGATGATCGTTTCAGGCAGGCCATCGTACACACCAACCGGGCACGTGAAATCATGGCCGAGGCTTACCGGTTGGCACAGGCGGTGCCGTCACCGGCCAATGGACGGCTGATGGGAAACTTCGGTATTGTCATCGCGCTGTTGCTGGGCACCGAGGCGGCCGTTGATATTGCAACCGCTTACCGGGATGATTTTGCCGCGAAGGTTGAAACAAAAACAGGCGGCATCGCAGACGAACGACTGCGACTGCTGTGGATCCAGAACCGCATTCAGTTCAAAAATCCACTCATCGACATGCTTGAAAATGAATACGGGGCGGCCGTGATCGCCGATGAACTCAATGCCATCACCTGGGATCCCATCGACCCGGATGACCCCTATACGGGGCTTGCCCGGCGTGCGATTTCCATACCCTTTAACGGGCAGGTCGACCGCCGGGTGGCCCATCTGCAGCAGATGGCGAAAGATTTCCGCATCGACGGCGCGATCAATCCCTGCCACTGGGGATGCCGCCAGGGCACCGGCGCCCGGGGGCTCATCGCCGATGGCCTGAAATCCATCGGGGTGCCCGTCCTTAATCTGGAAGTCGATTGCGTCGATTCGCGAAATTTTTCAGAAGGACAATTGCACACGCGTATAGAAGCATTCGCCGAGATGCTGGAGCGCCGGTAGCAACGACCACCAGTGCATAATTGGTGCAATTTCTTCACCTGTGATATCCTCTGCCATCAAAGACCGTTGACCGAGCGGCAGCGCATTCCTGCGGGAGTTCGGTCGTTCTATTCAACGTTTTTGAAACATATATTGTGTCCATCCAGAAATGGTAGATTTTGGTTCCCGGCAAGGCCCGCTCGAGTCTTCAACAATATGAAATGGTTCGGCATTCAAAGCTTCCGGTGGGGGAGGGCGATTCTATGGGTAGCCATTGCGGTGGCCTTGATGGTATCGGGCCCGGCCGTGTCGCCTGTGATCGCATCGGCGGTGGCGCCTGAGCCCACCGAATCCGGTTTTATGGTTTTTTCCAACGGCGCCATTCACAACTACGTTTATAATCGGGACAAGACGTTCAGCCTGAAGGCGACAGCCAAGACGCAAGAGCGATTCGAGAACTACGTCACCTGCTCGGGGAGCCTCTATTCGATCTCCCCGCTCATGGGCGATATCGTCCGACTGGACGGCAATTTCAAAGAGGCCGCGCATCTCACCATCAAATCACGGGGCGGCATCACTGAGTACCTGGGCTGCGACGGCGGGCGTCTGGTTTTTCTATCCGACAATACGGTGATGCTGGTGGATGCCAGGCTTCAAACACGTGCGTCCATCGTACTGGCCCCCGAAGCGCATGGCGGGATAACCCCGCAGGTCACACCCGTTGATTTCGATACTTTTGAGGGTAAAGGATACCTGCTGGCCGCAATGGGAAATATTTTTGTTTTCGATGTGGCCGGAGGCATGACGAGGGAGACCGTCAAGGTCGCGTCCGGCGATACACTGTCCTCTGAGACATTGCGCGCCCAGTGGATCGATCCGGATCAAAGGACCCTAAACGTGCTTGCCCGGAAACGATCAGAAGTGCATGACGGGGCGCTTGCACCGGATGAAAGCCGGATCATCGATACCCAAACCGTGTATACCTACCGACTCGAAGCAATGCGTGACAAACCTATAGCCACGAATATTTACGAAGAACGGCAGATCTATAAACCCTTCTCCGAGGCTTTTCTGAAATATATGCAGGAGCAGAACGACAAGGGCGTCATCGTCGATCCGATACCGCCCTATCGACCTGACGGCGCCCCAGAAGGGGTAATCATCAGCAGCCTGAGTCGTCTCACGCCGTGCACGGCGAAAGTGTTTTTTCATAAAAAGGGTGCGCTGTTTTCAGAACCCGGTTTCGCTATATTGCAAAGCGCGGGGGCCCTTCAGCCGTTCGAGGTTTTCAAGGAAGACAAGGCCGGCGAATTGTGGTTCAAGGTCGACGGGAAAATAAAGTTCATGACGACCGACATCCAGGAAGGCGCGCTGACGATCTACCCGCACACTTTGTACTATTTGTTGGACGAGCCCGTTATGAAAGCGGCGGGGACACGTTTCCTGGCATATTAGTTAGGCAAAAAGTGGTACTAATCCAATGGGAGCCCTGAAATCACAAACGGCATCCGAGCTGAAACGGTTACCGCTGACACTGGGAAAGCTGGCCGGAGCCTTCATTGCCGTCATTTCGTTAACGTGGGCGGTCATCATCGCCACCCGGCGCTCGGATTTTGTTTTTTCGGATGCATGGCCTCTGATCGTATCCGGAGTGCTCGGCATTCTGGTTTTTATTCTGTGTGATGTCGCAGGCAAAAAACACCACCAGCGTCATACCAAAGCGCCGTCTATGGAGGGGAAAAAAGAACCGCGCAGCCTCGTTCCATGGATGATTCTGCTGGCCTTGGCAGGGGTATTTATCATCGCTACCATGGTCGCGACCCGATGATTCTGATGCGGTCCCCCGGTCATCGCAGCAAGTTTTGAAATCCCACTACGTAAAAAGCAAATGTCCCCACCATGAAATGGGAGATGCATACCCCGAGAAGGGTTTTGTGGCGGGAGTAGAGCCATCCCCAGAATAGACCGGGCACAAACACCAGCAGCGCGATAGAGGTGCTCAGGTGGATGTGGGTGATGCTGAACATGAGGTTGGCCAGAACGATGGCGGCAACCGTTCGGTGAGGCCCCACCAGAAACTGCTGGAAGGCGCTCTGGACGCCGCCCCTGGCGATGAACTCCTGAATGGGGGTGAACAGCGCATAGGCAATGACGTCGAGCAGGATCTCAAGGGGTGACAGATGCAGACTCTGATTTAAGGCAAAGCAGGGCTCGCCCACCATATCGGGGTGCAGGTTGATCAGAAGCACTTTCCCCAGTACGATCGCACCCAAAACCGGCAGCGTGAAAATAATGGATTCCCGGGTGGCCCGTTGCCAGCCATCCAGGGTGATGCCGTACATGCTGAAGGGAAAACCGCTTCGCCGGATAGCCATCAGCGTCAGCAGGGCAAAAAATGCCAGGACCAGCACGCTGACGGTGGTGGTGGCGGCGGCGGACTGGTTCAGGGCCGTCACAAGGCGCAGTGCCAGCACATAACAGCAGGTGCCGACGAGCAGGTAGCTGACGATGACGCCCATGGCCACCCGGGCTTTGGCTTCTTCTAACTGGTCATGAAGCGTCCGGACCGTAATTTCGTTCGTGTGGCGCAGTCTTTTGGCAATCTCGCCAGCCAACGTGATTTTTACGGCCGCTTCCGCCGGGCGCTCGGTGGTGGATAACTGCTCCAAACACGCAATCGTAATTCGAAACAGGTGCGCATCGTCAAGGGCGCGGACGGATGCACTACGGCGTTCCCGGTCGAGAAGCGCCACCTCGCCGATGGTGTCGTTCGGCCCGAGAACGGCAAGCCGGTGCCAGGCGTCGGCATCGGATTCTTTTTTGATGACTTCAAAGCGGCCGCTTTCAATGATATAAAAGCATTCGGCCGTATCTCCCTCGTTAATCAAATAGTCACCGGCAGCTACGGATACGGGTTCCAGTATCCTGATAACCTGGTCGATCTGGGGGGGACTCAGCGTTTTAAACAACCTGATGCGCTGAAGCAGTCTATGGTATTCTTGAAGGGACGGGTCCACTTTCGATCAGCACCTTTCTAATGATCCCCGAATCATATCCGGATTTATAAGCGAATTTTCCAAAAGCACTTCATGCGTTTTTCGGTTTGCTTCCGATCCATTGAACTATCTTTTGCGCACAGTTGACACTGAATACGTCCCATTTCAGACCGTCACCGTGTTTGTCAAGTAACCATACGATAATGGCCATTATTCCGGAAAGAGGCTTGACAGAGACGCGGCCTTGTGCACTTATATACATAAGTATATGACTTGGCGTTTCCTCCAACTGATAGGTTTCCGCCATGCCTCAAGCCAAAAAAGCCCATCTCGATTTCAACAGCGCGCTCCCTTTGTATTACCAACTCAAGGAACTGATTAAAGAGCGTATCGCAGACAACACGTGGAAACAGGGCCAGATGATTCCGTCAGAAAATGAGATGGCGGAAATGTTCAGCGTCTCTCCCGGAACCGTCAAAAAATCATTTGCCGAGCTATGCAACGAGGGGGTTCTTTACCGAAGACAGGGGAAGGGGACTTTTGTGTCCAAGCCCGATTTCGGAAGAACATTTTTTCGTTTTTTCCGCTACGGACTCGGTGAAAATGAGGCCGGCATCATTCCGGGATCTAATGTGCTGACGAGCCAGGTGATCATACCCTCGGAATCCGTTCGCGCAACGCTCAAACTGCCTGTAGAGGAAAAGGTCATTTGCATTCAGCGCATCCGAACCCTGATGGATGTTCCGTTGATGGTGGAAGACCTGTACCTGCCGGAGCGCATCTTCCGAGGATTTGATGGCATCGACATCTCCAACAAGCTGCTTTATCCCATTTTCGATGAACGCTACGGCACCCCGATCATCTGGGCAGACGAATTTCTTGCGCCGCGGGTTGCCGATTTGAAAACCGCTGAGGCCCTGGGTATCGAGAAGGGCGACCCTGTCATTTTTGTTGAGCGGATTGCCTATACCTATGGCGACCGGCCGGTCGAATTCCGATCCGGCTTCGGGCGGGGTGACCGGTTCCGCTACAACATTCAGATCCGCTGAGAAAGGAAAGCATTTTATGCCAATTGTCGATCTTGTTGGCGCATTCGATCTCCATATCCACTCCAATCCATCGCTTTTCAGCCGTTCGGGCAACGACATCGACATGGCCGAGCATGCCGCACAGTCGGGCCTGTCTGGCATTCTTCTCAAGAACCACTTTGAATCAACAGTGGGAAGGGCATTTCTGGCCGACCGGCAGGTCGAGGGGACCCGGGTCTTTGGCGGATTGGTGCTCAATCATTTTACCGGTGGCATAAATCCGGTGGCGGTGGAGACCGCCGTTCGTCTCGGTGCAAAACAGATCTGGATGCCGACCATTGACGCCAAAGCCCACGCCGACGCCTTTGGCCATGTCGGCGGCTATGGTTACCAGGAGTCTTCAGCCAAGGTGCAACGCCCTGGTATTTCCATTCTGGCCGGGGACAGCATTGCAGATGATATCGCCACCATTATGGAAATCGTGCGGGATGCCGAAGTAATGTTGGGGACCGCACACCTGTCCAGGGAAGAAATCTTCATTTTGGCGGCGCATGCTGAAGACATCGGTTTTCAACGCCTGGTGATCACCCATCCCTATTTCAACCCGCCCCGATTGAGTATCGCTGATCAGGTCGAACTGGCGCGTCACGGTGCCATTATCGAACTGTGCGGGGGTAATCTTTACCCTATTCCCGGGGTTGCGAAACTTGAGGATTATCTGAACAGCGTTCGCAGTGTCGGCGCGAATTCCCTGGTGCTTTCCAGCGATGCCGGCCAACCGAGAAAGTCCATGCCCGCAGAGGTGCTTCGAGTGTTTGCCCAATGCCTGATGGAAAAGGGGGTCTCGCAGGTAGAGATAGACCAGATGACAAAGGTAACCCCGGCGAGATTGCTGGGGCTGTAGGTTTTTGGATCGACCGCCTTTTCTCAGCAGCGGGGCACTTGGTATGGGAAAAGGTCCACTCCAGGGTAAACTCATAACACAGGGGGAGATGCTCAATGAAACAGATGGCGATCATTCTGGCCGCAATACTTTGCTTTGCAGGGGTTTCAGCAGCCGCGGATTTCCCGTCCAAGCCGATTACCCATATCATTCCGGCCAAGGCCGGCGGGGGGTTCGACCGTTCCTCACGGGTGCTGTCGGTCGGTTGGGAGAAAATTCTTGGGCAACCGATAAAATTTGAATATCTTCCCGGGGCATCGGGAATGATCGGTATGGGAAAACTGATGTCCAAACCTGCCGACGGCTACACCACGATCATGACCACGATCGCAATGGAGGCCATGAATATTAACACCGGCGTGTCCAAGACCACTTGGGAGGATCTCGGGTTCGTCGGTAACCTGATTACTGATCCGAACCTGCTGCTGGTTCACGTGGAATCTCCATACAAGACCATCGCCGATTTCATCGCCGCCGGGAAAACGGCTGATAAGCCGCTAACCATTTCCACAAGTCACCCCAAGGCTGTTTCCACGCTGGCCGCCAAGATACTCATCGAGCTGACCGGTATCAACGCCAAAGTCATCGCATTCGACGGTGGATCCAAAGCCCGGGATGCGCTTGCCGGCAAGCAGGTGGATGCCTGCATCGGCCCCTATTACTCGTCTTCCTCCAAAAAGGAATTCGTCAAGGCGCTGGCCTCTTTCACTAAAAAGAAGGTGTGGGACGGGGTCTGGGATGTGCCGACGCTGAGTGAAGCTACCGGGAAACCTTTTCCGAATCTGGTGGAACCCTTTGCGTTTATCATCCGCAGAGACACGGTCAAAGAATCCCCGGAAGCCTACCGGGTCATGGTGGATACCTTCAAGGCGGCTATGGCATCACAGGAAACCAGAGCTTTGGCAGAGCAGCAGGGCATGGCCGCCTTCATGGATTACTGGACACCGGAAGAATGCGACGCCTACGTCAAGGAATTTCAGGGCGTCTGGGAGCGCTACAAGCATCTGATGGATTAGAACCTAAGTTCGTGTCGGCATTTACAACGAATGGGCCGTGCGGAAAAACCCCGCACGGCTCATGCTAAGCGGGGTGAAATGAAGGAGCGGAAAATCCACATCGATTGGGCAGAGGCGATTGTGCCGGGGATTGCCTTGTTTTTTGGGGTGGCCTTTTTCTACCAGACCACCGATGCACCGAAAGACGCTCTTTTTTGGCCCCTGATCACCGCGGGCACGACACTGGTACTGTGGTTTCTCGCCTTGAAGCGCTTTGTTGTACAACGACGTTGCGAGGACACCGGCCCATCTCCATTGGCAGCCACGCCGGCGGTCACTTCCTACCGGACAAAGGCAAGGATAGCGCTGATTTTATCCGCTGCCGTCGGCTATCTGGTGTTGATTCCGTTTCTTGGCTTTTCGGTGACCAACTTCCTTTTCATGCTGGTCGTGTTCCGGGGATTAGGCAGCCGGCGTTGGGGGCAGAACATGGCGGTAGCCGCCGGCATTGCCATTTTTTTGCATGTTGCCCTGGTGGTCCTGATGATGCAGGAATTGCCGCGGCTGGTGATCGGTAGCTTCACCCTCTGAAAGGATTCTCATGGCGATGCCGGGATTCGATGTGGTGGGACAGGGCTTGGTTTTATTGCTGCAACCGAGTCATCTCGGGTGGCTCGGCCTGGGGATGCTGGCGGGGCTTCTGGTGGGGGGCATCCCTGGTTTCAATGATACGAATTTTCTGGCAATGATGCTCCCGTTTTCCATCTATCTGGGGGCAATGGACGCAGTGGTTTTCATGATGGCGTGCTTTTGCAGTTCTCAGGCCGCCGGATCGATTCCGGCCATCCTATTGAATATCCCCGGGACCCCGTCAAACGCGACGACTTGCCTGGAAGGATTTAAGTTGACCCGGAAGGGGATGGCCGGCCAGGCCCTTGGGGCGTCTATCATTTCTTCCACCATCGGCGGTCTGCTCTCAGCCGTTTTCGCCCTGGTTCTGACACCGGTCGTCGGAATTTATGCCCTAAATTTCGGTCCGGCCGAGATGTTCATGATGGCGCTTTTTGGTATGACGGCCGTTGGGTCGTTGACGGGTAAATCGACCTTGAAAGGTCTGTTTTCATCGGCCTTGGGCCTTTTCGTTGCCTGTGTCGGCACCGAGTTCAACCACGGGTACACAAGGAGCCCCTTTGGCTTTTTCGAACTCTACGAAGGGTTCCCATTGATTCCGGTGCTCCTGGGCGTTTTCGGTTTTGCCGAGCTGTTTTCTCTGGTCAAAGAAGATTCCCTTGTAGAGAAAGGCCTGCAGCGGTTTGCAGGCTATAAATCGATTTTCGAAGGGGCGAGGAGTGCCCTGCAGCACAAGGGCGTGATGCTGATGGGGGGGCTGATCGGCATTATCGTCGGCCTGATCCCCGGGACCGGCGCGGCCATCGCCACCTGGATCAGCTACGGCCAGGCCAAGCAATGGAGCAAAACGCCGGAGAAGTTCGGCACCGGGCACATTGAGGGGCTGGTTGCTTCCGATGCCTGCAACAACGGTGTCCCCGGCGGCGCCCTCATTCCCACGGTGACTCTGGGGATCCCCGGTTCCGGAACGACGCTGGTCATCATGGCGGCACTGATGATCAACGGAGTAACCCCGGGCCCCAGTTTTTTTGCCGAGCATGCCGTTGAAGCCTACGCGATTTTATTTTCGCTTGTGATTGCCAATCTCATGCTGCTGCCATTGGGGTTGGGGGTCGTTCGGATCGCTGCAAAGGTGACGGCAATCCCCAATCGGTTTTTGGTGCCCATCATCGCGCTCTTTTGTATGGCGGGCGGTTTTGCCTGGCGCTCGATGCTGTTTGATATGAATCTGGTGGTGATATTCGGCGTGTTCGGTGCGCTGCTCAGCCGTTACGGTTATTCGGTCCCCGCGTTTCTCCTGTCGATTTTGTTAGGGCCACTCGCCGAGCGCAATTTCTACTGGGCAAAAGAGATCGGCGGTATCGATACCTTCATGCGACCCATTGCCTTGGTGATCCTGGCGGCAACGATCGGCGTACTGGTGTTGCCCGTTCTGATCAAGAAATTGGAAAGGCGCGGCAAAAACATACCGATCAACCGCAGCGAATGACGCATACCCTTTCCGCAAAATGCCGGAATATGCACCCGCTCGGCAGGTTCAAAGGATTGATATTCCCTTCGCCCGCAGTACGATCATTACAGATCGTTCATGCATTAGCCGGGTATCTGCAACGTTGAAAAGGATACATTGATGACACGTATTAAGATGAAAACCCCGCTCGTTGAACTTGACGGCGATGAGATGACGCGCGTGCTCTGGCCGATGGTGAAGGAAAAACTCATTTTGCCGCATGTGAATCTCAAGTGCGAATACTATGATCTGGGCCTTCAAAAGCGCGATGACACCGATGACCTGATTACGATAGAAGCCGCCGAGGCTATAAAAAAATGCGGTGTCGGCGTCAAATGCGCCACCATTACGCCAAATACCGACCGAATGAGCGAATACTCACTCAAACGGCAGTGGAAAAGCCCCAATGGTACCCTCCGGGCGATTCTTGACGGCACGGTTTTTCGCAAGCCGATTCTTGTAAACAATATTGCGCCCGCGGTACGGAACTGGAAAAAGCCGATCATCATCGGCCGCCATGCGTATGGTGACGTTTATAGAAATTGCGAGATCGCTGTGCCCGGCCCCGGAACGGCCGAACTGGTGTTCACTTCGACAAGCGGCAAAACGATCCGCAAGACGATCATGGACATGACCGGCCCTGGGATTCTTCAGGCCATGCACAACACGGTAGCCTCCATCGAAGATTTTGCCAGGGCGTGCTGTGAGTATGCCCTCGATCAGGGGATCGACATCTGGTTTGCCACTAAAGATACGATATCTAAAACCTATGACACAACATTCAAAGAGATATTCGGACGCATTTTCGAGGCCGAGTATAAGGCGCGTTTTGAAGCGGCCGGAATGACCTACTTTTACACCCTCATCGATGATGTCGTCGCGCGCATGATGAAGTCCGAAGGCGGCATACTCTGGGCCTGCAAGAATTATGACGGTGATGTCATGAGCGATATGGTGGCATCGGCTTTCGGTTCTCTGGCAATGATGTCTTCGGTACTGGTTTCCCCTGATGGTTGTTTTGAATACGAAGCGGCCCATGGCACGGTACAACGCCATTACTATCGCCACCTAAAGGGCGAGAAAACCTCGACCAACCCGGTTGCGCTCATCTTTGCCTGGACCGGCGCGCTTCGCAAGCGCGGCGAACTGGACGCCATCCAGGCCCTGGGCAAGTTCGGCGATTGTCTTGAAAAGACGGTCATCGAGACCATCGAAGCCGGTGAGATGACCGGCGATCTGGCGCTGATCGCCGCACCCAAGGCACGGCGCGTCCTTGACTCGGAAGCGTTTCTGGATGTTGTCGCCGAAAACCTCAAAAAGCATTTGCACCAGGGAGGGGGCTTTTGAAAAGAGAAAAAAACAATGGCGGAAGTGCATGGGAATCGAACCCACCCGGGACGGTTTTAGCGCCCCACACCGGATTTGAAGTCCGGGAGCCGCACCAGCCAGCTGCGCACTTCCGTTTGATGTGACCGGGTCATCTTAGTTTTTTTCCCGGGATTGTCAATAGATAACCCGGCGCGGCAAGCTGCGCCGGGTTATGTCTTTGGTGATGAATCCGTAAAAGTACCAACGCCTGTCACTTCAAGTGTCAGGCATTCAGTGTTATAGATGTAGTAGCGCAAGTTCATCAAACCTACTGCGAAATTGAGTGTTACGATTATGATTGCCTATATCGACTGTTTTTCGGGTATCAGCGGAGACATGACCCTGGGGGCCATGATCGGGTTGGGGGTGCCGGCCGACTGGCTGAGCGCTTCTGTGGCAGATATGCCTCTAACGGGTTTTCGACTTGAAACGGGCACAGTGGTGCGCGGCGGTGTTCGCGGAAATCAGGTGCGCGTAGTGGTGGCGGAAGGTCAGCCGCACCGGGACTATCGGAGCATCCGGGACCTTATTGAAAACAGTGCGCTGAAACCATCGGTCAAAAGCCTTGCCGGCGACATTTTTCACCGCCTTGCCGAGGCCGAAGCCGCCGTGCACGGCTGCCCGGTGGATCATGTGCACTTTCATGAAGTGGGCAGCGTGGACGCCATCGTCGACATCGTGGGAACGGCTCTTGCAATGGACCACCTCGGCGTTGTCACGGTGATGTCCAATGTGCCAACGGTGGGTTTCGGTACCGTTGTGTGCAGCCACGGTCGGCTGCCCGTGCCGGCACCGGCGACTGCTGAAATGCTCAAAGGGGTTCCGGTGCGCAGCGGAACGGCGGAAGGCGAACGCGTGACGCCCACCGGGGCGGCCATCCTGACCACGCTCTCACAAGGGTATGGCCCCATGCCGGATATGGTCGTCGAGCGCATCGGCTACGGTGCCGGCGAGCGGGAGTTTGCGGACATGCCCAACCTGCTGCGCATCGTGCTGGGAAGGGAAACTGGCGATACGGTTTCGCCCGGCACGGAAACGGCCGTGATGGTTGAAAGCTGTATCGACGACATGAATCCGGAGATTTTCGGTTATGTCATGGAACGGCTATTCGAGGACGGCGCCCTGGACGTTTTCTGGGTGCCGGTGTTCATGAAGAAAAACCGGCCGGGCACCATGGTCTCGGTGCTGTGCACGTCATCGGGTAAAGACGCCATCATTCGGCGCCTGCTCACGGAGACCACCACCATCGGTGTCCGGTGCCATGATGTGGTGCGGCACGTCCTTGCCCGCAGAAGTGTCACCGTAGATACGGATTTCGGTCCGGCGCCGGTCAAGGAAGTGGTCGCTATTGACGGGAGCCTGCGACGGATTCCCGAGTACGAATTCTGTCGGCAAATCGCCCGAGCGCGTCAGATTCCCATACGCATCGTTTATGAGACCATTACTGCCAACTTACTAAAGCATTGAACTAAATAGTAAAAATGCTAAACTGGCAAATGCTCGCCTTCTTGACAAAGGGCGGTGCAGAGAGTAGACACGGGCCATGAAATTAGGCGACAGATCGGTCGTTTTTTTAGCGACCGGTGCTATGGTCGGATTCGTACCGGTGGCCCCAGGTACCGTTGGCACCCTGCTGGGAATCCCAATCGCCTATGGACTTTCGCTGGTTTCTCTAGGCGCGGCGCTGGTGCTGCTTCTGGTCTTGACGGCCGTCGCCGCCTGGATATCCGGACAGGCCGAACGCATTTTTGCCAGCAAGGACCCCGGCCGGATCGTGATCGATGAGATCCTCGGCATGGCCGTCACGCTGGTGGGTCTGCCGTTCAACGGGATCACCGTGTGCATCGGATTTATCCTGTTCCGGTACCTGGACATCACCAAACCGCCGCCCATCCGGTGGTTCGATCAGCGACTAAAGGGCGGTTGGGGTGTGGTTATGGACGACGTGGCCGCTGGCGTGATCGCTAATCTGTTGATACGGATTGGCATGGCGCTTTTCTCCGGATAGGGGCCGCGACAATGACGCAATTGGCAGCAGACCGGAAATTTTCTTCCAAGAAAGAAGGACCGTTGAACGAGACAGAATCTATAGATGCCGCGGCATCTCCTAAGAAAAAAGGCGCTATCCGCGAAAACGTTGAAGCCATCGTGCTGGCCATTATCCTGGCGCTGTTCATTCGGGCCTTTATCGTGCAGGCCTTTAAAATCCCCTCCGGATCCATGAAGGAAACCCTTCAGATCGGCGACCACATTCTTGTCAATAAGTTCATTTACGGGGTGAAACTGCCCTTTTTGAACAAGACGATCATTCCCATCTCAGAGCCCGCGCACGGGGATATTGTGGTCTTTGAGTTTCCCGAGGACAAGGAAAAAGATTTCATCAAACGCGCCATCGGTGTCGGCGGTGATGTGGTGGCGGTCCGTGACAAGATTGTTTATCTCAACGGCGTGCGTCAGGAACAACCCTTTGCCATCATTTCAGATGACTATATCATTCCCGGGGGTATTCAGCCCCGGGATAACTTTGGGCCGGTAACCGTGCCCAAGGGGAAACTTTTTGTCATGGGAGACAACCGGGACCACTCCTATGACAGCCGCTTCTGGGGGTTTGTGGATTTGGCCGCGGTCAAAGGCAAGGCGTTCATGATCTACTGGTCCTGGGACAAGGAAAACTTCTCGGTACGGTGGCGCCGTCTCGGCGACATGATTCGCTGATGCAGCCCTGCTGACAGCCGAGTGCTGCCGTCGCGGTTGGTGGGCATCCCCGCCGCGACAGAGGACCCACGCATGCGAATAGTGATCAAAAACGGCACAGTCATCGATCCCGGTGTCACCAACGGGGTTCGCGATGTCCTCATCGAAGATGATCGCATTGTCGGGATATACGCGCCGGGAGCCGTACCGGACCCGGTCGGGGTCGATCCTACCGCAGAGACCACCCGAATCATCGACGCCGCCGGCCTTTGGGTTACCCCCGGGCTGATCGATCTGCACGTCCATCTCCGGGAGCCGGGACACGCCTACAAGGAAACCATCGTTTCGGGTGCCCGTGCGGCGGCCGCCGGCGGGATCACGGCGGTCTGCGCCATGCCCAACACCCACCCGGTAAACGATAATGCTGAGACCACCCGGTTTATCCTTGAACAGGCTCAGACGGCCCGGGCGGCGCGGGTTTACCCGGTGGCGGCCATCAGCAAGGGGTTGAAAGGGGATCAGTTAACGGCGTTTTCCGAACTTAAGGCCGCCGGCGCTGTCGCCCTTTCCGATGACGGGTGCCCGGTCAACCATGTGGCAATGATGCGCCAGGCCATGGAGACGGCCCGGCGGCTCGATCTACTCGTCATGCCCCACTGTGAAGTCCCCGCACTGGTGGGGGCCGGCGTGATGAACGACGGCCCCACGGCCCGCACGCTCGGCTACGCTGGCATCCCCAACGCAGCCGAGAGCATCATGGTCATGCGGGACATCGCCCTGTGCGAGCTCACCGGCTGCCGGCTTCACATCGCCCATGTGAGCACGACCCAGTCGGTGAGGGCCATCCGACAGGCCAAGGCCCAGGGCCTTCCGGTCACGGCAGAGACAGCGCCCCATTATTTCACGCTCACCGATTCAGACGTGGCCCGGTACGGGACTCATGCCAAAATGAACCCGCCGCTCAGATCCGAGGCAGACCGGTTGGCAATCGTGGAAGGATTGGCCGACGGCACGCTGGATGCCATCGCCACGGATCATGCCCCCCACAGCAGTCTTGAAAAAAAAGTGGCCTTCGATGCCGCCGCCAACGGGATCATCGGATTGGAGAGCGCTTTGCCGGTGAGTCTCAAACTCGTTCATGAGGGCCATATCGATATGGAGACCCTCGTGCGTGCCATGTCGCTCAATCCGGCGCGCATACTGGGGCGAGCGCATGGCGTACGGGCAGGTCTGATCGCCGACATCACCATTATCGATCCGTTGCGGCAGCACACCATCGATGTCGACCGGTTCGTCTCTCTTAGCCGGAACTGTCCGTTTCACGGGTGGCCCGTAAAAGGCGCGGCGGTAATGACCATCGTCAACGGACGCGTCGTCTACGAAGCCACCTGATCTCGGCTGTCGAAGAGCGTTGAGATCGTTAGGTGCGTTTAGATCGTTTAGATCGTTAGGTTCGTTTAGATTGTTAGAACGTTTCGAACGTTAAGATCGTTAGGTGCGTTTAGAACGTTTTGATCGTTGCGTGTCTGCAGGGCGTTTTTGTCGCTACGGGTGCTGTGTTGAAAGGGGCTTTTTTAATGTCTGATACGGCACAACACATTCTGGTTGTGGACGATGAACTGAGCATGCGCGAGCTTCTCGAGGTCATGCTTTCGCGCGAAGGCTATGACCTGTCCTTTTCCGAGGACGGCCGGTCCGCCATTAAGCTGCTTGAAAAAAACCGATTCGATCTGCTGTTGTGCGACATCCGTCTGGGGGACATCTCCGGCATCGAGGTGCTCAAATTCGCCAAAAGTCGACATCCGGATACCGTGGTGATCATGATTTCGGCCTATTCATCCACGGAAGCCGCCGTGGAGGCCATGAATCGCGGCGCTTATGACTACGTCCCTAAACCGTTTGACAGCAGTGAGCTCACGCACACCATCGCCAAGGCCCTTGAACTGAAGACCGTGGAACGGGAGAAAAAGACCCTTGATGACGAGGTAAAGAGAAACCTTCATTTCAACATGATCATCGGCAACTCCCCCGGTATGGAGGCCATCTACGAGTTCATCCGTCAGGTGGCGCCCACCCGCACCACAGTGATGATTACCGGTGAAAGCGGCACGGGAAAGGAGATCATTGCCCGCGCCATTCATCAGCAGAGTCCTCGAAAAGAAAGACCCTTCGTGGCAATCAACTGCGGCGGTATTCCCGAATCGCTCATGGAAAGCGAGCTCTTCGGTCACAAGCGGGGTTCATTTACCGGGGCAACCAATGACAAGGACGGGTTATTCGAGGTCGCCCAGGGCGGCACCATTTTTCTCGATGAAATCAGTGATCTCAGCCTGCCGCTGCAGGTCAAGCTTCTGCGGGCGCTGCAAGAAAAGGTCATAAAGCCTGTCGGCAGCAACAGCGATATTAAAATTGATGTCCGCTTCATCTCCGCCACCAATCGGAGCCTTGAAGCCGAGGTCATTGCCGGCCGGTTTCGGGAAGACCTTTTTTATCGGCTCAACGTTATCGAGTTGAAGGTGCCGCCGCTCAGGGAGCGAAAAAGCGATCTCAAGGCCCTGGCCCAGCATTTTCTGGAAAAGTATTCTCAGGAAATGGGCAAACAGATCGCAAAGATTTCGTCCTATGCCATCGATTTGCTCCAGAAATATGATTTTCCCGGAAATGTCAGAGAGTTGGAAAATCTCATGGAGCGCAGCGTGGCCCTGTCCACCACCAATATCATTTTGCCGGACAGTCTTGCATTGTCTCTGCACAAGCGGCGGTGGATCGAAGGCGTCGACAAGAACCGATTCGATCTCGATGCCGTTACCGCGGGCGTCGAACTGGACAGCATCATGGACCGCATCGAGGCGGCGTATCTCGGAAAAGCCCTGGAGGTATCAGAGGGAAACCGGCAGAAGGCTGCCGAACTTCTCGGCGTATCCCTCAGGTCCCTTCGGTACCGTCTATCAAAACATGATTTGATGTAGCCGGCGACAAATTGCAGCCGGGGTGTGACAAATATTGGTAAAATGGTGACAAATTTTGTCACGAATCAAGGGCGGAAGTATTGTTGTTGCTATCGGAATCAGCGAGTTTTTTAAAAAAAGTTATTAATTCTATAGGGTTGCGATGTGTAAGCAACTTCACTATGCCGTGGCACACTCATTGCTTGACATTTAGCTCAAGATTTGTAGACTGATGGAAATACAAAAGTCGTCCATTCATCAGTAAGATCAGCGGAAAAGCCAGCTGAACATCGCCTTACAATTGCGGCGTACGAATAAGAGAAAAAAACCATGACTCACAACCACAGGAGGAAACAATGATTCAGAAAATGAGAAACAACGACAAAGGTTTTACCCTGATCGAGCTGATGATCGTTATCGCGATTATCGGTATTCTGGCCGCCATCGCCATCCCGAACTTCGTGAGCTACCGCCAGCGCTCCTATGACGCGGCATCCCTTAGCGACATGAAAAACATGATGACCGCACAGGAAGCCTACTTTGTTGACGACATGACCTACAAGACCTTTGCTGCGACCACCGGTACCGTGGCTTTGCCGGCACTGTCCCTGACCAAGAACGTCTCCCTGGCACTTACTGGCAGCAATTCCGGTTACACCATGACCGCCTATCACACCGCGGGCAAATATAGCTGGACCGTCCATGGGCCTGGCGGAGCCATCGCCTCCATGCAAAAACCATAGGCACCGCAAGCTATGTAGCTAATGACGGAGATCGAATGCGGGCGTGAATCGAGTTTCACGATCAGCGCAAGCACTCGGCACCGAAACGGTACGAAAGAATATGAAAGGGGGAATCCGCCTGACCAGTGCAGGCGGATTCCCTTTTTTTCGCCCCTTGGTCTGAACCGTTCGGTCCTTCTGGTCAACATGCCCTCTTGACCATCGTCGTTTTACGGCGTCTATTGGCAATCGGAATCCACGTTTTCTGGCGCGGAAGCCTTCATTCGCCAACGTCGGAAGGCGGCGCCGCGGATCTACCGGGGGGAAAGAACAGGACAATGGATGACCAGCCTCGACATTCCTGGGTTTTGTTCAAACAATGGGCCATCGTTGCCGTACTGACGATCCTGGCCTATACCCCCACTTTCACCGGCGGCTTTCTGCTGGACGACCACGTTCTTATAGAAAACAATACCTTCATTCGACAGATCAGATCGCCAAGCGACTATTTTTCCCAGGAGGACGGGATCCTGGACAGGGACCAGTGGCAGGGTGACTATCATACGGGATACTACCGGCCCCTTGTCAGTTTATCCTATGCTCTGGACTATCGGCTGTGGGGAAACAACCCGATCGGTTTTCGCACCACAAACCTGATCCTGCACTTATTTGTCTGTCTGGCCCTGCTGGCATTGCTGCACCGTCATCTGACCGACGGCTGGCAGAGTGTGGCCGCCGTCTTGATCTTTGCCCTGCACCCGGTCAACACCGAGGCCGTGGCCTGGATTTCTTCGCGCAACAACATTATGGCCGCGCTTTTTTCAATGCTGGCCTTGTTATTTTACGCCGAACGGGACCCGGGCCGGGCCACTGTCAACCGCTTCATGGCGCTGCTCTGTTTCACGCTGGCACTGCTTTCAAAGGAATACGGGGTGATGGTGCTGCCGATCCTGTTTGTATGGAACAGAACATTCGATGCCGGGCGTCAAAGACCTGGTGCGGAACTGGCCGGTTATCTCCCTTTCTGCGCGGTATTGATAGGCTATTTCTGGCTTCGGGTATCGGCGACCGGCGCCGTCCTCTCGCCCAATGCCGGCGCCGATATTTTCGTGCGCCTGCTCTCGGTCCCCTATCTGATCCTGTACAATCTGCGGCTCGTTTTTCTGCCGGTCGGACTGCACAGCTTTTCGATTCATTACCCGTCTGACGGCATCTTTTGGGATGTGGCCGCGAGCCTGGCCGGGTTGGCCATGGTATGTCTGCTGCTATGGCGGCTTCGAAGAAACCGCGCTGTTATCATGGGCACGTTGTCCTTTCTGTTGGGGCTTTTTCCCGTCCTCAACATCTTTCCGACCTCCGCCGTTTCCCTGATTTCCATGCGATGGCTTTATTTTCCCATGGCTTTTTTTGCGATTGCCTTTTGTCCTCCGGCGGCCCTGCCCAAATGGCGGCGCGCCGGCGCCTGCCTGACGGCGCTGGTCATTGCCGGTCTTACCGGATACACCCTTTTTCTGAATCAATACCTCTGGCACGACGAAGCCTCATTCTTCGAACGGGAGGTGACCGTCTTCGGCAATCTTGACTACGCCGGCGGGCTGGGCGAACTGCTTCACAGCCGCGGCGACCTTGCCACGGCAGAAGCCTATTATCAACAGGGGATCGCTGCCCGGACGGACATGGTGGATAACCACATCAACTACGCGGCACTGCTCATTGAAACCGGCAGGCCGGACAGGGCACTGGCTGTCCTGGATACGATCTCGGACAGGTTCATGAGCAGGGAAAACCGTGGCCGCCTGATCAACAACCAGGCCATGGCCTTGACCCGGCTGGGGCGTGTGCCGCAGGCCGTGCTCCTGTTTGAAAAGGCGGTTTCCCTGGCGCCCGGAGAGCCCTCATTCTGGGGGAACCTTGGGAGCGCTTACGCCATGACCGGCAATTACACCGACTCCGCCAAGGCCCTGGAAAAGGGGCTGACCCTGACCCCTGAATCGGCCGGGCTGCTCGCCAACCTGGCACTGACCCGCCTCAACCTGAATGACCCAAAGAGCGCGGCCGTCATCTTTGCACGGTTGCCCGAAGCGGAAAAACGCAAGCGGCCCGATCTGGCAGCCAGGATCGATGCGGGCGTCAAAGAGGCGGCCCCTGGAGCGTCCCGGTGACCCCCTTTCATCGGTCACGCCGAGGCGGCGCCATAATTTCCTTGGCAGTCTTTATTCTCATGCCACTGGCGATACATGCGCCCATTTGGTTGGGTCGCGTCGATTTTTTTTCCGGCCCCGCCTCGGACCTGATTCCTTACTTCTACGGCCTCAAGGCATTCCAGTACCAGAGCATCCAACAGTGCGGTGAATTCCCTCTTTGGAACCCCCACCTCCTATTGGGGCAACCTGCGGTGGGCAACATTCAGCACGCCTTGTTTTACCCGCTCAACGCAGTGTTTTGGATTTTTCCTTTCTTTACAGCGCTGTGGATCGGGCAGGCCCTGCATATGGCCTTGGCCGGATATGGTGCATGGCTCCTGGCACGGGAGACCGGCTGCGGGTCAGCGGCCAGCCTGACGGCGGGTGGCGTCTTTATGCTCAATGGCCGCATTCTTTACTACATCAATGCGGGCTGGATAGGGTACCTGCACGCCATCTGCTGGCTTCCCATGGTGCTCTGGGCTTGTCTTCGCCTGTGGCGCAGTCGGGGTTTTGCGCGCGCCACATGGCTCGGGGCGCTCCTTGCCTTGAGCCTGCTCAGCGGCACGCCCCAATACGCCTTCATGGCATACGGTCTGGTGTCGGTCCATGGCGCCATCCGGTTGATAAGGGAAAGAACGGAAGGCGGCTGGAGGGATTTCGTCGGACATCTGGCCTGGGCCGGCATCGTCTTTTTCGTTCTGGCCGCAGTTCAGGTTTTCCCTTCGATGGAACAGACCTTGCTCTCCTCGCGCCCGCTTCCGGCGGGAGCGTCCATGGGGTTTCATTTCTCCTGGGACCTGCGGCAGTGGATACTCGTTCTGATCCGGCCAGAATTCCTTGCTCAGGACTACGCCTGGGAGCTTTGTGGGTACATCGGCATTGGCGGCCTTGTCCTCGCGATTCTGGGCGTGGGATCGAGATTGCGACAATGGGATTTTGTGCTGGTCTGGGGGGTGCTGCCGGCACTACTGAGCATGGGGCCGGCCATTCCCTTCCTGGACCGGATTGTCCGGTCCACGCCTGGCCTTTCAATGCTGGTCAACCCTTCCCGATACTTCATTTTTACTTTGGTAACCATGGCCATTGCCGCGGGTTGGGGTCTTCAGGCGCTTTTGGACGGACCGGCGGCAAAACGCGGTCGAAACGTCCTGATGCTGACGGCACTGGGCCTGATGCTGACGGTTGTGGTATGGATTCCGGTAGTAGGATCGGATGGCCCCGATGCAAATTGGCGTTTCGGCGCTGCGCTGGCCCTGTCCGTTGCCTTTTTTGCCCTTTTCTTTTTGCGTCCCGGCCGGTTGAGCCTCTGGCTGCTGGTTGGCTGGCTCCTGGCTGATCCGCTCTTGCTGGCGCCATATCTGCTTGAGGGGCACCGGACTGAAACAATGCGACCCCCGGCAGGCATAATGGCGGCCTTGGCTGCAGATCCTCGCCAGATCCGGGTGGCGGTGATTCAACCCGAGCGGTTGAGACGCAATCTGATCTCAGTGATTGAAGATCCGGTGTTTGTGATCGCGGGTATCGACAGGGTCGGGGGCTACGAGCCGATGGCCCTGCTGCGCTCATTGCGGTTTATCACGCGAATGGACGGCACCGCGTCTCCGGATCGCGTTTTCTGGGGCATTCGCCCCTTCGGATTTGCGCGGCCCGAACTGTTCCGTCTTGCCGCGGTTACCCATCTGATCGCCACCGAAGCGATGGATCACGCTGGACTTCGCCTGGTGGCCACAGATACCCAGAACGCGACTGATTTTCATGGCGGCAGATGGCGGGACCAGCGAATTTTTCTTTATGAAATCACGGATACACTGCCGGTGGCCTACTTTATTTCCAGTGTTGGCCACCGGCCGGAAGCCACCGTCACCCTGTCTCGCCCCACGCCGAACCGGCGGCTGTTGCAATGCAGCACCGGCAGCGCAGGAACCGTCGTCATCACCGAATCCTTCCATGACGGCTGGCGGGTCCGGATCAATGGAAAGGCCGCCTCCGCCAGGCCTTTTATGGATACTTTCATAGCTGTCGACCTTCCGGCCGGAGAGCACCGAATCGCGCTCGAATTCCTCCCGGCCTCCTATGTGACCGGTCGCCGAGTGACCGGCATCGGTTTGATTTTGATTGTTGTGTCGGTCGGATACGGTCTATACAGAATGCGCCGCCGGCGCGGGGAACCGGCAGGGGAAACCGGCGGCGAAGTTTACGATAACGGATTGTCTGACAAGGGGTGAACCGTGAGTGTGAAGGTCTCCTTGGTGATACCACTTTTCAACGAGGCCCGTTGCCTGGAAGCCAACGTCGGTCGGGTGGCCGCCTATCTGGCTTCCTGTCACCGGGAATGGGAACTGCTCCTGGTCAACGACGGCAGCACCGATACGAGTGCAGCCATCGCGCGTCGCTTGGCCGGCGACCACGACCGCATCCGTTTGATCGACTCCGGTGTCAATCGGGGAAAGGGGCATGCGGTGCGCACCGGTATGATGTTGGCACAAGGGGAGCGTCGCCTTTTCATGGACGCGGATCTGGCCGTGCCGATTGAATTTGCCGGACGGATTTTTGACCGGTTGGCGCAAGGCGACCCTGTCGTCATCGGGTCACGGCACCTGGAAGCCTCGGCCCTTCGAATACGAGAAGGCGCATTGCGGCAGTTTATGGGCGCCGTATACCGCCGAATAATTCTCTGGGGTTTCGGACTGCCGGTCAGCGATATTACTTGCGGGCTGAAAGGGTTTTCCGCAGCGGCCGCCGCGGACATTTTTTCCCGCGCGCGCATCGACCGGTGGGGATACGACGCGGAATTGCTCTTCATCGCCAAAAAACTCGGCTACGCGGTGGCGGAAGTACCCGTGGACTGGTATCACAGCTTCGATTCAGCAGTCCGGGTGGGCCGGGATTCCCTGGTGACCATCCTCGAAACAGTGCAGATTTGGCAAAACCATCTTCTAGGGCGCTACCGCATTCCGTAACAGTGTTTACCCATGCCTCGCTGCGAGCCTTGGGATAACCACCGATGCGTATTCAACCATAGAACAGACCCTAATGGATCAGGCATCGCTTGAACATAACGACGCCGGGCGACCTTCGCACAGCTTTCGGCGCTGGGTCGTGGTGGCCCTGCTGACCTGCCACGGCCTTCTTGCCGTCACCAGCGTTTTCGAAAAATCAAACACCTATGACGAGTTGATCCATCTGACCACGGGCTATAGTTACTGGACCCGGAACGATTATCGCTACCAGCCTGAAAACGGCAATCTGCCACAACGCTGGGCGGCGCTGCCCCTTCTCTTTATGGACCTTGATTTTCCCGAGCCCGATGAGAAGATGGCGCAAAATACCTGGATGGCCTCCCATATCTTTTTTTTCGAGCGGGGTAACGACGCCGGCCGGATGCTCTTTGCCGGCCGGGTCATGATCGTCTGCCTGAGCCTTCTCATGGGCCTTCTGATTTTTTCGTGGTCTGAAGAGATTTTCGGATTTCACGGCGCCCTCGTCTCTCTGACGCTGTTCGCTTTCAGCCCGACCTTGTTGGCCCACGGGCGTTTGACCACTTCAGATACGGCCTCGGCCCTGTTTTTTCTGGCGGCCGTGCGCACCCTCTGGGCCTTGATGCACCGGGTTGACCGCGCAACCATTCTCTGGGCCGGTGCGGCCACGGCAGGACTGATGCTTTCAAAAATGTCCGGTGCCCTCATCGTACCCATGGCCCTGATCATGGGGCTGGTAAGACTGGCGCAGCGGCCGGCCCGCCCACTGCGGCTGGGGATCAAGTTCCACGTCGACAACCATGGCAAGCAAGCAGCCGTTCTCCTGGCAGCCAGCCTTGCTGCGGCCGTGGTTTGTTGGGGCGCCATCTGGGGGTACTATGGATTTCGGTTTTCCGCCGCCGCCGGCCTGCCGACAGAAAATCATCTTTCCTTCGTGAAATGGGAAGCGCAACTGGCGGGAAGCGGTGCTGCTGAGCCCGTCATCCGGCTCTGCAGGGACTACCGGTTGCTGCCGGAGGCCTATCTCTACGGATTGAGTTTCGTGCTCAACATGGCCAAGCAGCGCCCGACCTTCATGGACGGTCGATACAGCGAAACGGGGGGGTGGCGGTTTTTCCCATTTTGCTTTGCCGTCAAGACACCTATTGGGGGATTTGCTTTACTACTGCTGGCCGTTGCCGCGATAGCCGGTAGAAAGAAACAATTTTTTCTCTACGAGCTTTGGCCGTTGGGTATTTTGTTCGCGGTTTACGCAACAGTCGCTGTTTCATCGAGCATTAACATCGGCCATCGACACATACTGCCCCTTTATCCGGCCCTGTTCATCTTTGCCGGTGCCGGGGGGCGATGGTTTCGGCACCGGCGCATGCTCGTGCGGCTTGTGCCGATTCTGGCCCTGGGCGTCTTTATGGCCGAGTCGCTCGCCATCTGGCCTCATTACCTGGCCTTTTTTAATGCGGCGGCCGGTGGACCGCGCCGAGGATACCGTCTGCTGGTGGAAAGTTCTCTGGACTGGGGGCAGGACCTTCCCGGTCTGAAGACCTGGATCGACATCCGTCAAAGAGAGAACGCCCGGCAGCAACCGGTCTATCTCGCCTATTTCGGTACAGCGAGCCCTGCTTTCTACCGCCTGACAGCACGGATTATTAAAGTCCGGAATCTAACCTGGATGCGCCAGTGGCGAAGATTCGCCACGACACTCGGGCCAGGCGATTACTGCATCAGCGCCACCGAACTCCAGCAGGTCTATGGTTTCTCCGGTGGCTGGAAACCTGACTACGAACGGGCCTATACCATGGCCCGTAAGATGGCCGAAGACCTTCGGACGGCTGGTGACGATCCGCAGGCCAGGCAGCGGCTGAGTGACACCTGGGGGAGCAGTGAGAAAATCCAATACATTGCCGGTCAGCTGCGCCTGTTACAGTTCGCCCGTCTGTGCGCCGCCCTGAAACAGCGTGAACCGGATGCATACGTAGGCTATTCCATTCTGATTTACCATGTATCGGCCAGAGAACTGGACCGCGCACTGAATGGTCCGCCTGAAAGCTGGGGACGCCTTGTGTCTGACCGGGACGGATAGACCGGCCATTCATGTCGAAGACAGCGGCGTTGAATCGGCGATCGTTTCTTTACATGGAACGCGTCCATACGCCATAGATTGATTTGCCGAGTCTAAAAGGCAGGATGGGGTCCACGATACGCGAAATGGGGACCAGGAGGCGATCCCAGGTGCGGATTAGCGTTGGGTTCGGAAGCGCGCTCCGCAGCAGAAAACGGTTGGCCAACGACGTCACCATGCCGACGGCGTCGATATAGTGCAGCTTGATCAGGCCAAGCCGTCGCGGGGCAATATCAATCAGTGACTGCCGGGTGTATCTTCGATAGTGACCGATTGATTTGTCAAAATCAGAGAACAGGGCAGGAAAGGCCGGGGATAAGACGATCAGGTGACCGCCTGCCTTCAGATGACGCGATGCGCGTTCCAGTTCCTGACGATCGTCTAAAATATGCTCCAGGACATCGATATAGATGATGGTATCGAATGTTTTACCCGCAGGAAGGCTGGCGATGGTTCCGGTGAAAAAGCTTGGAGACGCCAACCCCGGTTCTCCATCATGTTGTCGCTGATTATGGTGCAAAAGCCGCTCATCGGGTTCGAGAAAACACCATGCGGTCACGGTGCTGTTATGAAGGTAGCGGGCATTGTCGCCCAATCCGGCGCCGACATCCAGGACGCGACCGGTAACAAACGGGCGGAGAATTGAAGACCAGTAGCGTTTCCAGTTTACAGCGTCCCTAAAAAGAGCCAACTCCTGACCCTGATAAGTGAATCGTTCCATGCATCAACATCCCGGATGTCGCTATCCGACAATCCCATATCGAATGATACAATAGACCGCCCATAAGCCGTCTTTCCAGTTGATTTTCTTTCCTTCGGCATAGGATCTGCCCGAGTAGGAGATGCCCACTTCATAAATGCGGCAGTCGAGCCGGGCCACCTTGGCCGTCAGCTCAGGTTCAATGCCGAAGCGGTTCTGCTCGAGGGTGATCCTTCGAATCACTTCGGTTCGGAAGACCTTGTAGCAGGTTTCCATATCAGTGAGATTCAGGTTGGTCACCATGTTGGACAGCAGGGTGAGGAAACGGTTTCCGACATAGTGCCAGAAGAGATGCACCCGGTGGGGGCCTTCACCGGTGAACCGGGAACCGAAGACCACATCTGCCCGACCGTCAAGGATCGGAGCGATCAGTTTAGGGTATTCAGCAGGGTCGTATTCCAGATCGGCATCCTGAATGATTACGATATCTCCGGTGACTTTAGCCAAGCCTGAGCGGATGGCTGCGCCTTTGCCCATGTTGCGTTCGTGGTAGACCACTGCATCGACCTCGGCCGCGATGCCACCGCGGATCAGCGCTGTTGTGCCGTCGTTGGAGGCGTCGTCCACAAGGATGATTTCTTTGTTGTCGATCGGAGACTGCTGAACCCGTTCGATGAGCCGGGGCAGAAACTGGTTTTCGTTGTAGCAGGGGATGATGATCGATAGCTTGGGGGGCGTTGCCATGTCACTCCCGCGTTCCTAAGAATGGCTGTTTGGTGAGGTAGATCGCCAGCATCCAGGACAAACCCATGAGGGCCAGCGCGGCCGCACTGATTCCGGCATAGGCTGAGAAATACCGCGGTCGAAAGAAAAAGACCACTTCGTGGCGACCCGATTCCAGCACCACCCCTTGAAAAAAGAGATTCAACCACAGACCGGGGCGTTTGTCACCGTCTACCTGAACCCGCCAGCCCGGATAGGCCGATTCGGAGACAACCAGCACAGCCGGTTCCGGCGTATCGACCGTGACGTGAATCCGGTTGGGCCGGTTGTAACGGATCTCTGTAACGGGCGTATGACTGGGGCGTTTGAACCGCTCGTCAAAAGGCTCAGGTGTCAGGGCCGTTACGGCCGGATCAAAACCGGCTTGATGCAGATCGTTGAGACGCCCGGTTGCCAGGGGGCGAAGATTACCCACCAGCCAGGCCCGGGGCAGCGCCGTGTCGAGTCGAAAGACCAACGGGTTGATTCGTGTGATATGACCGGTCAGGGCCGGTTCCCGATCAAGAGGGGCGCCGGAGACGATATAGCGGACATTGGCCATTCTGAGGAAAACGAGCTTTTCCGCCCATGGCTTGGCCAGCAGTTCGGTGATGAGGTACTGGTGGCGCAGTTCCAAACCTGTCCGGCCGCCGACGTGGTCGATGTGATGAATCATTCCGAGATTGGGCATCCAGAAAGCCTGCCAGCGGGCGTGATGGCTTAAAATGGTTTCCGGTTCCAGCGACGGCGCAAGATTCTGGCCGTCGATAAAGACTCTGAAAAGTCCTTTGTCGTTGACGATAGGCTGCAGGAGCGGGTGGCGGCGCTCATAATCGGTGCTCTCCCAGATCGGATTGAGGTAGCGGTGCTGTGTGTACAGATCGGCTGTCATTGCAACGGCCATCAGTGCGACGACCAGAACCGGAGCGACTCGGGCCTTGGTTCTGGTCAGGATGGTGCCCATGGCGTCGATGCCTTCTGCGGCCAGAACAGATAGTGCGAAACTGCACAGATAGACAAATTTTTCCGGAAAACGAAAAATAGGAAGAAGTTTGTAGAAGAGAAGGAAGGCTGGTGTATGGCGCCCCAACGAAAGAATCAAGCCGATAACAAAAACGCAGACCCACATTATCCGCCAGCGCCGCCTGCGGATCGGACCGTTGAAAATGCCGGCAACAGCCAGAGGACAGGTGAGAAATCCCGAATAGATCGTAAGCAGCCAGGGCAGGCTGCCGCCAGGAAAAAAATGCGTGAGGCTCTCCGGGGAGATGACGAAATTTTCGGTAAAACGCAAGGGGAACAGAAAGTTTGCAAGGCGCCCCGGGTCGAGGCTATGCTGGGCAGCGTCATCGAAGGAGATCCCTCCGGAGCGCGCTGAAAATTGAAAGTCGGTCCAGGTAGGGCCGATCTGCACCATGGCCACGGTCACTGCCGCCAGGCACAGGGCTGTAGCTATAAGCGCCTGTTTGATGGGCCCCCTCGGCCCGTCCGATCCACCGCTGGTCAGGACCGATAGGACCAGAAGGGCGGCACCCATGGCGAAGATCTGGGGTTCACCGCCTAGAAGGGACAGGGATAGAAAGATTGTCACAAGAAAAAAGCCCTGGACGGATCGTTTTTGAACCGCTTCTTGATGCGCCCAGAGGACGGCAGGCAGCCAGACAGACGCTGACAAGTTGTTCAACGTGTTGACCGAAGAGATCGTGAAGCCGCCGTAAGTGTAGGCGATGGCTCCGATCAGAGCGGCTCCGGAACTTAGGCCGTGGGCTCGGATGAAGAGATAGAAAAAGTAGAAGGCCACAAAAAAATGAAAGAGAATGTAGCCGTTGAATGAGAAAGGAAAGGGGAGAAGAAAAAATAGAACCGACGGCGGATAGAATACGCCACTTTGCATGTCGCTCATAAATGGCGAACCGCAGAAAATGCCCGGGTTCCAGAAGGGGATTTGGCCGCTTTGGAAACTCTGGCTGAGAAAATACTTCATGGGATAGAAGAAGCGGTGAATATCGCGGAAAAAAAAGGTTTTTGAACTTAGAAGGACAGGAAGGAAAAAGACAATGATGAGAAGAACTCCTGCAAGGGCCGGCCCCATTCTCTTCCAGGTTTGTTTCTCCATGAAAGGGAGACCTAACACATCCCACAGTCGGTTGCAACATCCCGGGAAATCAGATAAAAGACCAGACCATGGACAGGAACGAAAGGATGAAAACGGTGCCCGGGAAATCCGGTGAGGCAGTCAAAAGGGCGCGCTTATGGTAGAAACATCCGTGACTGCTCGAACCCGTGCCGTCGGTGTCAATGCCACCAGGAGGCCTGGAACAACGGCGCCGCTTATTCATCAGTCGATTCTCCTTCTCATTCCAGTCATACTGGTGATCCTCGTCTATGCCGGTACTCTGAGATACCCGTTTATTTTCGACGACATCCCCAATATCGTTGATAACCCCGCCATCCGGCTGGACCGGTTGGACGCATCCGGACTGTTGCAGGCCGCCTTTAAAAGCCCACAGACCCGGCGCCCGGTTTCCAATGTCAGTTTCGCCATCAACTACCGGTTTGGCGGGTATGCGGTGGCGGGGTACCATTGTGTCAATATCCTGGTGCACATTGTCACCGGCATGGTTTTTTACCTGCTGGCCGCGGAGACCTTGAGACTGATCCGCGGCGCCGGAGTTGAAGGCCAGCGCGATACGGCGGGGGCGCGAGGCGCTGCCCGTGACGGGACGGATCTGGTGGCACTCGCCGCCGCCACGGTGTGGATGATCCATCCTCTCCAGATCCAGTCCGTGACCTTTATCGTCCAGCGCATGAACAGCATGGCGGCCATGTTTTACATTCTATCCATGCTGTTTTATGTGCGCAGCCGGATCGCTTCCGGGCCCTGGAAAAAGACCGCTGGTTTTTCACTTGCTGCGTTGTCCGGACTGTTGGCCGTCGGGTCCAAAGAGATCGCCGTCACCCTGCCATTTTTTCTGCTGTTATATGAATGGTTCTTTTTTCAGAACCTGGATCCCCGTTGGCTGCGTCGTCAATGGCCGTGGGCGGCCTTTCTATTCGCCGTTGCTGTGGGGATTCTTTTTTTCTACCTGGGGGAAAACCCCCTGGGTCGGATCATCGGCGATTATTGGCACCGTGATTTTACCGTAATTGAGCGGCTTTTGACGCAGCCACGGGTGGTGCTTTTTTATCTCAGCCTTTTGGCCTTTCCCCGCCCGGACCGGTTAAACCTGGATCACGATTTCGAGATTTCCCGATCGCTCCTGGCGCCACCGGCGACGATGGCGGCGATCATCGCAGTGACCGCGATTTTTCTGTTGGCACTGGTGTCCGCGCGGCGACATCGCCTGCTGAGTTTCGCTCTGTTGTGGTTTCTGGGCAATCTTGTCATCGAATCCTCGGTTATCGGTTTGGAACTGGTTTTCGAACACCGCACCTACCTCCCCAGCATGTTTCTGATCCTCGCACTGACGGCCGGCGCCGCCCGTACCGGGTTCGGAAGGCGAACCAAGGCTATGGCACTCGGGGTTTTAGTGCTCAGTCTTGGGCTTTGGACTAATGAGCGCAATAGGGTCTGGCAGGACGATTTGACCCTCTGGCAGGACAGTGCGGCCAAATCGCCGCAAAAGCCCCGGCCAAACAACAAACTCGGAGTCGCACTCGAAAAACGCGGACGAATCGTCGAAGCCGAACGACAATACCGGCATGTCATTGCCTTGGATCCGGCCCACCCCTATGCGTACGCCAACCTGGCCACTGTCCTGGCCATGCAGAACCGGATCGAAGAGGCCATCGATAATTATCAAAAAGCCCTCATATTGGTGCCTGAAAATGATAGCGCCCGTATCAATCTGGGGGTGGTTCTGGCCAGAACCGGACAAAATGAAGCGGCTCTGGCGAATTTTTCACGGGTCGGACCTGATCACCCGGACGATTACGGCACTGCTCAAAAAAACATCGGCCTGGTGCTCATAACCATGGGACAATTCGAAGCGGCCCTATCCCACTTCGAGAAAGCGCTGGCACTGTCGGCTGACAACGCTGAGGTCCTCTACAGCATGGGCAACGCCCTTTATATGGCCGGCCGGATTGACGAGGCGATCGGGCGCTATCGCACCGCCCTGCAATATGCACCCGACAGCGCTGAGATTCACCACAACCTGGGCATCGCCCTGATGAACAATGGACTTTTCGAAGCGGCGGTCGTTCAGTTTGAAAAGGCATCAGAACTTCAACCGCAACACCTGGAATTCAGGCGCGATCTGGAAATCGCAAGAGGCAAGGCGCCGCCAGAGCAATAAGCGTCAGAGAACTATCGAAATGGATTCTGTTGATTATCCAAAGACGCGGCAGCGATGGCTGCCCGGCATCGACCCTTCGGCCTGGATCGCCTTTTTACTGGTGGCGGCAACGCTTGTCGCCTACCATCGGGTGGGCGGATTTGGTTTTGTCAATTTTGACGATCCCCTGTGGGTCACCGACAATGCGGTTGTTCGAAATGGGTTTTCTTGGGACGCTTTTTTATGGAGTTTTACCCGGGCCACGGAAAAAGCCAATTATTGGGTGCCCCTCACCTGGCTCTCCCTTTTTTTGGACCACGCTGTTTATGGAATGAACGCCGGCGGATACCATTTTACCAATCTACTGCTACATCTGGCCAATACCCTGCTGGTTTTTTTCTGCCTCAAGAGGATCAGCGGCGCCCTGTGGCCCAGCGGCTTTGTGGCGGCGCTGTTCGCCCTTCATCCCCTGCATGTGGAATCAGTTGCCTGGATAACCGAGCGAAAGGATGTGCTGAGCACGTTTTTCTGGATGCTCAGCATCTGGGTCTATGCCTGGTATGCCAAAGCACCCGGCATCAAGCGATATCTGTTGCTTGTTTTCGTTTTTCTGCTTGGCATCATGTCCAAGCCGATGCTGGTGACCTTGCCCTTCGTTTTGCTGCTGCTCGATTACTGGCCATTGAACCGCCTTCAGGACGGGAAACCGGCCGCCGGGTTTTTTTTCGGCCGACCGATCAGGGAGAAGATCCCCCTTTTTCTTGTGGTGATCGGCATCAGTATTGTGACCTGGATCACCCAGACTCAGGGTGGCGCCGTCGAGTCGCTGGCCAAAATTTCGTTAGATACCCGGATCGCCAACACGGCCGTGGCATACCTCTGGTATCTATGGAAGATGGCCTGGCCGGTGGAACTTGCCGTCATCTACCCTTACCCCCATGAGCCATCGATGTGGGCGGCCTTGCTCAGCGGGATGCTTCTTGTCGTCGTCACGGCGATGGCGGTATGGTGCCGCCGGCGCCTTCCTTTTGCTGCCGTGGGCTGGCTGTGGTATCTGATTACCCTTGCACCGGTCAGCGGTCTGGTGGTGATCGGCCCGCACGCTGTGGCGGATCGATATAGCTATATTCCTTTGATCGGCGTTTTTATCGCCCTGGCCTGGACAGGGGCAGCGGCTGCCTCGCGGTGGCGTTGGCAGCGGTGGAGGGGCAACGCCGTTTCCATTGTACTGGTTCTTTTGTCGATTGGATTGACGGGACTGACCTACCGGCAGGTAGGGTACTGGAAGGACGAGGTGACGCTGTTTTCCCATGCCCTGGAAGTAACGGCGGAAAACTATCTGGCGCGCAACAATCTGGGATACGGTCTGGCCGCCATCGGTGAGCCCCATGCGGCCATGGTTCAGTTCGACCGTGCGCTGGCCCTGAACCCGAACGGTGCGGAGGCGTATAACGGGCGGGGAAACGTGCGGCTGGAAACCGGAGACTCCCAGGGCGCCTTGGCCGATTACAGCAAAGCCATGGTGCTGGATCCGGGCTTTGCAGATCCGTGTAACGGCGCAGGCAATGCCCTGGCGGCCATGGGGCTTACCGAAGCCGCGGTGCTCAGCTATCGAGAGGCCATCACCCGGCTGCCCGATTTTGCCGAAGCCTACAACAACCTTGGTTTATCTTTATCGGCTCTCGGCAAAGACCAGACTGCTATGGATCATTTTCAAAAAGCCATCCTTTTGCGGCGCGACTTTGAGGCGGCTCGGGTGAACCTGGGGAATGCCCTGGCAAAGAGCGGCCGAATTGACGAGGCCGTTGCCCAGTTCGAGATCGTGTTGGCCATGAATCCCAATACCGTGCAGGCAGCGTATAGCCTGGCCCTGGCCATGGAGGAACGGGGTGATGGGGGCGCCGCCGCCCGGTGGTACCTTCGTGCCCTCCAGATTGACGAGACCTTTTCCCCTGCGGCCAACAACCTCGGGGTGCTTCTGGCACGGGCCGGCCGGCCGGTTGAGGCGGTGGCCTATTTTCGCAAGGCGCTCACCTATGCGCCCCAAGACAAGTCGGTGAAAGACAATCTGGAACGGGCAGAGGATGTGGTCGGAAGGGATAAGGATGAGCGATAAGGTCCATTCTATGGCTGCATCGGACAACGTCGGCTATAATGATGCTCAATTGAGTTGCGCTACAACCTGCCATTTTTGAGCTCTCCTGGATTTTGCTGCCGGGGCTGTGGTAGTTGAAGTGCCGGGTTTATTTATTTTGCGGCCCGAGACCAGGATAGAGAGGACCTGCCCCATGTACGCAAACAAACGGGTTATCGTGGTCATGCCAGCCTATAATGCCGCCATGACCCTCAGGCGGACTTACGAAGAAGTCATGGCTCAGGGGGTGGTGGATCACGTTGTCGTCGTCGATGACGCCAGCAGGGATGACACACTGGCCGTGGCCCGGAACCTGTCCAATGTGACGGTCCACCGCCACAAGGACAACCGCGGGTACGGAGCCAACCAGAAAACATGCTACAGGCTCGCCCTGGAGGTCGGAGGGGAAATCGTCATCATGGTCCATCCGGACTACCAGTACACGCCAAAGCTGATCCCGGCCATGGCCGCCATGATCGGCAGCGGCCTCTACCATTGCGTTCTGGGCTCTCGCATCCTCGGCGGGCAAGCCCTGAAGGGCGGCATGCCTGTCTGGAAATACGTGGCCAACCGGTTTCTCACACTGGTGGAAAATGCCCTCATCGGGGCAAAACTTTCAGAATACCACACCGGCTACAGGGCCTTTTCAAGGCAGTTGCTCGAAGGGCTGAACTTTGAAAAGAACAGTGATGATTTTGTTTTTGACAATCAGATGCTCACCCAAATCATTTGGCAGGGGTACACTGTGGCAGAAGTCAGCTGTCCGACCAAGTATTTTGAAGAGGCCTCATCCATCAACCTGCCGAGAAGTATTCGGTACGGGATTGGGTGCTTGGCGACGGCCGCGGTATTCCGGATGGCTCGGTGGGGATGGATTACCTCCCGTTTGTTTCCGAGTGCAACCACTTTGGCAGCTGCGTCTTCAGGGCGCCTCGGTGGCGGGGACGATCGATGACCGGCGCTGTCGGCGCAGTGTGCCTGCTGAGACAGCCGGTGCGGAGCGTCGGAGCACCCGAAAACCAAGAGAAACTGAAATGACCACACGTTTATTCCGGGCCAGTCTCCTGATCACCGGATCGGGGTTTTGCGCCCTGATTTACCAGATCGTATGGATGCGGGAGCTGAGGCTTGTATTCGGAGCGTCGACGGCCGCCACCGCGGCGGTAACCGCTGTCTTCATGGGCGGGCTTGGCGCGGGCAGCGCTATTTTAGGTAAACGGGCTGACCACAGCCGGCACCCTATGCGCTTGTATGCCAGGCTCGAGTTTCTCATCGCCGGCCTGGCGCTGGTGTCACCGTTTCTGATCAACGCCGCACGGCATCTGTACGCAGCGGCCGGCGGGACTATGGCCATGGGAATGGTCGGGGGTACCCTGGCCCGGCTGCTGTTGAGCACCATAATTCTCGGCGGGGCGACTTTCGCTATGGGCGGGACCCTGCCCGCTGTGGTGCGCTCGCTGGAGACCGCTGCCGATGCTGACCGCAAGCGTACGGCGCTCCTTTACGGGATGAATACGGCCGGGGCCGTGATGGGTGTTATGATCACCACGTTCTGGATGATCGAAATCTTCGGTCTCCAGAACACACTGCGCATTGCGGCTTTGCTGAACCTGCTGGTGGCAGTGGCGGCGTGGAAGTTCCCTCAAAGGATGCCTTCAACGCCGGTGGCGTCCATAAACGACACCGGTGACGCAAATCGAATCCGGGATGGCCTTGGGCAAACCATGATGTCAGCCTGGTTTATATACGTGGCGGCATTCACCACCGGTTTTGTCTTTTTTCTCATGGAGTTGGTCTGGTACCGAATGCTCTCTCCCATTTTGGGTGGGACAACTTACAGCTATGGTCTCATCCTCGCCGTAGCGCTGTCGGGCATCGGCGTTGGTGGCGGCCTATACGCTCTGGTCGGCGGGGCTGCCGGCAGGGGGGTGATGGTTTTCGGGGTGAGCTGTGGCGTGGAGGCCCTGCTGCTGGCCGTGCCCTACCTGCTGGGCGACTGGATCGGGGTTTTTGCGGCCATTATTCACCCCCTCCAGGGCCTCGGGTTGCCGGGGCAGGTGCTCTCATATGGTCTGGTGGCCGTGGTTGTCGTGTTCCCCGCATCCGTGGCCGCTGGCTACCAGTTCCCGCTGATCATCGCTCTTTTGGGCCGCGGTGACGCAGACATCGGTCGCCATACGGGCAATGCCTATGCGTTCAATACGGCCGGTGCCATCACCGGCGCCCTTGCCAGTGGCTTCGGATTGATGACGGTCCTTTCTGCACCAGGATGTTGGCGGCTGGCTGTTGTTATACTGCTGTTGCTCTCAGTGGCGGCCGCCTATGTCGCCAGCTGTAAACAGAGCGTTTGGCCGGTGGTGCTCGCATCGGCCGCGGCGGCGGCTGTAGCAGTGCTGGTGTTTTTGGCCAGCGGGCCCACCGCCGCGTGGCGGCATTCCCCGATCGGCGCTGGCCGTCTGGCACTCGCAAATATAAGCCCAAACGAGATGCAGGATAAGATGGCACACACCCGGCGTAATCTGCTCTGGGAAATGGACGGAAAGGAAAGTGCCATCGGCCTGATCCTCGCCAATGGGTATGCCTTCGTGATCAACGGCAAGGTCGATGGCCACGCTGTCGGGGATGCGGCCACCCAGGTCACCTGTGGGCTCATCGGCGCAGCCATTCATCCTGAGCCAAAGCGATCGCTGGTGATCGGTCTTGGCACCGGCAGCACCGCCGGGTGGTTGGCGCGCGTGCCATCCATGACGCGTGTGGACGTGGTGGAGATCGAACCGGGAATCGCTGAAGTGGCTCGGGTCTGCACTCCGGTCAACCAGGATGTGCTCAACAATCCGAAGGTGAACATCATTTTCGATGACGCCCGGGAAATACTGACGACCAGCGAGCAGACCTATGATCTGATCTTCTCGGAGCCGTCCAACCCTTATCGGGCCGGCATTGCCAGTTTGTATACTGTCGAATTTTATCGCGAGGCGGTCAAACGGATGGCCCCGGGGGGCATTTTCACGCAGTGGGTTCAGGCCTATGAAATCGCACCCAGGACCATCAAGTCCATTTACGTGACGCTTTCGGGCGTTTTTCCGTACATCGACACCTGGCGGACAAAGACCAACGATCTGGTGCTGCTGTGTTCGATGACGCCCATGCGCATGAACCGCGGGGCGCTGGCGACCAGACTGGCGAGCGAGCCGTTTTATTCGGCATTGCTCAACACCTGGCACACCACCGGGGTGGAAGGATTTTTGTCCCGTTATGTGGCGAACGGTGAATTTGCGGGTCTGCTCTCTCGCACACAGCATCCGGACTGGTGGATGAACACCGACGATCGCATGCAGATCGAGTTCGATTTTGCAAGGACCCTCGGCGCCAACCGGTTTTTTCAGATCCAGGACTTGCTGACACTGGCCATGGAAACCCAACACCATCGCCCGTCCATCGATCCGTCGACGGTTGCCTGGGACAAGGTCCAGGAGGAAGCATCGCTCGCGCAACTGCTGGAGATCGGCGGCGCCAGTCTGCCCGAGGCGCCTGTGCCCGGCCAGAATGCACGGATCGAAGCCTATGGGCGGTTTGTCCGGAAACAGTTCAAGGCATTGCAGGATCTCGTCGCCGGTGGTCGTTTTCAACCGGTCGAGCCCACCGATTATCTGGTGTCGGCCATGGCAAAGGCCACGGCAGGTGACGCCAGCGCCCTGGAAGACATCCGCATCCTAAAACGCACGCGGCCCACCGATGCCGAAGCCATCACGGCGGTTTATTTTTGGCACGCCTCGGACATGGCGGCCGCCATGGCTCATTTGGAGAGAACAATCCTACGTCTGCGCGAGGACCCCTGGCACAGTGCCTATTGCGTGTTGCCCGCGCTCGATATCGCCCAACAGTTGGCGCGTCAGGATGGCGCCGATATCAAGCGCTTGATGAATCTGCTGACGCCGCAGTTTTCTGTCGGAATGTACTCGGAATATCGAATGCGGCTGCTGCTGAGGGTGGCTTCTTTGGGCGGATATGAGAAAGGCGCCGAAGTTTTGGCTTTGTTCGAACCGGACGTTCCCTGGGAAGCGGGTTTTCTCACTTACCGGCGCGATGTTTACCGGATGACGAAAAATCACCGATTGGCCCAGGCTGAACGGGATTATGATCTTTTCAATAAAAATGCATCGAAATCGCTATCAGATTTTGTTGAGTAGGAATCTGTCTCTGTGCTTGCCGAGCAACCGGGAAAAGGGGATGGGGACGAATAAAAAACATATCGGGATCATTGTATTGACCCTTGCAGCCGCGATCTTGATCGGGATCGTTGTTGGCATGGCATCGGTGCCGCCGGTGAGTAGAGACGCGTTGAACCACCATCTCCTGGTCCCGAAGCTCTATCTGGCCCACGGCGGCATCTACGAGATCCCCCACATCCTGTTTTCCTATTACCCGATGAATCTCGACCTGCTTTACGCCATCCCCCTTTTTTTCGGAAACGATATTCTTCCCAAAATTATTCATTTGACTTTCGGCCTGTTGACGGCATTGGTGTTGTTTAACTACCTGCGGAAACGCTTGGGAGCCACCTATGCAGCGATCGGAGGGCTGCTGTTTCTTTCTCTGCCGGTCATCGTTCGTTTGTCCACGGTGGCCTATGTCGACCTGGGACTGCTCTTCTTTTCGACGGTATCGCTAATGGCCTTTGTAAAATGGACGGAAAATGGATTTGCCGAACGTTATCTGGTGTTGTCGGCCGTTTTCTGCGGACTCTGCATGGGCACCAAGTACAATGGGTTGATCGTATTGTGCTTGGTGTTTCTAATGACCGCGTTTGTGTATGTTCGCAGGAACCGTCTTCACGGGTTGGCCAGTGCGAAGGCATTTTTGCCGGCAGCGCTGTTTCTGTTTGTCGCCGTGGCGGTTTTCTCGCCGTGGGCTATTCGAAATGCCCTGTGGACCGGAAACCCTGTATATCCGCTGTTTCAGAGCATTTTCAATCCCCCGGCAACAGCAGGTTTTCTGCCAGACGTTCCGGCCTCGCCTCGGCTGGATCATTTTTCATACCGTCGATTGGCGTTTGGCGAACCGTGGTGGATGATCGTGCTGGTACCTATCAGGATATTCTTGCAGGGGGCGGATGACAACCCGCAGTTCTTTGACGGTGCGCTCAATCCGTATCTGCTGGTGTTGCCGCTGCTTGCATTGCTTACGTGGCGCGCACAACCGGTGCGCCACCGTCGTGAAAACACCATCTGGCTGGTATTTGCCGTGCTCTATATCCTTATTGTTTTTTTCCAGATCGACATGCGGACTCGGTGGATTCTGCCGGCAGTGCCGCCGTTGGTTATCCTGAGTGTCTTCGGGCTTCACGGGGTCGCTCAGAAGATACGCTCGGTGCTAGCTGTTTCCAGCCTCCGGGGAAATCTGATGGGCGGTGCGTTTGCCGTCGTACTACTGTGCATGCTGGCCCTGAATGTAAGATACCTCGCAGACCTTTACGGCAGAGTATCTCCGATGGAATATCTCAGCGGTCGGATGTCGCGGGATGAATACATCGTCGCCCATCGCCCAGAATATGAACTGTTTCGATATGCCAACCGGCATTTACCTCAAGGGGCTTCGCTGCTGAGTTTTTTCATGGGGGGGCGATTTTATTATAGTGACTTGCCCGTTCAGGACGGCAATGGAACATTACTACGTGCCATCCGCGATGCATCTTCGCCGGAGTCGATTGCCACACGTTTAACTGAGAGCGGTCATGAATATCTGCTGATATACGAACCGCTGCTCAACCGGTGGCTGACGGACAATCTATCGGCACAGCAATTGGTGGTAACCGCTGAATTCTTCTCCAGTTGGACTGAAACACTATTGGCATCCAAGGGGTATGTGTTGATGATAGTGAGGAAAGCACAGCAGCGTGGAGGCAGAGAATAACCGGGTGCCAGATATCACAGAGACGGCGGGCTGACACAAAAAGCGCCCCAAGCACTCTTCACGCGTTCATCGCCGATTGACACGATAGTAAAATCCGATTATGTTGCGTTGAATAGTCAGATAATCGGGGGATAGAAATCATGCGGCACACCGACTACCTTTCAGCCACGGCGCTTTCGAAAAAAACGTCCGCGACTTTGGATGCCCTGGAAAAGGGCGAGACAGAAAAACTCATCATTTTGAAAAACAACGCCCCGAAAGCCATTCTGCTGTCCATGGAGAGCTACGAATCCATGCTGGAGGAAATCGAGGACCTGCGCCTAACAGCGCTGGCGCTTGCCCGCCTGGACAGCTTTGATAACAGCAAGGTCTTGTCTCACGGGTACATTATGGAGAAATTCGGAAGATGACATGGTCGCTTGTTTACCACCATGCTGTCGAAGAAGATTTAGAAAGCATCGGCGCCTCTGCCGCCCGTCGCGTCGTCAAGGCCATCGATGACAAGTTGGCACGGGCGCCGTTGCAATTCGGAACGCTTTTGTTGGGGAATCTGGCCGATTTTCGGAAACTGCGTGTCGGCGATTATCGTGTCGTTTACCGGGTGTGGGAGAAAACGGTCGAGGTTTTTGTCCTGGCTGTGGGGCCACGAAGGGACAAAGAAATCTACAGGGCGGCTTTAAAGCGTAAATAAACCGAAAAGGAAGGCGATGCCAGCACCCACGGTTTCGGTCATCATACCGACCTTCAACGAGGCGCATACCATCGGCGGCCTGGTGACGGCGGTTCGCAGCCAGTATCCGGAGGCAGAGATTATCGTCGTCGATGATGGCTCTACGGACCAGACCGCCGCTAACGCCCAAAACAGCGGCGCTCGGGTGTATTCTCATCCCTACAACATCGGCAACGGGGCCGCGATCAAGAGCGGTATCCGTATGGCCTCTGGCGAAGTCCTGGTGTTTATGGACGGTGACGGGCAACACGACCCCAAAGACATTTCCCGAATGCTGGCGCTGCTGCCGGAATATGATCTGGTAGTGGGTGCACGCGCCTTCCAAGACCAGGCATCGCTGGGGCGGGCGCTTGGCAATGCCGTGTACAACCGCTTTGCCTCCTATGTGGCCAAGTTCCCAATCAAGGACTTGACCAGCGGGTTCCGGGCCATCAAGGCTCCGGTGGCCCGCAGTATGATCTACCTGTTGCCCAATACTTATTCGTACCCGACAACCATGACCTTGGCCGTGTTGCGCACCGGCCTGAGCTTAAAATACGTGCCGATTCGAACCGAGCGGCGGACCAGCGGCAAGAGCCAGATTTCCCTGATAAAGGATGGGGTGCGGTTTTTTATGATTATCACGCGTATCTGTACGCTGTTTTCCCCGATGCGGGTCTTTTTACCCATCAGCGTTTCCATGTTTTTTTTGGGAGCCGTGTGGTACCTGTACACGTTTACATTGGAGGGGCGATTCACCAATATGAGCGCCCTGCTGTTCAACTCCTCGATCATTGTGTTTTTAATGGGCATGATTTCCGAGCAGATATCCCAGATGCGCTTTGAGCGCCGCAGGGAACGGCACGAGGGCAGGGAGTGAAAAAGACTATGGATGCGTGGTCGAATCCGTTCATCGACGCGCTCCCCGAGACAAGGGGGTGTCAGCGCAGGCGTTCATATCCTGGGGCGGCGGCGATTGGAAAATCTGCCGGAGAAAATCGGTGAGCGCCCGCATTTCGATCATCATTCCGGTATTTAACGACGTCAACCGGCTACCGCTGCTGATTTCCGACCTGCACCGTCAACGACGCCCACCGGACCAGATCATCGTGGTGGATGACGGGTCCACCGACGGTTCCCATCGGGCGGCCTGCGGTGATAATGTCCTCATTCTTCGACAATCCCCCAACCGGGGGCCGGCTGCAGCGCGCAACGCAGGGGCGGCGGCGGCTACTGGCGACATCCTGGCCTTCACGGACAGCGACTGCCGAATTGATAAGGACTGGACCGGCGCCATCGACCGGCATCTGTCCGAGACCCGGGTAGAGGCCCTCATGGGGCGGGTGTTGATCGCACCATCCACCGTCTTGGGCGATGCCATTTCCGCGTTGGGGTTTCCCGCCGGCGGATCCGTGGGTTTTGAAAACATTTGGCCGGTGTCGGCAAACGGCCTCACCGTTAGTCTGAGTACCTGCAACTGTGCAGTCCGGGCAGCGGTATTTCAGCGCCTGGGCGGGTTTGACCGTCGGTTTCCCTTTGCCGGGGGGGAAGACAGCCTACTGGCTTACCGGTTGTTGCAGGCGGGCGGGCGTATCCGCTACTGTCCGGACATGGTGGCAACCCACGCGGCCCGCGAGGACTTCGCCGGATTTTTACGCTGGCAGTACAAACGGGGGATGAGCAGCTATGTGTTTTCCCGGCTCGTCGAAGATCGGCGCCGTTTTGTTACCCTACGGCGGTGGTCCACGGGCAACGTTTTACGAGCGGCCCGTCAATATCATCGGTTGGGTTGGGTGGTGAGCCTGCTGGCCATAAGCATTATCGCCCAGGCAGCCGGCTATCTGACAGCATCCCGCAGCAGGAGCATCCATGCGCGTATTGATCATCAATCCGCCGTGGCCCGGTAAGGGCTACGGGACCCGGTCCCAGAACCGCATCATTAAACACCGGAGCGACAAGTTCCTCCAGTATCCCATATTTTTGGGGTATGCGGCGGCTCAACTCACCGCGGCAGGGCACGATGTGGTTTATATCGATGCGGTCATTCAGGATCTGGACATGCCGCAGACCCTGGCGGCGGCCGCAGCCGCCGCGCCGGATGTGGTGTTCATGGAGACCACCACGCCCAGCAGTACTGCTGACTATGAAAGCCTGACCGCTCTCAAGGCAGCCACCGGGGCGCTGATTCTTGCCGGGGGGCCTCATGTGACTTACTTCCACCGGCAGGCATTGGATCTGTGCCCGGCGATCGACGTGGTGATTCGACACGAGTTCGACACCAAGATCGCCGGCGTGGTTTCCGCCTGGCCGGATCTTGATGCCATCGGCGGGATCACCTACCGCGACGGCGATACGATCCGCGACAACGGCGATGGCGCGGTGGAAAGCGACCTGGACCTGGTCCCCTATCCGGATCGGGAGACCGTCCCGTGGCACTGGTATCTGGAGGCGTGGTACTCCCGGCGGCCGTTCATGAACATGATGACCGCCCGGGGCTGCCCCTACCACTGCGCCTTCTGTCTGTGGCCCCAGAGCATGTACGGGCACAAGCAGCGGCTGCGCAGCCTGGACAATGTCTTCGGCGAGCTTCACCAACTCGTGGATCGCTACGGCTTGAGGGAAGTCAATATCGACGACGGCACGTTCACAACACGCAAGTCACGGGTCATCGAATTCTGCCAGCGGCTTCGATCTGAGAAATTGGACCTGGTATGGACCTGCAACGGGCGGGTGGACAATCTGGACGCGGAGATGTTGGGGGAGATGAGGGCGGCGGGATGCAAGATGATCCGCCTGGGGATCGAGAGCGGATCCCAGGCCGTGCTCGACAAGATCAAAAAGGGGCTGACTCTGGAGCAGATCGAGATCGGGGTGCGACTGGTCAAGCGCCACGGGATTCAGGCGCTGGGCGGGTTCATGTTCGGCTTCCCCTACGACACGCGAGAGACCATCGAGGAGACCATCGCCTTCGCCCGGAAGCTGTCTCCGGACCAGGTGCAGTTCTCCATCGCCATGTGCTACCCGGGGACCGATCTCTACGAATACGCCACAGCCAACGGCCTGCTGGTGGCCCGGGATTTCAAGGAGTTCGACATGACTTGCGGGCCGGTGGTGAAAGTGGTGGGCGTGTCGCGCAAAGAACTGCAGCCGATTCTCGCCAGGGCCTACCGCGAGTTCTACTTCCGACCGAAGTATATCCTCCAGACCCTGACCCACATGAACGACATGGACGAGATCCGGCGAGTGTTCCGGTCGCTGAAAAGCCTGCTGAAGACCATCCGGATGCACGGAGGGCGATGATGACCCTGACCCGTGGGAAGAAACGGGCGGCAGTGGTGCTGACCCTGACCGCGGCCGTTGTGCTGCTGGTGGCGGTATCGGGGCGTCTGTTGATGGTGCTCGGCGAATTTCTCATTGCCGACAGCCCCCCCGAGGCTGCGGATGCCGTTGTCGTGCTGAATACGGGGATGGCCTACTATCCCCGGTTGATGGAAGCCGCAAACCTGTATCGGGAGGGGTACGTCAAGACAGTGATCATCAACGGCAACCGGAAGACGGCGGCCTTGCGTGCCCTCGAAAAGAGGGGATTCACCCCCTGCTGCCCGTGGTACGAGGAGCGGGTGCGGATTCTGGAACTGCTTGGGGTGCCGCGGAAGGATATCGTGACCATCAGTGCCGAAGATGTCTATGACACCTTCAGCGAGGCGCGGGCGGTGGGGGCGCAATTACAGGGGCGGGGTCTGTCCCGGTTGATCATTACCACCAGCAAGTCGCACACCCGCAGGGCACGCTATATCTGGCGAGCAATCTGGCCCGAGGCGTTTCAAGTGATGACGGTGGCGGCCCGGAGCGATCCGTATTCACCCGGGCAATGGTGGACGGAAGGCCGCCAGATCAAATGGGTCCTGTCGGAATACGGGGCGTGGCTCTATCTGCACTGGAACATCCTGTGGGGCGCGTAAACCTTCCCGCGGCGCCGGCGCTTAATCTGCCTAATACCCTCCTGACAATTTCATAGGCGGCAGCAACGGGCATCCGCGCGATCCACACAGCGGCAAATCCTATGGAATAGTGCTTTTGGAGTACCCTCAACGAACCGAGAAAATATCGGACATATCGCCTGATGGCCCGCATCCTGTTGCGGGGCCCCAGGGCCTCGGTCTCCCTTTGGACATCGTGATAGACCACCGCATCGGGGACGGCGAGCATCCGGAGCCCCTTCTTTTGCAGCCGCAGTGAGAAATCCAGATCCTCTCCGTACATGAAAAAGCGTTCGTCCAGCGGGCCGACGTCGTCAAGGACTGTTCGTGGAATCATCAACGCACAACCGACGATCGCCGCAACGGCGGCCGGCGCGTCATGGAAGAAGTGATCCGGCGCTTCCTTGTCGATCTGGCAACCGAGGGCCAGCCGTGGCGTTTGAAACAGGTCTTTGAGGGTGAACACATGGGTGCCGATCCACCAGATACGGCCTGTCGTTTTGATCAGGATTTTGGGGCCCAGAACGGCCCCCGGTTCCCTTTGGGCCCAATAGTGCAGTTTCTCCAGCAGGTCGTCTGCGCAGACGGTGTCCTGGTTCAGCAAGAAGACTGCTTTCGTGCCCAAGCGGTGCAGTGCATAGCGGATGCCGATATTGTTGGCGCGTGCGAATCCCAGGTTTTCCCTGTTTTCGATGAGATGGATCTCGCGGCGATCCGCCATGTGGCGCCGAACCCGGCCCACCGTTCCGTCCGTCGATCCGTTGTCGACGATGACCACCGAATACCCGCCCGCGGTCTGTCGGTTCAGCGATTCGAGGCAGGCATCGATATAGATGGCGGCCTGATACGTGACGATGATGATGCTGATGTCCGGGGTCATGGCAGATCCGATGTTTCGGGGCGCTCTTGACCGGAAGCCGTCCGATCCTTGACCGGCCGCCGGGCATTGCGACGACGCTGAAGTTTCAGATAAAGGGGGAACATCCAGTTCAGTAGCAAACGCCCGATACCGGTTTTCAGCAGGCCCGCGGCGTTTCGGCCCCCCCTCAGATGACGGAAGTAGCGTTTTTTCATGCGCCACAGGCTGTCCTGGATGAATTGCTTATGGATGACGCCGCCGGTCAGACCCAGCGGATTCATGTAGATCAGCGTCAGGTAGTCGGGCATGATCGCGATCCGTCCCCCCCGGGCCACTGTTCTGACCAAAAATTCATAATCTTCCAGGGCATATCCGGAGTCGTAGCGGCCGATGCGGTCGTAGAGATCCCTTCGGACCATCCAGGTAGTGTGGACCAGGTAATTCTTGTAAAGCACCTGTCGCTCGAAATCGAAGTGCTTCCGGCGAATCCGGCGGTTAAACGGGTATTCGCCGATGATGACGCCACCGGTGTCGATCCATTTGGTCAAACCGCCGACGACGTCGATCCAAGGCGCCGTTTCGAGGGCGTCCACCTGCTTTTGAAAGCGTCCGGGCAGGGCGATGTCCCCGCAGTCGATCCGACATATGAATCTGCCCTTGGCCTGGCCGATACCCTCATTGAGGGCATTGGCAATACCACGGTTTTCTGGAAGGGCAATCAGCCGGTAGGGATGAATGGTGCCGGCGCGGCGCAGGATGGCCGTGATGCGATCCGCGCTGCGATCCGTCGATCCGTCGTCGACCACCAGCAGTTCCATGGAAAAGGTGCCGGCCTGTTCGATGACACTGGCCAGTGTCCGCTGCAGCAGCGGATTGCCCGCTTCATTGTGGCAGGGGATGACAACGGATATGTCGAAGTCGGTCATGGCAAGAAGGATCAGGACAGCAGTTTTCGGACGATATCCCAGTAGCGGCTGTCACGCAGCCGGTTGCTGGCGCGCTTGAAAGTGACAACGGGGTCGTTCAAGAAAAGCTTCACGGTTTTGATCACCATGCGGTGTCGATGCAGCCGAGAGGCCTGCCGTGTCAGATCCATGACAATGGCTTTCCATACATCATCCGGATAGCGGGAGAAGTTCATGTCCGGGCTGCCCTGGTGGTAGCGCGACCAGTCTTCTGTTGCCACATCGATCCGCCCCTCGCGTACCAGGGTTTCGAACAGTTCGGTGCCGGGCAGGGGCGTGGTGAGGTTGAGTTCGAAATCATCCAGGGGCAGCGCTTTGATGAGTGCCAGCGTCTGGAGCATATCCGCTTTGCGCTCCCAGGGGAATCCGATCATGAAATATCCGCACACCATGATGTGGTGCTGTTTGAACAATCGGATGGCGTCGAGCACCATGTCGTGAGAGATCTGCTTGTTGATTCTGCGGGCCGTCGCATCCGAGCCGGTTTCGATGCCGAGCCATACGAGTTCACAGCCGCTGGTTTTCATGGCCGCAACCAACTGCCGGTCGACCAGGTCGACCCTGGTGTTGCATTCCCAGGTAATGCCCCGTTCGGCCATGCGTGCACAAAGGTCCAGGGCCCGTTTTCGGTTCAGGGAAAACGAGTCGTCTTCGAAGCGGAAGGTGCGAATGCCGAAACGGTCAATAACATGGTCGATTTCCGCCATGATGTGTTCGGGGGATCGATAGCGGATCCGCTTGTCGCTGGCACAGTAAACACATTTGAACGGACAGCCGCGGGCGCCGATTATGCGCCATTTGTAGGATGCCAGATTGATCCCTTTTTCGAAGTCGTATCGGTTGATTGCCGATTTGAAGACCGGGATGGGGAGGGTGTTGATATCGGCGACAGGGGGCCGGGCGGGGGTTCTGACGATACCGCCGTCGCCGTCCCGAAAGGCGATGCCGTGGACCCTGTGGCGGTCGTGACCGTGTTCCAGCAGTTCCTTGAAGGTTTCCTCCCCCTCGCCGATGGCCACCACATCGATCGCGAGGTGCTGTAATGTGGCCACCGGCAGGGCCGACGGGTGCTTGCCGCCCATGAGCACCTGGATGCCCGGGTCGATGTTCTTGACAATGCGGGCGACATTCAGGGCCGACGGGAAAGAGGCGGTCATCGCACTGATACCGACGACATCCGGTTTGAGGGTGTCGATCGTTCGGGCCACCGCCTGCCAGATGGGATCGTTGAAATCGTTCAGCCGCTTAAGATACTGGCCGTGCAGCGTCGCGTAGGAGTGGCTGCTGAAGAGTGGGTCCAGCTTGTCGCAGTGATCGGCATTGTACACGTCGATGTCGACATGGGGGGTCTCGCGCCGGACATAGCAGGCGATGGCGTTCAGGGCCATGGGGGCGATGGACAGGCTGCCGCCGAAGAATCTGAGCCAGGGGGGATGGATGAGCAGTGCCTTCATCTTAACCTTTGACCATTGTTCTCGTGAAATTGATGCCTCTGTAAAATAGGTTCATGGACGACAGTTTGGCTTCCAGGCGACGGGGCCCGTCTTTGTCGAGAATGGGGATGCGCGGCAGTTGGTACCGGCCGTGGCCGGCTGAGACATGTTCGCACTGGCCGGTGACGGCCGTTTGAAAACCGGACCTCGAAACGATTTCAATGTCTCGAGCGCCGAAATTGTTCAAACTGCCGTATGGATAAGAAAAATGACGCACACGCCGGCCGGTCTCTTCTTCGATGCGGGTTTTGGATAGGCGGATTTCACGCGCCGCTGCGTCGCCGGACAGGTCGCTCAACCGGGCATGGGAGCAGGTGTGGGCTCCGATGGTGACCAGGGAATGACGGCTCAGGCGCCGGATGTCATCCCAAGTCAGGCAGTTACCCGGATATCGCGCGGGTGGCTCGGTACCGCGGATTCTGGCCATCAACGTTTCCCTGTCGGTATCGGGCAGGGACAGGACGAGGCGGTGAAGCGCGTGGAACCCGTGCCGTTTCGCTTCCATCGAGGTCAGGCGTCGGCGGTGCCGCCGGCCACGCCACCTGAAATCGACGGCATCCTGCCTGCGGCAGATATCCGCCAGTTCATACCACCACATGCCGTCCTCACCGTCAGGAAACCGTGTGGCGACGTAGATGGTAACGGGCAGTCCGTATTTTTCAAGGACGGGCAGGGCATGGACCAAGTTGTCCCGGTAACCGTCGTCGAAGGTGATAGCAACGAAAAAACCGCCGCGGTCCCGATGCCGGGCGGGCAGATCTTCCAGTGAAATCACGCGGTGGTGACGCGCCAGATGGCCCATCTGCTCGTCGAACCGCGCGAGGGTGGTGGTGATGCCGGCGTTGAAATCCCAATGGGCGTCTGTCCGCGCGGCGGGTAGCACCCGATGATACATCAGGATTGCGCCGCAGCCGCGACAGGCGGCGGTTGCACGTCGTATCACGGATTGGATCCAGAACGCATAAACGGCGTTGCTCAATTTCGTTTTTGGATGGGTGAGTGTCATTTTACGATCTGCCGCAGCGACCGCAACTTCGTATACAGCTTCGGCCACTGGCGAATGAACCGTTTGGAAATGTTGCCCAAGCGGTATGCATGCCCCTTGGATGATCTGACCAGGAGGGTTTCATACAGTGTCAGTTCCCTGTCGCACCAGTCCATCTTGTAAGCCTCTGTCCCGATCGTGAAGTCGAATATGCCCAGATGATGTGCAAAGGCCCATTCCAGGAGATGCTCCAGCAGCAGGCGGCCCGGGGAGAATTTGCGCCAGCGCCCCCCTTCGAAGGTCGGCAGCAGGAAATAGAAGCAGCCGTTGTGAACCATTCCCCAGTGGGTGGCCACGACGGTGTCGTCAAGAAGAAGGGCCGACAGGTGAAGTCTACCCGCGTCGAAAAGGTCATCCGCCGCCTCGCAATAAAACTGCCGGTAGACCGGAAGGAGAAACAGGTCCGGGGCAGCGGTTTCGATGTATCGACGGCGTTTCTGGGCGATCATGCGGTGGGTCATCACCCGCACTGCCGGTTTGTCTTCGACAATGACGAACCGAAGCACTCCCAATGCCGCCAGGCGGCGGCGCTGTCTGGCGGAGTCGGCGCGGATACGTTTTTTCACACGGGTCCTGTAATGGGTTTCCCACATGCCCGACAGCCTCAGTCCATAACTGTTCTCATGGTAAGGAAAAACGGACAGCTCGAGCATGGGGTTGAGCAGATCGCCGATCCTGCGGGGCATTTTGCTGAAGTGAATCACGTCACAGGGGGGCATTCGTTTTTCGACGGCGTCCCAGATCGCGGAAAAGCCGCCAGTGCCCATCCGGTCGGCATACCCGGGGTGGACCAGCGGCGCGTTGTAGTCGCTCACCCCCCCGTCCGCAAACGACAGGACCGTGATGCCCCGTGACCGCGTCAGGGCCAGGGGCAGCAGGAGCAGCGGGGCGTCCTGGTCGTCGGTCACCATTACGACGCACGGCCTGGCGCCGAGGTACCGGCCGATGGTCCCATACCACCGGTTCGCCCACTCGAAGGTCTGGAAGCCGTAACCCTCGGCGGTTTCTTGAAATGACCGCCATGGTCTTTCGACCTCGTCGACGCAGTGGTGCACAGTGATGTTCATGGCCCCGGCAATCTTTCGACGGCCTCGCCCGCCTGGATCTGATGGTGGACCGGAAAGCACAGCAGCCGTTGCCAGCGGGCGATGCCGGGGCCGTCCGGCGCCCTCAGGTGGGCGGGGAGGCTCGGCCAGGTGTGCACGGCGACCCGGTTCGTTTCTCCCCACCGGAGCCAGCGGTCCCGCTGAACTATGTCTTCGGCAAGGCAGGGGTAGCACAGGGGACTGATCCCGACGGGCATTGCATCGAACACTGGCCGCAGACCGTGCCTGGGGGTGAACCGCTGCCAAGCCCGGTACACTGCCCGCCGTTGTTTCCTGAACCGGTCCATGTCCGCCATCAAAAGATCCAACAGGCGGGCCGACAGTGCGTCCATCGCCACCGGCCGCCGGTCGTTCTCTGCCGGGTCGGCAATGAGGTTGGTGCGAGACCGGTGCACCCGGTTCACCGGCATTCCTGACCATCTCAGGGCATATCCGGCTAGGCGATAGAGTTCTTCCACACCGGGTACCACGCGCAGTGTGTGCGCTGCATCGGTTACGGACCATCTCAAGACGGCCGGGTTGTTGATGTGCAGCCAGGCGCCGTTCAGCAATGGGAGGGGTTTGCGAAGGCTGGTGACCCCCACGTCGCCGAAGGTGCCCAGTGGCCGGCCGTTGACGGATCCGCCGAAACCGTGGGCGTTGTCTTCGATCCACCAGATGCCACGGCGCCGGGTGATCTCCGCGCATCGCACTACATCGATCGGGAAGCCGAAGAAATTGACTGTCAAGATGGCCCGCACGCGATTGTCGATCCGTTCTTCGATCTCCGCCCAGACCGGGCTGAAATCCGGGCCCAGTGGATAGGTGCGCACCCTAAGGCCCGCTGCGCGGCAGGGGGCCATGGTCACGTCGCAGATATAATCGGGAAAGAGAATGCAGTCGCCCTTTTTGAGCCCGAGGATTCGGAAGGCATCTTCGAGGGCCTGGCGCGCATACCCGTAGGCGATGACGCCGGGGTCTGGGTGGACCGGGCGAGGTCGCGCCAGAGCCGCCAAAAAGACCTTGAATTCGAGGGACGGGTTCGAAAAGATCATCAGAAATGACGCGACAATCGGTTCACGGAGTTACAATCTGGCGCCTGAACAACCGTTGCAGGCCAAGCACCCAATCGGCCGGAAAGGCGGACAGCACATACAGTAGGAGAATGCGGCGGTTCGTTGTCCGATAGGGGCGCAGCAGGCGGCGGCCTTGTGCGCCGCGGCCCTGTTTCCAGAGGTAAAATGCGGCATCCTTTGCCGTGTTGCGCCTTAGGATGGCGATTTCGTTATGATATCGACTTTCAAACTCCGGTATCATTTTTTTGAAACGCGCTAGCATCTGATCTGTCTCTGCGACCATCAAATACCCTTTGCGCCAGGACCAACTGTCAGCGTGGACCCGCCATTTCGCCAGGGGCCGATCCACCATGGCGAGTTTCCAGCGATAACCGATTCGGCGAAAAAGATCGGCTTCCTCGATCATGTTGAACCGTATGTCGAACCAGTTGTCGGGATCGCCCAGGGCTGTTCGCCGGATGACCACGGTTTCAAGGGACAGGGCGTAATGGGAAAGCAACCGGTTGAAACAGTAGCCGGTGTGGGGCCGGGCGCTTCCGTAAAAGCGCTGGGTGTCGCCCCGGTTGTTGAAAAAGATGGTGTCGCAAAACACCAGCCCCACCTCAGGGTCGTCGAACAGGGGCGATTGCCGCTCCAGTTTTTCCGGAAGCCAGAGATCATCCTGATCGATAAAGGCGATAAAGGGCGCCCGCGAGAGTGCGATCGCCTTGTTGCGCGCAGCACCGAGTCCGGCGTTTTTCTGATAATGATACGTGATCGGCCAGCCGCTTTTTTGGTACCGCTGGACGATGCCGCCCGTTCCGTCCGTGGAGCCGTCGTCGATGACCACCAGTTCCCAATTGGTGAACGTTTGGGCCACGATGCTGCCCAGGGTTTCCTCAAGGTATGCCTCACCGTTGTAACAGCACAGATTGATGCTGATACGCGGCGGCGATGCCTCCGGGGCTGCGGTGTTCCCGGCGGTTGTGGCGGCGTCCGTCACGATACGCCCTCGAATTCACATACGGCATCGATGACGCGGCGCACATCATCGGTGGTCATGTCATAGTAAAGGGGCAGGGTGACGATCTGTTCACCGATTTCATCTGTCACCGGCAGCGTTCCGCGGAGAAAATCTGAAAAATAGGGGTGGACATGATTGGGGATGTAGTGGATGCCGGTATCGACGCCCCGTTCCTTGAGAAGGGAGATGAACTCTTGCCGCCGGCCGTCAAAGACTTTGACGATATACATGAAGGGCACCGTGGCCGCATAATCGACCTCCAGCGGCGCGACGGTGCGCAGGCCTGAGAAGTGACAGTCGTAATCGAGGCAGATGGCGCGCCGTTTTTCAATGAACATATGGATTTTATCGAGTTGGATGATGCCGATGGCGGCGTTGATGTTCGGCATGTGGTAACGGAAACCGCCCATCGTCACGGCATATGACCAGTTCCGCTTGTTCCTGTAACGGTGCCAGGTTTCCGTGTCGATGCCAAGGATCCGCTTGCGACGGATTTTTTCGGCGATGCGCCCATCCTGAAGGGCAACCGCCCCGCCTTCGCCGCAGGTGATGGTTTTGATGGGATCGAAACTGAAGCAGGTGGCATGGCCGAAACTGCCGATCTTCTTTCCTTTGTACGACGAACCGAATGCGTGCGCCGCGTCTTCGATGATGTGCAGGTCGTGTCGGCCCGCAAGATCCAGCAGTGCATCCATGTCACATGGTTGGCCGCAGTAGTGCACCGGCATGATGGCTTTGGCCTGCGGGGTTATTTTTCGGCGTACGTCTTCGATATCGATAAGCAGCGAGGCGCTGGTGCATTCGCAAAAAACCGGGCGTGCACCGGTGGCAATGATGGCTTGAACGCACGCAGCATAGGTCATCGACGGAACGATGACTTCGTCGCCGGGGCCGATATCGAAGCAGTCCAGGGCGATATGCAGGGCAGAGGTGCCGGTATTGACGGCCACCACCTGAGGCACGCCGATGAAGTCTTCGACTTTTTTTTCGAATGCGGCGGTGGCGCTTCCCATCCCCAGCCAGCCGCTATCGAAAATCTTTTCCACGGCGGCCAGTTCGGCCTTTCCCAACGATGGTTTGGAAACAGGTATCATTGCTCGCCATACCTCCAGTTACGGTTTTCGGGGTGGACTCCGGTTCCTTGGCGCGTGCGGCCGGTATCCATGAAATGCGTCTACGGTTTTCCGGCGACAATCAAAAAATATCGGCAGAACTCATAGAAGGTCGTCCCGACGGATTGCTCCAGGGCCTGCAGACGATCGGCATCGGCGGGATCGAGGGCGCCGGGGTGGCAGATTTGCGAAAAGGGATCCCCATCCAGGCCGGACAAGGCCCCGATGCCGAAAAACCGGTCGATGCGGAGCCCGTGGGCTGCGATCAGCCGCTTCGACTCGTCGGCCGTGTGGCTGTTGAAAGGCTTGAGGCGATAGGGACGGTCCGCAGAAGCCGCTGCGTTCAAGACTGCATGGGCGCCGTCAAAGTCTTTATGGTAGACTTTGTCGAGTACGTCGTACAGTCTCGGTCTGAGGCCTATAATGGCCTTTCCGCCCGTTTTGAGATGCCGGCTGATATTCGACAGGGTGCGAAGATAGTCCGGGTCCATATAGAGGGCCTCGATGCACAGGACGAAATCGAATCGGTCACGACATCCCCGGAAAAAATCATCAAAGGCGCAATTGGCGAACTGAATGCCATCGCTGACTTTGTGTTCCGATGCATATTGCCTGGCGAACGCAATGGCATCGGGAGAGATGTCGACGGCGTGCAACGATGCCCCCCGTTTTGCCATGGGTATGGCGAACCGTCCCTGACCGCACCCGAGATCGAGTATCGTTGCGCCGGTCAGGTCGTCACCCAGAACGGGTTCGAGGACGTTCATGTACTGAGTGAAGTAGTACGCTTCCCCTGATCCCGTCACCATGTTGTATCGACGCATGTCCCGCAGGATTGCCTTTCGGTGCCGTTTTTTGAAGACGAAGGGCCGGAAGATGTTTTTCAGTAGATCAAGGGGCATCATTGACCTCGCCGGCACGGTGACGATCGCCGCGGGAAACTTCCGACACCAGATGGCGGAAAAGGGGCCGGGACCGCAGATGAAATTCATGATCGCCGTACTCCCGGTGCAATAGGTCGAGGATGAACACCGGTGCGGCGCGCAGGATGAATTCGGGTTTCAACCCCATGCTGCGGCAGTAGGATGCCAGGTGGGGATACAGCAGCCGAGTCGTATGAGCCTCGCCGGATCGGATAAAATCGACGATGGGACCAAAAAACTTCGCTGACGGGCGAGCGGTGCAATGCGGGGTGTCGACTGGACCGGACAGAAACGGAGCCAGGGACGGTTGGGTGATGTCAATGATGGTTTGCAGGCAGAGGTTCAAAAAATCGAACACCGGAAACGACCGACTTTCGCCGTATTCAAAATCGACAACGTGCAAACGGTTGCCGGTCATCAACAGATTGTAGCAGTTGAAATCCCCGTGAAGCATGCCCAAAGGGATGCTGGCCGGGGCAACCTGCGCCAGGCGCTGCCGGTAGGCCGACAGCAGCTCCGGGGGCAGGGTCTCCGTGGGAAACACGCCGGAAAAGGCGGCGAGGCGTTTGATTACAAAGTCGTCGTAGAAGCGGTCAAAGGAGATGCTTTGCGGATCGGATGTCGCGAACAGCGCGCACAACCAGGAGACGGCACTGGACAGGTACCGGTTCAACGATTGGCTCCTCCGACCGTCCAGCCGGCGGTCCCCCCGGTTCGGGAATTTAAATTTTTTCCCACCGACAAAGGGGCGTGTAACGATATAGTACTGCCCCTTTTGACCGGCGAAGAATTGCCGGGGCAGCAAGGCGGTATCCTGGCGCATGGATATGTCGCGATAAATCTTTGCCTCTCGTGCCAAATTGGCCCTGCACAAAGTGTTTCGTGCCAGTTTTACATATCCTATTGGTGCGAATGGACGCCCGTTCGAGAAAACGATAAAGGAAACGGGAGCTGCTTCTTCCTGCCGACCATCGATTTTCATGATTCCCAGTGAGCGGGGTTTCGCCATGCCGGGGTAGAGCATCTCCCAGTGTTTGCCGAGCAATGACTCCAGGGTGAGGTCGGCATCGGCATCGGTCGTCCCGGGACGCCGTGCCGTCAGAATAAAGGCATGGGGGGTGATCCTCGCGAGGCCTGAGGCCAGCAGGAGTAGGTAGATCAGCCTGAAGAACCGGTGACGAAATGGGGGGAAGCGGTCGACCCAGTGATTGTCGTAGTAGTAGCGGAGCATGGGGGTCGTGAGTGGAAAGATCGCCAGCGGCTCTGCATATGAGTTCATGCCGGTGTGGGTGCCCACGTGCCTCAATCCGGCTTCGGAGAGCAGTGCGGCCAGCCCGGCGCGGGAGTATGTGTATGCCCGGTAGGGCTGGCCGAGGCGCATCCGGCTGTACCGGTCCGCCACGGCGCGGGGCATCAGGCTGTTGAAGCGCAGGCCCGAGTGGTCGTCCGGTCGTCCGGCGAAATACATGAAGCTGTAGCGGTTTTCGATGGCCAGGTAGAGGGTGCCCCCCGGTTTGAGGACCCTGAAAACTTCTTTTAGACACGCGACCTGCAGCTCCCGTGGGGAGCGCGATGCGCTGTCGGTAATGGCCTGCTTTTTCCCCCAGTGGATTTCACAGACATAAGGGTCTTCAAGACCGATCCACTCGAGGACCCCGTTTAGGATCACCACGTCAAACTGCTTGTCATCCACGGGGAGACGGGTCGCCTCTCCCCCTAGAAAAATGAGATTGTTCAGGTTCTGGTCGCGGCCTCGTATCGCCGCCAGTTCGAGGACCTCCCGGGTCTGATCGATGCCGACCACCTGACCGGCGTAGCGTGCGAGGGAAAGGGTAAGCGCGCCCCACATGCAGCCCAGATCGAGCACGCGTGCCGTGGGACCGATGGGCAGAAAAAAACGACCGTCGTCCCTTCCAGGGGTCTTCAGATGGGCCTGGACATACTCGGGAATGACGTGGCGGCAGGCGTCTTCGAACCCGTGGCGCTCGGCATGATCGACGATGTCGGCCATCTGCTCCCGCGGCAGGTTGCCCCAGTACCGTGACGGGTCCATGAAGCAGGGAACTCCCCGGTTTACGGGGTAGCGCGCCGAGCAGGCGGCGCATCGCAGTTGCCGCCCCTCGTGGCGCAGGTCGACTGAGGCGCAACGGACGCACCGCAGACGGATGTCGCCGCCGATGTATGGTGATTGAGGGTTCATATGTCTGTCGTTTGATAGCGCTGCCGCAGCGGTGCGGTCTTGTCCGATGCGGGGGATCACAGTCGGATTCGGATGATTTCCAGTACGAGTGATTTCTTGTCGGCTTCCAGCAGAATGAACGCGAATCCCATTGTCAACATGTAGGCAAGCCCCATGCAACCGAGCACTTCGAACAGGCCGGGGGCGTTCATGATGCCCCGGATGACGATGGCCAGTGCCACTGATACGCCGATATGGGGAAGATTGGGCCTAATGGCTTTTTTATAGAACTCGGCCAGGGGTATCGCCAAGTGGTTGCAGAACAATTTCAGGTAAAACACCCCGGCGACAATCCACGGCGCGGCGGTCCCGAGGGCCACACCGTTCAACCCCATCGGTTTAACGAGGGCCAGACTGAGCACTAAATTGCAAAAAGCGACGAAGCCGTTGATCCGTAGGATCTCCTTCACCTTGCCTTGGCCGCCGACCACCGCCTCCGTCAGAACGGCGGTGACGATGTTGACAAAAAAATAACTGATCAGGATTCTTGCCGGAGTGATGGCGTGGGTGAACGCTTCACCGACCCATGCGATGATGAACATATCCGTGTTGACGAAAACGATGACGAGTATGGGAATGAGGATACCGATGTGCATCCGTGCCGTGTCCATGATGATGCCGTCGACGTCCTCTTTGCTGTGGGTGGCGAAACGGCTGGTGAGGATATAATAGATCGGGTTGGCCAGCATTCCGTTGAGACTGCGTATTTGCTGATGGATCACAAAGGCTATTGAATAGGCGGTGATGGTGGAGACACTGAGAAACGCACCAATCACGAAATTGTCGATTTGAAAGATGATGAGTCCGCAGATGCCGGCGAGAAAATAATAGCCGCTGAACGACATGATGTCTCTGTAGAAGGCCTTTGGAATCGACCGGAAATGGATTTTTAGAAACGGAAGAATTCGGAAAACGGTGTAGATGGCAGCGCCGGATGCCAGAATGGTAAAGCCCTGAAAGACCGTGATGTAAATCAGGTAGGATCGAAACCGGGTCAATATGAAAATGGCAAGGGGAATGTTGACCAGCACCAGAACCAAGTCGATCTTGTGGATGACATCTTCTCGCTGGATACCGTTCAGTACGCATTTGAAGACAACGCCGAGGAGCAGGAAAAAGGAGGACGCGGCGTAGACATAGATCAAACGCCGGCTGTCTTGGGCTAGGTCGCCGTGGATGTCAAAAATATGAGGGAAGAAAGGGGCGATCCCGATCAAGCTGACAATGGCCACGATGGCGATGACAAAGAAGATCCGGATCCCCAGGTTGAACAGATTGACCAGATCTTCTTCTTTGTTTTCACCGCTGAATTTAGCCGTGTATCGACTCAGACCGGTGTTGAAACCGAAATCCAGATAGTAGAAATAGCTGACGATGGAGATCAACAATGCATTGACACCGTACAGCGACGCATCCACCCGGTGCAAAATAAAGGGCAGCAGAAAAAGATGGCTCAATGTGCTGGCCGCCTTTAAGTAAAACGAAAACTGAAGATTGCGGCTTAGCCGCTCAATGGTGGGCATGGCGGCGAGTCACCTGGGAGATAATCGCGTTGTACCGGTCAAGGCAGAAGGGGGCCGCATATCGACGAAGAAACTCATCATCCGCAGGATGGCGGCCGATCGTTTCCCCTGAAGCCTCGAACTTCTTGAATTGAGAAGTGAACGCCGCGACCGTCTCGGCGTAGAAAACCCGTTTTTTCAGGCTGTCCAGGGCTGCAGGATGAATCTTCCACGAGGGCTGGCAATTAAGCAAAAAAATGGGGCCGTCAAACCGGGACATGGTCTCAAGCAGTGGGGTCGATGGGGCGTCAAAAAGGACGAATCGCGGCAGTTTTTCATAGATCCCGCCAATTTCCACTTCATCATAGGAGATGTTCGCTATCGATTTCTTTCTGATGTATGCGGCGATGGCCCGGTGGGGAGGGTGCCCGGACAGTCCTTTGACCACTATTCTGCCAAAATCGCCCGTGGCGAAAAGATCGATGAGCCGTCGGGTATTTGAAAACTGCCGGACCGGGTCCCAATCGGGCCGGCTTTGGGTGTAAACCGTTCCGATAACGGAAGGTATGTACACACCTTCCGATGCTGCCGCGCGACAGCTGCCCGACTTTGAGCGGTGTCCATTTCGCGGATACAGGTTGTTAGTGCCCACAGGTACGCGTTTGCAGCCGCCGTCGTAACAACGCCAGGCATCGGTGAGGGGATGTCCTTGGCCGTAGGTCAGGAAAATGTCGCTCGGCCCATAATCGGTGATCCGATAAATTGGATGGTCCGCATAGCCAAAAAATCCGCCGTGTTGCCAGGTGATCACTTTGCCGCCGTTTTTTTTGATGGTGTCGATCAGGCAGTAGGAATCGAGAAACACCGGCGAGAGACTGAAAACGATCGCCTTGATGGGTGTATGCTTCGGCAGGCACGACCACCAATGGCCCACCCATGCCGATCTGGCGGCGACCTCCGAAAGGTAGGTCCTTGTCGTGTTGATGAAAGCCGTCGACAGGTCGAATGAAAACCCATCGATGGTTATTGGATACGGCACCGGGGTGAAATCCGTCTTTATCTTCCAGCGAGAAGCACACCCGTAGTTTAAGTAGAACCGGATGATGCTCCTGAGGTCATGGAAGAACGGAACGGCATCGTCGAAATACACTTGTGGCATCCCGTGGCCGTCTCTCAGGTAGGGGCTGCGGTAGTGGATGACATTGTCATGGGAAGGGTTGATCAGAATATATCGGTATTCTTTGAGGCTCCGGGAACGGTATTTCCATTTGATAAAGTAAATGGCCCGCTTCAGGAAGGTGCGCAGGCCCTTTTTCCCGTAGTAGTAGACCGTAGTGCCCTTGCTTCCTGGCGGGTCATGCTGAATGGTTCGGACCCGCCATCCTTTGGACCGACCATACGCTTCAAGAAGGCAGGCCACCGCGTACTGGTCGATCCTCAACCCGCCGACGACAACGGTTTTTCTCCGTTTGACGAGGAACACTTCATCTCCGGGACGCTGTTCGATCCCTTGTCGGAGGGTGTGGATCAATCGGAAAATGGCCGTGAACAGGCAATACCAGTAGTAGAGCAGGGGGAAACCGGCCTCTGCGATGGTGGCGTCGGGAAACAGCGGGTGCGATGCGAATATCCGGGCCAGGTATTCATGGGCCAGTCCGTAGATTGTCTTGGTATCCAGTGACATCGTGCGCATTTCATCGTCATCAGCTGAACCCGTCCGCTCTTCCTCGAAGACCGCCTGCAGTATGGCGTTATAGGACAGTGGAATCCGGCGCGTCCGCGCATGGTCGCCCTGCCACCAGGAATCGAAAAACGCCTGATCGTCGTCGTCCAGGATGATGAACGCGACGGGTCCTCGGCTGGGCACATCGGTCGGGGGCATTCAGGCGCCTGCCTTCCCGAAATGGTAGCGCAGCCGGTTTAAGTAGGCCTTGATTTCGCTGGCCAGTACCCAGGGGCCGTCGTTCCGGAGGATGGCTGCCGCTGTGAACAATGGCCTGAGCCGATACCGGATGACCGACGCCCACCCTCGTTTTCGATGCCAGGCATAGGCCACATCACGTTTGAGCCATATCATCTTCGACTTCAATTCCTCATCGGTGAATCGGGTATAGTTCACCACTAGGTTGTCGGCATTGTCGACGTGCTGCATGTAGCTGTCGACGTCCTGGATGTAGCCCTTGGCGATGGCATAATCGAACAGATCGGATCCCGGGTAGGCCGTCGCGAAGAAACAGCCGAAGATTCTCGTGTCGGCTTCAATGAGAAAACGTCTGGTTTCGTCAATGGTCTGATCGGTCTCTGACGGCATCCCCAGAACGATGGTACTGGTGGCGTTGAGGCCGACCGCCTTCGAGGTTTTCAGCGCCGCGAGGTTTTGGGCGGCGGAAACCTTTTTGTTCATCTCCTTGAGAATCACATCGCTACCGCTTTCAATGCCGAAACCGATATCGGAGCAGTTGGCGTCTTTCAGCGCCTGTAGGATCTCCCGATCCACGGTATTTACCCTGGAATTGATGCGAAAGGGGACGCCCAGGTCCAGCGCCTTGAACTGAGACAGAAAATCGAGGACCCATTTGCGATCGAAGGTGAAAAGCTCGTCTGAAAAACAGAGGCGCTCGGGCCTGAAGCGTGAGACGACGTGCCTGATATGCGCGATGACCGATCCTACGGTGTGCTGAGTGAAACGCCGGCCGAAATTTCTGGAGCAAAAGAAACAGGCATACGGGCATCCCCGACTGGAAAACATTACGATTTCAAGTATCTCTTTGTCCTGGTCCCAGCTTTTCCATCGATACCGGGGCATGTCGATGAGATCATAAGCGGGCAGTGGCACTTCCGCATCCATATCGACCACGTGCAAACCGGGTCTGACAATGACCTCCGCGTCCCGTTTAAATGCGATGCCCTGGACCGTATCCAATGGTGTTCCCTGCAGCAGTGCATCGACCAGCGCGTTGACCGTCGGCTCGCCGTCTCCGGTGCAAACGGCATCTACCGGAACATTGTCGAGAAATGTTACCGGCATGGTGGCGGCAACCGATCCGCCAGCCATGATGGGGATCGTCCGGCCCAAGCGTTCGCGAAAGATTCTGACGAATGCTTTCCAGAAGTAATAGGACGTCGATATGCCGCTGATGCCGACGATATCGAAAGACGTCGCTGCAATCTTTTTGAAGGCCGTTTCGGGCGAGTCGCCTTCCAGGTGAAAATCGATCAAACGTATCTGGTGACCGTTGTTTCTGAGCACGGAACCAACCGCCAGCAGCCCATGGGGTATGCTCTTTTGGTCGGCGCGGCCGCGGTAGGTCGGGTTCAGGAGTAAAATTTTCGCCATGGTGTGTCTACCGTTGCAGTGGGGCAAGGCGCCGGAGTCGTGCCTTGCCCGTCTATTGAAGGTCAGGGAAAATCGCTGGGTTAATTCTTGACGTGTATTTCGGGGGCGGTGTGGCATCGTACGACCCAAGAGCGGAGACCCGCCTTGTCGAAGGCAACCGTCTCGGTACGTAGCCCGTTTTCAGCCAGTACCTGCCGAAGGCGCACCCGGTTGAAGGGCGTGACATAAAAAAGAAAGAAGCCGCCCCCGCCGGCCCCCATGAGTTTGCCTGAAACGGCACCGCCGTCCTTGGCCTTTTGGTAGATATCAGCGAGTCCCGAATCACAGATGGAGGGCGCATACCGGCACTTGAGCAGCCATCCGGTTTCCAGCAGGTTGGCAAAAACGTCGAGGTCGCCGTGCAGCAGGGCCTTCTTGATGCCCTGGGTGATGTCTTTGGTCTGATCCATGACTGCGCTCATCGATCGGTCCGTTTCGAAGGTTTTTTTCTGGTCGGCATGGATCCGGCCGGAGTCCCGGCTTCTGCCAGTGAAACAGATCAGCAGATTGGACTCCAGTTCGTTCCAGGTGGCAGGGTTGATGCGTAGGGGGTGAACGAGGGTTTCGTGGTCCGTGAACTCAATGTAATTGAACCCGCCGAAGACACTGGCATACTGGTCCTGCCATCCCCCCTGCACCCCAAGCTCGATGCGTTCGGCCTGAAAGGCGAGTTCTGCGATCTCATAGGCGCTCAGGGCGTCTTCGCGAAATTCGTTGAAGCAGCCGATGACCGCCGCGGCGATGGCCGCCGATCCACCGAGACCCGAACCGGGTGGCACGTCGCTGTAGGTGATCAGTTCGAATCCGAAAGCCGGCCGCAGCAGCTTGATGATCGCCTTGAGGAGGCCGAGCCGGCCGCTGAGCGCTGCCGCGAGAATTTGATCGATACTTTCGAAATCTTCCCTGATGTCAAAATCGCCAGAATACAACACGATCCGGCGGTCGGGGCGCTTGGTGAGCGTCGCGTGGCCGTACAACTGGATGGTGGTGCTGAGCACCGATCCTGTGTTTTCTTTAAAATAATGGGTCAGGTCGGTGCCACCGCCGGCAAAACTGATCCGAACCGGTGCTTTCGCCCGGGCCATCACACGGCGGTGGCGCGGGAAACCATAGTTATCCGATGTGATCACCGACTGGAGCCGTCCTGCTTTGTCGACTTCCGGTATGGCAAGGATTTTCTGATCGAACAGGCGAAGGACATCCCGCCGGCTGCTGTCGTTTTGTACCGTCACCGGTGTGCTGCACATGCATTTTCGAATGTTCTCGTCAAGCCTGCCCCCGGCGTCGGCAAAACGGCAGATGTCACCGTCGGTCACAGACCCGATGACGCGTCCGTCCGCTTCGGTGACAAAGACGATGGCAGGGGCGTTTCCCCGGATGCATGCATCGGCCGCTTTGACGGTGGCTGTCTCCGGCAGCAGAAAGGATTGGGTTGGGGACAATTTTTTCATAAGGAATCCGATGGCCGTTTCGATTTCCGATACAACAGTGTCAACATGTTGCCCCAGAATGGGGGAGAGACGCGTGTCGGTGACCCGCCGTTGCGCATTTCACGGATGGCTTCCTCTATCCTCAAATAGTCATCGGCAAGATCAGCATAAGGGGTCTCTTCATAAAAATGATGTCGGTCGACCAGCGTGAGTCCGCTCTTAGACAAGCAGTGCGTGAGGAGCCGCTCGTTGAAGTAGTATAGATGATCCGGCCCGACCATGTTCCACATGCCGCGGAAAACCTCCGCGCAGACGCTGTCGAGATTCGGCGTCGATGAGATGAACAAGAAACCGCCGGGGGCCAGCAGGGCCGCCGCTTTTTCCAGCACCGTCCCCGGGTTGGTGAAGTGCTCGATCACCCCCCGGAGCATGATGACATCCAGAGGGGCCTCTTCGATCTCGAGGTCCTGAAAGTCACCGACATAGCATTTGAAGCCGTAGTGGCGGGACGCGTAGGCCGCTGCCACTGAATCGATTTCGGTGGCGATTTTCAGAAACCGGTCGGGAAAGGCGGCGAGAAAATGGCCGCCGCCGCAGCCGATGTCGAGCATGCGTCGGTGCCATTGGACATGATCGAGAAGAAATGCGGACTCCAACCGGTACATCTCCTCCCGTTTTCGGCTCATCTCCCGATCCTCGGACCGGTTGGCGAAATAGGTGGCGTAAAACCGGCCCAGACCGGTGGCGTTCAGCCGGGGATTGATGAACACGAGGCCACACTGCTCGCATCGTTCGAGGCGGAAGATCCCCCGGTCACCCCAATGGGACAGCCGCGTTCGTTCGCCGCAGAAATGACAGTCGGTTTTGTCCCCCAAATAGGGTGCGTATTCGGCGAATTCCAATTCGGGCGTTTCTCCTTAAAGCGTGATGGCGAAGGTGTCGCCCGCTCTCGGCAGACGCGGATGATGAGTGTCGTTTTTACAGAGGTTACAGATGGTTCTGGGGAGGGTGGCGGCCGGGGCGGCGAATTGGGCTCTGGCCGACTGGAAACAGGTGTTGTTCCACAGTTCGTGAAGCGGGGTTTGAAACACATTGCCGAAATCTGCGCGACAGTCTTCGATGATGCAGCAGGGCGACACGCCGCCGTCCCAATTAATTACCAGGCCGCTCCAGGGCCAGTGGCAGGGCGCACTCTGCACGCCGCCCCGGTACGTTCGGTATACGTGATCCGGGTTTTCGGGCAGCCACGACGCGGTAACGTTCGGGTTGATCTGCAGCTTGCCCACCGAACCGGCGTCCACGCCCAGCTGGCCGCAGAAGTCGGCGAAGTCGGCCAACTGGTGTTCGTTGTGGCGCATGGCGATCATGGTGGCAGTGATTTGCGGTTCGCTAAGTCCCCGGGACCGTTTCACCTGCACGGCCGACCGAAGGTTCTCGATGACCCTGGCCAGACGGCCACCACGGCGATAGCATTCGTAGACGTCCTGGGACAAGCCGTCCACATCGACCGTAAGAAAGGAGAGCCCGCTGGTCACGAGGTCTTCAAGATATCCCGATGGATAACGGATCGAGAAGTTGGAGGATAGATGCGTCCAGAGTCCCATACCCGCTGAGTATCGGATCATTTCCGGCAAATCGGGCAGCAGGGTCGACTCCCCCCAGTTTTGCAGGTACAGCTCGATAGTGGTCGTCTCCAACGCGGCGACGAGATTCTTGAACTTAGCCATGGACATGCGCCCGGTTTTCCGCGAGGCAACGCCACTGCCGGTGGGACACAGGGGGCACCGGAGATTGCAGGCATTGGTGGGCTCTACCACCAGGTGGTAGGGCGCGGCGGTCAGCACGGTTTTCTTGCGGCGCTCCTCGTTTCGGGCCAGAATGAAGTTTTCCAGCTTCACCGGCGTTAGATAGCGATCCGGGACGTTGGCCAGCAGGGCGCGGTCGGCATTGTTCAGTCTGTCACGCATCGATGTCAGGGGAGACGTCGTCATTTCATTTCAGCCCGCAACAGTCCAAGGCTGTACTTCAAATCGACCGTGTCCACGTTTCGCAGCTCAAGGATCAGGGGGACGGTGTCCGGAAGACAGGGCAGGTAGTCGAAGACGAATGAATCCGGTACCAGGGCCCTGTGCTGGTCGTCCACGAGATCACAATGGCTCACCTCGACGGCCCGGATCAGCGGCGCGATCTCCGCGATCAGATCCGTTGCGGAAAATCGGCCGGCCCGCGATGCCAGAACGGTGTGGGATAGATTCAGGTTGATGCCGATTTCGCCGCCGAAACGGCGCCGCAACTCGGCGAATTCCTCGGGGCGCTGCAGCAGGAGCTTGTCCGGATGCCGCATGGAGCCAGCACTTTCAAGGGCGACGGGCACGCCGCGGGCCGCGGCGTGGTGCAGAATCTCCTCCAGGGATGCGGCCATCCGGTCCCATGCCGCCTGATGGTCATAGCGGGCCGACGAGAAGACGAAGTCGTAATTTGCGGTGGTACTGCCCGGTCGATCCGGCTCCACCATGAACCCCGGGTGGAGCGTATACAACCGGGCGCCCACCCGGACGGCGAAATCGATGCATCGTTTGATGTGGACGATGCTTTCCCCGGCGATTCGAGGGTCCAGCGAGGCGATGTTGACGACCATGGGGATGTCCGCCGGGGGGCAGTAATTGTGGACGAGGATTCTCTCCCAGGACGATTCCTGTACGATTTCCAGGAACCGCGGGTCCGGTCGATGGGTCGATCCCAATTCGACACCATCGGCGGCGACCTCCGAGAGGCGCGCCAGCGCTGTGGCGATGCTGGTGCCGTCGCCTTCAAGGAATGTCGTGGATACGTAAAGGGGGTTCATTGTCGTTTCCGGGCTGGGACGCCCACGTATACACCCGGGGTCGTGATAGCGGCGGCCACGACGGCCCCGGCGCCTATGACCGCGTCGTCGCAGACGCTCAGGTTCTCGATGATGGCGGCGCCCATGCCCACCATGACGCGGCTGCCGATGGCCACACGCCCGGCGACGGCGGCGTTGGGGTTCAACGTGGTGAAATCGCCGCAGATGGTGTCGTGGCCGACACTAACGTTGGAATTGACCAGCACGCACCGGCCCACGCCGACGTTGTGGTGAAGGGTCGCGTGGGGATAAACGAGCGCGCCGTCCTGAACCGCAGCTGTCCCGGACACGTAGGCCCGAGGATGGATGAACCGGGGCACGGCGTAATCGAGCGCTTTCAAATGTTCGAAAATCCGGTGTCGTTTTTCCAGGGCGCCCAGGGCGATGAAGGCGCCGGTGCACCGGCTTCTCAACCGCTCGAGTTCATCGTCGGTGCCCAGGTAGGGGCGGCCGGTGCTCCGAATGACCTCGGTTTCATGGGTGTCCACAAAGCCGGCGACGGGCCAACCGGTTTCGCTCAGCAATCCGTAGAGTTCCTGGCCGAACCCGCCGCCGCCGATGATGAGGTAGCCGCTGCGTTTCTCAGTGCCCATGGCCGTTCTCCGGATGTCGGGTGATCATGGCATCGGTAATCAGCGTGTCTTCGGGGATGTCACATGCCGCCGCCGCTCCGGCGACCCGGTTCCATTCGCCGGGCGGGATGCCCGTCCCCGGCCGCTTGAAGGCGATCATGGCGGCCTTGATGGTTTCGCCTTTCGTGATGAACCGCCCCGCCACGATGCTTTTGCGCAACTTGCGGCGGTTCTCCTGTTCGCAGGGCAGGGGCGCCTTCGACCCGTTCCCCAGGGCCTTTTCCGCGTCCCGGACATCGCGCACCATGCGGGCCAGCGCCCCGGGGGTCAGGGAGGCCTGGTGGTCCGGGCCCGGCAAATCCTTGGAAAGCGTGAAGTGCTTCTCGATGACCGTGGCGCCAAGCGCAACCGCAGCGATGGGGTTGATGTGGGACAGGTTGTGGTCAGAGTATCCCACCGCGACGTCGAATGCCGCGGCCATCTGCTTCATCGCCAGCAGATTAGTGTTTTCGATGACGCACGGGTAGTTCGCCGTGCAGTGGAGCACCACCAGGTCGCGGTTTCCCGTTTGATGGATGGTCTCTATCGCCCGGCGGACCTCCTCGAGGGTGCACATGGCAGTGGACAGCAGGATGGGGCGGGCGAACTTGGCCAAGTGTTTCAAAAACGGATAGTTGTTGGCGTCCGTGCTCGCCACTTTGAAGGCCGGCACATTCAGATCGGCCAGCAGGTCGGCGGCGTCCGGATCGTAAGGGGTGCTCAGGAACATGATGCCGCGTTTGCTGCAGTGGGTGATGATCTCAAGGTGCATACCGCGGCTCAGCTCCTGGGTGCGCAGCAGTTCGAACCAGGATTGTTCTTCATCGCTGGGTGTGGTGCGCAGATGGTAGGAGCTTTTGGGCGCACTCCGGGTGTTGAGCTTGTGTGCCTGGAACGTCTGGAATTTTACGGCATCCGCACCGGCATCGGCCGCAGCGTCGATCAGAGCCCGGGCAAGGTCCATATCGCCGTTGTGGTTGACGCCGGCTTCCGCGATGATAAACACAGGTGCGCCCTTTCCCACGAGTCGGTTTCCGATGTTGAATTGATGGTTGAATTGCATGCCGCTATTCCTTTCCCTGTATTCTCAGGCGCTCCATGACGTACTCACAGTAGTCCCAGTCCTCTTGGGTGTCGATGTCGTAAAAGGGCACGTCCTCACGGTACAGGGCATAGATGTTGCCGCCTACCACCTGGTTGAAGCGCCGGATGGCGGACACCCGACTCAGATCGACATAGCCGTCGCACATCACGGTCCGGGGCAGGCCCTGGCGGCGGGTGTACTGGTACGGCGCCACCGCATCCATGAATGGCGACAAGCGGCCGTCGTCATCGATTTTTTTCATCCAATACGGAGGGTAGGGGACGGGGCGGGTGGTGCGTACCGAATCGATGTCCGGGTGCCGTCGGATGATGTCGTAGGCCGCCTCGATCTCGCCCGGCTTTCGCAATGGCATGGTGGGCCGCAGAAACACCAAGAAGTCCGGTGTCCATCCTTCGACGTTGCGCAGATAGTCCAGGCAATGGGCGGCCACGGGAAAATCGAGCACGTGATCGAGGGCCAGTGCTATGGGGCGCCGGAACGGCACCTCTGCCCCGAGGCCGGTGGCGATGGCCGCGATTTCCTCGTCCTCGGTGGAGACGATGATGCGGGTCACCACCGGCGAGGCCAGGGCCGCTTGGATGGTATAGTGGATGAGCGGGCGGCCGGCCATGGGCTTGATGTTCTTGCGGGGGACCCCTTTGGATCCGCCCCGGGCGGGAATCAGCGCCAGCAGGGTCGTCATGCCGTTGCCCCCTTCTCGACATGGGATTGAAAGCGCCGGTAGTCGTCCGGCGTGCCGATGTCGATGAAAAAGCCGTCGCACGGATAGCCGCGGATGGGCGTGCCCGCCGCGATCCATTCCGGGAACAGGTCGGTTTCGATGGCGCAGGGAATCGGCGGGCGGCCCTGGAACAGGCCGGGCTGGAGAAAATAGCAGCCCGCGTTGACTAGGCCGCGGCCGATGCGCGACCCTTTTTCCGCGAACCGGGTAATGCGGCCGTCAGGGTCCATTTCGACGATGCCGTACTTGCCTGGGGTGGACCGGTGGGTCAGCACCATGCCGTTTTCGCCGTCCGGGATGGACCGGTGGAAATCGTCGAGGTCGACATCGATGAAGGAGTCCCCGTTGAGGAGGAAAAACGGGCCATCGAGGCCCAACTGCGTCACCGCATGGACCACGGCCCCGCCTGTGCCCAGCGCTTCCGGCTCGTGCACGGTGTCGATGGTGATGCCCCAGCGTGCGCCGTTGCCGAAGTGCGTCTCGATTGCTGCGCCCATGTAGTGCACTAGGAGGACGGCCCGGCCAATGCCTTGACCGCCGAGCCACCGGAGCAGGTGCTCGAGGAAGGGCTTGCCGCCGGCGGGTGCCATGGGCTTGGGGAGATCGCTCACCACCGGCCTCAGACGGGTGCCGAGTCCGCCGGCCAGGATCAGGGCCGGGGGAAGCGGGTCCGGGCGGTCCTGCCGTCTATCCACGACGGCCCTCCGGAAGCGCTTTTTTACGCGCGTAAAAGGTTATGACATTCTTGTAGAACGGGGGAGACAGCCGGCGGGGGTTCCACAGGCGGAGGAGGTTCTTCACGGTGAAGTAGTCCGTTCGGAAGAAGGGGAACTCCTTGGCCGTCACCACAAACCCGGTTCGGTGCAGGATCCGGGTCAGAGTGGTCTCGTCGAACAGGGTCAGGTGCGGCCGGCCCAGCAGCCTGAAGTTGCCTCGGAAGCGCCGGGCGCAGAAACCGCTGATGTTGGGCGTGCCGACGATGAGCAACCCCCCGTCTTTGAGCAGACGGTGGATGGCCTGAAGGGCCGCCAGGGGGTCCGTCAGGTGTTCGATGACGTGGTAGAACAAGACGACGTCGAAAGAATCCGGAGCGAAGGCGCACGTTTCCAGGGTGGCGTTCTTTACCCGGATTTCCGGATACTGCCGCCGGATGTGCTCGACGCACCGCGAGGAGACTTCCAGGGCTGTTTTTTCATGGCGATTCGAGACGGCGCTCAGCAGGTGCCCCGGGCCGCACCCGATGTCAAGGATCCGGGCGTCTGGCAGCTGGTCGATCACCTCCGGGACGGCCCCGTACCAGTTTTTCAGTCGCCGGCGGCGTTCCTTCAACAGGTCCCGGCGCATGCCGTCGGGGTCGGTAACGACGCCCCAGTAGCCGTCGTCGTAGTCGATGTCCGGGCAGTGGGGATTCTGGATCACCATGCCGCAGTCGGCGCAGCGCTGGTAGCGGTTTTGCTGCCAGTCCACCAGGTGGTCCCGGAGCCGGGTCCCGGCGCACAGGGGACAATGGGTTCGCCGGTTCACGGGGCGGTCGCAACCTTTCGGTAGATGGTCGCTTTCCGGCGGCCCACGATCACCTCTGCCACGGGCACTGCGTTCGGGTACCGGGTGAGAAACGGCATCATGATGGGATTGTCCTCCATGTAAGGGGCGCGGTTGAGCAGGTAGTATTCGATCTGCGGCGACTCGAGGATCTGCCGCCAGTTCATGTAGGCGGGCGGGCTGCCCACGACTAGGGTGCGGTAGCCGGAGAGAAAACTGGCGGTGATGGTCAGGGTGTTGCCGGCCATGATCACGGGGGACTGAAGGGCGTCGATAGCGGCCAGGCGCCGGTTGCTTTCGTAGATCGTGTAGTGGCGACCGGCCGCCCATGCGGTGACCTGGCCGGCCTGGAAGAGGCCATAGAGGCAGAGGAGCCCCGCCACGAAGGCGGTTTTTCGCATTGCCAGGCGTCCCAAGAGCCGCCTTGCGACGCCGTCCAGCCGCCCGCACAGCAGACCGGCCAGAACGGCCGTGAGAAACACCAGGAAAAAGGGCCTGACGTGGGCGCCCCGGAAGGCGGCCAGGTCCGGGAAGAAAACCATCCGCAGCAGACTGAAGCAGGCCACGTAGCCCACGAGAAAGAGCACCGCCCGGGACATGCGCGGGTGGATGGCCGGCCCGGCTCCGGGGGCGAGGACGGCATTCAAGAGTTTGGCGCCCATGACGGCCATGGGCGGCAGCAGAAACATATACCGGCGCAGCATGGGGTTTTGCCCCCCCTCGACCAGCGGCATGGCCAACCCGAAGAGGAACCACAGGGCCAGGTAGAGATCGGCCGGATCGAGTCGGCCCAGGACTCGACCGAGACGCCGGATGGCCTGGACGCAGGCGTTGCCGGACGGCAACGCCTGCGATGCGGGCGACCCGGGGCCATCGGGATCGGCGGCGAGCCGTGACAGGCACCAACCGAGCCAGAGCAGGGCGGTGATGAACAGCAACGGCTGCCGGATGAAGAAGTAGCGGCTGACCATGAAGGTGCCCCCGGACATAATGACGTCGATGGTGGTCTTCGGGCGCCAACTGTTGCCGATGAGCTTGTAAAAGGTGAAGATCTCGGCGAGCCTGGAATGAAACAGCGCCAGGTACAGCAGTCCGGTGAGGCCGACCCCTGCTGCGAACCACGCGGCGTTCCGCCAGCCGCGATCCCGCAGGATCCCCGAGAGGTAGACGCAGACACCGGTGGCGGGAATGATTAGGCCGGTGGGCTTGTAGAGCACGCAGAGCACGGCCGCCACGCCGAACAGCAAGTGCCCCACGGCCGTTTTCCGGCCCAGGTGCCAGCAGGCGAAGGCCGCCACCGTCGTGAAAATAAGGCCCGATTCGATGAGAGCGGTCTTGTTCAGGGCGACGGCCAGGTAGTTGACCCCCCATAAAAATGCTGTCATCAGACCGGTCCGGTCGTCTTCGCTGCGGCGCATGACGGCGAACAGCAGGACCGTGGTGAGGACGCCGAAGACCATGGACGGCAGCCGCACCTGCCAGAGGCCGACTCCGAACAGGCTGAAAGACAGATAGCTCGCCAGGTTGTGCAGGGGCATCAGGAGCGATGTCGGCCATTTGTCCATGACCCATTCGCCGAACAGGGCCTTGTTGCGCGCGTCCTGGGACCAGGCATTGCCCTCGAAGGTGAACAACTCGCCGGTGATGGTGTAGTTGAGGGGGCCGTACTCGAACGGCGGGTCCGCGCAGGGAAACGCCAGCCGCATGGCAACGGCGGCCAGCAGCAGCGGCCATATCAGATGCCTCGCCGGGGTCTTCACCGGCTATCGCCCCCGTAGCCGGAAGGCCATGAGTTCCCTTACCCCTTCCACCGCGGCACCGATCTGGCGCACGCCGTCGATGGATCCTTGGCCCCGGGTGCGTTCGAGAAACTCCACCGGCACCTCTTCGATGGACAATCCGGCCTGGCGCGCCCGGATGGCGATTTTGGTGGTGGTCATGATGGGGTGGACGCGGATGGCGTCGATAACCGGCATGAGGGCGTCCCGCCGGAACAGCTTGAAGGCGCAGTTCGGGTCCTTCAGCCGGATGTTGAAGATCAGCCCGATGAGCAGGATATTGCCGATGGTGAAGAAGATCCGGCCGAGGCTGTCGCGCTGGTCCACCCGGCGGATGCCCCAGACGCCGTCGAACGCCTCGCGCCGCCGCCACAGCTTCCAGAAGTCCGAGGGCCGGTGGGAGTAGTCGCTGTCCGTCCAGATGACGTACTGCCCGGCGGCGTGGCGCAGACCCCGCATCACCGCCGCCCCGTAGCGCCGGTTGGTGGCGTTGGTGAGCACCTCCAGGCGCGGGTATTTCGCCTGAAGCGCCTTGAGCAGATCGGGGGTGGCGTCGGTGGAGCAGTCGTCCACGATGATGATTTCGAAATCGTCGATGCGCGCGGCGAGTTCCCGGTGCCAGTCCTCGACGAAATCACGGATGTTGTCGGACTCGTTGTAGCAGGGGGAGATGAGGCTGAGTGTGGTCATGTCGGTCCGGGACCTTCCATTGCGGTGCTGCTAATCGTGGTTGGCGGCGATTTCGGCTTCCCCGGCGGTCTCAACCAGGTAATCGTACCAATCGAACACCTCTGCCGCCTTCCGGTGGGCGATACGCGGGCGCTTGTCGATGCCGCCGGCGGCGTGTCTTTGAAAATTGCCCACTGTCTGGAACTCGGAAAAATCGGTCAATCGCCGGGGATCGAAGTGCTCGGGGCAGCCCAGTGCCTCTTCGTAGGAAGCCGTCCCCGGTAGCGGCTGGTAGATGTGGAAACTGAATCTGACCCGGCCTTCGGTTTCAGCGATGACCCTTTTCACGTACGCGGCCGTCAGCTTGACGTCATCCCATGTCTCGTAGGGGACGCAGCCGGTCATCATCTGGGCCCTGACCTTCAGGTTGTACTTCGCCGACTGGATCAATGCCTTGTAGTTCTGCTTGCCGGTGTTGCCCTTGTTCAGGCCGCAGAGAACGCGGTCGGAAAAGTGCTCGATGCCGTAGACGATGCCGGTGCAGCCGGCGTCCACCAGGCGCGCGAGCTTTTCCGGAGTGACCCGGTCGCTTCGGCCGAGGCAAAGCCAGTCGAGGTCGCTTCGCGGCATCTCGTCGCAGAGCGCTTCGAACATCCCTTTTTTGGACAGCATTTCATCGTCGTCGAAATAGACTCGGTTGATGCCCCATCGTTTCTTGTACTGGATCAGTTCATCAACCGCGGTGGTGATGTTGCGATGCCGGATCGATTTGGCCCCGGTCTGACCGCTCATGCAGAATTTGCACGAACCGTAGCAGCCGCGGCTGATCATGACGTTGAGCTGGAGGTCGTCTGCGTCCCGATTGAAGAATTTGTAGGTTTTAGGGTGTAAATAGCGGTAGATGCCGTAATCCTGGAACCGCAGGGGGTAGAACTGTTCGATGTCCTTTGCCAGCGGCCGCTTTCCCGTACCGACGACATTTCCCGAGTCGTCCAGGTAGGCGAATCCCTTGATGTCGGACAGCTGCCTGCCGCTGTCCATGAGTTCAAAAACGGCCAGTTCCCCCTCTCCAATGCAAACAACGTCGGCATGGCGGTTTTTGAGGCAGTCCCCGGGCAGCGCGACGGCGTGGGCACCGCCCATGAGGACCACGGCACGGGGGTGGCGCGATTTGAGAAACGACGCCAGGCGCTCGGCGTAGAACACCTGGCAGGTCACCGTGGAGATGCCGTAAAGATCCGCGTCGGGGATCATGGGCCAGTTTTCTTCCCGGGTGCCGGCAAGGTCCACCAGGATCGAATCGATTCCCTTTTTACGCAGGAAAGAGTGTATCGACAGGGGGCCCCGCGCCATGATTTCGGTGTCTGATTTGAGATGCTCGGTGGGCAGGTTGATGATGACGATTCGGGTGCGGTCGATGTTTTTCAGAAGCATGACATGTCCGTTAGTTCCGGCGGCACCGGATGCGGGTTTCGAACGTGTCCAACGCCGCGTCGACGGCTTCGTCCATGTTCAGGTAGTGGTAGGCCCCCAGGCGGCCGCCGAAAATGACATCCGGTCGGGTGCGGGCATCGGCGCGGTAGCGCGCGATCAATTGCCGGTCCCGGTCGCTGTCGGTGGGATAATAGGGCGCTTCGGCGCCGTTGACCGGCCGGGAGTACTCTTCGAAGACCAGGGTCTTTTTCCCGTAGGCGCGCTCAGGGTGGTAGTGCCTGAATTCGTGGGTCCGCGTGAAGGGGACCGCTGCATCGGCCTGGTTCATGACCGTGGTTCCCTGATAGTCTTCGACGTCGTAGACCCGCCGCTTGAATTCCAGCGTCCGCCATCCGAGGGGGCCGTGGCGGTAGTCGAAGTACCGGTCGATGGGGCCGGAATACACCACAAGGGCGCCCTCACCCAGGTGGGGCTCCAGATCGAAAAAATCGGTGTCCAGCCGTAGGGTGATGCGCGGATGTGCCAGCAGGGCGCGGAATAGGGCGCCGTAGCCATTCCGGGGGACCCCTTGGTGGGGATCGCTGAAATAGTCGCTTTGATAGTTGCGCCGAACGATGAGCCGGTCGAAGAGTCCGGGAGGCAGGGTGGTGGGGTCTGCCTGCCACTGTTTGGCCGTGTACCCTTCGATGAAGGCTTCGTAGAGGGATCGCCCGATGGCGCTCACCGCCTTTTCATAGAAATTGCGCGGTGCGGCCATGGGGACGATCTCGTCTTTATCCCGAAGGAAGGCATCGACTTCGCCCGGACGCAGGTTGACCCCGAAGAAGGCGTTGATGGTGGACAGGTTGATAGGAAACGGATAGACCCGGCCGGCGTGGGTGGTGAAGACGCGGTGCCGGTAATGGGTGAAGGACGCGAACCGGTTCACGTAGGCCCACACCCGGTCGCTGGCCGTGTGGAAAATGTGGGATCCGTATTTGTGGTATTCGATGCCGGTCTCGGCGTCCACTTCGCTATAGGAATTGCCGCCGATGTGACCGCGCCGTTCGATCACCAGGACCTCGGCGCCCAGCGCTTCGGCAATCCGCTCGGCGACGGTGGCGCCGTAGAAACCGGCGCCCACGACGACATATCGATAACGGGACAAATCCATGAGGTCGATTCGTTTAAAAGGGTCGGGTCTCCGAGCGGCCAGCGACCCGGTGGGGGTTACACATTGCTGAAACCGTGCCTGCGGATGATCTGGTATCCCTTGACCAGTTCCTGAATGCCGTCTTGCAGGCGGTGGGCCGGACGGAACCCGGTGGCCTCGATCCGCTCGTTGCTGACGATATAATTTCGCTTGTCCGGGTCCTCGCCGATGCTGGCCTCCTCGAAGTAAAAATCGGGAACCTCTCCGGCGATCGCCTCGCACAACTCCCACTTGGACAGGTTCGCATCCGAAAGCCCGACATTGTAAGGCCGGTCGCGCATGTCCTCGAAGTGGGCCATGCCGTGCAAAAATACCCGTGAGACATCCCGGACGTGGATGTAGTTGCGCTTAAAGTGGGCTTCGAACAGGATGATGAACCGGTCGGTGACGGCGCGGTAGGTGAAATCGTTGACCAGCAGATCGAGCCGCATGCGGGGGCTGATGCCGAATACAGTGGCGAGCCGAAACGTGATCACCCCGCCGGCGTCCAGCAGCTGTTTCTCGATGTCTACCTTCAGCCGCCCGTACAGGGAGATGGGGTTTAGCGGCGTTTCCTCCGTGCAGAATATGTCGGATTCGCCGATGCCATACCCGCTGTTGGTGGTGGGAAACAGGATGATCTGTTCACGGCTCCGGTGGGCCAGGAGCTCGGCGATGGCATCATGGTTGACGGCTTTGGCCGTGTGCGGTTCCTGCCGGCAGAGCGGCGCCCCCACCAGGCAGGCCAGCGGGATGATGCAGTCGGCGCCGGATAGATGCTTTTTCAGGAGCGACGCGTCCCGGACATCGCCCCGGACGATCTGAAGGCGATCGTCGTGACAGCAGTCCAGCAGCGACGTCTGGGCGAACATGAAATTGTCGATGACCACCACGCGGTGGCCGGCTGCGAGCAGGTCTGGGACCAGTATCGCGCCGATGTAGCCGGCGCCGCCGGTGACGAGAACGTTCATGGGGTGTGTCCTTTTCTTGTGAGATGCCGGTGACGGCGTGAATCCGTGGGCAGCGGCGATGGCCGCCGGCCGTCAGGCGGCCGCGTCCATTGCCGCCAACAGCCGGTCCGCGACAAAATCCTGGGCGTCTTCGGAAATCTGGTAAAACATGGGCAGGCAGAGCACGCGGCCGGCGATGGATTCGCTCACCGGACACGGGTCGTGGGGGTACCCGCGGTAGGGGGCCTGAGCGTACACCGGGTGCGGCCAGGAGACATTGGTCTCGATGCCGTCCTGGTCTAGCAGCCGCTTAACAGCATCGCGGCCGTCGATGAGCACCGGGAACAGAAACCATGCGTGGGTGGCATCGGGCGAGACCCGGGGAACCGATATCCCGGGGCGGCCCGAAAGCCGGCTCAGGTATCGACGGGCGGCCGCATCGCGGGATGCCAGAACCTGCGCAGCCCGGCCCATCTGAACCATGCCGATGGCTGCGTTGATTTCTGTCATGCGGTAGTTGTGGCCGATCACCGGGTGGATGTATTTCGCATCGGGGTCCTCGCCCTGGGAGCGTATGATCCGCGCCGTTGCCGCCAGCCGGTCATCGTCGGTGAATACCATGCCCCCTTCGATTGTAGTAAAGATCTTGGCAGTGTGAAAACTCGTGATGGCCATGTCCCCGTGGGCCCCGTTCCGGCGGCCCCGGTATTCGCCGCCCAGCCCGGGAGCGGCGTCCTCCACCAGGCGTAGCCCGTGTTCGTCGGCGATGCGCCTCAGCCGGGCGAAATCCGCCGCCTGGCCGCCGTAATCGATGGCGATGATGCATTTGGTCCGCGGCGTGAGTTTGCCAAGGACAGCGTCCGGATCGAGGTTGAAGGTCACCGGGTCGACGTCGGCGAACACCGGAGTGGCATGCTGGTAGACCACCGCGTTGGCGGTGGCGATGTAGGTGAGGGCCGGAATGACCACCTCATCACCCGCGGCGATGCCGAGGCATTTGAGAGCCGTATCGAGGGCGGCTGTCCCCGAATTGACCGCGACGGCGTGACGGACCCCGACATAGGCGGCCATCTGTTCTTCAAAGGACTTCACCCGCGGTCCCATGGAAAGACGGTTGGACCGGATTACCTCGAGGATCGCATCAGTTTCGGCTTGATCGGTGTAAGGCTGTGCCCAGGGTATTTTCATGGGAGAACTCCAATGGTCTTTCGGTGCGCGGTGGCCGCCGCCGGGTCATCCCCGCTGCCCCGTGGGTTTGTGTTCAGGCGGCGCCCGGGCATGGCATCAAATGGATCCCCGCCCGCTTTTTGGGAGTCGTTTTCATTCTCGCGCAAGTTCCGGGCCGCCCCGCCAACGACACGGTATCTGCGGTCGGTGCGCGTCGGGCATCGGCGGTTTCCCGGCGTGGTCACGGTCTACCGCCGCAGGACAACCGGGAAGCGAGGCGCGCTTCGTTCATGCCCGGATGAATGGGAAAGCATAGCAGGCGTCGCCATCGGTCCCCCGCTGCGCTGTCGTCCCGGCGGCAGGCCGCGGGCAGACTGGGCCAGGGATAGGCATCGATGTTACGGGCCCAGGCCCAGTGGAGCCATTTCTGGCGGTGCTGGAAGCTGCGGGCATAGCAGGGAAAGACCATGGGGCTGACACCCGGCGGAAGCGCCGAGAACACCGGGCGCAGCGGTGTGTCGGCGCAATAATTGCCCCAGAGGCGATAGATTCGTCGTCGGCTCCGGCCCCATGCCTCTATTACGCGATCCTCCAGGCGCGCGAGAACGCGGCGGCTGACTTGCCCCATGGGGCCGCTGCGGTGGTCGGCTTCCGCCGGAGGGGGCATTTGCCCGTACGGCGACGCCCCTTTCGGTGGTCTTCTGTCGAGGCCGGCCATGGCCGCTGCCGAGCGGCTGAAGCGGCGCCATTCCTCCGGAATCGGCAAGGGGCTTCGGACGCCGGCGAAGGGCTGGCACTCCGGGGGTGGCGTGAGCAGGTCCGGGCGGTTGATGCGCAGGCAGGCGCCGTTGACCAGGGGCAGCACCTTTCGCATGCTGGTGACGCTCACATCACCGAAGGCCTCGAGGAATATGTCCCCGTGGCGGCTGCCGTAACCGTGGGCGTTGTCGTTGATCCATGCCACGCCGGTTTCCTTTGCGAGTTCCCGCCATTGCTCCATGGGCTGGGGAAACCCGAAAAAATTCACCGACATCACCGCTTTTGCTGTGGTCTCGGCGATGCACCGCCAAAGGGTCCCCCAGTCGGGGCGCAGCACGTCGGACACCGGATAGAACGACACACGCAGTCCGAGCCGCCGGACGGGCTCGAGGCTCACGTCGCAAATGTACGCCGGGAAAAGGACGGTGTCGCCCGGCCCAAGACCGCACACCCTCAGCGCATCGAAAAGGGCGTCCCTGGCGTAACCGTAGTAGTGCACCGCGGGCGGCGACGGCCGCGCAGGCGACAGGGCGGCGTCGACGGCGGCCGGCACGTAGTCCCGCAGCCGCAGCGGCGGCAGTCGATTCAGGCGGGGGCGCATGGCACAACCCGCTTTTTTAGGGGTGTCGAGGCGATCCTCATGGCCCATCGGCAGTCTCTGGTAGGGGATCCGTCAATCGGGTTTCAACGCGTCGTGGAAAGAAGGTTGGAGCCCGGTGGGCGGACATAGCTCCGCCGGGTCGATTACAGGTTGAAAAACCGCACAACATGCTGTAAACAAAGGATATCTATACCGATACCGCCCCGCGAAAAGCATGCCCTGTAGGGTGGCCCGAGGGGCAACAGGACGATTGCTCGCGCCCAGGCTCAAGAAGCCGGCTCACCGGATCGCCAGATCAGCATGTGGGGTCGGTTTTCCAACTGAGTGCGAAAACGCTCGTACTCCGTGCGATCCAGTACAATGGATCGGATTTTCCGTTTGATGTAGCGCTCTGTCTTACGGGTCAAGTCGTTCAAGTTGTACTGGTCGATATCGCCCACCAGCACGATGTCGATGATGCCGGTGTCTTTACCCTCGACATAATCATCGATGAGATAGGCCTTTTCCAGGTTTCCCAGCCGCATGACGATGCTGTCGATGACCTGGTCGACGCCCAACACCTTGCGCACCATGGACTTGAGCTCGGGGAACAGTGGATGCGCGCTGTTGGCCGAATAGAAGACCTGGCGGCCGCGCTTTTCGGAATGCAGGAGTTTGGTCTGGGTGAGTTGGTTCAATTCCTCGCGCACTGCATTGGTGGAGACATTGAATTCCGATGCCAACTGGCGCAGATAGGACTGGGTATCCGGATTGAAAAAAAAGCGGACGAAGAGCTTGATGCGGGTCTTTGAACCGATGATGCCTGAAAACAGTGAGTCCATTACGGCCTCTTTGTGAGTAGTTAAACTACTCATAACCTATTCTAAAAGCTGTGTCAAGTCGGTGCGTATTCCAACGCTCATATCGAACAATTGGATTGAATATAGCGTTATATTTCAAATTCTGCCGGCAGGTGTCGCGTAATGAAGGCACGGCGGTGGGGAGGTCAAATTATCATGCTTAGACTATCAATTCGTGAATTCGAGGCCGTATTGCCTCACTCAGAGATAAGTGCCGCCAGCGCTGAGCAAAGCCGATACGGTTAGGCAATTTTGCTGAATTGATTGCAGAAGGTAAGGAACAATACTTGCGGGTCGATGAATTTAAGGCAAGGGGGTTGCCCAGTTGTCGATCATCAACCCTTTCACCCGTTGAAATTCCTTCTCGTTGTTGGTGACAAGGATCATGTTTAGACTGAGAACGTGGGCCGCGATAAGAAGGTCGTTACCACCGATCACCTCACCCCGCATTTCAAGGTCCGATCGAATGTCGCCGTATGCCAATGCCGCGCGTTTATCGAACGGCAAAACTTGAATTACATCACTCAATTCTTTGAGTTTATTCATATTTTCAATTACTTTCAGACTTTTCTTGGCGCCGTTCACCAATTCGGCAAACGTTATGGACGACATGCACAGGTCCTCTGGAGGGATGGATTCCAGACGGCGCAACACATGGATGGGTTTTGACTTGATGATATAGATGCAGATGTCCGTATCCAGCATGTACATTAAAGTGGGTCCCTTGTCTGTAGTGCTGGCTGCACGCGACCGTCGGCCATGAAATCATCGGACAGCGACGTCAGCAATTCGAATATCTTTGCCGAATTTTGCTTTTTCTTACGCAGCACAATCTCGTCGCCTCTGCGGAAGATTTCGACTTCGGGCACATCAAACCGAAAGGCTTTAGGGATCCTGACGACCTGCGAGTTGCCGCTTTTGTATACTTTCGCGATTGTCATGATATGGTTCACCTCTGTATCCGAGTTTGTAGATACATAAAGTATAAACGTGGCCGTGTGTTGGTGCAAGGGGTAAATTGATACTATTTGAAAACGAGGGCCGCTTTTCTGGTCACGACGCCCCTGCGTCCTGACTGCTGGTCGTCATCAGCTAAGCAACCAGGGGGTGTGGCGACGCAGGAGCGTCGCCACGAGAGTGGTGGCTGCGATCGCTGCTCTGCCCGTCAACAGCGTCGCTAAAGGATGCGTTTTCACTGCGCGAAGAAGCTCAACGCCATGCGGTAGCCGGCGACGCCGCAGCCGACGATTTTTCCGGTGACCACATCCGAGATGAGCGAACGGTGGCGGAAGGTTTCGCGCTTGTAGACATTGGAGATGTGCACTTCGATGACGGGAACCTCCAGAAGCAGGAGGGCGTCGCGGATGGCGACGCTGGTGTGGGTGTAGGCGCCGGGGTTGATGATGAGCCCGTCCACTGTGCCCACCGCCGCCTGGATCCGGTCGACGATGGCCCCTTCGTGGTTGGACTGAAACAGGGCCACTTCAAGCCCCATGGCGGTAGCATCAGCGGTCAGTTCCGCATCGATGTCGGCCAGGGTGGCCTTGCCGTACACTGCGGGCTCCCGAGTGCCCAGCATGTTGAGGTTTGGGCCATGGATGACCAGGATTGTTTTGGCTGCTTTAGGGCTCATGCGGGTGATGCCTCCTTTTCAGCCATGCGTCGGCGCAATTCGACGATGGTGGCCGCGTAGTCGCTACTGCCGAAAATGGCCGATCCGGCCACGAAAACATCCGCGCCTGCCTCGGCAATCTCGGCGATGGTCCCGGCGTTTACGCCCCCGTCGATTTCGATGAGGGTCGTTAGGCCCCGGGCGCGGATCATCCCCCGAAGCGTGCGGATTTTCTCCAGTGTGCTCGGGATGAATTTCTGACCGCCAAATCCCGGGTTGACGCTCATGAGCATAACGAAATCGACATCATCGAGGATCCAATCCAGGGTGAAGAGTGGGGTAGCGGGGTTCAAGACCACGCCGGGGCGGCATCCCTGCTCCCGGATCAGCTGTACAGTGCGGTGAAGGTGAGGGCAGGTTTCCACCTGCACCGCAATTAGATCGGCGCCTGCTTTGGCAAAATCTGTGATGTAACGATCCGGCTGCTCAATCATGAGATGCACGTCCAAGGGCAGGGTGGTGACTGGCCGGATGGCAGATACAACCAGCGGGCCGATGGTTATGTTGGGCACGAAATGGCCGTCCATCACATCCACGTGGATCCAGTCAGCGCCGGCGGCTGCTACGGCTCGGATGTCGTCGCCCAGCCTGGCGAAGTCAGCAGACAAGATGGAAGGGGCGATCAGTTTCATGAGGTCCTCTGGTTAAAGTTTTAGGGCCTTCTCCAATTTAGTTGGAGAAAAGGGTTCAAGGGTCCAAGGGGTCAAGGGTTCCAGGGTTGCGCCTATACGGCTTAACAGCGGCAAGGGGCCAAGTAACGGCATCGGGCGATATTCAGTACTTTTTCGGCCGGCAGCAGATCCGAGCGGCATATTAGCGGTGAGATCAAAACGCAGATACACTGCAGGCGCCCCTAAGTCTTTCGGTCCGCAGACGTAATTGGCTGTTTTCTTAGTTGCTTTTCACTCGACCCCTCGACCCCTTG
>JBDRRP010000061.1:0-44029 GCA_043825735.1 Pseudomonadota bacterium | reverse complement strand
AATAATTAATAAGTTATCTCTGCGCTCTCTGTGTCCTCTGTGGTGATTTCAGACTTTTTACATTGCCATCAACGTTCGTTTTGCGCTGTTACCGTTACTTGCCAGATTGCAATAGCGCCTGACAAGTTAGCGCATATGGGGTTTATCCCCGCCCGTGATCGGTAAACACAGCCGATTGGGGTAACCTTTGCCGATTGCGGGACGGGCTGTAAACCCCGCCACTACAAAACAGCCGAAACCCCAACTGGAGAATAGTGCACAAGCAGTTTCCTGAATCGGAAATTCAAATATCCTTCCGCAAATCGATATCGTGCCTGCGGATGCGTTTCCAAACGGTGACACGGCTGACGCCAAGGCGCCGCGCGGCCTCGGACTGATTGCCCCCCACATCCTTGAGCACACCGATGAGCTCCCGGCGCTCCGGATCGTCGGAGGCCCGTCCCTTGTCACGTTCGGCGCCCCCCCGCGCAAGCAATTTCGGCGGCAGGTGGGGGACATCGATCCAGCCCTCCTGGCAGAGAACGAAAGCGAACTCGATGGCGTTGCGCAGCTCCCGCACGTTGCCGGGCCAGGCCGCATTGATCAGGATGCCCATGGCCTCGGGGGTCACCCCCACGATATTCTTCTCGCTGGCGGCGGCGTTCCGCTTGACGAACTCGTTGACAATGGCCGGAATGTCGTCCCGTCGCTCCGAGAGAGCGGGCACCTGGATGGGAAAAACGTTGATGCGAAAGTACAGATCTTCCCGAAACCGCCCCTCGGCGATCAGGGTCTCCAGGTTTTTGTTGGTGGCCGTGATGATGCGCACATCGGCCGGGATCGATGCATGGTCCCCCACCCGTTCGATGCGCTTTTCCTCCAGGACCCTGAGCAGCTTGACCTGGGTGGCCATGGGGATGTCGCCGGTTTCATCAATAAAGATGGTGCCGGTGTGGGCCGCCTCGAACCGGCCCTGACGATCCTTGTCGGCGCCGGTGAACGCCCCCTTGACGTGTCCGAAAAGCTCGCTTTCCAGGAGGTTTTCGTTGAGCGCGGCGCAGTTGACCTTGATAAACGGGCGCCCCTTTCGGCTGCCGGCCTCGTGAATGGCCCGGGCCACCAGTTCCTTACCCGTGCCGCTCTGGCCGTGAATCATGACGGGGGCATCGGTCTGGGCCACGTTGTTTATCAAATCGAAGAGCCGCTGCATCACCTCTGATCGCCCCACCATGCCGAGATAACTGTCGTCCAGATGCAGCGTTCGACGAAGCGACTCGATTTCGGTCTGTTTGCGAATGAGCTCGGACATATCGGTGAGGGTTTCCACGGCGCCGATGACCTCGCCCTGGTCGCTGTGAAATACCGACGCATTCTTGAGGATGTGCACGGCCAGCCCTGACTTGTGGGTGATGGTGCATTTCTTGGCCCGCACGCGCCCCTGGGCGTAGAGGCTGCAAAAAGTCTCTTCGCAACCCTTGCCCAGGATCTCACAGCCCGTACAGTTGAGGATGCGGCAGTTTTTGCCGATCAGTTCGATGGCTTTGTAGCCGGTCAACCGTTCCGCCGCCGGGTTGACGGCAATGATGTCTCCCCGGGGGCCCACCACGAGGAGTCCGTCCTGCAGCGTATCAACGATGGTTTTCCAGTAATTTCCGATATTCATCAGCCGCTCCGGTGTTGTGAGGTGTCGCGCGTTAACAGGTGCTAACTACAATAACCGCTGCCGGACCAAATGTCCACCTTCGGACTTTCTCTGTATTTCTTCGTGTTCTTCAGGTATTTCGTGAACCTGCATGCGTGCTGGAAGGCTGGCGAAAAGCAACACTCAACGAGCCTGTCCCATGTTTTCGTTGTGGCGAATGGGATTGATGCGGTAGACCATCCAAATCGGAATCGCTATCGAAATCGAAACGCGTGGAACAGGGAAACGACCCGGAATGAGCGGAGATCGATTTCGATCCCGATAGCGATTTCGAGTCCCGAGAAAGTGAACAACCACCGCCATGTTCACCGACATTCTCATCATCGCCGACATCGAGGGCTCCAGCGGTTGCTGGGATTATGCCGGGTCCTCGTTTTTGACCCGGCAGTGGGCGACGGCCTGCCGGGAAATGAGTCTGGACGTCAATGCACTGACGACGGCGCTCTTTGATGCCGGCGCCCGGCGCGTGCGGATCAAGGATTTTCACCGGACCGGATTCAACATCTTTCCCGAACTGGTGGACCGACGGGCGGCGCTGATCTCCGGCTACCATCGCGGGCCGATACCCGGCATCGGATCGGCGGCCGGCGCCCAGGCGGTCTTTTTCATCGGGCTCCATGCGGCTTCGGGAACCGACGGCTTTCTGTCCCACACCCTCACCAGCCGATTGTCCGCCCTGACCGTCAACGGCCGGCCCATGGCGGAGATCGAACTCTTTGCCGCCGCCCTGGCCCGGCACGGCATCGCGCCGGTGTTTTTTTCGGGGTGTCCGGAAGCCTGCCGGCAGGCCGTCGTGGTGGTGCCTGGCATCGGCACCCACCCCATCGACAAGTCCGGCGGCCCCGGGTCTCTGGATAGCCGGGCTTGGCGCCGGGAGCTGCGTCAACGGGGGGCTGCAGCGCTCCACTTGTCCCACCTGAAACCGTATCGCCGGCGGGGACCGTTTGACGTGGACATCACTTTTCGCGACGGTGAGGGGGCCGCCGCCGTGTCACGCCGATGGCAGCTGCCCCATCGCGGCGCCCGGATCACCTTCAGCGCCGCAGACATGGCCACGCTCTACATGATGCTGATTCGTATCTGCTACCTCACCCCAGCGGTTGAACGCCTCCTGCCCCTTGGCCTGCCGCTGTTCAATCTGCGCGGGCGGCTCGGTCGCGCCTGGGCTCGTGACACCGCCGGGCACCGGCGGGGCGATACGATTTGACAGCCATTGCCCCGGTGCACTATAGCCCGAGGGCAAACCGTAACGACACCGCGTTGAAAAACAAATGAAAAAACGTTTCCGGGTAAACCCTTTCGCCCTCCCCGTGGTTTTCTTTTTGGCCACCATTCTCATTGGTGCCATGGTGCTCCACACGGAAAAATCGGTCACCCGACCGATTTCATGGGTGGACGCCCTGTTTACATCCACTTCCGCGGTCTGCGTCACGGGCCTGGTCGTTGTGGACACGGGAACCGCATTCACCCGCTTCGGGCAATCGGTCATCATGTGCCTCATTCAGCTGGGGGGACTCGGCATCATGACCTATACCGGCCTGATATTTTATCTCTGGCGAAAACGCGTGTCGTTCACCGACCGGCAGGCCGTGGGGCAAAGCCTTCTCCACGATCCGTCTTTCAAGCTGGGCACGTTTCTGGTGCACATGGTGCTTTTTGTCCTGGGGATCGAGGCCGTCGCTGCCGGAATCCTGCACGCGGTGGCTCCGGCGGCGTTTCCGGCCTTTTCAGCGATTTTTCACAGCGTTTCCGCGTTCTGCAACGCCGGGTTTTCCCTTTACGCCGACAGTCTGGTGGGCTTCCGCGGCGACTGGCGCATCAATATCCTGATCATGGCGCTCATCATCATCGGCGGTCTGGGGTTTTCCGTCGTCATGGAATCGCGGGCGCTGCTGTTCACCCGGCTGGGGTGGGCTCCCGGAGTGAAACGCCGAAAACGGTTCAGCCAATATAGCCGCATGGTCATCGGCACCACCGTTTTTCTCATCCTTGCGGGCTGGGGGACATTGTTTGTGGCCGAGTTTATCGGCTACCACCGAACCCTGACCCTGGCGGAGGCCACCCTCAGTACGCTGTTTCAGTCCGTCACATGCCGGACAGCCGGGTTCAATACCCTGGACATCGGGCAGATGACCAACGTATCGCTGATGATCATGATCGGGCTCATGTTCATCGGCGGCGCCCCGGGATCGTGTGCCGGAGGCATCAAGGTAACCACGTTTCGCACCTTGACCGCCTTCGTCATGAGCCACATCAAGGGCCGCCAGCAGACCGTCATCGGAAAGGTCGCCGTGGATCTGCCGACGCTAAACAAGGCGCTGACACTGCTGGTGTTTGCCGCCGGCATCATCGGGGTGGCCGTGATGGCGCTGACCATCACCGAAGGCGGCGACATCCCCCACCCGAAAGCCCGGGGCATGCTGCTGGAGCTCCTGTTCGAAGCCGTATCGGCCTTCGGAACGGTGGGCCTGACCACCGGCCTGACCCCGACACTCAGCATCAGCGGCAAACTCATCATCAGCGCATTGATGTTTATCGGCCGCATCGGCCCCATATTGCTGGTGACAGCCATCCAGGGGTACCAGAAAAAACAACGCTATTACTGGCCCGAGGAAAACTTTATGATCGGATAGCGGCCATCCGCCCATTGGGGCCGTGATCAGCGAGAGGACATCCGCATGAAAAAACTGCAGGTGGGCATCATCGGACTGGGCAAGTTCGGTTTCAAATTCGGAAAGACACTCACGGATATGGGCCACGAGGTCCTTGGGGTGGACACGGACCCGGAGGCCGTCAGGCAGGCCAGCAATGCCCTGACCCAGGTCTTCCAAATCGACGCCATGGACCGCGAAACACTGGGCCAGATGGGCTTTGCCGACTTCGACTATGTCATGATCAGCGTCGGCGAATCCATTACTGCAAGCGCCATGATTGCCCTGCGTCTCAAGGAAATGGGCGTCCACCAGGTATGGGCCAAGGCGGTGGGGCCCGATCATGCCCGACTGCTGGAAAAAATCGGTGTGGACCGAGTGTTCGTTCCCGAAGCCATGGCCGCCAAGCAACTGGCACGCCAGATGGTCGATCCCGATTTTATCGAATATCTGCCTTTTGCAAAGGACGTCGGCATCAAGGAGTTGACCGTCAACCGCTGGATCGGACGCACCCTTCGCGAGCTGAATCTCACCAACCGGTTCAAAACGCAGGTGGTGGCACGCAGGAAAACCGGCGATTCAAAATACACGTTCATCCCTGTCCCCGACGATCCTCTGGGCTCTGGAGATACGCTGGTGGTCATCGGCGACATGGACCAGTTGGGAAAACTGGACCCGTGATCCGGTTTGACTCTCCGGGACGAATGCTCTATACCGCCCCCGGATAAAATAGTGCCCACCCACAGGTGGTAGATTTTGGTTCCCGGCAAGGCCCGAGCGAATTTGCAACCGCAGGCATAGTGGGCCTATGTCGAGGATTGCAAATGAGCGAGAACGCCGCCGGGGGCCAAAAGATGCCACCTGTGGATGGGCACAAAGAACGACCGGACACCCCATGATCAGCATCGAAAACGTCAGCAAATCCTATGGCGCGCGCGTCCTTTTCGAGGACGTGAGCTTTCGCATCAATTCCCGGGAGCGGTTGGGGCTCGTGGGCCGTAACGGTCACGGTAAGACCACCCTCTTTCGAATGGTCATCGGAGAGGAACACCCCGAGACAGGGGCTATTGTCATCCCCCGGAACTACCGCATCGGCCATGTGGCACAGCACCTGCGGTTCGGCGACGGCACGGTGCTCGAAGAAGTGGCCGCCGGGCTGCCGGAGGTTGAAAAGGACCAGGTCTGGAAGGCCGAAAAGATCCTGGCCGGGCTCGGTTTCCAGGATAAAGACATGGCCCGCCGTCCCGAGGATTTTTCCGGCGGCTACCAGGTCCGCATGAACCTGGCCCGGGTGCTGGTCTCGGACCCGGACCTGCTCCTTTTGGACGAGCCCACCAACTATCTCGACATCACCTCCATCCGCTGGATCACCCGGTTTCTTCAGGACTGGCCCCACGAAATCATGCTTATCACCCACGATCGCGGATTTATGGACGGACTGGTCACCCATGTGGCCGGCATCCACCGCCGTAAGGTGAAAAAGATCGAAGGCAACACCGAAAAATTCTACCAGCAGATCGCCCAGGAAGAGGAGATCTACGAAAAAACGCGCGTCAACGACGAAAAGCGCCGGAAGGAAATCGAGCTGTTCATCACCCGGTTCCGCGCCAAGGCGCGCCTGGCGGGAATGGTGCAGTCCCGAATCAAGACACTTTCCAAGCTGGAAAAAAAGGACAAGCTGGAAGGGGCCGACACCCTCGATTTCCGGTTCCGGGAAACACCCCTGCCCGGTAAAAACGTGATGCGGGTCGAAGGGCTCACCTTTGGCTACGACAAAAAATCGCCGCCGCTGATCAAAAACCTTTCTTTCCCGGTTCAGGCCGGGGACCGGATCTGCATCATCGGCCCCAACGGGCGCGGCAAGACCACCCTGCTCAAATTGCTGGCCGGCACCCTGAAACCTACCAAAGGAAGCATCTCCTACAGCCCCAACGTGGAGACCGGGGTCTACGAGCAGACCAATATTCAGCACCTGCACGATGGCCGGACCGTGGAAGAGGAAGTCATGGCCGCGCACGGTGATCTCGAGCGCCAGGCCGCGCGAAACATCTGCGGGGCCATGATGTTTTCCGGCGATGACGCTCTGAAAAAAGTGAGCGTGCTCTCCGGGGGCGAGAAAAGCCGCGTCATGCTGGGAAAGATCCTGGCCACCCCGGTGAACCTGCTCCTTTTGGACGAGCCCTCCAACCACCTGGACATGGATTCGTGCGATGCGCTGCTGGCCGCCCTCGACGTCTTTGACGGAACGGTGATCATGGTCACCCACAACGAGATGTTCTTAAACGGCGTGGCAGACAAACTCATCATTTTCCAGGAAAGCGGCGTCGAAGTGTTCCAGGGCGGCTACGCGGACTTTCTGGAGCGTTTCGGCTGGGATTCCGAAGATGACGGACGCCGAAAAAAGCCGCGCCCCGTCTCCATGACCCGGCTGGACAAAAAGGCGCTCAAACGCAAGCGCTCGGAGCTCATCGCGGAAAAGGGACGCGTCCTGGCGCCGCTCAAAAAAGAGCTGACGGCGCTTGAAAAGAAAATCGAAACGCTCGAAACCGAACTGGCCGACATCCACCAGGACATGGTGACGGCCTCCGAGCAGCAAAATGCCCGGCGCATCACCGAACTGGGCCGCGCCATCCACAAGCGCCAGCAGGAAATCGACGGCGCCTATCGCGGACTGGAATCGGTATCCGCCCAACACGACGCCCTGGATGCCGAATTCGAGTCGCGACTCAACGAACTGGACGACACCAGCGGGGACACCCCATGAACCAGTGCCAGCCGCCGACCTCCGAACGCCCCCAGCGCATCACTGTTTTCCAGCAATACGGCAGCGCTGAAACCAAGATCGCCGGTATGCGCAAATACGGCGGCGGGCGTTTTGACATCACCGTTGTTTCCATCGACACACCCCTGCCGCCCGTCATCGAAGACGGCGCCGAATTTTTGCCCGAACGAATCGATGCCGACCTGGTCCTGGATTTTCTCACCCACCCGGACCTGTCTCACGATCTGGATGCTCTGTGCATGCGGCAGGGCATCCCCGTGGTGGCCTCCGGGAAAAAATCGCGCACCGATCGGCTGGTGTTCACCCCGCCCACCTGATGCGGCCTTTCCAGGCAGGTCTGCCTGGGCAACTACGGAGAGCACTTCGGCGCGCCCGAATATTCGGTGACCCTGGAGGGCGGCATCATCGCCGCCGTGGAAACCGTGCGCGGGGCCCCCTGCGGGGCGTCCTGGGAGGCTGGCCAAAAAATCGTCGGGCTCGCCGCCGAGGATGCCATCGTACGCATCGGCCTGGAGACCCAGTTCTTCTGCTCTGCCGATCCGGCCGGCTGGGATCCCATCTGGGGTAAAAGCCCCGTCCACTTTGCCGGCGACGTTCATAGCGCCGCCTTGCGCCGCGCTGTAAAGTCAGCCCTGGAAGTAGACGCAAAAGACGCCTGACACCCTGCGCTCCGGGTCATGGCGACAAAGAAACGGGCCTGTCGGATCGGCGTTGAGGCTGCCCATTGAACCGATTGCCGCGGCGGCGGAAAAGTCGTATAGTCCCGACAGGACAGTTTTCATATCAACCTGAATCATCGGGTGGATCATGATGGCGCGATCGATTCTTCACCGGCTATTGGTGGCGTGCATCTTTCTGACCGTGACGACCGCCCCTGGAATTGCTGCAGAGCGCGGTGTCAGCGTGACCGGCCCGCAGGGACCCCCTCAAAACGCCTGGGGCCGTTACCACGCCCTGATCATCGGCATCGACACCTACCAGCAGTGGCCGGGTCTGAAAACAGCGGTCAAGGACGCCACTGAGTTGAGAGACGTTCTGGTCAGCCGCTACGGCTTCCAGCCGGAAAATGTCACCCTGCTGATCAATGAGGCCGCCAGCCGCCGGCAGATCATCGCCGCTTTAAGGCGCATCGCCGCCGGCATCGGCCCTGCCGACAACCTGTTTTTCTATTTCGCCGGCCACGGGCAGCTCGACGAGCTCACCGGAGACGGCTTCTGGATCCCTTCGGAAGGCGATGCCAAAGAGCCCGGCACATGGCTGTCCAATTCGGAGATCAAATCGATACTGACCAGCCAGCATTTGAAGGCGAAAAACGTCGTCGTGATTGCCGACAGCTGCTACAGCGGGTCCATGCTCCGAGGAGGGCCGTCCCTTTTGACGCTGGACGGCGACTACACGGCAAAACTGAGAACGGTCGCTGCCAAACCCTCCCGGCAGGTGATCTCTTCGGGCGGACTGGAGCCGGTGGCCGACGGCGGCGCCGATGGCCACAGCCTTTTTGCCTTCTATTTCATCAAGGCGCTCAAGGAAAACGACCGCGAAGTCATCGATCTTGAAAACCTGTTTCACACCCGGGTCTGGAAACCGGTGACCGAGATCGGAGGCCAGCGGCCCACCGTGGGACGGCTCAAGACTCCCATGGACGAGGATGGCCAGTTCGTCCTCTACCATCAGGCGTGGGTCGCCGAGCAGCTGCGCCAGGCCGAGGAAAAACGCCAGCAGGAGGCGGTCGCAAAGCAGCGTGCCGAGGACCAAAAGAAGCTGGACGTGGCCGCCAGGCGGCGCGCCGAGGAAGACGATCGCATGGCGGCACTTCAGGCCGAACGTCAGCGCATCGAGATCGAACGCCAGAAACTGGAAATGGAAAAAGACCTGCTCGCCCAAAAGCGGCAGCTTGAAATGGAAAAGCTCTCGCTGGAAAAGCAAAAACAGGAGCTGGAATTTCAAAAGATGGCAGAGCGCCTGGCGGCCCTGAAACAACAATCGCAGGCAGCTCCCGCTGGAAGCGCCCCTGAAACGGTTGCCGCGCTCAGCCCCACGACATCACCGACTCCTGCGGCGGCGTCTCAGACCGGCGGAAAAATTCGGGTTGCGTTGCTGCCCTTTTACGCTACCCTCAAAGACCGGAAAGGGGCACAAAATACGGGAAGACTGGAGACCCCCTGCGTCAGAGGTCTTCAAAACGCGCTCAGGTCCGCCCCGGATTTCAACCTGGCGGTTGTCGACACTGATTACCGGGAACTGCCCGGTGACACACGGATTGCCGGCGATGTTTTGGATAAGGCGGCAAAAGAGCGGTTGTGGCAGAAAGAGTCTTTGTTTGCCGAGGTTGAGCCGGTAGTCGATGAAGCGGTCACACTGGGCCGGGCGCTCGGAGTGGACGCGGCGCTTCTCGTCAGGATTGACTACGGCCAAACCGACAGCGCCATTCAGGTCAATCTCATCGATGTTAAGTCAAAGGCGATGAGCACCCTGAATGGCAAAATGGGCTACGACAACGCCACAAAAAATTCTCAGAAGTATTTCACGAAAGTATTCGATGATTATCGGCTGGCGTCGGCAAAAGGAAATGAAAGCCCGACACCAACGGCTGCTGCAAGACCGGTGCCGGCGGCTTCCGTGACAACCCCCAGGACACTCAAGACGGCGCTTTTTCCTTACTACATCGCCAACGCCCTGAATATGACGCTGACACATCGGCAGAACATGGCCGGTTGGGACGAAGGATGCATCCGCGGCCTCATGAAAGCCCTCAACGCCGATCGCGGCATAAAGCTCGCGTTCTCTTTTAAACAAAACAAGTGGATCCCTCCGGATACCCTCATTGTCGACGACGTATTGAATGCCGAGACCGCCAAACTGATATGGAAGAAGCAGACCGCATTTGACACCCTTCCGGCGCCGCAATCCGATAAGATCTCCGCCTATGGCAAACAGATCGGCGCGGACCTCGTCATCGTTTTCCGCGGATATATTGCCGACAGGAGTTCGTTCGAAGTGTTTCTGCTCGATCCGAACTCAGGCCTGATAATTTCACAAGAAATGACCTCACAGGATAACTACCCGGTGAAAGCGGCTGAACAGGCCACTAAAGCCGCACTCGCCAAATACTGGTCGACACGGTGACCGGACAGTTGACAACAAGCGTCTGGTTGTTTTCCCAAGGAGTGATCCCATGATGCCATTCCCCTGCAAGGCATTCTTGCTGCTGGCGGCCGCAGTCGTTATCGCCGCGCCGGTTGGCGGCGCTGAGCGCGGCATCAGCGTTTCCCATCCGGGCGTGCCCCAGAACGACGGATGGGGTACCTATCACGCACTGATCATCGGCATCGACGCCTACCAGCAGTGGCCCCGATTGCGCACGGCGGTCAAGGACGCTCAGGATATCGCCGGCGTTCTCGTCGCCAAGTACGGATTCAAGAAAGAAAACCTCACCCTGCGTCTGGACAGCGACGCCACGCGCCTGCAGGTCATGGCCGATCTGCGCCGCATTGCCGCGGGCATGAGCGAAACAGACAACCTGCTGATCTACTATGCCGGCCACGGCCAGCTCGATGATCTCACCGGTGACGGCTACTGGGTGCCGGTGGACGGGTCCCCAAAGGAGCCGGGCACCTGGCTGGCGAACTCATACATCAAGGGGCTGCTCGGCTCCGAACGGGTCAAGGCCAAAAACGTCCTGATCATCGCCGACAGTTGTTACTCCGGCGCCATGCTCCGGGGCGGGCCGTCACTGCTGCCGCTCACCGACGCAGGATACGTGGAGAAACTCCGGGCCGCCGCGGCCAGGCGATCGCGCCAGATCATCAGCTCCGGCGGGCTTGAGCCGGTCTCCGACGGCGGCGCTGACAGCCACAGCCTGTTCGCCTACTACCTCATCAAGGCCATGAGTGAAAACGACCGCGAAGTCATCGACCTGGAAAACCTCTTCAATACCCGGGTGTGGAAGCCGGTCACCGAGATCGGCGGCCAGCGGCCCAGCGTGGGGCGCCTCAAGACGCCCATGGACGACGACGGGCAGTTCGTTCTCTTCAACCAGGCCTGGGTCGAAGAGCAGCGGCGGGCCGAGGAAAAACAGCGCGAGGAAGCGGAAGCCGTTAAAATGAAGGCCCGGGAGGCCGATCAGATGGCTGCCCTGCAGGCCGAACGCCAGCGCATCGAGATCGAACGCCAGAAGCTGGAGATGGAAAAGGACCTGCTGGCCCAGAAGCAACAGTTGGGTATGGAAAAACTCGAACTGGAATCCCAGAAGCAGGAACTGGCGTTTCAGAAAATGGCCATGCAACTGGAGGCCATGAAAAAACTGTCGGCGGACGCAAAGGCCGCGCCGGCACCACCAGCCGCGCCCCCTGAAACCGTAGCCGCCGTGTCGCAGAAAACCCTTCAGCCTCCGCAGCGGCCGACATCCGAGGCTGTCGTCACGGCCGCACTTTTGAACATTTACAGCCACCGACTGTCAAACCACGCCATGCACTATGCCAATATTTGGGGACCGTTGAGTGCCGCCGGACTGAAAAACGCCCTGGGCCGTGAACACCGGATCAAACTCACCAGTGTTGACAAAAACTATGCAGCGTTTTCAAAAGACTTTGTCAGCATCACCGACGACATCATTGACACGGAAGCAAAGAACCGCCTCTGGAAAAGGGCTTCATTTTTTGCCGTCCTGCCGGATCCCGTTGTCGGAGAAGCGGCTGCACTCGGCAGAAAGCTGGGCGTGGACATTGTCTTTCTCATCCGCATGACCGTTGATATGGACAACGGTCACGGAGATGCCTACCTCATCGACGTATCGACCCAAAAAGTGTTCACGCATGGCGGCCGCATCGGCGCAGGCAGCGTCAGCAGCAATTTTTCGGACTATTTTTCGCTGGTCATCACGGATTACTTGTCACCGCGCTGAGAGACGTTCTTGTCGAACGCTATGATTTCCAGCCCGGAAATGTCACCCTGCGTCTGAATAGGACCGCCACCCGGCGGCAGATCGAAGCCGATCTGCGGCATATCGCCGCCGCCATGGAACCCTCCGACAACCTGCTCATCTACTGCGCGGGCCACGGCCAGCTGGACGACTTCACCGGCGACGGCTACTGGATCCCTGTGGAAGGGGATCTGAAAGATCCCAGCACATGGATGTCCAACGCGGTGGTCAAGTCGATATTGAGCAGCGAGCGGCTCCAGGCTAAAAACGTCATGGAAACCCGTGCCATCGTTACATCGCTGATCCAGGATTATCTCTCCGCGCGCTGACCGGCACTGCGATAACCCCGGCAGGTCATCAGGCAATCCCCATGTATCGGCAGCTCCGGTTTGTCTCCGATTTTCTTGACAGCACCGGAGGATGGACGTAAGTAGATGATATTAATGGCGGTTTTTTAAACCTGTCGCAATATTTGAGATAGGTCATCGTAATTCCGCCGGTTGACGCAGATCAAGGACCTCGACAATGCCCGGCTCTGACGCATTTGACATCAAGCAGTCCGTATCCAATTCGGTCATCGACCTGTTCGATACCATGCTGGATCTGGCCATAGAACTTGTCGCAGAAGACCAGATCGTCCCAATGGACGGCCAACGGCTCATCGGCACCCTCAGTTTCACCGGAGAGGTGGTGGGCAGCATCAACATCCAGGTTGATGAAATCGCAGGACGCACCATGACCGCCGCCATGCTCGGGATGGAACCCGATGAAATAGAAAGTATCGAGGAAATCCGCGACGTCATCCGGGAGACCTGCAACATTGTCGGCGGCAACCTCAAGAGCGGCCTCGAAGACGTGGGGCTCAACTGCGCGATCACGACGCCGAGCATCACCAGTGGCGCCGATTTCTCAATTGAAACACTCAACATGGACCGATACGACCGGTTCGCCTTCACCTTCGGTGCGCATCAGCTCCAGATTGAACTGGCCGTAAAAGCCGCCGAGGGCGCCGCCCCCGAAGCGCGGGCCCGCCTTACCGCTGTCGATGTCAGCCAGTTCAGCCGATTGGGACTCATCGAATCCACCGGAGATACCGTCATTGAGCTCTTCGACGTCATGCTGGGCATGCAGGTGGAGCCCGTGGAGGAAAAAGAGGCCCCGCCGAGTATGGAGCCGCGGATGCTGGGTCAGGTTGGCTTTGCCGGGCAGGTTAAGGGCGGCCTGGAGATCATGGTGACCGAGAGCTTCGCAAAGATTATCGCCTGCGGCATGATGGGTATCAAGGAAGAAGAACTCGAAGGCGAAGACGAACTCAAAGACGTCATCGGTGAGGTGACCAACATCATCGCCGGAAACCTCAAGGCAGCGTTCAACGATTCAGGACTCAACTGCCGCATCTCACCGCCCAACATAACCTACGGTACCGATTTCAACATCGAGACCGCTAACATGGACCGCTACGAAACCTATGCGTTTGCCTTCGACAAACACCGCATTTTCGTAGAAGTCTGCATCAAGATCGATGAACCGGCCGGGGCCGCCAAACCGGCCGCAACACCGACCGCCGCCCCCGCAACGCCCGTAGCCCGAGACACGGCAAAAGACGCCCAGGCCATTGTCGATGCGGCCACCACCCAAGCGCAGAATGCACCGCCGGCCCCGACGCCGACAACGGCGCCCCTGCTTTCGAACACTGAAGCAGACATTGGACCCGAAGAGATCCCCACCGACGCGCTGGACATCCTCATGGACATCCCCTTGGAGTTGACCGTTGAATTGGGGCGCAGCCGGATGAAAATCGACGACCTGTTGAAGATGGGCCCGGGCAGCGCCCTGGTTCATAAAAACCTCGAAGGGGAACCGCTGGATGTGCTGGCCAACGAGACGCTCGTGGCACGCGGCGAGGTGGTCGTGGAAAATGAAAAATACGGTATCCGCATCACCGAGATCGTCAGCTCCAAGGAGCGCATGGAAAGCCTGCGGCGCGATCCCCTCAAAGGGGGGGGGCTTTAAACCGCTCAGGATCGCGCTGCCGGTCGCTGAGAAGCAGTTTTTCCTGATACACTTCAAAGGCCAGCTTGACTGCCAGGCTGTCGAATCCGTCCTTTTCATATTTTTTCATCATGACGGCGTTTTTTCTGATGCTGTCGATGAAGCTTCGCCGGATGTCCGCCATCTCGGCCGGACTCATGGCTGCGGCGGCATCACAGACAAGCCCGGCCTTGTAGGCCTCGAACCGCTGCTCCCGGGCGAGTTCCGGAGTCAGCGGGCCGTCTCCGGCGCCGGGCAGCAGAAGGCAGGCGTCGGGACGGGCGTCATCTTTTCGCCGGACGGTGAACTTGATCTCGGGCGCGCCGGTATCCGTCTCGCGGAGCCACTCGGCCGACACGGTGAGATCGCTGTAAAGGGAAATCTCCGCCATTGCCGGGCTCACCACTTTGTCGCGCAGGGCGGCTGCGCTGGAGGTCATGATCTTGACATCTATTGCCGCGGCCTCGCAAAAACGGTCCAGCCGCCAGCGGCCTGTCGTGCCCGCATCGGCATAATTCTGAAGCAGTCGGTAGATACCGGCACTGAACGGATGCCTGAAAACGTCGTCACTGCTCAAGGCAAGCACCCGGCGCAGACGGGAATCCCCCAGAAAGCGCGTTACGCGTCCTGACAGACTGTAATGAAGCGCGCCTTCAGACACCCAACAGGCGGAAAGCAGAGGGCTGAACCCGGACTCTTCGAGCGCTGCGCCCGCCGGGAACCCGCGCCAGCGGATCCTTGTGGCGGCAATTCTCTCAAGATTGAGCAGCAGCCACTCAGGGGGCCTTCCGGCCGTATCGAGACTGTCGTTCAAAGAAACCAGCGCAATCGAGTGATGGGGGGCATCGATACCCGATGCCAAGGCATGCCAGATCATGAGATTAAACAGCCGGCGCTGGATCGGCGTCAACGGTTCTTTTTCGCCCACGATCCGAAAACCGTCCTGAATGTCGGGATCCGCAGTCATAACGTCGCCTCCTTGCGCCGGCGGTTGCCCATACCCGCCTGACACCGGCGGTCTGTCTCTTTTTAAGACACCTGCTGATCGATTTCAACCATACACAAGTGACAAACGCCGCTCTCCGGCAAATGACGGAGAACGGCGTTTGATACTGACACGATCTTCTGCGCCCGGAAACGGTAGGCGCAGCCGCGCGGAAATCAGAACTTTTCAATCGCCTTTTTGATGGCCGCAACCATCTCGTCCACATCCGCGGTTGTGGCAACCAGCGCCGGGGCCAGGTTCATGATCGTGTTGTTGCCCGGCAGACTGCTGTTGGTTCTGCCGACCAGAACGCCTTCGGCCGCCACGAGTGCCATAATGCGCCCCATGTCGGCCTCGGTGATCGCCGCTTTTGTCTTCTTGTCCTTCACGAACTCGATGCCGCAGAAAAGGCCTTTGCCCCGGACATCTCCCACCAGTGGCATGTCGCTGAGCGCGGTGAGCTGCTCGAGTAGATAGGCCCCCACCACCCGGCTGTTTTCCACGAGGTTTTCCGCCTCGATGATCCGAGTGCTTTCCAGCGCCGCGGCGGTGGCGCCGGCACACCCGCCATAGGTGCTGATATCCCTGAAGTAATTGAGCCGCTCTGCCGGATCGCCCGGATCGCACAGAAACTTGTCATAGATTTCCTGGCGCACAGTGGTAGCCGACAGTGGCATGTACGAGCTGGCCAGCCCCTTGGCCATGGTAACAATGTCGGGATCGACGTCGAACTGCTCATGCCCCCAGAACTTGCCCGTCCTTCCGAAACCGCAGACCACCTCGTCCATGATCAGGTAGACACCGTATTTGCTGCAGATTTCCTGCAAGATGGGGTAGTATTCGGGGACCGGCAATATGATGCCGCCGCCCGCCGTGATCGGCTCGACGATGCACCCGCCGACGGTGTCCGGCCCTTCCTTCAAGATCAGCGCCTCGAGACTTCGCGCGCAATCGATGTCACAGCCCGGATAGGTCTTGTCAAAAGGGCAGCGGTAGCACAACGCGGCAGGAAATTCGGAGAAGCCTTTGGCAAAGGGGCCGAAATGCCGCTTTCGCTCCATCTGCCCGGTCGCACTGAGAGTGCCGATGGTGGTGCCATGGTAGTCCCGGTCGCGAAATAGAATCTTGTACTTTCCCTTGCGGGAGGGATCGATGTGGGAAAGCTGGCGTACGATTTTGAACGCCTTTTCATTCGCCTCGGAACCACTGTTGGAGAAGTACACTTTCCCCTGGCGCGGCATCAGTTCGATCAGCTTGGCGGCAAATTTGATGGTCGGAATATTGCCGACGCTGCCGGCGTAGTAGCCCAGTGTTTTGAGCTGATCATAAACGGCTCTGGCGATGCTCTCCCTGCCGTGGCCCACCATGACACTCCACACGCCGCCGGATGTCGCATCGAGGTATTCCTTTCCTCTGATATCCGTCACCCGGAGGCCCTTGCCCTTGACGATGATCATCTGCTCGCCGGATTGAAATACTTTGTGGGGTTTGATGTGGTGCCACAGGTAGTCCCGATCGCCACGAACCATCTCTTCGGTATCGTATGCATTCCAATCGACGATCGTTTCCATGATTTTACTCCTTCAAATTTGATGAATCCGTAAAAAGTCGGAATCTCTCGCAAAGCCGCAAAGATCGCAAAGGTAACCAACTGATATCAAATAAAATTTCTCGGCGTACGTGGCGCCTCTGCGAGAAAATTGCTGTTATACGAGTTTGTCAAATGTCATTTTTGTAAACCTTACGCGCCCTTCTGGGAACGCATATCGGCAGCGTTGATCCCGGCGACGGCAACCGGCTTTTTCATGGCATCGCGACGGAACGGCTCTCCCAGCTCCTGGTTGTTCAAAACCTCGATGAAAGTGGTCCTGCCTTCCGCCATCTGGGCCTTGAGGGCCGCGCTCAACTTCTCGGTCAAATCCTCCGGTGTGGTCGCCTGAACGCCTTCCATGCCGCACGCTTTGGCGATGCCGGCGTAGGAGACATTGAGATCCAGCTCGGTTCCTACGAAGTTGTCATCGTACCACAAGGTGGTGTTTCGTTTCTCGGCGCCCCACTGGTAGTTGCGGAAGATGATCATGGTGATGGCCGGCCACTGCTTGCGGCCGCAGGCGGTCATCTCATTCATGGAGATCCCAAAGGCACCGTCACCGGCAAATCCGACCACCGGGACATCGGGTTTGGCGATTTTTGCCCCCAGGATGGCGGGAAAACCATAACCGCAGGGTCCGAACATGCCCGGGGCCAGGTATTTGCGCCCTTGCTCGAAAGTGGGATAGGCATTGCCGATAGCGCAATTGTTGCCGATATCCGAAGAGATGATGGCCTCTTTGGGCAAGGCCTTGATGATTGCCCGCCATGCCATGCGCGCCGTCATTTTTTCCGGCGCGCTGTCTTGGGCGCGTTTGTTCCAGGTGGTGCCGGGATCGTCTTCTTCATGATCCATGGTGACCAGTTCCCGGTCCCAATCGGCCTTGGTCTTTTCGATGGCGGCTTTGCGCGCGGCGCGTCCTTGATCACCTGCGGTCGCGGACAGTCGGGCCAAAATGGCGCCCGCCACTTTCTTGGCGTCACCGGCGATGCCGACAGTAACGGGTTTGGTCAGGCCAATACGGTTGGGATTGATATCGACCTGGATTATGGCGGCGCCGGTGGGCCAGTAGTCGATACCGTAGCCCGGCAGTGTGGAGAACGGGTTCAAGCGGGTGCCCAGTGCCAGCACCACGTCCGCCTGGGCAATCAATTTCATCCCGGCTTTTGACCCGTTGTAGCCCAGTGGACCGGCGAACAACCGGTGGCTGCCCGGAAAGGCGTCATTGTGCTGGTAGCCGCAGCAGACCGGCGCGTCCAGACGTTCGGCCAGCGCCATGGAATGGGTGATGGCGCCGCCGATCACCACGCCGCCGCCGTTGAGAATCACCGGGAACTTGGCGCTGGAAAGCAGTTTGGCCGCGCGGGCGATGGCGTCCTCGCCACCGGCCGGGAGCTCAAATTCAACGATGGCGGGCAGCGCAATGTCGATCACCTGTGTCCAGAAGTCACGCGGCACGTTGATCTGGGCCGGGGCTGAGGCGCGCTTGGCCTGCATGATCACCCGGTTGAGGACCTCGGCGATGCGGGCGGGGTGACGCACTTCTTCCTGATAGGCAACCATGTCCTCAAACAAAGCCATCTGCGGAACTTCCTGAAACCCCCCCTGGCCCATGGTCATGTTGGCCGCCTGAGCGGTTACCAGCAGCAGGGGCGTGTGGTTCCAGTAGGCCGTTTTAACGGGTGTGACGAAGTTGGTGATACCGGGTCCATTCTGGGCAATCATCATGGACATTTTGCCTGAAGCCCGGGTGAAGCCGTCCGCCATCATCCCGGCGTTGCCTTCATGCCCGACATCCCAGAACGTGATCCCCGCTTTGGGAAACAGGTCTGATATTGGCATAAAGGCCGAACCGATAATCCCAAATGCATGCTCGATGCCGTGCATCTGAAGCACTTTCACAAAAGCCTCTTCTGTGGTCATTTTCATTGTTGCCATTGGTTGATGCCTCCGGTTCCAGTATTTGTCAGGTTAGAAAATTCAGTTTCATTGATATGTGATGTCTGATATATCAATAATCGTTGAAGTTGCCAATCACTAAACCGTTGCCGAGCGTGCCGGCAACGGTTTATTTGTTTCGATAGAACTCGCGGATGTAACCCTCCTGAACGGTGAAGGACCAGTGAACGTCCCTGATGATCTCAACGGCGCCAGCACGGTCGCCGGTTTCGATTTTAGCGATCAGTTGATCGTGCTCCCGACAGTTGCGAAGTTCCCAATCGGTGACGTAGGGCCTGCGCTGAAAATCATAGAGCCGCTGTTTCAGGGGCATGACCATGGTTCGCAGGGTCCGGTTGGCGGACAGATCGAGAAAGACATCATGGAAATCGATATTGAGCTGGTAGTAATTCTCGTAGGCTTTCTCGGCAAGCGCGGTGCGCTGGGCTTCGTTGAGCCGGCGCAGGCACTCGAGATGGTCGGTGTTAAATCTTTCGAAAACCGAATTGATTACCTCCCCTTCCAGGGCGCCGATAATACAGTAGAAGTCTCTTACATCCTCCAGGGTCAGCGCATTGACCATAACACCACGCCGCGGCATGATCGTGACAAACCCTTCGGCCTCCAGCTTTATGAGCGCGTCCCGCAACGGGGTTTTACTGATCCCCAGGCGCTGGCTGATTTCGTTGAGGTTGAGGGTCGAGTCCGGTAAAATGCCGCCGTTCAGCATTTCATCACGCAGGTAGGTGTATATTTGCTCACGCAAGGAGATCAGATTCAACATGGGCGTTATGGCTCGATTTGAGGAGGGAAGGACCGTGGTGGCATTGCGCCACGGGATATCGTGAATTATTATTTCCACACCCCGCGTTTCGCGTGGGCCGAAAGCCATGTCGCTTATTGCGGCGGTTATCGTTTATTGTCGGTTGATATCTGAAACATCTGATGAAGTCAAACCGCCGCCGCAACGAGCGACGGTGGTCTTTTTGAGGAAAAAGCTTCATCGTGTCGACCCACCGCCGCTGGATCAACCCTGCAAGAAAGGCTGTCAAATGAATGACCAACCCATTCTGGAAATCTTTTCCGACTACATCTGACCGTGGTGCTACTTCGTTACCGGGCGTATCGAAAAGCTGAAAACGGAATTGGACATCACCGTGAAATGGACCGCCTTCCCGCTTCATCCGGACACGCCGGAAGAAGGCCTGAGCCTCGAAGAACTGTTTCGCGGCCGCAATATCGACATCCCCGCCATGCTCTCACAGATGCGGCAGACGGCTGCCGCCGAGGGGCTTTTATTCGGTGACCGGCGCCATACCTACAACAGCCGCCTGGCCCAGGAACTGGGCAAATGGGCTGAGGTACAGGGCCGCGGCGACGCGTTCCACCACCTGGCGTTCTGCGCTTATTTTGCCGACGGCAAAAACATCTCAAAGCTGAGCGTGCTGTTCGATCTGGCAGCAGCGGCAGGGCTTTCACCGGAAGAGGCCGAAATCGTGCTCACCGAGCGCCGGTTCGCCGCTGCGGTAGACAGCGACTGGGAACGCTCGCGCCAGATGGGCATCACGGCAGTGCCCACATTCTGCTTCGACTCCAGGCGTCTGGTGGGCGCACAGAGCTATGAAGCCCTCCGGGAGCTGGTGATCGGAACCGGCCACGGGGGTCTCTTCTGATGGCATCCGGCACCACTACTGCGCGGTGGCGCCTGGCTGTGGTGGGCATGATCGTGCTGCTGGCTGCCGCCTGCGGGGATGAACCGTCCCGGCGGCCCACCGCCGGCACGCGCATCATCTGCTTTGGAGACAGTCTGACATACGGCACCGGCGCCTCCGATGGGATGAGCTACCCGTCTCAACTGTCCAGGTTGATCGGAATCGGGGTCGTCAATGCCGGTGTGCCGGGCGACACCACTGGTGACGGTCTCAATCGTCTTGAAGATTACGTATTGAGCCAATCGCCGCGTCTGGTGCTGATCACCTTAGGCGGCAATGACCTAAAAAACGGCATTGCCAAAGAAACAGCGTTCGCCAATCTCAAACAGATCGTCGAGCGGATTCATAATGCCGGTGCCGTAGCCGTCATCGGGGGCATCCACATCCCCCTTTACGGCCGGGGATACGGGGCAGCGTACAAGGAATTGGCCAAGGAAACCGGCGCCGTACTCATCGGCAACATCCTCGACGGCATCATGGGCAACCGCACGCTGATGAGCGATCCGATCCACCCCAACGACGCCGGCTACGCCATCATGGCCGAGCGCTTTCACGATGCCATCCGGCCGCTGCTATAACGAGGAAGGCGATTCACCACGAAGGACACGAAGTTCACGAAGAAAAAAATTAAAACGGGCGCCCGCAAACCGGGCGCCCGTTAGTCGGTTAGAGCCGTTGTCATAAACACGTTTCATTTAAACAACGAAGCCGATTGGCCATCGAAATTGATATCGGCATCGGCCGTAGAAACAATCGATCCCGAGAGGATCCTGGGACGAAACGGAACATTATTCTGGAAAGTACCATACCTCAGCGCAGGGCCAAAAGTGGCCGCTTTAATACTCGTGGCCATTCACAAGTGGTAGATTTTGGTTCAGCGCAAGGCTCGAGTATTTTCGAGACCGCAGGCGTAGCCCCGCTACGTCGAGGATCTCGAAAAGTGCGAGTACGCCGCCAGGGAGTGAAAGATGCCCTCTGGGGGCGGAAACTACACGAGACCCTGGTCCAGCATCGCATCCACCACCTTCACGAACCCGGCGATATTGGCGCCCATGACGTAGTTGCCCGGCGCCCCGTACTGCTCGGCGGCGCCGATACAAGTCTTGTGGATGCTGTGCATGATCATCTTCAGCCGTTCGTCGACTTCTTCCCTGGTCCAGGAGAGCCGCATGCTGTTCTGGGTCATTTCCAGACCGGAGACCGACACTCCGCCGGCATTGGCCGCCTTGCCGGGACCGTAGAGAATCTTCGCATCCAGGAAGATGTCCACCCCCTCGATGGTGGTGGGCATGTTGGCACCTTCGGTCACCACCGTGACGCCGCCGGCCATGAGATTGGCCGCGTCCTTGTCGTTGATTTCATTCTGGGTTGCGCAGGGAAACGCACAGTCGGCCTTGTGAGCCCACAGGGGGTTGTTCGACTTGGCGGCGTCAAGCGGCGTGTAGACCGCTTCCGGGAATTTCTCGGCATACTCCTTGATCCGACCTCGGCGGACATTTTTGAGCATCTTCACATAGCCGAGCTTGTTACGGTCGATACCGCTCTCGTCGTAGATGTATCCGGATGAGTCCGACAGCGTGATCACCTTTCCACCCAGGTCGATAATCTTCTCGGTGGTGTACTGGGCCACGTTGCCGGAGCCCGACACGAGGCAGGTTTTGCCCTCAAGGGTATCGCTGCGAGTAGCCAGCATCTCTGCGGCAAAGTAGACACAGCCATAGCCGGTGGCCTCCGGCCGAATCAGGCTGCCGCCCCAGTTGAGGCTCTTTCCGGTGAGCACTCCGGTAAACTCGTTTCTGAGTTTCTTGTACATCCCGAACAGATAGCCGATCTCACGGGCGCCGACACCGATATCTCCGGCGGGCACATCCGTATTGGGACCGATATGGCGGGACAGCTCGCTCATGAAGGCTTGGCAAAATCGCATGACCTCGTTGTCGGATTTCCCTTTGGGATCGAAATCCGAGCCCCCTTTTCCGCCCCCCATGGGCAGGGTGGTGAGGGCGTTTTTAAAGACCTGCTCGAAGGCGAGAAATTTGAGGATGCCCAGGTTCACCGAGGGGTGAAACCGCAGCCCCCCCTTGTAGGGACCGATGGCGCTGTTCATTTCGATGCGAAAACCCCGGTTGACGTGCACTTCCCCGCGCTCATCCATCCACGGCACCCGGAACATGATCACCCGCTCGGGCTCCACCAGTCGCTCCATGATCTTGGCCTGCCGGTAGACGGGATTTTGCTCCAGCACCGGCTTGATGGACGCGAACACTTCGGTGACCGCCTGATGAAATTCCTTCTCCTGCGGGTCTCTATCCTTGACGAGCTGAATAATATCTCCCATATCCCCTCCCTGTGGGCACGCGGTTTCATGGCGATGATGGTTGGATCACCGCTGTCTGATCGTTGCGGGCATCCGGCACGCGGGCTCTGCGCCCTGCCGCCTATCATACCCCGTCAGGCCATAGATGCAAGCGCCGGGCTCATTTTGGCGTGCGGCGCCGACAGGCGATTGACAGTAAAACGTCGGTCGGCTATATCCAAAACACTCGTCAAATCAGTATAATACCAACTGATCGGGGCATTATTGGAGTGCCGGGTCACCCCGGCCCAAGGGATTTACAAGCCTCGACTGCGACCCGTCGCGGTCCGTTGCAGCAGATGTTACCGTTTCGAACCCGCATGCCTAACAAGGTCTGGAGAATCAATCGACGCCATGCCAGGAGAACACCCCCCATCGCAATTGGACGCCGGGATGGAATACCTCAGGCGCCTCTACTCGGATCAGCTCTCGTTCAACCAGCTTCTCGGCTTCAGAATCGATGCGGTTTCCCCAACGGCGGTGTCGGTGAATTTCCCGATGCGCCCGGAACTCATCGGCAATCCCGTTCACCAGACACTTCACGGCGGAGTCATCTCGTCGGTTTTGGACGTCACGGGAGGTCTCATGGCATCCACCGGTGTGGTCGACCGGATGGCCGGCGCCCCCATCGACACCATTGCCCGGCGGCTGGCCGGTGTGGGCACCATCGATTTGCGGGTGGACTACCTGCGCCCGGGACGCGGGAAGCATTTTACCGCAACCGGCGCCGTCATGCGCGCCGGCAACAAGGTCACCGTTACCCGAATGGAGTTGCACAACGACGACGGAGTGCTCATCGCGGTGGGAACGGGCACCTATATGGTCGGTTGACAAGATCGGATACCTGACGGAGATACCGGACAAGATCATCATCATCACCGGGGCCTCGGAAGGCATCGGCCGAGCGCTGGCGCTGGCACCCCAGGGCCCGAAGCTGGTGCTGGCGGCACACTCAGAAATTACTGGCGTCCATCACCTACGATGGAAAATGGCGCCCAAAAAATGGGATGCGCGTATGAAAACCCGTGTTCGTGCTTTTTCTCAATCATGTCGATCATTGTTAAACGAAGCAATTGCGCACGATCACTATCTGGATGCGCCAATTGTCTTTGGAACAGACTCGTCGTCAGCATCTTGGCACTGACCGTCTCCACCGGCCAACCGGTCACCAGAAGCGAGCGGGCCCCTGCGTAGAAAAAGGCCTGTCCCAGACCCGACACCGCCTCGGCGCCGTCGCCTTCGGCCGCCCCGGTGTTGCAGGCCGAAAGCACTACCCAGTCGGCATTGAGCCGAAGCCCCATGATCTCACCCATAGTCAACAGACCGTCCTCGTCGGCATTGCCGGTGACAGCCGGGGCGCTCAATGCCAAAGCCGGCTGATCGAGACCGTCCAAATCGCCGGCGACCAGCCCGTGGGTGGCAAAGACCACCACGCGGCGGTCGTCCAGAGTCATGGATTTGATGGTATGCTCACTGGCCTGCCGTCCGAGGTAAACATCACGTGCAATATCCGCTTTCAAACTGGCGGCAATGTCGATGACCTCTTCGCGGGTATCCGGCAGCCGGTTGAGCATGCTGATATCGACGGATGCGATTTTCTCTTTATCGAGCGCACCGGCTTTCGTCACGCGGATGCCGCGCAGTAAAACGGGGGCATTGCGCATGGCCGGCCGTGAAGCTTCTTTTGAGGCCTCGGTTTCAGCCTCGGCGAGCTGTTCAAGGTTGAAATAAGGGTCTCCAAAACCGGCATAGGCCACCCGCTCCGTCTTTTTGGCAACAAAGGACCGCAGATTGATCAGCGCGGAAACCGACGGCAAGACCGTCACCGAGTGGGTTTTGATCAGCCAATTCTCCTCCTGGTACTTTGAAAAACCCGGCTTGCCCGGTGCGCTGTCAGGCTCAACCGCCGGCGTGGTCGGCAGAATGGAAAGCGGAATTTGTCCGATTGGCCCCTGGGTAATCACCATCAGGTTTTTGGCCTTTTTCCAGCCGGCCTCAACAGGTTTTAAAGTTTGCTCGTAAAGGGTGTAGGCCAACTTCAGGTCATACGGCGGCAGATCCATGATGCTGGTCAATCCACCGGGGTTGAGGGCCTCTCTCAATTCATCCACAACAGCTGCCATTCTGGCTCTGCCGATAGGGGCCTTAACCAGTGAAACCGCGCCGGTCTTCGGTACGGCCCAGGTGAAGGTATAGTTTTTTCCTGAGAAAATGGAGATCAGGGCCTCGGAGTCGCCCAGCGTACTGCGGACTTTGGTCACATCGGCGTTATCCGGGTTGACGATATTTTCATACTCTGGAAAACGGGCCTTGATGTCTTGGGCGAGGGTTTCCGCGGCGAGATTGAGCGTTTCCACCTGGTTTTGCAGCTCGTTGATCACCTCTGTATTGATCAGCTCCGGCGGCGCGTAAAGGGCCGAGGAGAGGCAATTTTTTAAGGACGAAAGCTTCAATTCAAGATCCTGGCGCTGCCGGATGAGGCTGGAGAGCGCCGGGTCTTTCACAGCCGACCGGGCCGAACTCATGGCCACCGCCCGCCCGATCAGCTTGTCCTGCAACGCGCTGGCAAATTGAAAGCTCTTTTCGAAGTTTGCCGGTTTTCCGCTGTCGGCCAGGAGTGTCAAATAGGCTTCCAGGATCAACTTGAACTTGAAGGACCTGGCGGTCTGAGAGCTGATCCCCTCCTCCTCGGAGTTGAATTTTTTGAGCAGTTCGGGGACATTCCGGTCAAACGATGTCAGCGCGGCCTCTGTCTGCCCGGATTGGGCCAGCGCCATGGCATGCAATGCGCGCAATTCACCGAGGGCATAGGTATCCGGACCGCTGATCTTCTCGCTTTCCCGGGCGGCAAATTTCAGTTTTTCCAAAGCCGCCCGGGCATCGCCGGCCATCAGCAGCGCCAACCCCCACTCGGCGCTCCCTTTGAACCGCCGGTTGAAAGTCTCCGGATCTGTCTTCAACTCCTCTTCTATCAGGTTGAACTGTCTCAAAGATTCTTTGTATTGCCCCAGGGCCAGGAAAGCACGCGCATAGTCCGCGCGGATATTGGCCCGGATAAACGCGTCGATGGGCGCCCTCAGGGAGGCAGTGATATGCAGGGACGTCCGGGCGCATACCAGGGCGTCTTCATAGCGGCCCTGGGCAAAGAAGATCTGGCTCAAGGCAAGAAAGGCACTGGGCAGGACGTTGCGGTGCCCGTACCGGATGGCTTCACGCACATAGATCTCGGCCTCCGCGACGCGCCCCTGGGCCAAAAGAACCCTGGCGAGATTTACCCTGGCTTCGGTTTCGTGAGTCGCAGGCTCGGAGAAGCTCTCATGGTGCCGGTACTCATCGATGTCGACCAGAAGCTTCCGTTGCGTTTGCTCTGCGGCCGCAAGTTCTCCGCGGGCAAAATAAATGGCCGCCCTGGCCCGGGTTAAATACACGTTCAGCAGCAGGGTCCTGGGGTGGTTGCTCCCACGGCTCCGTTTGGCCCGATCTCTGAATCTGTTGAAATGGAAATCAGCCGAAGACAACGCGCGATCGGCGCCCTTGTAATCGCCGGCTTCTGCCAGGATCAGCGCCTTGATGGCATAGCCTTCCATTTTATTTCCATCCATATTTTCAGGCGCCGTTGAGATCGCCAGATCAGCCAATCGGGTTGAAAGGCTGAGATTGCCCAGCAGATACTCATTATAAGCCCACGTGGCGTAATATCTCGGCCGGGCCCACGCCGTCTGTCCGTTAACGCCCTCGTGTACTTCACGCAGTTCCTCATCGGTGAATTTTTGTCGGGGCACCAGATATTCCGGCGGCACCGTCGCCGGGTCCTTGTAGTAAGCCACCGTTCTTTCTATTGCAGTCCCGAGGCCCCTTGGCGGCACCGTTTTGAAAGTCCCCTGGAATTGGACGGCAACGTCCTTGGCCTCCTTGACCGACATGCTGTCTGTCTTGCAACCGATCAGTGTCATAAACAGACAGCCGATCAAGGGGATAAGAGCGACAATCGCCGCCCTTGAACGCAGGAAAGAAGGGCTGCCCGTCTGCTTGGGTATCATGTACAGATCACCTTTCTCGTGGTTGAAAGTTGTAAGGCACACTAAAAGTATCGAGATCCAAGTCAAGACTTTTTGGCCTTAACGGATGATGGCGGGCAGTGTCAAGAATCTTTGGCACTGATGTTTCGGCGGCAATGCCGCTTTCTCAGAAATAAACAAGGGGTTACGGAATGAACCGTAACCCCTTGTTTTTATAAATGGCGGGAGTGACGAGACTCGAACTCGCGACCTCCGGCGTGACAGGCCGGCGCTCTAACCGAACTGAGCTACACCCCCGAAAATTGTATTCTATGGTAGGCGGAACAGGGCTTGAACCTGTGACCCCCGGCTTGTAAGGCCGGTGCTCTCCCAGCTGAGCTACCCGCCCTTGAAAGAAACCGCCCCGGGAAGATCCCCCCGAAGAAGGACCCGTATCTACCAGAGGGGCATTGGGGTGTCAAGCGAAAAGGCCACCCCCAATGCACCCTTTCATCATTAATTGACTGTCTTGGGATGATCCGGATCAGCACCAATCGGCGCATCCAGACTCTCAGGCGGTACGGTCAGGGGGATGTCGTTCTCCTTGAATACGACATCTCCCGCTTCGCAAATGATGGCGTGGCTCAGCACTTCGTCCATGTGATCCACCATGACGATCTCAAGCTGCTTTGCGATATCGTTGGGGATATCCTTCAAGTCTTTTTCGTTCTCTGCCGGGATCAACACCTTGCGGATGCCGCTGCGGTGAGCCGCCAGGATTTTCTCTTTCAACCCGCCGATGCCCAGTACCCGTCCCCGCAAAGTGATCTCGCCGGTCATGGCAATGTCGCGGCGCACCGGCCGGCGCGTCAGGGCGGACACAATGGAGGTGCACATGGCGATGCCGGCCGACGGCCCATCCTTGGGGATGGCCCCTTCCGGCACATGCAGGTGAATATCGAAATTCTTGTAGAACTCGGCATCGATCCGAAGGCTGTCCACCCGGGAGCGCACATAGCTCACCGCCGCCTGGGCCGACTCCTGCATCACGTCGCCCAGCTTGCCGGTAAAATTGAGCTTGCCTTTGCCCGGCATGATGAGCGTCTCGATAAACAGCAGCTCTCCACCCACCTGTGTCCATGCCAGACCGGTGGTCAGACCGATCAGATCGTCCGCCTCGATCTGGTCCTTTTTGAATCGGTGAGGACCAAGGTATTTGGCGATGGAGTTTCCCGTCACCTTGAAGGGCTTCTTGGAGTCCCGGTTCTTGAGATGCTCGCGCGCCAGCTTCCGGCAGATCGAGGCGATCTCCCGTTCCAGATTGCGCACGCCGGCTTCACGGGTGTATTGCCGGATGATTTTCAAAATGGCATTCTTTGAAAAACTGACGCCGATATCCTCAAGACCGTTGGCTTTGATCTGCTTGGCCACCAGGTGGCGATCGGCGATGTGATATTTTTCGTACTCGGTGTAGCCCGGCAGCCGGATGATCTCCATGCGATCCTGCAGGGGCAGCGGTATTTCCGGCAGTGTATTGGCCGTGGTGATAAACAGGATATCGGAAAGATCGTAGTCCAGATCGAGGTAGTGATCATTGAACGCGTTGTTTTGTTCCGGATCGAGCACTTCTAAGAGCGCCGCTGACGGGTCGCCTCGAAAATCCATGCTCATCTTGTCGACTTCGTCCAGACAGAAGACCGGGTTGTTGGCGCCGACCTTCTTGAGGCTCTGAATGATTTTTCCCGGAAGTGCACCGATGTAGGTCCGACGGTGTCCGCGGATTTCCGCTTCGTCCCGAACGCCGCCAAGACTCAAACGCACGTATTTTCTCCCCGTGGCCCGTGCCACCGACTTGGCCAGCGATGTCTTGCCAACGCCGGGAGGGCCAACAAAACACAAAATCGGCCCGCGCAGTTTCTGCACCAACAACTGCACGGCCAGGTACTCCAGAATCCGTTCCTTGGGTTTTTCGAGCCCGTAGTGATCTTCGTCGAGGATGATTTCGGCCGCATCCAGGTCTTCGCTGATCTCTGTTTTTTCAAACCACGGCAGGCTCAGAATCCATTCGATGTAATTGCGCACCACGGTCGCCTCGGCCGACATGGACGCCATCATTCTCAGCTTTTTGAATTCTTTTTCGACCTTGTCCTTGGCCTCTTCGGGCAGCGCCTTGGCGGCGATCTGCTCTTCGAGCTCCCTGAGCTCTTCAGCCCCCTCCTCATCGGAGCCCATCTCCTTCTTGATGGCCCGCATCTGCTCGTTGAGGTAGTAATTTTTCTGGGTCTTTTCCATCTGCTCTTTGACCCGGCTCTTGATCCGCTGGTCCATCTCGTAGACCTCGATTTCCATGCGGATAAGGCCCAGGAGCAGCGGCATGCGCTCGCCGACGGCAACCGCCTCCATAAGGCGCTGCTTGTCTTCGATCTTGAAGGAGAAATGAGCGGCCAGCGTGTCGGCCAGTTTGCTCAGGTCGCTAATGCCGTTGACGCTGGTGATGAGATCTTTGGAGATGTTCTTGTTCATCCCAGCGTATTCCTCGAAGGCTTCGAGGACGGCGCGTCGCAGCGCCTGCTGCTCGGACTCGGGCACCTCCGGTTCAAGCACGACATCGAGGTCCACCTGGAAGAAATCTTCGTTGTCGATAAAGGAAAGAATGCGCCCGCGGCTCTCGCCTTCCACCAACGCCTTGACTGTGCCGTCAGGCAGCCTGAGAAGCTGCAGCACCTTTCCGATAGTGCCGATGGTGCTGATGTCGCTGGAAGACGGGTTGTCGATCCCGGCGCTCTTTTGGGTGGCCAGAAAAAGCCTTTTGTCGTTGTTCATGGCATCCGCCAGGGCGTTTACCGAACGCGTTCGCCCGACAAACAAGGGCGCCACCATGTGGGGGAAAACGACAATGTCACGAAGGGGCAGAAGGGGCAGTGAAATGGTCATAAGCCTGTCTTGTTTGAATAATTTTGGCATGTGAATCATCTGTTTTTATCGGATCCTGCAACGAGGGATGCTAACGCCGACCACGACGCGCGCCACCCACAAATGGGCGTGCGCGGCGCGGTCTTACGATAGCCTGAATTTCGCCAGAAACGCGGAAATGCCGCCGGAATCGATTATGCCTGCTTTTTGGTCGGTTCGTAAAGCAGAATCGGTTCTTCCTTATTGAGCACCACATCCTCGCTGATTACGCATTCCTTCACATTGTCGATGGAGGGAATGCGATACATGATATCGAGCATGCTGCTCTCCATGATGGCACGCAACCCACGCGCACCGGCTTTCCGCTTGACGGCTTCCCTGGCGATGGCAGCAAGCGCGCTGTCGGTGAACCTCAGGTTTACGTTCTCCATATCGAAGAGTTTCTTGTACTGCTTGGCCAGCGCGTTTTTGGGCTCGGTGAGAATACGAACCAGCGACGCTTCGCTGAGTTCGTGGAGGGTGGCCACCACCGGGAGTCGGCCGAGAAACTCGGGAATCAGACCGAACTTGATGAGATCCTCGGGTTTCGCCATCTTGAGCAGCTCGCTGGTGGAATACTGGCCTTTTTGTACCACATTGGCCCCGAACCCCATGACCTTCGACCCGATGCGGCGCTGAATGATGTGATCAAGGCCGTTGAACGTGCCGCCGCAAATGAAAAGGATGTTGGAGGTATCCACCTTCACAAAATCCTGCTGTGGGTGCTTGCGCCCGCCTTTGGGGGGGACGCTCGCCGTGGTCCCCTCGATGATTTTGAGAAGCGCCTGCTGCACCCCTTCCCCGGAGACATCCCGGGTAATGGAAGGGTTGTCCGATTTGCTGGCAATCTTGTCGATCTCGTCGATGTAGACGATGCCGCGCTTGGCCCGCTCCACGTCATAATCGGCGTTTTGCAGAAGCGACAAAATGATGTTCTCGACATCCTCGCCCACATAGCCGGCCTCTGTGAGGCTGGTGGCATCGGCAATGGTGAAGGGAACGTTGAGAAAGCGCGCCAGTGTCTGGGCCAGCAGCGTCTTGCCGCAACCGGTGGGACCGATGAGCAGAATGTTGCTTTTTTCGATCTCCACATCATCAGCGGTCACCGTCGAATTCAACCGTTTGTAGTGGTTGTAAACGGCAACGGCCAGGATCTTCTTGGCATCCTCCTGCTCGATGACGTAATCATCGAGCATATCTTTGATTTCCTGAGGGATATGAGACTGTTCGAGGTTTTCGGCATCCTGCTCTTTTTCTTCTTCGATGATCTCGCTGCAAAGCTGAATGCACTCGTCACAGATGTAGACCGCAGGCCCAGCAATGAGCTTCTTGACCTCTTTCTGGTTTTTACCACAGAAGGAGCAGAACAGATTATCGTTTTCGTCGCCTTTTTTGGACATTAGGCCCCCTTCTCGGTCTCCGCCCGGCTGTCAATATCATCCCGGTTCACCATGACGGTATCGATGATACCGTATTCTTTGGCCTCTTCACCCGACATGAAGAAGTCACGATCGGTATCTTGCTGAAGTTTCTCAAGATCCTGGCCGGTATGCAGCGCCAGTATTTGGTTGATCTTGTCCTTGACCCTGAGAATTTCCTTGGCCTGGATGGCAATGTCCGAGGCCTGCCCCTGGGAACCGCCCAGCGGCTGGTGGATCATGATCCGTGAGTTGGGCAGCGAATATCGCTTCCCTGCGGCTCCAGCTGCCAGCAGCAAGGCGCCCATGCTAGAGGCCTGCCCGATACACACCGTTGCGATGTTAGGTTTAATATACTGCATGGTATCATAAACCGCCAGCCCTGCCGTGACCACCCCGCCCGGCGAGTTAATGTAAAAGTTGATGTCCTTTTCCGGATCTTCGGATTCCAGGAACAGCAACTGGGCAATCAGCAGATTGGCGATCTCATCGTTGATGGGAGAACCTAAAAAAATGATTCGGTCCTTGAGCAACCGGGAATAAATGTCGTATGCCCGCTCACCCTTGCTGCTCTGTTCGATGACCATGGGAATCAGTGGCAATGGAGGTCTCCTCGTTTACTAATTTGCGTTAGTGAGTATCCGTTTTACCGGCAGCCCCGCTTCATTCTTCAGTGGAATCGGGTGCTTGCTCATCGGTTTCAGCCTTTTCCGGTTCCACTTCCGAAATTTGACTATTATCAACTATAATCTGTATGGCCTGCTTTTCAAGTAAAGTGTGTTTAAAAACCGCCAGCTTGTCGCCGTTCTGGTTGTAGTAGGCTTTGATGCCGTCAATGGGCTGCTGATAAGTATCGGCCATTTGCTGAAAACCTTTCTCCAGCGCCTCATCCGAGACTTCCAGTTTTTCCTGATCGATGATCTTGCTCAGGATGATATGCCGGCGAACCTGCTTTTCAGCCGTATCCTTATATTTTTCCTTGAGACTCTCGCGCGTGAGCCCCACCTGGTCCAGGGTCATATTATGATAGGTAAAGGACTGCTCGGCCTCGTTGACGATGGCCTCCAGTTCCTGTTCAACCATGGTCTCGGGAACCTCAAAGGTGGTGCGTTCGATCAGCGTCAGAAAAATCTGCTCGTTCAGCTCCTGCTCGATGCGTTTTTGATAGCCTTCGGTGAGGTTGACACGGATGGCGGCCTTGAGGGCATCGAGGTCTTCGAACTGGCCCAGTTTTTTGGCCATGTCGTCATTGATCTCCGGCAGCACCTCCACCCGGATCTCGTTGAGGGTCACCTCGAAATCGATGTCTCTGGCGGCCAGGTTGGGATTCTTGTACTCGGGCGGAAACGTAATCTTGAATTTCCGGGTGTCGCCTTTTTCCATGCCAAGAATCTGCTCATCGAAAGCCGGGGTCATTTCACCCAGGCCGACGTGGAGGATATGGTTTTCAGTCCTCTGAGTCGCTTCGTAGGGCCGGCCGTTGAAAAAGCCTTCATAGGTGATCTGAGCGTAGTCGTCATCTCGCAGGACCCGGTTCTCCTCGATGGCCACTTTTTGCGCCAGACGCTGCCGTAGCATGGCCAACTGGGCGTCGATCTCACCATCACTGGCGGCGTACAGGGTCTTTTTGAGCGCAAGGCCCTTCCATTCGATATCGTCGATCACCGGCGGGATTTCAACCGTGGCGTCATAGACGTAATCACTGTCGGCATCCACTTCCGGCGGATCGATGACCGGATTGCCCACGATGTTGAGCTTGGTTTCCTCGATGGCCGCGATGAAGGACTCCTGCAGCAGCTCCGAGCGCACATCGGCCCGAACGTCTTTTTGAAACATCCGCTCCAGCACGGTGCGCGGCACTTTGCCCTGGCGGAACCCTTTGATTTTAGCGGTCTTCTTGAGATTCACGTAGGCTTTATCAATGGCTTTGGCGACGCGCTCCTGCGGCACCGCGATATGCATGATCTTTTTGACACTGCTCACATCTTCAACTGATACTTTCATTTTCATCCTTTCTTGTAGCCGCCGGGCCCGGCATCGCGGTCATCCGCGGGTGAAAGTGCCTGGGCCAAGCCATGCGTCATTGACACCGATAACAGGCTGTTAGAAGCCGGCTGTAAATCAGAACCACCGCCAAAAGTCAAACAGGAGGCACGCGGGATGGAATGGCCAACGAACGATAAATGCCTGAAAATCAATTTTTCAGGCATTTGTCGTCAACAGGAAGCGTGGTGCGAGAGGGGAGACTTGAACTCCCAATCTGTTGCCAGAGCTGGATCCTAAGTCCAGTGCGTTTACCAATTTCGCCACTCTCGCACTGCACCTTGGGAAGCGGCCAGCAACCCCTGGCCCAAAGCCGGTGCGGCGTGCATCATGCCGGTCACATCGGCGAGGACACCAATTTCTTGACTTGTCACCCGGTTAGTATAAATCTAACCAAATTGCAATTTGAAAATCAGCGCTTGGCGCCGCAGTGCCGCCGCGTGAAAATCACAATTCCCCGTCACGACGCGCCGGCGGCGCGGCGCCCGGGATCAAGACAGCCGCAAAGGAAATCGATGTCCGCACACCTTCATAAATATTGCCGCCTCGCGATAATCGGCGTTGCGATCACCGCCGCGCTCGTTATGGGTACCGGCGGTGCGGCCGCCCGCACCCAGCGGGTCGTGGTGATCGATCCGGGCCACGGGGGTGCCGAATCAGGCGTCACCGGCCCGGATGGGGTGATGGAAAAATACCTCGCGCTTGATCTCGCCGAACGGATCGCCAACCACCTGCGCAACCGATACCGCGTGGTACTCACCCGCACCAGCGATGTGGGTGTGGCCATCGACGACCGCGCCGGTCGCGCCAACAACGAAAACGCCGATGCCTTTGTCAGCCTGCACGTCGGCGGGAGCCTGAGCCGCACCGTCGAGGGTATTACCATATATTATTATACGGGTCTTTACACCAGCGCGCCGGAGCCGCCGCCTTCGAATGCGGCGCCCGGAACCGCGCCGGCGAGTCAGTCCTGGCGCCGGATGCAGATTCCCCACCGGGCCGCCAGCAGTGCCCTTGCAAACCGGATCAAGGTCCGCCTTGACGCCCCTCCGCCCCCTGCCCCGGTCACGGTCACCGATGCCCCGGTGCGTGTGCTCATGGGCGCCGGCATGCCGGCGGTGGTGATCGAAGTAGGCTACCTCACCAATCCCCGGGAAGAAAAGCGCCTTATGGACAGCGCCCATCTCTCGTCTCTGGCCATGCGCATCAGCCAGGGCATTGACGATTTTTTCAATAAAATTGATGCGATATCGACTACCGACTTGAAGGAGTGACCATAAAACCGCTGAAGAATGCGGCCGCGAATTCAAGGGATCCAGCGAATGTTGACGAAACCATAAGAAGTTAGTTTGAACCACAGAGACCGCAGAGAGCCGCAGAGTATACATCGAATAATTAGTGAGTTATCTCTGTGCTCTCTGTGTCCTCTGCGGTGATTAGAGACTTTTTACATGGCCATTGATGTCGAGCGAAAGACCCCTTATCAATCCTTTGACAGGATTTCTTGAAACAATAATCGAACCGTGATAGGGATTGCGCCCACAATCGGGGCGTAGCGCAGTCTGGTAGCGCGCCTGCTTTGGGAGCAGGATGTCGGGAGTTCAAATCTCTCCGCCCCGACCAAAAAACGCCGATAAAAAGGCGCCTGAGCAACGGCGCCTTTTCATCGGCGTTTTTGTATTGAAATACTGGATAAACCCTTCCTCCCGGGGACGGTCTCGCATCTCACCTTTGGGAAATGACCGGTTCGATGTGCCTGGGCATATCGATAGTCACGCTTGACGTTAATCACGCTCCGCGTTATTATCAACCCATGATTCGGTCTTTCAAGTGCACCGATACTGAAGCCCTCTCAAAGGGTATCCGGGTCAAGCGATTCGTGAACATCGCGCAAGTCGCGCGACGAAAATTACGGCAACTCGAAATCGCGATCCGAATTGACGACCTTAGGATACCGCCCGGCAATCGCCTCGAAGCGCTAAAAGGCAGCCGCCTTGGGCAATATAGCATCCGTATCAACGATCAATGGCGTGTTTGTTTTCGGTGGACGGAAGCAGCAGCGGAAGATGTCGAGATCGTAGATTATCATTGAAGGGGATCGATGATGAATGAACTTGATCCAATAACCCCTGGTGAAATTCTGCTGGAAGAGTTTCTTAAACCCATGGGGGTAAGCCAATACCGACTGGCCAAGGAGATCGGTGTCCCGGCCCAGCGCATCAGCGCCGTTGTTGCCGGCAAGCGAGCTATTACCGCAGACACGGATTTGCGCTTGTGCCGTTTTTTTGGGTTGTCCAACGGCTACTGGCTGCGTGCCCAAGCCGCGCACGATACGGAAGTGGCGGAACGAAAACTGGGGCAGGAGTTGAGAAAAATCACGCCGTGGACCTCAATCGTCGGCAGCAACGGAAGGATGGATGACAAGGCTATACACGGCAGTTGATCCCGATTATTATCCAACCTGAATTGCCCGCGACCCTGCCAGTTCAACCACTGTAATGGTTCACGCGGCATTCAGCGGTGTAATCCGTGATAGTTCACTGCCGTACTTTCGTTCCGAATCCCATAGGTCCCACGCGTGCTGTGCGTTCAGCCAGAACTCGGGGGAATTGCCGAAAAGCCGTGAGAGGCGTAGGGCCATGACCGGCGTGATGCCGCGGCGCTCCCGGAGCGTTTCATTGACCGTCTGGCGTGATACGCCTAAAGCTGCCGCCAGCGACGTCACATTGAGATCGAAATCGGGCATGAAATCTTGCCGCAGCATTTCCCCTGGATGTGTCGGTGCGATCTCCCGCTTAAGCGTGTTATTTATCGCCATGGTTTTCACCCCTCAATGGTAGCCAGTAATCTCAACATCGTAGGCATCTCCATCAGCGAACCGGAAACAGATGCGCCATTGATCGTTGATGGATATTGCGTGCTGCCCTTTTCTACCCCCCTTCAACGAATGGAGCCTATTGCTTGGAGGCGCTCTCAAGTCGTCCAGATCGACAGCGTAGTGAATATATTCCAGGCGCCGCAGCGCCCTTTTGACGATTTCGGCTGGAATACGCTTTGCCTTGCCGGAAATATAGAGCCGCTGCGTCTCTTTGTCGGCAAACGTTTTTATCATGGCAAAACTGTAAACTGTAACGTGACAGCTGTCAACTCCACCAACTATACACACCCTGCAGACGCTTTTGCCCGGATTGACAAAACAAAGCATGATATGTACAGTTTCCTGTACAGGAGGAAAACCATGAAAGCCATCACCTACACAGCCGCCCGGCAGAACCTGGCCAAAACGATGGAATCGGTTTGCAAGGACCGCTCACCGATCATCGTTACCCGCAATTCCTCTGAATCGGTGGTCATCATGTCGCTGGAAGATTACGAGGCGCTGGAGGAAACCGCTTACCTGCTCCGATCTCCCAAAAATGTCCGGCGCCTGATGGAATCCGTCTCAGAATTGGAACAGACCGGCGGCACGGAAAGGGCGCTTGTCGAGTGAAGCTCATTTTTTCCGAAAACGCCTGGGCCGATTATCTTTATTGGCAGAAAACAGATAGAAAAGTTCTAAAGCGCATCAACACCCTTATCAAAGACATCGAGCGCAGCCCTTTCGAGGGAATCGGCAAACCCGAAGCCCTCAAGCACGCCCTGTCCGGCTACTGGTCCCGCCGCATCTCCGAAGAACACCGCCTTGTTTACAAAATGTCGGCAGAGGCCGTCCTTATCGCCCAGTGCCGGTACCATTACTAACAACGCTGTTATTTTGGCAGCATACCTGCCCCCGGACTGCCTCTTGGCGCAATAACCGGTTGAAGGTATTTTTGGCCGAACGGATTCAGAAAGCGTTTGAGTCTGTTGAATCGGTGTCGGTAAGCATTTCTACATGCAACTATCTGACCGCAGCGTAAATCCCCCACCGGATGCGTTTGATTTTTCCCAGCTTGGAAAGACGGAAAATGATATCCCTCAGATTTTTCGCCTCCAGGCCGGTCCTTTCGCAAAGCTCGGGAACCCCGATCCCTTCATTGGCGTTTTGGACGGCTTTAAGCACGACTTCGGTCGCGGTGCCCCGGGCGGCGCGTTCTTTCTTGGCGCCGTAAACGCCTCGGGCCAGGCGCACGATAGCGCCCTGGGCATGGGCCCAGGCGATGATGTTGCGTACACGGACGGACGTGAGTCCTGTCTCTGCTGCCAGGGCCTTCACAGCGATACCTGCTGATGCATTTTTCACCAACGCCAAAACCCGGTCCCGGTCGCTGACGGAGGAGTTCTTTCTTCTCCGCGATACCGCCACCCGCGCAGTGCGCCGTGCGGCCTTTGTTTCGACCGGGCTGTTTTTCCCGATACCAGGCGCGGTGGTATTGCCGAAATCGAGTTGCTCGTCCATCACAATGCCGAAGACATCGGCCAGATCCGCTTCGGCGATCACCTGCCCCGATGTTTCCTTCGCCTTTTCCAGAAGTCGTTCGGTCGTCTCGGCCATGGCCTCTGAAATCAGATCTGCGACCTTGACCTTTCTGAGGATAAAAAACAGGGCCGGGTCTTCATCCAATCTGGCACCGATGCCGTACAGGGTGGCCGCCACATGCTTACACATCTCGGCCCAGTCCGGACAGCTACAATCAAATTTAATTTCCTGCGGTGAAGGGAAAAGTCCCTGACCCCGGGCCGTAAAAACCTCCGAGAGCGACTCGGGAAATCGCCCTTGCAGAAGATCGCTCATCGATTCGATCCGGCCGGCACAGGCCCCCCGAATGTCTTTCCAGTTCTTTTTGCCAAGGGCAGCAATCCGTATCGTCACCGAATACGGCCGGGAGGCCGACCCCTGCACCAGAGCGCGCACCTCGCCCGGTTCGATGCGAAGATCCAGGACCGCACCGTGGCGCAGGTAACTCCGTCCCCGGCTGATCCGGTTTACAAAATCAGCATACCGCTCCAGGTTGCGGTTCCACGCCTTTCCCCACCATGTTCGGGCCAGGGCGTGACCATCGACCACCACCGGCTGGATATCCGTTTCCTTTTTCCGAAGCTGCTTGAGTTTTTTCTCGGCCCGAGCCTTTTTTTCTGCGACGGACACGTAGCGCGGAAACTTGTAATATCCCATGAGCGCCTCTTTTCATTCGTGTAACCATGTAACTCGTTTCGCGTTTACAATGACAACGAAAACAGATCAACCAGTTCGTCGTTGTCCATCTCGGTGATCCACTTTTCGCCAGTCTCGGGGATGACGTTTACAGACAGTTTTTTCTTATCTTCAAGCATTTGGTCGATCTTCTCCTCCACGGTGCCCCGGGTGATGAATTTATGTACAATAACCTTTTTTTTCTGGCCGATCCGGAAGACCCTGTCCGTAGCCTGGTTTTCAACGGCCGGATTCCACCACCGGTCAAAATGGATCACGTGGTTGGCTTCGGTCAGATTAAGCCCCACACCGCCGGCCTTTAGAGACAACACCATAAACGGCACACAGGCATCCTTTTGGAACACCTCGATGATCTCCTTTCGCTTCCCGGCCGGAACGCTTCCATGGATAATCTGCCCTTCCTGTTTGAAAATCGATTGGAGAAACCGACTCAAGGGCAGCGTCATCTCCTTGAACTGGGTAAAGACCAGCACCTTTTCCCGCTTGGCGTAAATGGTCTCGCAGATTTCGCGGAGCCGCGCAAATTTTCCGGAGTCTTCTTCCGCGTACCCGCCGGTTCCCAGGTACTGATCCGGGTGGTTGCAAAGCTGTTTGAATTTCACCAGCGCCGACAGGATCAGCCCCTTTCGCGCCATGCCCTCTTTTTCGGCAATGGTGTTTTGAATCTCACTGATCAATTGCCGGTAAAGCACGGTCTGGGCCTTGCTCAAGGCGGCATAGGTTTTCATTTCCACCTTGTCGGGCAGATCGCTGATGATGGCCCTGTCGGTTTTTAGACGCCTCAGGATATAGGGCCTTACCAGGCGGCGTAGCCTTGCGTATCCGCTGCGATCGGTGCCGAGGTTCTTTGAAAACCGCTTGAATTCGTTAGCAGTGCCAAGCAACCCCGGGTTGATGAAATCAAAGAGAGACCACAGATCAGAGAGCCGGTTTTCAACCGGTGTGCCGGTCATAATCAGCCGGTGCGCGGCGACATATTTCTTGAGCGCCTTGGCCTGTTTGGCCCCCGGGTTCTTGATGGCCTGCGCTTCGTCCAGAATCAGGTAAAACCATGAGTGGTTCTGGAGCCAGGCATAACGGGTCGCCAGGGCATAGGTGGTGATCACCAGATCGAAATCATCAAAGCGCCCGCCATAGCGCTTTTCCAGATCTTTAACGGCCTGGAACCCGGGATGCAGGACCAGGTAGCTCAGTCCCGGGGCAAAGGCATCGATTTCAGCGGCCCAGTTGGAGAGCAGGGACGCGGGCAGGACCAATAAACTGGCCGCCCTCCCGCTATCGCCAGCCCTGGCCCCGGATTTGAGATGGTTCAGTAAAGCCAAGGCTTGGACGGTTTTGCCCAACCCCATGTCGTCGGCCAGGCAGGCCCCCAGCCCCATTGAATTGAGAAAACTGAGCCAGTTCAGACCCTGCTGCTGGTAGGGGCGTAGCTGCGCCTTGAATCGGTTACCCGGCGTGATGCTGTCGATCCGGTCCGGGGCCTTGAGTTTGCCGATAACCGAGGCGAGCCATTGCCCGTTGGTGACCCCGATATCGGCCCCGCTGTCGCCCAGATCGAAAAACTTCTCCGGTTGCAACTGAAAGCGAAGCGCATCACCGAGCCCGATCCCCTCCTCGCCGGCCATTTTACTTGCCTTTTCATAAGCGGCCAGCGTCTTTTCAAGCTTTTGAACATCGACGACCACCCATTTGTTCTTGATGAATGCCAACCCCTCGGAAGTGGCCAGCAGTTTCTCAGCCTCGGCCGCGGAAATGGAAGTATCGTCCAAAAACAGAGTGGGACGAAAATCGAGCACCGCGTCCAATCCAAGCTGCGAGGGTCTGGCCTCGCCGAACTGAAGGCTCAGCCGCACCCGGGCGCCGCCGCGGCGCCACCAGTCCGGAATGCGGCACAAGATCCCGGCCTTTTCAAAAACCGGAATATCTTTCAGAAACCGGAATGCCTGACCGGCCGACCAGGCTAAAGGATGAAAAATCTCGCCGGATTCGAGCATTTTCTGCATCAGGGCAGAGGCCCCGGCGGCCCGATACACCGTGGTGAGCAGTTCCAGCAGCTTTTCCGGGCGCCCCTCGTATTCCTTTAATGCGTATTTCAGCGGTACGTGTTTGGATTCGCCGGTGGCATTGAGACGCGTGGAATACGTGGCCAGGAAGGCAAAGGGGGCGTCGGCCTTTTTGTTTTCGACGAGATGGAAATAAATCCGTCCGACCAGATGCACATCCGGCCTGAAAGACTGGATGAATCCGGCCACCGTCCCTTCGTGAACGGCGATCCGGGCTCTGAAATCCGCGAGCAGGGTTTGCCACACACCGTGCAAAATAGCCGTGCCCAGATAATCCGAGCCCGTCATCAAGGGGGCCTGGTCCAGGTGCCGATCGATGTCATCCGGTTCCAGGGGAAGATCGATATTTTCACGGAGGGTTTCAAGATCGGGATGGCGGATGAGCCTGGCGGTAAAGTCGCCGGCAAAACAGCGCCAGAAGTTGAGGGAATCTGAAAGGGGCACCCCAGAATCAGTAAATCCGAGAAACAACAGCCAGGAGCCGGTCTTTTCAGAAAACTTCCGGAAAATCTCCTCTTGAAGTAAACCCTGGCTTTTCCCGATAGTGCCGTCGGCGTTTTCCCACTCAAGCACGATGGCACCGCCAGCCATCACGATGGCCACAAGATTATTGCCTGCCATGTCAACCCTTCATGCGCATCCGCTGCAGCCGCCGCTCGATATCCGGCGATAGGTGTTCGATATCGTCTTGCGTGACACCGCTTTCCGAGAAGCCCTGCCGCCAGTTGGACACGGCATCGATCACCTCAGATATGATATCCACCGCCCCCCGGATGCCATGACGCCTGGCCGTATTTTCAAGGGCGGATCGGGCGCTGAAGGTGTTTGATAAATCGATCCGGAGAACATGCTCCCGCCGGCCGTCGATATCGGGAAGCAGGTCGTAGGCCGGTGATAGGTGCCACCCGCCGTGATCGTGAAGCATGGTGAAATTCTTGAGATGATCGTCCGTGTTGCCGACAGCGGCATTGAACACCATCTGCCGGAACAATTGCTGCAGATCTTCCCGCGGGTGGTCACTGATGCGCCGGACGACATCCATGAGGTCATCGTACCCCAGGTGATACCACTGGTCGGCCCTGAGCAGCGTCTGCATGCTGATCATATGATGCCTACCGCCTCCAGGCGTGATATCAAACCGTTCAACCAGCAGCACCGGTTTTTCGGCGATGTGAAGGGTGCGTATCTCCGGGACCCTGAGACCGGCTGCTGCCGCCAGCCGCATCGTGGCCGCTTCAATGGTTATCACCGACATCCGGTCTTCTCTTCGAGGAAACTTGGCGATCCACCGTCGATTATCACCGGTATCGACAAGTGCTTTAGGACGCGCACCGCCTGGAGAACTGCCCGCCCGCAGTAAGGCGGCGATGTCACGATCGCTTACCGTCGCATCGCGTTCAAACGCCTCGGCCTGTGCCAGCAACACTTCAAGAAGCACTGCATCCGCGTCTGGCGGGGGGGGCTCCGCTGCATCCCGCTCAAGAAAAGAAAGCGCACCCAGGGCCGAGGCCCCGATGGCCTTCAGCAGATGGGGCAGACGCTGGTGCTCGCGATCAAGGCCGGCCTTGCGAACCAGAAGACGCCGCCCCCAGTCGTCCGGCAGCGTGTCTTCAAACACCCCGAATCCGGGCGCTGGCAAATGCGCTTGAACCACTTCCGGACTCAACGGCAGCGAAACCGGGTCCAGGGGAAAGGCCGCCGGGTCTACCAGAAATGCGGTTGCGTATCGAAAAGCCGCGGTAATCCGGCCGCGGGCATCGGGCTCCTCGAAGAGCAGTTCGCCGCATCTTCGAGGCAGCGGGTCATCCTTAAGGAGGATATTGACGAAAAACCTGATCATGGAGAGCGCTTTCTACTGACGCGCCGCCGTGCCGGGACACGGGCAGATCGTTCGAATTTATCAAACAGCGTTTCGCGGATTTCAAGCACCGTATCGATATCATTCAATCGGCCGAGGATCCTAAGCGCTTCGATCCAGTTGCCGATTCGCACACCTGGATCGCCGTTTTCCATAGCCCGAAGTGTCGGCACCGAAATGCCGATGCGGGCGGCAAAGGCATCTTGGGTGTCGTTTCTCTCAAGACGCATGCGCCTGAGCCGTAATCCAAGGCTTTTCAAAACCGTCTCAATGTTATCCGTTGGCACGAGGCTTCTCTCATTATTAGTAAATATATTTTGCTATATATCAGGTTGCTTCATTAAACACAAAATATATCTTCTATTATTATGCATAGCAATCCATAAACTTCAATTGTTCCTCGTGGTTCAAAAAATGACCTTCTGATCTTGTTAAAATGGTGATCACAGCGGCCATTGTGTGCCAAAAAAACAGCCGGAACGGGGTAGCTGATGCGATGTGCATCACACCCGTGGACGGAAGAAAAATACCACCACCAGTGGCAGTGCTGCGCCTGCCGCGGCCATGACGCCGATGGCCACGGGCTTTGACGGCCAGTCGAAAGAGACGAGTTCCATGGCCAGGCCGGCGACCAGGAATATAAAAAAGGTCAGCAGCGACGCGGCCGTGCCCGTATCCCGATCCACCTGCTCCAGGATGACGTGATTGCTGATGGGACGGCTCATGCCCATGAAAAAGGTATAAAGCGCCATGGGCAGGGCGAAGGCCATCGGCGTTCCCGTATCCAGAACCGTCAGCAGCACCCCGCCGGCAGTCATGCCTACCAGTGAGAAAATAAGAATGCGGTCGGTGGCGACATGCGTGCCCCATTTGGCGCAGGCCATGGAGCCGCCCATCAAGGCCAGTGCGTTGAATGCGAAATAGAGGCTGAATCCGTACTCGGAAAGACCGAAACCCCGGATGTAAATGTCCGAGGATCCACCGATAAAGCCGAAGAACGCGAACCCGACGACGGAGAATGCAACAGCGTACAGCAGATACCCCTTGTTGCGGAAAAGGCCGACATAGCGCATGAGGGCCGCCCCCAGGCCGCCGGTTGCGGAAGGGACGACCGTCTCGCGCAGGGTGACGCATCCATACAGTGCCGGCAGGGCGAGCACGGCCTGTATCAGAAAAATGCCCCGCCAGGAAAAATACTGCAGCAGCAGGGCACCCATTGAAGGGGCTACCATGGGACACAAGGGGATGATGATGCCGAGATAGGCCAACAGTTTTTTGCGCGCATCGCCCTGGTATAGGTCCTTGGCCAGAGCCAGTGACATGGCCGAGGCGGCGGACGCGCCGAAGGCCTGGAGAATACGGGCCAGCACCAGCACTATGATGCCGGGAGAGACAGCGCACAGGATGCACGCCAGGAGGTAGATGGACACACCGCCGATGAGCACCGGCCGACGGCCGTGCCGGTCGGCCAGGGGACCGTGAACCAGCAGAAACCCGCTGAAACTGATGAAGAACGCGGCCAGGGACAGGTTGGCCCTGGCCAAGGAGATGCCCCACAGATCACAGAGCTGCGGAATCGCGGGCAGGTACATATCCGTGGACAGTGCAGGGAACGCGGTCAACAGCAAAATGAGGAAAAAATGGTTCATGCGTGCTTTTTGGCCTGTGGGTCTTTCGACGACGACGTCTTCAAAGCACCCGCCATTACGCCAAAACGCCGGGTGTTGTCCAGTACCCAGTTCAACTGCTGTCCGTCCAGAAATGGTAGATTTGCCTTATTCCAAATTGCATTCAAGATGACTCTAATATCCAATCCCAGCCGGTCAGTGACTGCAGGAAACTCGGATTGCGCTTCAGCCGAGCCAGTCCCCTTGCTGCCTGCGCGATGGCTGCTCCGAGGGAACCGAACACACGG
>JBDRRP010000060.1:0-21055 GCA_043825735.1 Pseudomonadota bacterium | reverse complement strand
CCAGGAACAACCGGCACTCGAAATTACTGTTTGCCCATAATTTTCTGGGGAATTTGCGAAACTGGCCAGCAAATTTCTATTGCAAGGCTTCGTTTGCCGGGCATAGCTCTGTTAAAAACCAGAATCGATCAATTTAGGTTTTATTTTCACGGATTGTAATTAAAACACGACAAGGTCACGGTGGCGGAAAAAATGATATCGCCGGATAAGCCTACTTATGAAGAGCTGGCACAAAGGGTTCAGGAATTAGAGCGCGTCGATCACGAGCGGGATAAAGCCGTGGCAGCTCTCCGAGAAAGTGAGGAGAAGTATCGCGGTATTGTCGAAAACTCTCCCACCGGTGTTGTCTCCGTTGATGTGAGCGGAAATGTTTTAAGCATCAACAGCAAGGCCTTAGAAATTTATGGGTCTCCCTCCGAGGAAGCAACCAAAAAGGTCATCAATGCTTTTGAATACGAACCGCTTAAAAAGGCGGGTGTGGCGGCGGCAATAAAGCAATGTATCGAAAAAAACAGATCGACCACTACCGAAAATTACTACGTATCGAAATGGGGTAAAAAGGCCTATCTGCATTACAGGATAAACCCTATTCGTGATAGTCACGGCAACGTTATCGGCGCCATGGCAATTCTGATAGATATGACGGATCAAAAGCGAGCGGAAGAGGCACTTCGGGAAAGCGAGGAAAAATTCCGGTTGATTGCGGAAAACACGGTTGACCTGATATCGATCCTGGATATGAATCTGCGCTTTACCTATGTTAGTCCTGCCAGCAAGCGTATTCGTGGATTCACTGTCGAGGAGGCCATGGCGCAAAGCGTGGAGCAGGTTTTAACCCCTGAATCCATGAAAACCGCCCTTGCTGTCTTTGAAAAAGAAATGCTGCTGGAGGCCAGCGGAACGGCTGACCCCGATAGAACGCTGACCATGGAGTTGGAAGAATACAAAAAGGATGGCTCGACGGTCTGGCTGGAAGTCAGCTTTTCTTATTTGCGCGACAAGGACGGCAACGCTGTTGAAATTCTTGCCGTGTCCCGGGACATTACCGACCGCAAACGAACAGAAGCGGCGCTTCGAGAAAGCGAGGAAAAATTCCGGTTGACGTATAGTTCCAGCCCAGATGCAGTGAACATCAATCGTCTTGAAGACGGCCTATATGTGGATGTCAATGAAGGGTTCATCCGGGCGATTGGCTATACCCGTGAAGAGATTATCGGCAGAACGTCTTTGGAAATCAACATATGGCATGATCCCGCCGACCGGCAAAAGTTGGTTCAAGGTCTTCAAGAAAAAGGGTACTACGAAAACCTCGAAGCGCAATTCCGGCGGAAAGACGGCAGCCTCATTACGGGATTGATGTCTGCCAGGGTCATTTCGCTGAAAAGCGTCCCGCACATTATCTCCATCACACGGGACATTAGTGAAAACAAACTGGTTGCAGCAAAACTTCAACAGGCGCAAAAATTTGAAGCGATCGGCACGCTTGCCGGCGGGGTTGCCCATGATTTCAACAACCTGCTCATGGGCATTCAGGGCCGTGCTTCACTGATGTCACTGGATCTGGATGCTTCCCATCCGCATCGGGAACAAATCCGTGCCATAGAAGAATACATCCGCAGCGCGACAAACCTCACCCAGCAACTGCTTGGCTTTGCCAGGGGCGGCAAATATACAGTCAAACCCGTCGATATGAATGAATTGGTTCACGGCAGTTCCGCCATGTTCAGCCGGACGAAAAAGGAAGTGCGCATCCACACCAAGTGTCAGGCATTCCCCCTGGTGGTGGAGGCCGACAGGGGACAGATCGAGCAGGTGCTTTTGAACATGTATATCAATGCCTGGCAGGCCATGCCCCCGGTAGGCGGTGAATTGTATTTGGAGACAATGATCGTCACGCTGGATGAGGCGTACTGCAAACCCCATCAGGCAACACCGGGGCGTTATGTCAAGGTTTCGATCACGGATACCGGCGCCGGCATGAGCGAAGCAGTCCGTCTGCAAATTTTCGATCCGTTTTTCACAACCAAGGAAAAGAGCCGCGGAACCGGTTTGGGGCTGGCTTCAGCGTACGGAATCATCAAGAATCACGGCGGTATGATCACTGTATACAGTGAAGTGGGCCACGGAACCACATTCAACATCTACCTGCCGGTATCCGATAAAGAAGCGCATCCGGAGGTTCCCATCGAAGGCGCACTCATCAAGGGATCGGCGACCATTCTTCTCATTGACGATGAAGCGTTGATCATTGATGTCGGCAAGGCCATGCTGGAGCGTCTGGGCTATCGTGTCGTGGCTTGCATGGGCGGTCAGGAGGCCGTCAAGGTGATCACGGACATGACAGCGGAAATCGATCTGGTGATTCTTGACATGATCATGCCGGGAATGGACGGCGGCACGACATTCGATTGCATTCGCCAGATCCATTCGACCATGCCGGTTCTTCTTTCCAGCGGATATGCGATCAACGGCCATGCGGAAAAAATTATTCGCAGGGGCTGCAACGGCTTCATTCAAAAACCGTATAATATTTCTGAGCTTTCACAGAAAATCAGAAAAGTGCTGGATGAAGCTAAGGGGCAATTGAATCCTTGAAATTTAAATACAGCTTTTTCTGAAGTCATTCCACGGTATGCCGGACTCATTCGTTGTGTGCTCACAAGCCTACGACTGCCGGACTTGCCAGACGGTTGAAAAACTTTTCTAAAGCGATTAGGTATTTAGATGCTGAAATCCCGGGTGTGGCAGATACCTCATATCGATCTCATGGTCAGGAGTGACAAGCATGCCACAAAGTGCGTTTTCATTTCCGAATCGACCCGCCGCCGTTTGCTTGATTTCCGTAATTCTTTTTTTGTTTATCCTCCTGTCCACCACGTGCCCGGCCGCCGAGCCGCCGGAGCTATTCCTGCAACTGGGGCATTCCAGCAGCATCAACGCCATCGCCATCAGCGCCGACGGCAAATTTGTCATTTCCGGCAGTGACGACAGAACCCTGAAGCTGTGGGATATCGACAGCGGCAGGGAAATTCGGACATTCAAAGGGCATCCTGATAATGTCGTGTCTGTGGCTGTCAGTCCGGATGGGCGCTACGCCGCTTCCGCCTGCAGGTTCTTTGGTGGCAATACCGGCAAAAACCTCATTCTCTGGGAGTTGACCAGCGGCCGGGAACTCAGATCCTTTACGGGGCATTCGCAGCCGGTGAAGTCCGTGGTTTTCACACCGGATGGGCGGCATCTGATCACCGGGTCGGACGGCTCGTGGGATGTGAAAAACAAGACATTGACCTTGTGGGAAATTGCCACCGGCAGGATCATCAGGGCCTTTGGTGATTATCGTGGAGTCAATGCCTTGGCAATTACGCCGGACGGCCGGTTTGTCGTCTCAAACAGCGGCGGTGACGGTCATGTCCTGAGTCTTTGGGAAGTGGCCACCGGCAGGCAGATCCGGGTGTTCGCGGGGCATTCACGCAGCATCGGAACCATCGCCATCAGCGCAGATGGCAAACGCATCGTTTCAGCCAGTGATGACAAGAGCGTCAAAGTCTGGGATGTCGCCAGCGGCCGGGAAATCACGACGCTCAAAGGGCACGGGGAAAGGGTGCTGGCCGCGGCCATCAGCCCCGATGGCCGGTATGTTCTCTCCGGCAGCGTCGACGATACGCTGAGGCTCTGGGATGCCGACACCGGAAGGGAGGTCAGAAGATTCGAAGGCCATCGCAATTGGGTGACCGCGGTCGCCATGAGTCCGGACGGCCGGCATGCCGTTTCGGGCAGCCATAGGACCCTCAAACTCTGGGATATCACAGATGGCAGGCAGATCCGGGCGTTTGAAGGAAATACCGATTCTGTCTCCTCGGTGGCCGTCAGCGGTGACGGGAGATTTGCCGTCGCCGGCGTGAGGCGCTGGGATATCGTTAACGGCCGGGAAATAGGATCATTGGAAGGCTTTTCCGGCTCGAGCCGGTCTGTCGCTGTCAGTCCGGATGGCCGGTATGTCTTGCTGCAAGACGGCGACTTGACGCTGAAACTCTGGGATGCGGCGAGCGGCAGGGCCGAAAAGACCCTCTATGGTGAATCGGGCACGGTCAACGCGGTGGCGTTCACGCCGGACGGCCGGTTTGCCATTACCGGCGGGGGCGATTCCACCCTGAAACTGTGGGACATCTCGCGCGCCCTCCGGGGCATCCTCGCGGGTCAGATCGGCAAGGGCTCGTCGGCCGAAAAAGCCGGCCTGCTGACAGGGGATCTCATCGTCGCCATAGATGGCGCGCCGGTGTTCTTCTGGGACGATTTTGTCGGCATCGTTCAGAAAAACGCCGGTAAACGCCTCACGTTCACCATCCGCCGCAACGAACAGGCGCTCGATATCGCGATTGTGCCCGCTGCGGCCAAGCTAGAGGACGACGATGGGAAGACGCGAACCGTCGGACGTGTGGGGATCGGGCAGGGGGGGGATTCGATTCTACGGCGTTTCACTGGGCACACGAAGCCCGTGAATGCCATCGCCGTCAGTCCGGACGGCCGTTATGCCGCCTCCGGCAGCAACGATAAGACAATCAAACTGTGGGACATCGGCACAGGTACGGCGATCAGGACCCTCCAGGGACACACGGGCGCCGTTACATCCGTCGCCATCAGTCCGGACGGCCGGTTCGTCATTTCCGCGGGCATGGACTCGATGGACGACCCGATCCGTTTCTGGGACATGGCGACGGGCGAGCAGATCAGGGCCTTCGGGAGAAAAACGATTACACCGCTCTCGTGGCTCGATGCCATTGCCTTTAGCCGGGACGGCAGGGTTGCCATCACCGGGGGCAGCGATGATGTGCTCAGAGTCTGGGATGTTGCGAGCGGTGAGGAGATCCGGGTGCTGAGTGGGCATACGGGCTGGGTTAAGGCGGTCGCCGTCACTGCGGACGGCAAGAGCGTGGTCTCAGCAAGCCACGACGGGTCGACCCGGCTCTGGAACCTGGCCACCGGGAAAGAGATCGCCCAGTTCGCCGGTTTCTCCGACGGCGAATGGATCGTCGTCACCCCGGCAGGGTACTTCAATGCCTCGCCGAACGGGGCAAGGCATCTGAATGTGCGTGTCGGCAATCAGGCCTTGGCCATCGACAATTTCTACGAAACCTTTTTCAATCCGGTTCGTGTCGCCTTGGCGCTTCAGGGCAGGGAGAGCGCAGCGGTTGCCGATATCCGCAAAGGGTTTATGACGCCGCCGGCGGTGACCATTACTGCTCCGGTGCCGGATGCACCCGTATCAACGGATACCATTTCGGTCACCGTGTCCGCCAAAGACACCGGTGGCGGCATCGATGAGATCAGGCTCTATCACAATGAGAAGGCGATCGGCGAAGACCGCAGGGCGATCACGCTTGTTCCACGGGGGGATGTCGTAACGAAGACCTACACCGTTACGCTGGTGGAGGGGGCCAATTATTTCCGTGCCATCGGTTTCAGCAAGGACAGGACTGAATCTAATCCCGCAGAACTCGCCCTGACGCTTTCCGCGCCGCCGGCAGATGTGTCGCTGTATGTGCTCGTCGTAGGGATCAACCGCTATCGCAACCCGGCCTTGAATCTTAACTACGCAGAGCCCGACGCCAGAGGGATCAGCGGGTTTTTCGCTCACAGCGGCCAGAGGATATTCAAGAAGGTGGCCGTCATCGAGGTTTACAACGAGCAGGCCACAAAAGAAAACGTGATCGCGACGTTCAAACAGCTTCAAAACACCCAACTCCAGGATGCAGTGCTGATCTATCTCGCCGGGCACGGGGAGAGCTTGGACGATAAGTGGTATTTCATTCCACATGACCTCACGTATCCGGAGCGACCGGAAGATATCCAGGCAAAAGGGATATCATCGGATACGATTTCGGAGCATATCAAAACCATTCCCGCACAAAAGATCCTGGTCCTGATCGATGCCTGCAAGTCGGGCGCCGTGCTGGTGGCCTTAAGGGGGTTCGAGGACAGGAAATCATTGTCTCAACTCTCGCGGGCCACCGGGGTGCACGTCATCGCAGCCTCGGCAAAGGATCAGTATGCCGCGGAAGTTCAGGCGCTTGGCCACGGTGTCTTCACCTACACGCTTCTGGAGGGGCTCCGCGGCAAGGCCGCGGGGGGGACGGGGGTTGTCACGGTCCGAAAGCTCATGGGGTATGTGGAGGAACACCTTCCGGATCTGACGAAGAAATACAAACAAGAGGCGCAATATCCGGTGGTCGACTCACGGGGAATGGACTTTCCGCTGGCCCTGACAAAATAGCGGCAGCGTATCGGCGGTGGGGACATCTAAGCGCAAAACGCACCCGCCCGATACCGCCCGATAGCACCGGTTCAGTCGGTTCGGTTGGGGCGGGAGAGCGGCGCCTGCTGAGGTTGGCCAGTATCGCTCAGGTTGGTTTACATCAATAGACTGCCGGGACGTTTTCCCGGCGTCGCAAGGTCGCCGGCCATGGGGACGCCGTTGACGAAGACATGGTTGATGCCAGTGGGGGCGCGGTCGGTGGCAGTCAGCGATGTCCCATCGGCTACGGCGCCGGCGTCGAAAACGACGACGTCCGCGGCGTTGCCCCGCTTTAAAACGCCCCGGCCGGTGAGACCGAACCGGTCGGCAGCCGCTCCGGTCATTTTGTGGACCGCCGCTTCCAGGGAGATGATCTTCTCCTCGCGCACGCGCTGGAGAAACCGGGGAAAGGCGCCGAAGGCGGCCGGGTTCTGGATGCCGCGTCGCTCGATCCAGGCATCGGTCATGAACAGGGACGCCGGCTGGCGCATCAACTCGCCGACGATTTCGGGTGTGCTGTAGCGGAACATGAGCACCCGCGCCAGTCCGTGGCTGGCAATGGTGATGTCCATGAAGGTGCGGAAATTGGACGTGCCCCGGGCGGCGGCGATATCGGTGACGAAACGGCCGTTGTGGGCGTTGAATGCGTCGTCGTCGGCAAAGGTGAGCAAGATGTCGCCATAGCCGAATCCCAGCAGCGGCGACATGGCCTGCATCTCTGCCCACAGGCGAAGGCGGTCCGCCGTCCGGTGGTAGGCTTCGGGCACCTTTGCCAGAAACCACCCGGGCAGCACCACGTGGATGAGCGACGCCCCGCAGTGGTGGGAGTAGGTGTCGAATTTGACGTCCACCCCGTCGGCGATGGCGCCATCGAAGATCGACAGCGCTTCATCGAGGGTCGACCATGACTTTTTGCCGACGAAGATGAGGTGTGAGAACTGGAGCCGCACCCCGGTCTCGCGGGCGATGGACAGCATCTCTTCGATGGCGAGCAGATTGTGGGCCCGGCCGAACGGCTTGAGGGGGTAGGTGCCGGAAAGGGCCGACAGGGCCCGGGCGTGGACGGTGAGGATTTTGTCTTTTTGCTTCACCAGACGCGCCACGGCCAGGAGCTCTTCCCGGCCGGCGAAGATGCCCGGTTCGTACTGAAGGCCCAGGGAAACCCCGACGGCGCCGTCGTCCATGGTTTTTTCCAGCGTGTAGAGCAGTCTATTTCGCTGATCGCCGTCAAGCGGTGCGGACTGGAATCCGCAGATGTTGGCCCGCGCCGTACCGTGGCCGGCCAGGAGCGCCATGTTGGTCGTGGCGCCGGCATCTGCCAGCCGTGCGGCATAGCCGGGCAGTCCCTGCCAGTCCGGCGTGATGCCGGCCGAGCGGAACAGATTGTCTGCCGCCGTCCGGTGATGGGTGCTTTCCGGATCAAGGCTGGCCGCGCTGAATCCGCAGTTGCCGCCGACGAATGCCGTGATGCCCTGATCCAGAAAACTCCGGGTGAAAATCTCCTGGTCGGGCGACGGCAGAAACCAGTCGTTGTGGGAGTGCATGTCGATAAAGCCCGGCGCAACGACCCTGCCGCCGCAATCGACGGTTTCGGCCTCTGTTGCCATTATCTTGGGGGCCACATCGGCAATGCTGCCGCCGACAATCAGGACGTCTCCGGGAAATCCGGGTGCACCGGTGCCGTCGATGATCGTTGCGTTCTTGAGCAGGGTCGGTCGGTGCTGACTGTGCATTGCTGTTAGTCTCCGATATACAGTGTCCGTCCAGAAATGGTAGATTTTGGTTCAGAGCAAGGCTTGAGCATTTTCGAAACCGGAGGAATAGCGGCGCTATTTTGAGGATTTCGAAAAGTGCGAAAACGCCGCTCTGGGCCAAAAGATGCCGTTTCTGGATGGACGCTAGGTGATCAGTTCCTGGATGCGCATCATGAAATCGCCCATGTCCCGGGCGTACTCCGGGGAGCCATCGATTCGAAGCAATCCGTCTCGCACCGCGTCCACCATGTTGACCTGGTTCATAACAATTGGATAGGCGCCCTCCACGCCGCTAAAGCACATGTGGACAAAGGGTTTTCGCCGGCCGTAGACACCGCGGCCCGCTTTGGTCTTTCCCGCCTTGACCCGGAGGTAGGCGGCGATGTCCTCATCCACGGTGATCTGGTAGATCCGCTCGGGCTGCCGGGCCGTCCACTGGGCCATTTCAGGGTCTTCCCCCTTGTTGTATTGGCTCAAGGCCGTGGTGATCATGTAAAAGGTCATCTTCACCTTGAGCCGGCGGCGGCCGGCGTCCTTGGGGTCGGCAGTGGGCATAAGGATTTTAAGCCCCATGAGCAGGGAGACGGCCTTTATGAGCAAGCCCAGGCGCCACCATCCGCGGATGGCCGGCACCACGGGTTTCCCGGCGAAAAAGGCGTTCATTTTGGCCAGGCTGGAAAACCGAAAGACAATTTCGGCGTCCTCGCAGGGGGCGAAAGCGATGCTGAAGGCGCCGTGATCCAATTTAACGCAGGCCCCCACCGGCCCGCGTTCGTCAGGAGCGTGAAAGGAGATGCGAAAGTTGGCCTCGGCAAAGCGGGACGCCATTTTCGCATCCTCGGTCAACAGAATTTTCATTACCGGCAGCACCGCCCTGAGAAAGAGGCGGGCGGCCATCCGGTCGCGATCGATGGCCGTCATCAGATCTCATCCTCCCAGTCGTCGTCTTCTTCAAAGTCGCGCTGCATGATCTCCCGTACTTTTGCGATGATCCCGTCGGCGTCCAGTCCGTAGTGGCTGTAGAGATCTTCGGGATAGCCCACTTCGCAGAAGCAGTCGGGGATCCCCACTTTGGTGAACGCGCAGCCCTTGCCGCTGGTGGCGATGACATCGGCCACCGCGCTGCCCAGACCGCCCTGGGTGGTGTGCTCTTCCAAGGTGATGATGCGCCGGGTGTCGGTGACGGCGCGCATGACCGCTTCGGTGTCCAGCGGCTTGATGGTGTGCATGTTGATCACTCGTATGCTCAGACCATCGGTGTCGGCCAGGTGGCGGGCGGCCTCGGCGGCCTGGAGCACCGTGACCCCGCAGCAGATGAGGGTGATATCGGTGCCCGGGTGGATCTCGACGGCGCGGCCGATGGCGAACCCGTAGTCTTCGGTGTCATAATACCGGGGCTCGAATCCCCGGCCGATGCGGATATACACGGGGCCGGGCCAGTCGACGGCGGCCCGCACGGCATTGGCCGTTTCGATGCCGTCGGCCGGCACGATGACGGTCATGTTGGCGAAGCTGCGCATGATGGCCAGATCTTCGGTGCAGTGGTGGGTGGTGCCGGCCTGCCCGAAAGATGCGCCGCCGTGGGTGGCGATGATCTTCACATTCAGATTCTGGTAGCAGATGTCGGTGCGCACCTGTTCGCAGGCCCTCATGGCGCTGAACACGGCCATGGTCGAGACAATGGGTTTTAGCCCCGACTTGGCCAGGCCTGCGGCGATGCCGAAGAGATTCTGTTCGGCGATGCCCACATTGAAAAACCGCTCCGGAAACTTCTTCCCGAATGCGCCGATCTTGGTGGAATTGGCCAGATCGGCCGACAGCCCCACGATGTCCGGGTGCCGCTCGCCCAACTCGCAGAGCACCCTTCCGTAGATTTCCGCCTGGGTCATGGCGTCGGCATCGTAAACGGTCCAGGTCAATCCTTCACTCATGGTGGTCTCTCCTGTGGCGGCGGGGCGCCCGGTGGCGCGCGGCCCGCTGCGATGGGGTCATGCGGTGGCGTAACGGCGGTTCACAGAATCCCTGGCGGCTGCCGCGAGATCGGTGTCGAGCCCGCCGTAGTGCCATTTGACCTCGTTTTCCATGAAGTCGACGCCTTTTCCCTTGACGGTGTCGGCGATGATGACCACCGGGGCGTCGGTGCGCCCGTGGGCCGAGGCGACGGCATCCGCCAGGGCATCAAAGCAGTGGCCGTCAACTTCGGCCACGTGAAAGCCGAACGCCCGCCACTTGTCGGCAAAAGGTTCGAGCCCCATCACCTGCTCCGTGGTGCCATCGATCATGAGACGGTTGCGGTCAACGAACGTGATCAGGTTGGTGGTGTTGAAATGGCTGGCGGCCATGGCCGCCTCCCAGACGGAGCCTTCGTTGCACTCGCCGTCACCCAGAATGCAGTAGGTGCGCCATTTTTTGCCTTGGACCCGGGCCCCCAGCGCCAATCCCACGGCCATTGGCAGCCCGTGTCCCAGGGAGCCGGTGGAGACATCCACGCCGCGCACCTTGCAGCTGTCCAGATGCATGCCGAAAGGGGATTTGAACTTGTTGAATTGCTTGAGCAGATCGAATTCAAAGTATCCGCGCCGCGCCAGCATGGCCGCGTAACCCACACCGCCGTGACCCTTGCTCACGATGATGCGATCCCGGTCCGGTGCCTGAGGGACGGCCGGGTCGATGCGCGCGGTGTTGTAATAAAGCAGGGTGAGCATTTCCACCATGCTGAGGGCGCCACCGATATGGGCGCCGCCCGACCAGGCCGTGATGTCGATGATGTCCAGCCGGTTTTGACGGGCCCTTTCGCAAAGCAGCCTTCGGTCGTCATCTGTCAGGGGCATTGTCGGTCCTCCATCCAATCGGTAAAGTGCTTGACGGATACCACCGCCGGCCGGCGGCCGGCGCGCGGTTCAAAAAGCGTCTCCGTATTTGCGTTTCACTGCTGAAAAAGCGTCTTCAACGATGTCCAGGGTCTTGCGGATGTCTTCTTCGGAGTGGGCCGTGGAGACAAACCAGTTGTGGTGGCTGGTGAAAAAGGCGCCCCGTTTCGTGCACTCGCCGCACCAGTCCTGGTGAAGCATCAGAGAGGGATCGTTGGTGATCCTCAGATAGGGCATGGACGGGGCCCCGGTAACTTTCAGCGTGTAACCGAAACCCCGGGCGATATCGGCCATGCCTGTGCATAATTTTTCACCGATGTCCAGCATGCGTCGGGGGGCGTCCATGGCGGCCATGAGCCGGAGGTTCGCCACCGCGGCCGCCATGGGAACGGCTGAAAACCAGTAGCTGCCGGTGTAGAACACCCGGGCGGCCACGGCTTTCAATGATTCGCGGCCCGTGAGCGCGGAGATGGGATATCCGTTTGCCAGGGCCTTGCAGAAGCAGACCAGATCGGGGGTGAAACCGAAGTACTCGCAGGAGCCGCCCATGTGGAGGCGAAAACCGTGGCGGATGTCATCGACGATGAGGACGATGCCGTTTTCCCGGCACAGGGCTTCGATGGCGGGCCAGTATCCGTCCGCCGGCAGAATGCTGTCGGTAAAGGCCGGTACGTGGTAGGGGGTGGCGATAAATCCGGCGATGTCGCCCGGATGCCGGTCAATGGCCTCCCGGAAGGCCGCCACATCGTTCCAGGGGATTCGGATGATGTGTTCGGCGTCGGCGGCGATGAGCCCATGATGACCCGGCGCCTGCATCCATGGCGCCACGCCGTGGTACCCCCCCTGGATCATGACAATTTTTTGCCGGCCAGTGGCATCGCGGGCCACCATAGTGGCATAGTTGGTGACATCACCGCCGTTTTTGGCGAAAAAGGCCCAGTCGGCCGACGGGATCAGATCCACGAGGGTTTCCGCCAGTTCCACTATCACCGCCGGTGCGCCGGTGGTGCAGTTGCCGCGCTTGAGCTGGGCCATGGCGGCGCCGTCCACCTCCGGGTGATTGTAGCCCATCACCATTGGGCCGTAGGCGCACATGTAATCGATGAATTCGTTACCGTCCACATCCCAAAAGCGCGCGCCGTCGGCTTTTTCCGTGTAAAACGGGTAGTCGGTGGGCGGCACCAGGGGGGCAGGACTGAAATGACCGTAGATGCCGCAGGGGATCACCTTTGCCGCACGGGAGAAAAGTTCCTGAGAGCGACTGAACGAATAGGTTTCCATTGGGTCGATCCTTTCGGGCGTTGACCTTACCCCAGGTAGTGCGGGATGCGGTCGAGGATGTTACTTAAGGCATCGAGCATGGGGATCTGCCCCCGGATGGCCACTTCGCCGGCTGCGATGGCGGCAAAACTGTCCAGCTTGCCGTTTAGAAAATCGCTGGCCACGGTCATGTCTTTCATTTCAAGTCGTGCCATCGGGTTGTCCGTTCCGGTTTTTTCCACAATGATATCGTCAACGGTGAAGCGGATATGCACGCTCGGTCCATCGGGGAGGATATTGAGAACAACGGCGCCGGGCGGCATATGGGCGGCGTTGAGACGGCCGATGGGATCTCCCAGAGCGATTTCCCGCACGCTGAAGGCCGCTGAGTTGAGGCTCATCCGGGTGTTGAGTTCCCGGTAAGCCGCATCGGCCATGCGTTCTTCAGTCGGTTTCAGGTAGTATTCGAGTCGGTCGGAAAGACGCTGGAAATCGCCGGTGAGAAACCGGATGTGAAACAGCCCCCGCAGCGGCACTGGCGGCGCCTTGCCGTCCATCATGGCATTGAAATGACCGGGGGTTAGGAAATATAGACTGATCGTTGCTGACGGGTGAGGCCCCCGGGAAAACCGGCACCGTCCGTTTCTGAATTCCAGATGGGCGCTGTCGCCGCCCCGGATGGCAAACTGGAGGCTGATATCCCAATCCGCGGTCATGGCCGCCGATTCAGGGTCGTAACGGACAAGTTCTTCAAAGTTTTGCATAACGGCGTAAAGGTTGAGGCGTGCCTTGACCCATGCGGTTTCCATGGTTTGTGCCTCCGGGGCGTTAGGGTGATGAAAGGTAGTGAGTGAACGCTCACTCTCTTGGCGCAACCTACCTCATCCGCTTCAAAAGTCAACAGAAAAGTGTTGACAGGATCGGGGTGAGTGAATAATCACTCGCCAGCAAAAACCCGGTCCGGCAAACACCGGCCGGTAAGGTGACCATCCATGGACTCCCAGCCCCACTATACCCCGGCCTTTGATCGGCTGCCAGCCGATAAGAAGGAGCGCATCCTCGGCGCCGCCGTCTCCGAGTTCGCCGCCAAGGGTTTCAGCGCCGCCAACATCAACACCATCGCCCTTGGCGCCGGTATCAGCATCGGGGCCATGTACAAGTACTTCAAACGCAAGGACGATTTATTTCTAACGGTCATCGACAGGGCCTACGGCGTGCTCGAGCAGGTGCTCTCCGACATTGCGGGCGACAGCGGCGGGTTTTTCGATAAAATCGAGCGTATGATCCGCGCCGCCCAGGACTACAGCCGGCGATACCCCCAGCTCAACCAGATCTACCTGGATATGACATCCGAAGGCCTTGCCCACCTCTCCAGGCAGCTGTCCGGCAAACTGGAGTCCATCTCCGCCCATCTTTACCAACACTTGATAGCAGAGGCTGCTGCCGACGGGCATATCGCCGGCGACATGGATCCGGCAGTGGCCGCCTTCTGCCTGGACAACCTTATATTGATGCTCCAGTTTTCCTACACGTCGGATTATTTTATGGAGCGCATGAAGGTGTTTATCGGAGAGGGCGCGCTGGTTGATGACGAACGCATCGCCGCCGGGATCATGCAATTTATCCGCAGGGCCCTGGCTCCCGGCGACCCGGTGCGGTGACACCGGTGTAAACGCACCGATTGATAGCATCGGCAGGGGATCCATCTCACGGATGCCGTGGGGAACCGTTCCAGGCAGAGCATGCGATTGGGGCGAATATTGCATTCGCCCGCTGGATACACCCGCCGCGCCATCATCCCTCAGGCGTGGGCCATACCGATACCTCGGTTTCCTTGGCGAAATAACAAAAGCGCTCCCAAGTGAATTCTCGATGACTCACCGGGCAGCGCAGTGTCAGTTTGTGGTCGGTCACGGAGATTACTTCCCAGTCGCCGTGACGGGGACCGTCGGAGATGTGGATTTTTTGCCCGGGGGAAAACGGGTACGGTTGGAACTGGATTACGCGGTGGGTGCTCATGGAAGCCTCCGTCACGGTTGGCGGTAAACAAATCCGGGCCGCCGAAGCAGCGCCGGGCGGCCAGACTCCGTGAGTCAATTGTTGAGCAGCCGTTTTTTCGATTCGGTGCGGATACGACCCAGCACTTCAACGTAGGGGCTGTCGGTGGGAATGGCGTCGGCCAGCAAGTCCGTATACTGCTCAATTTTCTTCAGTGCATCGGCCTGTCCCTGTATGATGTCTTCATACTCCCGCTGGAGGCCGAAGACGTGATCGATGCGACCGCCAATCTGCTTGAGCATTCGCTGAACTTGGTCCTCTGGCAGTTTTTCCTGGTTGCGCAGCAGTTCGAGCACTTGCTGGTGAAGTACTTTGTATATCCGAACGTTGTTGTCGGCGTTCATGAACCGCCGGTAATTCAGGATACGGTCGATTTTTTCCTTCAACTCCTCCAAGGGTACCGGTTTCATGATGTAATCGAAAGCGCCGATTTTCATCGCTTCGATGGCGGTTTCAATGGTTGCGTAGCCGGTAATCATGATCACTTCTGCGCCCGGCATGTGGTCCTTGGCATATTTTAGCACCTGCATACCGGCCTCGGTATCGCCAATGTCATCGGGCATGTTTTTGTCGGTCAGGACGATGTCGTAATTGCGGGTCTGCATCAGCCCCATGGCCTCGTCGGCGTTGGCGGCGGTGTCCACTTGGTAGTTGAATTTCCCCAGGAAGGTGGAAAGCATCTCCCGAATATTTTCATCATCGTCTGCTACGAGAATATGAACATCCATCGGCATTTCCATTGGTAATGGTGTCCTCATTGACGTGGTCACCGCGCCTGCGCTGGCCGCAGTGCCGTTAACCCTCGGTTTTAGCCTGCCCACGGCATTCGACCGGTCTTTGTGAAATCCCTCCGTTACGCCTCCGCGGCCATATCGGTGGGCTCCAACTGGTAGCGCTTGATTTTTTCAACCAGCGTCGTCCGGTTGAGTTGGAGCAGTTTGGCCGCTTTATTTTTGACCCATTTGGTTTTTTCCAGCGACTGCAGGATCAATGCCTTCTCGTATTCGGTGACAGCCGAGTTGAGGGAGATGCCGTCATCGGTCAGTGAGATCTCAGGGGGCTGTTCAACGGGAAGCGGTGCAGCGCCGCGGATGGCTTCAGGAAGATCCCCCATGTCGATAGTGCCGATCTGCCGGATGACCACCAACCGCTCCACCAGGTTCTTGAGTTCCCGGATGTTGCCCGGCCAGGGATGATGCTTCAGGGCCGCCAGAACGTCGACGGAAAATCCTTCTACGTGAACGCCGTTTCGCCGGCTGACTTCTTCTCTGAAGAAATCGGCCAGTACAGGGATGTCCGGTATGCGCTCGCGAAGCGGCGGCAGCGCCAGCGGGATGACATAGAGACGGTAAAACAGATCCTCCCTGAACAGCCCTTGCGCCACACGTTGTTTGAGATTGCGATGGGTGGCGGCGATGACCCGGATATCCACGGTGATCGTCTTGTTGCCACCGACACGCTCGAATTGATTTTCCTCCAGCACACGCAGAATCTTCACCTGGAGATCCGGACTCATATCTCCGATTTCATCGAGAAAAATGGTGCCTCCGGCAGCCAGTTCGAATTTGCCCGTCTTGGCGTTGACCGCGCCGGTAAATGCGCCTTTGACATGGCCGAACAGTTCGCTTTCGAGCAGGTTTTCCGGTATGGCGCCGCAATTGATCGCCACGAAGGGTTTGTCTCGCCGGTTTGAATTTTGATGGATCGCTTTGGCGATAATGCCCTTTCCCGTGCCGGTTTCACCGGTGATCATGATGGTGCTGTCGGTCGGGGCGATCCTCTCGATGACGGCGTACACGCGACGAATGGCATCGCTTCGACCGATTATGCCGTCGAGTTGTAGTCTGGCGCTCATGCTGGGATCCGGACCGTCTGTCGTCAAAGGTTAAGAAAAGTGCCCGAAAAATCTAATGATTTTTGATTATTATGCTGAAAAATATAGAGTGTCGAACAATTGATGTCAATACCGGAGTAGCGGCATCAGTCATCGACCGGTGGGACCGCCGGGATCACAGCACGCTGTGTCCTGCGGTGATGCCGCCGGCTTGCCGTTTGACAAAGGCGCCGGCGCGAACAAGAATGAGTCATTTCGCTTAAACAACGATGCCGGGTGACCATCGAAATCGCTATCGGTATCGCTATTGGCCATAGCGGAAGAAATAATCGATATCGATCCCGATATCGATCCCGATCCCGAGAGGGGCCTGGGATGAAATGGAACATTATTCTGACAAATATTTTAAACGCCTGTTGGGATGGCCGCTGAGGGAGGCATACTATGAAAATCACCGGTGTCATCGTGCTGGCAGCGGCGCTGCTGGCGGGCGGGTGCGCAGCACCCAGCATCAAGTTGATCTCCGACGCCAGGGACCCGCTGAAAGAATATACCCTGGAAGGCGAAGGCGCGGAAAAGGTACTGGTGATCTCCATCCAGGGTGTCATCACCGATACGCCCAAAAGCGGGTTTATCCGGGTGCTGCCCGGAAAGGTGCAGGAGGTGGTATCACACCTGCGCCGCGCAGAAAAAGATAAGGACATCAAGGCCGTTTTGCTCAAGATCAACAGCCCCGGCGGAACGGCCACGGCCAGTGACGTTCTTTACAGCGAGATCAATGCCTTCAAGCAGCGCACCGGAATAAAAATCGTGGCCGTCATGATGGATGTGGCGGCATCGGGGGGCTATTATGTCGCCCTTGCCGCCGACGCCATTTACGCCCATCCCACAACGGTGACCGGCTCGGTGGGGGTCATTTTCATGCGGCCAAAGCTCACCGGCCTCATGGAAAAAATCGGCGTCGGTGTGGCGGTCAGTAAGTCCGGAACTTACAAGGACATGGGCTCGCCTTTCCGGCCGGCCACCCAGGATGAAGAACAGATGCTGCAGGCGGTCACCGACGACATGGCCCGGCGGTTTTATGACGCGGTGAGCGCTCATCGCTCGCTTTCCCCCGAGGCCATGGCGGATGTGAAAACGGCAAGGATTTACGTAGCCGGCGATGCGCGCTCCCTGGGATTGATCGACGAGATCGGTTACCTGCCCGATGCGCTCGCGGCGGCTCGAAAGATGGCGGGGCTGGCGCCAGGGGCGCGGGTGGTGGTCTACCGGCGAAGCGGGTTTCCCGACGACAATATCTACAACCCGCTGAGCACCGGTGCGAGCGCAGGCCCGCCACAGGCGCTGGTGTCGGTAGGCGGCAGCGAGTGGCTCCCTGACATGACCCCGGGTTTTTACTACCTGTGGCCGGCGAGTATTGCGGCCGAGTAGGGAGTTATTTTCCGGTCAGGCTCTTGATAACCAGCGGCTGTCATAGTATGTCCGGTTCACCTCACCAAGTTATAGAAAGAGGCGGGCAATGAACACCATTACCATGATTGTGACCATACTGACGCTCTGGCTGGTCATGGGGCTCGGATTCCTATCCAAATACGCAGACATGCGGCGGCAGGGCCGGCCCTCTCTTGAAGCCTGGAAAACCAACGAGGGGCTGCTGTTCATTGCCAGCGTCGCCGTCCCCGTCCTTGCTGTGTTGGTCAAAACCATCGTCGGTTAGTGCCGCCCGGGCACGGCGCCGCTGCCTCGTTGCCCCCGATGTTTTTTATTCACCACGAAGTTCACGAAGGACACGAAGGTTTTCTAACGCACTCGTTTTTTAAGATATTCTTCGTGCGCTTCGTGGCCTTCGTGGTGAACTCGCAGTTCCGCGGGTAAAGTCGGCTTGAGAATTGTGCAACCGCGGGCAATTTCTTTTGAGCGCTTCTATTTTTCCAGCCGATCGATGATGGCTTTGGCCGTGTATTCACCCACATCGGCCAAGGCATCGGTGGGCATGAACGCCGATGCGTTCCGGGAATACAGGCTGGTCACGGATGCCGGGAAATCATCGTCGGCGTGGTAGCAGATGTAATGCAGGGCAATCTTTGGCAACGGGCGGACGGTAAAGGCAACATCGCCTGCCGTGGGGCGGTTCACTGCCCTGCTGTCAAGGGTCGCGCACAGAAAATCCATCCTTTTTGCCATGAGCGCCACATGGGGCGCCAAGGCCTGCTGCGCATGACGGGCAAAGGCGCCGGCGTAGGGCCCGCTGTCCGGCAACTCCTTGAACGCCACGAATGGCGCGTTCTGAATGGACGCTATCTGGCCATGGCGGGCGTAGATGGAAATGAGCAGTGCTTCGACGCTGCCGGCATATCCGTCCACGGCGCTCACCCCGTTGCGATCAATCACCCATTGTCTCCGGTTCTGATTCATCCAGCGGGATGGTGGTTTTCGTACCGTCCGCACGCACAACGATCAGGGCGCCGTCACCGGCGAGCGCGACATAGTCGGGCAGCAGCGGCACCTTGCCGTCCGTACCGGGGATGTCCATCACATACTGGGGAAGACCGATGCCCGAGACCTGGCGGCGCAGCGCACCGTAAATGGCGAGTCCGCTACGAACCGGGATCCGGAAATGACGGGCCCCGCGGACAGGGTCGGGGTGGTGAAGGTAATACGGACGCACCCGGATGGCCAGAAGCGCGTTCATGAGCTGCGCCAGTGTTTCCGGATCGTCGTTGATCCCTTTGAGCAGCACCGTTTGGCAAAGTACGGGTATGCCGGCGTCCACCAGTCGGGCGCAGGCCGCCGCCGCGATCGGAGTGATTTCCGCCGGGTGATTGAATTGGGTCACCACCACCAGTGGGGCGTATCCGCGGAGCATGTCAACCAGGGGCGCCGTCACCCGGTGTGGCAGGGTGCAGGGCATGCGGGTATGAATGCGGCGGACCGCAATATGCTCCACGCGATGTAACGCCGCCAGCAGCCGGTCGAGCTGCGCATCGGTCAGCATGAGCGGGTCACCGCCCGATAAGATGACTTCCCGGATTTCGGGCCGGGAGCGGATATAGGCGACGGCGCTTTCGGGGTCGAAGGATTCCGCCGGATCCGCAGTGCGCCGCTTGCGCATACAGTGACGGCAGAACATGGCGCACTGCCGGGTCACCAGGAGCAATACCCGGTTCGGGTATCGGTGAACGAGCCCGGGCGCCGGAGATAACCCGGCTTCATTGAACGGGTCCGCGCCGCAGGGCCCTGCGGCCATCTCGATAGCATCGGGTACGGCCTGCCGGTAAAACGGGTCGTCAGGGTCGCGCATGAGCGCGCGCCAGTAGGGAGGGATCCGCATTGGATATTCGGCCGCCACCGGGTCCACCGCTTGTGCGGAAATCGGAAAATACCGGGTCAGCCCCGCGCTCGTGGTTATACTCTCGGTGATCTGGCGCTGCCATTCGTCCATGTCGGCGGATTCCATTTCCGGCGCAGCCGCCGCGGCTTCGCGGTGAGGCGTTCTCAAAGACTAAAAAACATATTTTCAATGCAATTATAGATGGTTATCTATATTACTCCTTGACTTTAGGCACAGGGTAATGTTCCCTTTATATGCATTTGCCGGTGAAGTCCACCGGTGACGGCGTCCCAGTTGATGAGGTTTGCCCATGAATGCCAATGACCTGAAACACCGCTGCCCCTGGGCCGGGGATGACCCGCTCTACGTGGCCTACCACGACAGGGAATGGGGCGTTGCCGTTCATGACGACCGGCGCCTGTTTGAGTTTCTGATTTTAGAGGGTGCCCAGGCCGGGTTGAGCTGGATCACCATTTTAAAAAAGCGTGAGGCTTATCGCCTGGCATTCGCGCGGTTTCGGCCGGATGCGGTGGCGGCCTTCGATGCGCGTCAGATCGACGCTTTGATGTCCAATCCCGGTATCGTCAGAAACCGACTCAAGATTACTTCGGCGGTGTCCAATGCCCGGCGGTTTCTGGAAGTGCAGACCGCCTTCGGCAGCTTCGACAGATATATCTGGCAATTTGTGGACGGCCGGACTCGCCATAACCATTGGACCCGTCAGGATGCGGTCCCGGCCCAGACGGCTGAGAGCCTGGCCATGAGCAAGGATCTGAAATCCCGCGGATTCCGTTTCGTTGGTCCCACCATCTGTTACGCGTTCATGCAGGCCGTGGGTATGGTCAACGACCACCTGACGGACTGCTTTCGGCATGCCGAGTTGAAGCTGTGGTAAGCCCGCCGAGACTGCTGGCTTTTGCCGGGATGACATAAAAAAGAGAAATTCGTCTATGCAGGTATTATAGTCGCCCTAAAATTTAATTGTTGACAGAAATTTTAGGGTGATGTTACTCCCCATCGCACCGGTTGCCCAGCCACCTGTGGGATCCACACCGCCATTTTTTTCATTTCTGACAATTAATGTCCATCACCCGGCCCGTGGTGGGCACCACCACCTTTGCCGGGCACGATGCCGCCGGCAATGTGGGCAGTGTCACCGATGTCAACGGCCGCACCACTGAGTTGGATTACGACAAAACAGGTCGGCTCACGCAGATCACCAACACGGCCGACGGCTCGGTAAAGAATATTTACTACAACGCGGCCGGCCTTCAGGAGACGACCATCGATGAAGACGGTATCACCCGCAACTTCATCTACGAGGACGTTTACGGCCGGCTGGACAAGATCGTGGATCACCGCAGCAACGCCATCTTCCACACCTACAACGCGCAGGGCGATCTCACCCAGAAGAGCTATTTGGATCCCGAGGGCGCGGTGAGCAGCAGCCGGGTTTACGAATACACCGGCGCGGTGCCGGGTCTTCTCTACAAGGAGATCAACGCCGACAACTCCTTCGTGGAATACCGCTACGACGCCGACGGCAACGTGAGCATGGTCATCGATGCGCTGTCGAAGGCAACCGAGTACATTCGTGATAGCCTGGGCCGGGTGACCCGGATCCAGCAGATCAATGACGGCGCTTACATCAACACC
>JBDRRP010000059.1:0-24252 GCA_043825735.1 Pseudomonadota bacterium | reverse complement strand
TGTCCTGCCCTGTAATACACAAAACACCGGGGGGGGCCCCCCCCCCCCCCCACCACCACAGTTTTTTTAGCTCTTGGCTCTTGGTGTCGCGGCCTTCATCCGTGTAATCCGTGCAACCCGTGCCAAATATTTTTTTGCAGTAGCCTTTAGGCCGCAGGCCGCCCATCCCTATCGGCGTTTATCTGCGTTCATCCGCGTCCCATTTTGCCCTTCATCGCGCAGCGCGTAAAATTGTTTTTCCCCTGCGCTCTCTGCGGACTCCGCGAGAGACCGTTGTTGCTGTTCCGCGCAAAGCGCACAAAACCTGCTTTTCTCCGTGTTCTCCGTTTCTCTGTGGTGAAATGCCCTTTGCCGTTGCTTTTTCGGCCGCAGGCCGCCCATCTGCGTCATCCGCGTAATCTGCGGTTAATTCGCTGTTGCCGTTGCCCTTCGGCCTCAGGCCGCTAATCCCTATCAGCGTTTATCTGCGGTCATCGGCGTCCCATTTTGCAGTTGCAGTTTCTGTCATCTGTCGTCTGGCAGTTCCCGGCCGTAGGCCGCCCGTTCTCAAAATCCGCGGTGATCAGTAGTTCGCGTCAGCGTAGTTGACCCAGCCGCCGGATTCCACCAGGATACGGTCAAAGTCGCCGATGGTGAAGGGCACCGTCAGGGTGTCGCCGTCGGTCTTGAAGGTGAACTGCCCGGCGTGCATATCCGTGGTGACGTGGGTGGCGCAGCCGCCGAAGCGTCGAAAAATCAGATCGATGTCTTCAGGGGGCAATGCAACGGCCATCATGCCGCAGTTAAACATGTTCTGGCGGAAAATTCGGGCAAAGCTTATCCCGATGACCAGGTTAATGTCGTTGACTTCAAACACCCAGGCGGCATGCTCCCGCGATGAGCCGCACCCGAAGTTCTCACGGCTGACAATGACGCGTTTGCCAGGGCAGTCAAGGGCCGGATCGAACTCTTCCAGCGAGAGGTCTTCCAGAAGAAATGGTTTGAGATCCTCTTTGGCGTTTTCGTTGAGATACTTGGCCGGTATGATTTCGTCGGTATTGATGTCGGCCCGGTCCAGAAACAGAACGGCGCCGTCAAATGATTTCATGAATTCTCCTCTCGGTCACATTCGCGCCTGTACTCGCTGATACAGGCCGGTTGCAAAAAAAGCGATTGAACCACGAAGATCACGAAGAGCACGAAGGCAGAAAAAGAAAAACACTGATGCTGCGTGCCCCTGTCGGTAAGACATGTTTCGTGTCTTCCCATGGTGGTCTTAATTCACGGCTTTCTTCGTGGCCTTCGTGCGCTTCGTGGTGAATATCACATCGGTACGCTCAACCGCTGCCGGCCCCAATAGCAGCGGAATCATTCTGTAAAAAGATCCGAATTGGCGATGTGACCGGCCAGGGCCGTGGCCGCCGCCGTGGCCGGGCTCATCAGATGCACCGTGCCGCCTTTGCCCATACGGCCGTTGAAGTTGCGGTTGGTGGTGGCTGCGCAGACTTCGCCTTCGGCCAGAACCCCGTTGCTCATCCCAAGGCAGGCCCCGCAGGTGGGGTTAGTTACGCAAAAGCCGGCATTCATGAAGTCGGCGATGAGGCCTTCGGCAAGCGCCTCCCGAAATACTTTCGGTGTGGCGGGCGAGACGATGGCCCGCAGTGTCGGGGCGATCGTCTTGCCGCGGATTACCTGAGCGGCGATCCGCAGGTCGCTGAGCCGGCCGTTGGTGCACGAGCCGATGTAGATCTGGTCGACGGGTGTGCCGGCCATTTCAGCAACCGGTTTGACCTGGTCGGGTTTGGTTCCAAAGGTCGTGACCGGTGTCAGCGCACTGATATCGTGCTCAATGACATCGACGTAGGCGGCATCGGTATCCGGGGCAAACTCCCGGTAGGCGGCCAGCGCCGCGGCTTTGTCCGGGAAATCGGTGTGGATGAATGGCCACAGGTAATCCACCGTGGTGGCATCCGCAGCGCAGATGCCGCAGGTGCCGCCGGCTTCAATGGCCATGTTGCACAGTGTCATGCGCTCTTCCATGCTCATGGCGGCCACCACCGGACCGGCGAATTCGATGACCCGGTTGGTGGCGCCGCCCACCCCGATGCGACCGATCACCGAAAGGATGACATCCTTGGCAAATACGCCCGCGCGCAAGGTGCCGGTGATGCTCACCAGCAAGGTCTCCGGGCAGTGAAAGGCGCACACCCCCTTGAGAATGCCGACCTCCAGGTCCGTGGTTCCGACGCCAGCGGCGAATGCCCCGAAAGCGCCGTGGGTGCAGGTGTGGGAGTCGCCCATAATAATGGTGTAGCCCGGCCTCACGAATCCCTTTTCCGGAAACAGGGCATGACAGATGCCGTTTTGACCGATGTCGAAAAAATCAGCGATCCCGTGGCGGCGTGCCCACTGGCGGAGGATCTTTCCCTGGAGCGCCGTCTTTGAATCCTTGGCCGGTGTCACGTGATCGATGACTGCTTTGATGCGGTTGGCATCGAAGACCCTGTCCTTGCCGCGGGCCACCAGATCGTTGATGGCTATGGGGGTGGTGATTTCATGACAGAAGACGGCGTCAAGGCGAATGACATCGATGCCATCGGCCGGGGAGTCCACCCGGTGGGCGTCGAAGATTTTCTGTGCGATGGTAAGGCTCATAACTATTTGCCTGTTGACTGTTTGAGTTTGCAAAGGATTCAAGAATTCAAGGGTTCAAGGGGCCAAGGGGCCAAGGGGCCAAGGGTTCGAGGGGTCAAGGGGTCAAGTGAACGGCAACACCAACACCCTCAATCCGGTCCGGCATATACTTCTGGCGGTTTTTGCCGTTGATGTCGTTTTCCCTCGACCCCTTGGCCCCTCGAACCCTTGAACCCTGCCGCTTTAATCCGTATCGGTTTTCAATACCGAAAGAAAGGCCGATTGCGGGATTTCCACCTGGCCGACCATCTTCATCCGTTTCTTGCCGCGTTTTTGCTTTTCCAGCAATTTGCGCTTTCGGGTGATATCCCCGCCGTAGCATTTGGCAGTGACGTCTTTTCGAAACGGCGACACGGTGGTGCGGGAGATGATCTGGCCACCAATGGCCCCCTGGATGGCGATCTTAAACATCTGCCGGGGGATCTCTTCTTTAAGTTTTTCGCACGCATGGCGGGCGCGCTCCACTGAGCGTTCACGGTGGACCAGCATACTCAGGGCGTCCACTTTTTCGCCGTTGATGAGGATGTCGACCCGAACCATGTCGGTATCGCGGTAGTCGATGATGTCATAGTCAAAGGAGCCGTAGCCCTGGGTGACGGACTTGAGCCTGTCGTAAAAGTCGTAGATGACTTCCGCCAGGGGAAGCTCAAAGATCATCTCAAGCCGGCTGCCGCCAAGGTACTGGTAATTTTTATTGATTCCGCGCCGGTCCAGACAAAGCTTCATCACTGCGCCCATATAGCGGTCCGGCACCATGATGGCCGCCCTGATGAAGGGCTCCTTGGTATAGGCGATAAGGGAGGGGTCCGGGTAGAGGGCGGGGTTGTCGATGATTGTTTCGGTGCCGTCCTGAAGACCGATGATGTAGCGCACCGACGGCGCCGTCAGGATCAGCGACAGGTCGTATTCCCGCTCAAGGCGTTCCTGCACGACCTCCAGGTGCAGCAGCCCGAGAAACCCGCAGCGAAACCCGAAGCCCAGCGCCGCCGATGAATCTTTTTCATAGATCAGTGAGGCGTCGTTGAGTTTGAGCTTTTCCAGACCGACGGCCAGGTCTTCGTACTCGTCGGAGGCGACGGGGTAGATGGATGAAAACACCACCGGCTTGGCCTCCTTGAACCCGGACTTGGGCGTTGCACAGGGCCTGTCCTGGTGAGTGATGGTATCGCCGCAGCGGGTGTCGCTGACGGTTTTTATCCCGGCGATGAGATAGCCCACTTCGCCGGCTTCCAACGATTTTTTGGGAATTCGGGCGATCTGGAAGACACCGACCTCTTCCACTTTGTGTACGGTGTTGTTGTACATGAACCTTACGCGGTCACCGGCGCGAATGCGGCCGTCGAAGACGCGGAAATGAACGATGGTGCCCCTGAAGGCATCATAATGGCTGTCAAAGATCAGGCAACGCAGCGGGGCTTCCGGATCGCCGGCGGGTGCCGGCAGCCTGTTGACCACCGCCTCCAGGATATCCGTGATCCCGATGCCCTCTTTGGCCGACGTGAGGATGGCCCCAGCGGCATCGAGTCCCAGTTCTTCCTCGATTTCCGATCTCACCCGGTCGATATCCGCCGACGGCAGATCGATCTTGTTGATGACCGGGATGACGTCCAGATTGTGCTCCAGCGCGAGGTAAAGATTGGCCAGGGTCTGGGCTTCCACGCCCTGGCTGGCGTCCACCAGCAGCAGCGCCCCTTCACAGGAAGCCAGCGCCCGTGACACCTCGTAGCTGAAATCCACGTGCCCCGGAGTGTCAATGAGGTTCAGCAGGTACTCCCGGCCATCGGCCGCCGTGTAGGGCAGCATCACGGTTTGGCTTTTGATGGTGATGCCCCGCTCGCGTTCGATGTCCATGCTGTCAAGGATCTGGTTCTTGAAGTCGCGGTCGGAAACGATATGGGTGTGCTGAATGAGGCGGTCCGAGAGGGTGGACTTGCCATGGTCGATGTGGGCGATGATACTAAAATTGCGGATGTTATTCATAAAATGAGTTATAAACCTTAAGCGTTACATGTGAAACGATAACGGTTGTTTCTGAGACCCCATTGGGGGCCGCAGGTAATAGACACCGGCTCAGTGGGACGGTGTTTGCGCGCACCGTCAACACTCGGCGCATGCCCGCTGCATAATGCACCATTGAAGTCGCTTTGGCACGTGATTCAGTGGCTTTAGCGCTGTCAGCGTTGGTTGACACTATACCGGTTTGAGAGTATAGTCACCCGATATTTAACGAAAACAGGATAACTACCAAATTGGTTTTCACCCTGTCAACTCTGGAATGGCATGAATCCGAGAGCCACAAAAGCCGACGCCGCTGATTCAACCAACGGAGAGACCGGAGATCCCATCCTCATCGTGGACGATGACGACGCGATCCGTGATTCCATGAACGAGTTCATTCGGCGTTCGGGGTTCAATGCCTTTTCCGCTGCCAGTGCCGAAGAAGCGCTTGAGTTGCTCCACAAGGAAGAGATCCATGTGGTCATCACCGATATCATCCTCCCCGGCAAGGACGGCTTGGAGCTTACCGATATCATCAAAAATAACTATGATATCGATGTCATCGTGATGACCGGTTACAGCGGTGATTATTCCTACGAGGAAGCCATCCAGAAGGGCGCCAGCGATTTCGTTTTCAAACCGGTTCGTTTTGAAGAATTGCTGCTGCGCCTCAGGCGCGTGCTTAAAGAAAGACGCCTGACGCGGGAAAAAGCCCGGATGCTCGATAAGCTGCAGAATCTGGCCATCACCGACGGCCTGACCAAGCTTTACAACTCACGGCACTTCTACAACCAGCTCGAAGTCGAAATCGGGCGAAGCCGCCGATATCAGCACCTGCTCGCCTTGCTGTTGCTGGATTTGGACCATTTTAAGAATTACAACGACACCTACGGTCACCTCGAGGGGGACAAGGTGCTGGTGCGTATCGGCGAAGTCATCCAGTTCTGCCTGCGCTCCATGGATTCGGCCTACCGCTACGGAGGCGAGGAGTTCACCATCATCTTGCCGGAGACCAGTGGTGAGGAGGCCCTTAACGTGGCCCAGCGTATCCGTACGGCGCTGGAGGCCGAAAGATTTAACCCGACACCGAACGAAAGCATCCGCATCACCATCAGTATCGGTGTTACCGAGTACCATCCCGGAGAAGCAGTCACGGAGTTTGTCCAGCGGGCAGACAAAGCCATGTACGTTTCAAAGGAAAACGGCCGAAACCGCGTCTCTTCGTTGGTGGCCAACTATTGACCCGCCCTCGCCAGTTTCTGTTATGCCGATCATCCGATTCATAGACTCAGCCAGCGGTGTGGAAAAAGACCAGATCGTTTCCCTTTACCGGGCTGAAGGCTGGTGGTATCCGGACGAGAGCAGCGATCAGGACGCGTTTCGCCTGTCCGGCATCATCAACGGCAGCCACTGCTTCGCCGTCGCAGACATGAACGGGCGAATTATCGGCATGGGCCGCGCCATCAGCGACCGGTTTAGCGATGCCTATATCCAGGATGTGGCAGTCAGCCGCGACTGCCGCGGCAAGGGCGTCGGAACGGCCATCGTATCGGCAGTGGCCGAGCGCCTGGAAGCCGATGGGCTCGGCTGGATTGGACTAATCGCGGAGCGCCACTCTGAGGCCTTTTACACCCGGCTCGGGTTTTCCCCCATGGCGGATGCAACGCCGCTTGTGAAAACATCATCATGAATTTGACACCCATCACGGTGGACGACTACCACCGCCTTCAGCCCTATTTTCAGAATCAGCCGTATCGTCTTTGCTGCTATTCGCTGGTGGCCATTATCGTCTGGCAAAACGACAAATACCGACCCCAGGCCTATGCCGACGGTGACACGGTGTTGATCGGTGCCGATTATGAAAACGATCCGGACAAGCGCCATCTGATTCTGCCGGTGTCTTCCCGCCGGGGCCACGCCCCCGAAGAGCTGGCTCAAATGGCGGCGCGCAGCGGTTACGACCAATACTGGTTTGTACCGGAATGCTACCTGGACACGTGGGGAAAAGATGCGGTCCGGCGGGTTTTCCGCGTGGCGCCCCAGAAAGGGTGGGACGACTATGTCTACCGGACCGGCGATCTGGCCGATCTCAAGGGAAACCGCTACGCGAAGAAGCGAAACCTGATCAACCAGTTCACTGCGAGCTATGTGGACACCGGGCGTGCGCTCGTAGAGCCCCTGACCGAGGCCAATACCGAAGAATGCGCCGTGTTTCTCGAGCGATGGTGCGAGATCATGAGCTGCGGCATGGATACCGAAAACGATCTGGCTTGCGAGAAGATCGCTGTTCTCAATACCTTAAAGCACCTGCGCATTTTTGACATCCGGGGGGTGGTGATCCGCATCGATGGCGAGGTCAGCGCGTTCGGGATCGGGGCCCGCCTCACCGAATCCATGGGCGTGCTGCATTTTGAAAAAGCCTACCCCGAAACCAAGGGCCTCTATCAGTACCTGGACAGCCTCTGCGCCCGGCAGCTGTTCGGCAATTTCGCCTTCATCAACAAGGAAAGCGATATGAGCATCCCCGGCCTTGCCAAAGCCAAAAAATCCTACCATCCCGCCGATATGGTTAAAAGCTACAAGCTCACCCTGAAGTAATCTGCCTCGGAGCGTTCCCTCAAAAGGACCGAAAACCCGTTCTTGCGCAGAGCCGCAGGGACGCAGAAGAAGGCGAGCCTGAAAACCGCTGCAATCAAAGTTGATGGCCATGTAAAAAGTCCGAAATAACCACAGAGGACGCAGAGAGCGCAGAGATATCTGACTGAATATTAATCATATTCTCTGCGGTTCTCTGCGTCCTCTGTGGTTCAAAATCACTTTTTACGGATCCATCAAAGTTGATGCCCTTGTAAAAAGTCCCAAAGTCCGTCACCCCGGCGGAGGGCGGGGTCCGGAAGTGCTTGAAATCACTGGATCCCGGATTTCGTTTCACTCGTCTGGGATGACGAAAGAAGGAAAAATTCGACTTTATACGGTTTTATATATAGTGGTCGGTTCGATACGCCGGGGTCACCGAGACCGCGGCGAGATGATGCGGACCTTGAGAAAAAGATCCCCGCGGTGACCGTCGGGGGTGGGTTTCCCCAGGTTCTGGAGGCGCAGTTTGGTGCCTTCGACAACCGCTGGCGGTACGGTGACGCGGACCATCTTCTGCTGAAATCCCCAGGGTACGCTGATCAGTTTCCGCGTGCCGGTGAGCGACTCGTAAGGGGTGACATCGACAACACCATAGAGGTTGAAATCTTCTGAAGGGCCCTGCGGCCGCATGACCTGGATCCGGCTGGTGCGTCGTTTTTCGGTCGCCCTCCGAATGCCGTCAGACAGGGATGTTTTCGGCAGCAGGTCGAATGCCTTGAGAAACACCATTCCGAAGAGAAACCCGCCCACATGGGCCCACCATGCCACGCCCCCGCCGCCGCTTCCCGCGGCATTGAAAAATTGAAGGACAAACCAGAACCCCAGGAAGAAAAAGGCCGGGATCTCAACGAACCAGGGGATGAAGATAATCGGGATGAGGGTCAAAATCTTAGAGCGGGGATGAAGCAGAAAGTAGGCCCCCATGACCCCGGCAATGGCGCCGCTGGCGCCGATCGTGGGGATGTTGGAGCCGGTGTTGAGCAGCAGGTGGCTCACCCCGGGTGCGATCCCGCAAAGCAGATAGAACTCCAAATAGCGCAGCGCGCCGAGGTGGTCTTCAACGTTGTCGCCGAAGATGTAGAGCACCCACATGTTTCCGATGAGGTGCATGAATCCGCCGTGGAGGAACATGAAGGAAACAAAGGAAAACACCTGCTGGCCTGTGGAGGAGTAGTGGGCGTAATAGTCCACCGAATAGCGCGCCGGGACCAGACCGAAGATGTAAATGAACTTGTCCAGATTCGGCCCCAGGGCCAACTGGTAGAGGAATACCGAGACGTTGACGGCAATCAACGCCATGGTGACGATGGGGTAGTTACGGGAAGGAACGGTATCGCGTATGGGGAACATGGGGGGTAAGTATGTTAAAGGTTCAAGTGTTGATGAAACCGTAGAAAATTATTTCGAACCACAGAGAGCGCAGAGGACCGCAGAGAATATTATGAATAATTAGTTATCTCTGCGCTCTCTGCGTCCTCTGTGGTGAATTCAGACTTTTTACGAGTTTGTCAAATTTTGGTCGGCAGCGGCGATGCGCATGCTCAAGTCCACCGATCGGGCCTGGTGCGTCAGTGCGCCCACCGATATGATGTCCACTCCGGTGGCGGCCAGCGCTGACAGATTTTTCAAGGACACATTGCCGGAAACTTCCGACAGTGCCCTGCCGCCAATGCGCCTGACAGCCTCTCTGACGTCCGCAATGGGCATGTTGTCCAGCATGATGACGTCGGCGCCGGCGTCAAGTGCCTGGGCCAATTGCGCGAAGTCACTCACCTCCACTTCCACCTTGACCAGATGGTGAACGCCGCTGCGCGCGCGGGCCACCGCGTCGGCGACGCCCCCGCAGGCGGCAATGTGATTGTCTTTGATAAGCACGCCGTCGTAGAGACCCATCCGGTGGTTGGCCGCACCGCCGATGCGGACCGCGTATTTTTCAAGGGCGCGCCACCCGGGTGTCGTTTTGCGGGTGTCCACCAGCCGGGTGCTGGTTTCCCCCGGCAGGGCATCCACATAAGTGCGCACATGTGTGGCGATCCCGGACAGGCGCTGGAGGAAGTTCAGCGCGGTGCGCTCGGCTTTAAGCAGTGACCCCATGCGGCCGGACGCACTCATTACGGTGGCGCCGGCAGCGATCCGGTCCCCATCGCGGCAGGCGCCGTCGATGCGGATATCCGGATCGACGGCATGAAAGACGCGCCGGACAGTTTCTATCCCGCACACGATCAGGTCTTCCTTGGCCACGATGACGCCCCGGCCCGTTTGCTCTTTGGCGATGAGGGCGTCGGTGGTGATATCGCCGGTGCCGATGTCTTCGGCCAGCGCCAGCGTGATCAGGCCGTCTTCTGGATTCATGGTGCTCCTTTTATCCGGCTCCGGCAGTGCCTGGTGCCGGCGCTGGATCAGTTGGCCATGTCGCGGATCATGTCCAGATTGTGCTGCAGCTTGGTGCGTTTTTCATCGAGCGCGGTGTGTTTTTCGCGCACCCCGGTTACCACATCGTCAGGGGCCTTTCCGAGAAAGCCCGGGTTGGCGAGTTTCTTGTCCAGCCCGCCCAGTTCTTTTTCGATCTTGGCGATTTCTTTTTCCAGACGCGCGGCTTCCATATCAAAGTCGATGATGCCGTGAAGATCGACCAGAAGGGTGGCGCCGGCTACGATGGCAGCGGCGGCGGATTTTGGCTTCTCACCGGGCGCTTCGATCTGAAAGCCGTCGATTTTTGCCAGGTTTCGAATGAGCGCTGCGTGACGCGCGACGGTTTCTCGCTGACCGGCATCGGGAGACTGCAACCGGACATTGAGCGCGCGGCCCGGTGGTAGGTTCATCTCGCCGCGGATGTTTCTCACCGCGGTGATAAGGTCGATGACCAGCTGCATGTCTGCTTCGGACGCCGGGTCCGCCGTCACGGCGTCGCCGATTTCAGGAAACCGGGTGCGCATGATGGAGCCCTCGGTTCCGGGCAGTTTGTGCCAGATCTCCTCGGTCACGAACGGCATGATAGGGTGAAGCAAAATGAGGCTGTCCCGGAGCACCCGCCACAGAACGTTGCGGGTGGACTGACGCTGGGCGCTTTCCTCGCTGTAGAGGGCCGGCTTGATGGCTTCCAGATACCAGTCGCAGAATTCGTGCCAGACGAAGCTGTACAGGGTGGCGGCGGCTTCATTGAATTTGTAAGCCGTCAGCGTCGAATCGACCGCATCGATGACCTGCCTCAGCCGCGAGAGGATCCACCGGTCGGGCAGCGACAGGGCGGCGGCAGCGGCAATGTCGCCACCGGGCTCGGAGAGGTGCATGAGCGAGAACCGGGCCGCGTTCCACAGCTTGTTGACAAAGTTGCGGTAGCCTTCCACCCGTTTTTCGCTCATTTTCACGTCGCGTCCCATGGCCGCAAAGGCAGTCAGGGTGAAGCGGAAGGCGTCGGTGCCGTATTGGTCGATGACAACCAGGGGGTCGATGACGTTCCCCTTGGATTTGCTCATCTTCTTGCCTTCCTCGTCGCGCACCAGGGCATGGACGTACACGTCCTTGAAGGGCACATCCCCCATGAACTGGATGCCCATCATCATCATGCGTGCCACCCAGAAAAAGAGGATGTCAAAGCCGGTGATCAGGCAGGTAGTGGGGTAAAACGTCTTCAACAGCGGGGTTTTTTCCGGCCAGCCCATGGTGGAAAAGGGCCACAGGGCGGAAGAAAACCAGGTGTCCAGAACGTCGGTATCCTGGATCATTTCGCTGCTGCCGCACTGCGGGCAACTCACGGGGGCCTCCATGGCCACCACCATCTTCTCACAGCCCGCGCACGTCCACGCCGGGATTTGATGGCCCCACCAGATCTGGCGGGAAATGCACCAGTCGCGGATGTTTTCCAGCCATTCGAAATAGGTTTTCGCCCACATTTCGGGGATGATGCGGGTCTTGCCGTCTTTCACGGCGGCCATGGCCTGATCGGCCAACGGTTTTGCTTTTACAAACCATTGCTTGGACAGGTTCGGCTCCACCACTTCCTTGCAGCGGTAGCAGTGCCCGACGCTGTGCTTGTAGGGTTCGATCTTGACCAGGTAGCCGCCGGCTTTAAGGGCCTCCACAACGGCTTTGCGGCATTCGATGCGGTCCATGCCGGCGAACCGGCCGGCCTCGGCGCTCATCAGGCCGTCATCGCCGATGACCTTCAGCTCGGGCAGATGGTGGCGCCGCCCGATCTCGAAATCGTTGGGGTCGTGCGCAGGGGTGACTTTGAGTCCGCCTGTTCCGAAGCTCATGTCCACATAGGTATCCCGGATGATGGGGATGCGCCGGTCCATGAGCGGCAGCACCACTTCATTGGAAGGCGCATCGCTGTAGCGTGCATCGTCTGGATGGACGGCCACTGCCGTATCGCCCAGCATGGTCTCGGGTCGGGTCGTCGCCACGACGATGCCGCCCGCGCCATCGGCAAACGGATAGCGGATGTGGTAGAGCGCGCCGTCTTTTTCCTCATGCTCGACTTCCAGATCGGCCAGGGCGGTGTGGCACCGGTGGCACCAGTTGATGATGTAGTTGCCCTGGTAGATGAGGCCGGCGTCAAAGAGGTCCACGAACACTTTACGCACGGCGGTGGAAAGGCCGGCATCCATGGTGAAGCGTTCGCGGTCCCAGTCGCAGGAGGCGCCAAGGCGTTTGAGCTGATTGATGATGGCGCTGCCCGACTGGTGCTTCCACTCCCACACGCGTTCGATGAATTTTTCCCGGCCGACTTCGTCACGGGTCAGGCCTTCAGCGGCAAGTTGACGTTCCACCACGTTTTGAGTGGCGATGCCGGCATGGTCGGTGCCCGGCATCCACAACACGTTATCGCCCTTGAGCCGCCGGTATCGGCATAAAATGTCCTGAAGGGTATTGTTCAGGGCATGGCCCATGTGCAGGACGCCGGTGACATTGGGCGGCGGGATAACAATGGCATAAGCCGGGGCATCGCCGGTGTCGTCTGCATGAAAGAGCCCTTCACGCTGCCAGAATTCATACCAGCGTTTTTCCACTTCAGCCGGTTCATATCCCTTGTCGAGTATATCCGCGCACATTGTTATCGCTCCTTCGTGTCCTATGATCAGCAGGCTGGCCGCCGGATGCGGGCCCTATTTTGTAAATGGGTACCATATAGCATTTCACCAGTGCCGTAAAGCAAGCGTGACGACTTCATAAAAACCCTAATCTGGTTATGCACTAAATCCAAGTCATCGAGAGTTTCATGCCTGGGCGGGTGACGAGAGCGGGGTACGCCCCAGGCGGGGGGAGGGTGCTGCGGAAAATAAAGACGGGGAGCCGTGCAGGCTCCCCGAAAGTTAACTCAAGTGGGGCGGTTCTTCCGTGGTCAGTCAGCCATATCGTCCAGCATGGCTTTTTTGATCTTTTCGATTTCCCGGGTAACGGCTTTTTCCACCACTTGGATCAAAATGGCCTCGATCTTCCCGGATACGGCCTTTCCGATGGCTTTTTCGAGAGCGCTCGCCAATTGATCTTCCGGAATCGTCAAGGGCGGCGCAGCGGTGATCTCAGCTTCGGCGGGTGATTCAGGGGCGGCCGGCGGGGGCGTCGGTTCGGGTGCCGTTTCAATAATCTCGGCGGCCATGGCATCGGACTCGAAGTCATTTTCACCACTATCTTCGCCGGAGCTATCCTCGATGACCATGCCCAGAGATTCCACAAAATCGTCTTCCGGCTCTTCTTCCAGCGATTGCTCCAGTTCATCGTCGAAATAGACCACTTCTCCCAAGTCAGGTTCTGACTTGCTGCTTGCGACTTCGGGTGCGGGAGGCGGCTCGTTTTCTGGCGTGGATTGTTCCGGAGTGATGTCGATAGGTTCCATGGGGGGCTCCGAAATGCCGGCGGCGTCATCAGCCCCGGCCATGTCTTCCGCGGCATCGGGCTGCATCTCATCATCCGCAATTGCGGTCGGAGGCACAGCTTCGGTATCGAGGACTTCGTTTTCGAGGGGGGCGGCCGCAGCGACCGGGGCTTCCACGACGGTTTCAGTGAGATCGATGATATCTTCAGAGAGATCGACGACCGCCGCGCCATCGGTTTCGTCCACGAGATCGATGATGTCTTCCTCGGCGGCTTCGTCTGCGAGGTCGATAATGTCGTCCTCGACGACCTCGTCAACAAGAGAGATGACTTCTTCCTCGTCCCGCGCCACTTCATCGGTAAGATCGATGACGGAATCAGCGTCGGAATCGGTTTCCACCGGTTCGGTCAAATCGATGATGTCTTCACCATCAGTCAAGGCGTCGGTCAATTCAATGACCGCGTCATCCTCCGGTGCGGACTCCGAAACTTCGTCGGTGAGGTCGATGATGCCATCTTTTCCAGCCATATCGATGCTCGCCATCCTGAGTTTGATTTGAAAAGGGAAAGGGTAAACAACCCTTTATAATCTCTGGGAATTTAGCACAAGTGCTTTTTCGGTGTCAAGTGCAGAGCCGCTTTGCAGGCGCTTTTCCCGGTCCGTTGTCCTATCGGCGGCAGTTGCCTTTGGCCGAACATTCGTATAGAAAATCGGATTCAGGGCCGGCTATTGAGGGCCGAGAGGCACATTCTTCCATATTGTGGATGGACCTCAGGGGCTGTTTCCAAATTGGGGTTTTGGTTAAAGGTCACGGCGGCCGTCAGGTTTCAACGGAAGCAATACGCCAGTATCCCGAGGATTGAAACTGAACGGCCAACGCCCGTGATCGGGCCAACAGACAATTTGGAAACAGTCCCTGTTCAGGAGGCGCTATGCGTCGGTTTTATATAGAACCAGCCAATATGAGCGCTGCGGATGTGGAGATCCGTGGCGATGATGCCAGGCACATCCGAAATGTGCTTCGAATGACGGCCGGCGATCATGTGATTTTGTTCGACGGCACCGGGGAAGAGCATGAGGCAAAGATCACGGCCGTTTCCGGTGATGCCGTCAGCGTCCGGGTGGTCAAGCGTTTCAGCGCCTCTCTGGAATCGCCCCTGAATCTGGCCGTAGCGCAGGGACTTCTCAAAGACAAGAAAATGGATGGTCTGATCCGGCATTTGACCGAACTGGGCATGACCCGCTGGGTGCCGTTTCAAGCGGACCGGTCCATCCCTATACAGGATGAAAAAAAGCGCCGAGCCCACGGCGAGCGCTGGGAAAAGATTGCCCGTGAGGCACTGAAACAATGCGGCCGCAGTCGCCCGCCGCAGGTCGGCTCCGTGGTGAGTTTCGCTGATATGATTACCGCGGCAGAAGGCTATTCGTTAAAGCTGTTTTTCTGGGAGCAGGCCGATGCCGGCCTGCCGGGCCGGCCTGCCAGCGAGAAGGCCGGCCCCTTATCGGTTTTCACCGTCCTGGGGCCCGAAGGCGGTTTCAACGAGCATGAGGCAGCGCGCGCGGCCGATGCCGGTTTTGCCATCGTTTCGCTGGGCCCCCGCATCCTGCGTGCCGAGACTGCAGCCCTTGCCGCCTGCGCACTGGTCCAATACCGCTACGGCGACATGGCCGACGGGCGGCCAAAAACTCCTTGACAAAAATCGGGGGGGCGATATATACGCTTTCGTCTTGAGCACGGGAAACCGCGCTCGAGAACACACTGTGTGCCGAGGTAGCTCAGTCGGTAGAGCAGGGGACTGAAAATCCCCGTGTCGGCAGTTCGATTCTGTCCCTCGGCACCAGTTAAAACAGGCGTCTGCGCAAACACCGCGCAGACGCCTGTTTTGTTTTAAAGCCTGAAGGATGCCGACTAAACCGGTCGATCCGGTTGGAGTTGCTGTGCCCAGAGGTCCCGTCATCCCGGCGATGGCCGGGATCCAGTTATCTCAGGAACATTGGGGTCCCGAAACCGGTCCAGTATATTATGTAAATGACTTCGTACTGAATTCTAAATTTCGGCCTTCCTTTTAGTCATTGACGAAATCAACAAATTCGGATTTAAGAACATTGAGGGGCACCGGTACCGCTGTCTATTCAAAGCTATCGGATAAAAAAGATCCAAATGCCCCTTGGGGGCAAATCACCTCTCCAGCCGCCGGCACATCTGTCCCGCGCACTTTCACCATCGTCGGCAAGACAAGCAGGATCCCGGAAGGGTACAAGGTAATTATGGCGGTCGACGTCGAAGAACTCCGCCTCTGCTGGCCGAAACTCCCGTGGATCCAACCAAACGTCCAGTTCAGAACAAACATATATGAAGGCGGAGCGTCTGATCTATTCCTGGTGTCGCTCTATGCCGTAGATCAAAAATATGTCGACCAGATTTCAGAATGGTTAAGGGCCGGAATAGAAGGGGGCTTTCCGATCATCCCGACCAGATACCTGCTCGATTCAGTCACTTTGAAATTGCAGAAATCATAACCGATTCAGCCTTCAGCGAGCTCGGTTCCGCTGCCACTGTGAAATGCGTTAAACCAGTGCATTACGCATATCAGTCTGCAATTGGCGGTGCACCAGGTTGAAAGAGGAACATGGCAAACAACCCTCATGACAATTGCTACAGAATTAGGCCGACGTCGGCCTAATCCATGTCGAATGAGAAGTCTATTAATATGAATGTTAAGTGCTTTAGCAATATGATTGTGTCGGAAAAATGAGTAATATAAAACTATCCTCTCCAGGCAAAGAAGCAGTCAAGGCATTTACATCAACCATCGTAGGCGTCGTGCCGATTGTTGGGCCAGCAATTTCAAGCACCCTTACGGCTGCTATTCAGGCAGATAACACGAAAAAATTTAATGAAATCATCAAATCCATTGAAAAAGATATTCAAGATTTAAAGGTTCCTATAGAAAGTTTGCTAAACGATTCAATATTCCGGGGAGGAATTTCTCAATTATGCCTGTCGATTTTCAAAAACGAGCCAAGGGAAAAATTGAATCGAATAAGGAACTTTATTCGGCATCGACTTAAGAGCCCAGGGAAAAGCAACGTGATTGAAGAAGCGGTTTTAAAAGTTTTTGAATCGCTCCCTTCAGGTCATATTGAAGAATTTTTATCGCATATTGCCCATAATGATTTGGATCTATACGATTTTTCCGTTGTAATGGGTGATGAGGAATTAAACCTTCATGAATTAGTGAATAAAGTTGTGCCTGCAGGTGAAATCCAAGAATCTTGTGGCGCCCCAGCAAATATTCGTTGGAAAGAATTAGTCGTTTTGTATTCTTCACTGTCTAATGTGGGGTTGGTAAAACCCATGGGTATGTCTGACGATCCTATCACCAAAAGCGCTGTTTACAAAACAACTGAATTAGCCAAACCATTTGTATATTATTGTTTGGATCCAAAAGTTGATTACGAAGCTGAAATATATAAAAAGGCTACTTAACATATCGCTGGTGGGGACGCAAAAAGCCGCGCCCAACAGCTCAAACGTTATTTTGAAGGCTTTAGGGTGAAGTTGCCCGCCCCCTCAGCTCAGCGTTACAATCGCGCATTCCGCCTATCATTCTGCAATTGGCGGTTCAACAGGTTGAAAGAGGAACATGGCAAATATTCTGCGGTTTACAAGTCCGGAGACGACTCACGGATCTAAGCAGAAATGCCACTATGGGATATTAGTGGGTTGAGTTTAAAACAATCCTAAATACGTCGACTTTGCGGCAGAAAATTTAAATAATCAGAACGCTACCCAATTGCTCGTTTTTATAAGCCAATTTTACAGCTTCTGCCATCGTCACGCCGAAGTTAAGCGGTCAACGATCAAGTGTTTGCGGCCTAAACTGAGACCGGCGGCAATCACCGCCTAACCCGATAAGGGCCGTAATCGTAACCGATTGATTTCATATCGGTTCGGTTAGTTTTTCGACTTAGGTTTCCGAACTACATGGCGATTGCCGTCTAATAACTGTTATGCTTAGAGAAAACATGATGATAAAATTAGAATTGGATGGGGAAAGAGATCTCAAAGAGGCGCAAACTTTTGTTAATGTCAATCTTATCCTTGGGAACAGAAAGATTGAAAACATTCATCTTTATTACGAATTGGTTGGTGATATTCTTCCCAAAATTAAGTCGAAAACAATTTGGAATAACTGGCCAGGGGAAAAGCCACTTGAAATAATTGAAACAGGGAGATTGTCCTTAAACGATTTTTTGGATTTCAACATTACCGATATACCAGGCAATACGGTTCTTTCCGTAGAAAACCCTGAGAGTGAAAGAAATATCGATGTAATAAAGCTCTACAGGGAAGGTATTGGGTTTAGGGTTTGGTATAGCCATTTTGAATGGCCATATAATTGGAGCATTAAGGCTCTATTTGATGAGCTTAAAAGACTGCATAAAACTGATGAATATTCTATGTTTAATGAATATGAGGAAGATTTGCAGGACGAATACTCAGCCATTTACCTTTGCCATAAGCCCAGTGAGAGTTTCAAAATTAGGGATCTTTACAATTCCTTATTGCCAAGGGCAAATGAGTTACATCAAAAGGCATTAGATAATATAAGGAACATCTTTTATGAATATCCGTTCAAAGCGCAATTTATTTTTCCAGATCACTTAAAACATGAGTGTGAACAATACTTAGGTTATTTCGGGCAATTTTTATCAGATATTGGTATAGAAACAGATACGGAAATAAATCGAAAAGGGAAAGAAATACTTTTTTCGGTGGCGCCTAAAGATAAAAACGAAGCTATAGAAAGAATTAGTCAGGCGTTTTCAATATTTTTAACAATTCCAGCCTTACACAACTCACAAATTGAACCTATTTCGACTGGCGTCGAAAATCAAATTAAGTTTCAGCGTATGGAAGCTGCGATACACCACCTGAAATCTCAGCTCAGGTTAGCAGAGGCAACAATCTTAGTCCAGCAAGACCATATTGTTACTTTAAAAGATTACAACACAAATGTTTTGGTTGGCTCCCTTGTAAAGGTTGTAGAAAAAGAGAAGGAATCGGATGGGGTTAGTTTTTTTGATGATTTGATTAAACTAAAGCCGTACAAGGGAAAGGGGTTTGAAATCAATTTGCCTAAAGTAATAGAAATGGTTAAAAAAATAGCAAAACAACAGCTTTAAGAACGGGCGCGGCAAATTGCGCCGCGCCGCTTAAGCTGGCCGATAGACATTAATCATCAAGGAGAGCAAATGAACACTGAACACGGAAAGTTAGAAGGTGATATTGAAATCTCCTCTGAATTAAAGTTGCACGGAATGATTACTGGTAATGCCATAGTTAAAAACGGCGGCGTTTTACATCTACATGGGATGGTATCCAAAAATCTGATTGTAGAACCTGGTGGCGTCGCAAATATTCCGGGTATGGTATCTGGTGATGCAATCAACAAAGGTGGTGAGCTTAATATATCGGGCACTATTGTCGGCCAGATAGTAAAAGAGGCTGGCATCACAAATGTTGTGCCAAATGCTGCAATTGGTTCTGGTAGCCATGTCTAACCTTACGTTCGAGCGGGGCGGCACAAAAGCGCACCGCCCCTCAACTTCACGTTACAAACCGCGCCCTATACGCCTATCATTCTGCAAATGGGGGTGCGTCAGGTTGATAGAGGAACATGGCAAACATTCTGCTGTATTCAAGACCGAGAACCACCTTCGGGCTTCAGTAAAATGCCACACGAGGAAATAATTGGGATGGAATTATGGGCATCCTAAACATTTTAAATATGTGTGAGGAAGTATAAATGTTGAGGTTGTCATAGCTACCTAAAATATGGGCTCTAAATATGTTATATCTTAAAATTGTAGCAACGCTTGTTGGATTAACTCTATCTGTGTTACAAATATACAGAGATAACATTAACCAAGTCAAAACAAGTGCTGGGCACAATATAACTTCCGTCATTTTGTATTTTCTGGTTTTAATATTTATTATAAATATCGGAATAATTATTGTCGACCATATTGAGCAGTCGAAGATTTCAAAAAGCATGGAAGAGACAAAAGAAAGCGCAAAGAAAACTAATATTAATACCGAAATATTAAAGTCAGACCTGGATAGCTTCACGCGAGTTGTTTTTAATGAAATGAAAGGTTTAAAAGCCAAGAGTAGCGTAGAATTAGAGGCGAAAAAGAGAGCAGCAATACAAAGAATGCAGGAATACTTTAAAGCACTATCTAAAGTTCGTGGCTTGAATGTTGAGATGCCTGACTATTCTGGTGATTTCAGCCCACCTTTTTTTGAGTGGCGCGCTGAATGGGGATCGCTGGATTCAATAACTTTGAATGATGAAAGAAAGTATATAGTAAAAAAAGGTTTTTACGGATTCAATCCCAGTGAATTTGAAAAGAAAATACAAGAGGCTAATGGATTAAAGGATAGTGGCGATATCGATGGCGCAGTAAAGATTATCGAAGGATTAAATTATGTGGAAGAATTCTCGAGATCATGTATGGCTGCTGCTGAAGTATATTTAAAGAGTGAAAACGATGATAAGGTTGAATATTATGCAAAAAGAGCTATTGAAATTGAGCCAAGAAATCCGGAAGTATATATATATTACGGACAACTTAAATTTAAGGCTAATGCATTGCCGGAAGCTGCTGTTTTTTATGAAAAAGCCTTAGAACGCACCAAGAATGACGAAGAAGAAATATCGAAAATGAGCCTGTATAATTTGGGGTTGATCTATGCTGAATTAGAACTGTTAGATAGGGCAGAGGAGAATTTTAAAAGGTTCATTGAGGTCCATTTAGAAAAAGATGATCACCGAAAGTATGCGGAATTTGTATTGGAAAGAATTAAAGAAATAAGGGCTGGTAAATGGGATACCCGTGGGTGACGTTGATACATATCTTATAGCGTCTAATAATTAGATATTAGAATTGATAACGGTGTATGCGTATGGGATAGGTGAAGATTATGAATATGCAATATTGGAGTCAATTGGCAGACTCTCGACTAAACCCAAGCGAAAAAGTTAAAGATGAAATAAGAGTCAGCATATCAAATATAAGAAAGGAGTTCCCTGCTTGGGAACAAGAAAACGATGTTAGATGGGCTTGGTTTACTGGGGCTAAAAAAGTCCTACAAGTTGCTCAGACATCGTTTATTTTTACGCGAGATCAACTTTGTTTTCCAGACTGGTGGCGATCGAAAACTGCAGAATTCAATGAAAACCATATTTCAGGACATATTAAGGAGTTTTTCGCAATTATTCTCTTCGGGACATCAAATATTACCTTCACAATTACTGAAGAGCTTTTTAGAAGCTTAGTCATTTCAATAGATCCTGACGCATGTAATTCTGGACGGGCAAATTTCAGCAGCATCTGTGATTATACTTTAAATCAGCTTGATAGAAAACAATATAAACGCATTTTTACATTTCACAGGCTAATAAGAAACACAATTCATACAAATGGAGTTTATAGCCCACCCAATAGGCAAAATCAAACCATAGAATACAGAGGGAAACCGTATCTCTTCGAGGATGGGAAACTAATTCGGTTTTTTGACTTTGAACTTCTTTTGGCGTTAATATCCGATTATAACACTGCAATTTATGATATTGTCATGCATAATGATATAAAATCTAACGATCATATTCCTAGGCTTCACGAATTATAGTCACCTGATAAGTCGTTGGAGAGTCGGCTGGAAAAGGCTAATACATTTCCCTCTTCTCAGTTCCCGAATTTGCCGAGGTACTACGCCAATTATTGTGCAGCCGGAGGCGAATCAGGGCGATATAGTAACCTGGCAAATAGCCCTCGTATGGAATAAACCGAATCAGTTTGACGTTGGCCCAAAATTAATTGAACACGACCTCTAATAAAAATGAACGTTATCCTATAAAGAATTATTAATCATGCAATTTGTATCATGGCAAGACTATTGGAAATTTGAAAGCATTGTAAGGAAAGAAAATAGATATTTCCGCTCGCCTGAGATTAATCAGTTTTTAGATACTGTTCTGTCGACATGCACAAGTAGGATCGTTGACCTGCCACAAGATAAATATTTATGGAGGGCGCAGCTCGGGCATTCCTGGCGTCCAATTTTACACGAATATGAACATATTGCTGACGAACCATCCCCCTACCCACCAGAAAGAATGCTCCCCCTGAAATATGAGGCTGAAGAAGGTAGAGTAAATCCAAAAGGCATTCCTTATTTATATTTAGGGAATGACAAAAATACAGCCATGGCGGAAGTGCGGCCATGGTTAGGAACATTTGTTTCGCTTGGGCAATTCAAAATTACAAAAAGGCAGAAATTAATTGATTGTTCATTGCACCAAAATTTAACTCCGATATACATTGAAGAGCCGATTCCAGAAGAAAGAGAACAAGCTGTTTGGTCGCATATTGACCAAGCTTTTTCAAGACCGACAACAAACACTGATCGGAATGCGGATTATGTTCCAACACAAATTATAGCAGAATTATTTAAAACAAATGGATTTGACGGGATTATTTACAAGAGCCTATTGGGAAAAGGACACAACGTAGCGTTATTTAACGTTGAAGCAGCTCGGTTAGTCAACTGCTACCTTTTCGAGGTTGAAAAAATTGATTTTCAGTTTTCCCAAGCTGCAAACCCTTATTCTATAAGAAAGCAAGCAAAAGGATAACAAAGGGGTCAAGCTGAAAATTTGGCATACGGCCAAATTCCCTCGCTGTTCTCGGCTTCAGCTTAACCCAGACGTTACAACCTGCACACTACGCCTATCATTCTGCAATTGGCGGTGCTTTCGAATGACGGATGAATATTTAAATCAGTTCTCATCTATAGAAATTTCGAAACGACGAGGATCTATAAACATGTAATCAAATTTGGCCGGGTGGCGTTTACAGTAAAGTCGGTGGACTTTGATGCAATGACAAATACTCCAAATAAATTATTACGAATGATATTTGAAAAATCATATTGGTCCTATAATCTTTGGAACAATTGCGTATTATGTGAGTTGAAAACCAGAATTATAGGCATTGTATTGAAAAAGGAGGTGCAGTAAATGCGATTACTGACTGTATCTTTAATAGTGTTTGCCACGATTGCCTTCATTACAAGCTCTGGGTATGCGTTAGAGATTATGAATTACCCCGCAAGTTGTGAAGACAGCAGGTACCGCGATTCGCTTTTTCCATCCATGGATGGTGATTGTCATATGAACATTGGCGACAGAATATCTGTGCAATGTAGGGTATACCCTGAAGCTTGTGTGATATGCAGAATTTTTGAATGTATGTCACGGGAAGAGGCCGGATCGACGCTGATTGAATGTAAGGAAACCTATCCTTCGTCGGAAGATAAGAAGATAAACTTAACTGAAAAAGAATTTTTAGACACTCAAACAAGGTGTACAAAAATATGCGGCGTCTGCCCAACGAAATGGAAATCGGGGAAATCATACCGCGTTGATGTGCCGGATGATAAGCTAAAGTAACGTTCATAATATCGATGGTTTAAAAAACCATGAATGTTTTACGGTTTTTCGAGACAGTCATTGTAACGGTATTGTGTTCAGCCCTTTGTCCATGGCAAATCCATGCGGAAATTTCTTCTGTAAGGGGCGTATGCGAGCCAAATCCGCCCTGTTATTGTAATGAAGAGTGTTTCAGGTGTGGCCCCGGAGGTTGTCCAACACCCGGCGAGTCGCTAGAAGATAAAGAGAAAAGGCAAAAGGAGTTCAGGGAAAAGCTGAAGGAAAAGATGGATGAGGGATTGCGCAGCAAGGAGGAGCTTGAAAAGAAGCAAGAGGGCGGCAGGAATCGCTTGAAGGATATGATCGACGATAGAGAGATGCAAGGTGAAACCCGAAATTACTTGAAGGAAGAGCTCGATAATCAAGAAAATCAAGAGGAAGTCCGGGAAAGTTTAAAAAAAGAATTAGACAATCCATTATTTCGCGATGTTTCAGAAGCTTATCAAGAGAAACGTAAGTTCGCAGAGACATTGTTCGCAAGCAAAGAGCACTTTCGTGCGCGGTGTGCTGTGGTACTTAGTGCAGCCCTTGATTTGCGGCCAGACCCGAAATTGAAAGAAAAGAGTCTTGCAGACATTGACACTAACATTATCGAACCGGCTTTTCGTGGCACAGAGGTACTGGAGCGGTTCTATGTGCAGGCACAGCAACTCGCTGATCGATTGGCTAGGGATTGGCATCAAATGAAACGATACGATGATTGGCACACGGCTCGAGCCAAGCTCGGGGGGCATAAGGGAGTGATCTTTTTCCGCGACGCAGACTTCCGACTGAGTACCTTGCGGTTATCCGGAGACCACATTGACGTGTGGGACGGAGCTCTGACCGGGTCGGGCTATTCGTTTAGCAGAGCGAAAGAAATTTGGTTTTGGGAACTGCCGAACTGATTTGGTGAGTTTCACTTTCAGATCAAAATGCACCACCGAGAGCTTGGTGGATGAAGTGGACTCCCAATTTAGGCGATTGACAGGTAAGGATCACGGAAGCGAGTACCATTGAGGAGCCGAGTGCAGTAATACTGCACGCCGGGATCTGTGCGGGGGGTGCCGGGTAACCGGTATCCCTACTGCGACTGTGCAATGATTATGAGATGGTTGAATGGACCATAAACGGCAAATTCACGAATTGATTGGCTTAATGTCTGCCGAGGTATTGTCGTATATCCAATCAGTTGAAAACGATTTTTCTAACGGTTGGGTGCCTGCGATTTACATCAAAGATTAGCTTGGGCTGAAAATGTCAGCATATCCGCTCGGCAATAAAATTGATAATGAGACAGGTTGGTTGTTTTCAACGATCGCCCGCTATTTACAAGACAAAAACCAAGTTGATTTCAAAAAAGTTGGAAATCGTTCATTTTTGTTAGTGATCGGCGCTATAGAGCCATTCCGTGATCGCCGTAAACGAGCCACCCTGTGATCGCCGCAATGAGGCCACCTGATGATCGGCGCAATCGAGCCACCTTGTGATCGCCGTAATGAGGCCACTTGACGTTTAGTGCTAAAATGGGGGTGAATAACCCCTACTCGCCAACGAAACGTCAAATAGGAAGTACTGCGCAACACA
>JBDRRP010000058.1:0-50045 GCA_043825735.1 Pseudomonadota bacterium | reverse complement strand
GATCACGTTAGCGCCTGAGGCTGCATCATCGTGAACTAACAGATGAATATGGTTGGACGTTACCATGTAATTCAAGATCACAAGCCCATATCGTTTTCTCGCCTGATACAACCATTGCAGCCACCGATGCCTGTCCTTGGCAAACTTCAGCAGAAACTCTTGCTTGTGGCATCGATGGGTGATGTGCCAGATATATCCGGGGATAAAGTAACGGTGCGCTCGGGCCATGATGTGTCCTCAATATGCGAAGGCTTCAATATCACGATACTCGGCAACTGTTGCTTGACGCTGCGAAGGCGCTGTCAGACCGGTGGGATAGTCTGAAAAGGAGGGCTTCATAGGTAGGATGTGCTTGACGGGATCTATTGTACATAAACCGGTAAGGTTACGCAAATAAAGGCCAGGGTGACACGCATTCCGGTACTTTTTCTATATGACCGTTTTTGGCCCCGAAAAGTACGAAATAGCCTATACAAACACCTATAATTTGGATAAAAATATGTGTGCTTGCAATAGGATAGCTCGGTGCGACCCCATTTCATCATTTCCATTTCATCATTTCATCAACCTGCATAAATTGCAGCTTTTAGCGCAGATGAGTTTTTGTATAGGACACTTTCTATGAACTTTTACAACAAAACTCACCTTCTAAACGAAGAAATAATAGAGATGGAAATTACTGCAAATAGCACTAAAATTGAACCGATTAAAATTTTTGCTGGCAATACAAAATCTTTTAATTCCATTGCAAATAGAAAAAAAACTATTAGTAAAAAAGCTGACAGGCCAAAGTATGATAGGTAATAAACAAACTTGATTCTTGAGTTATTTATGGAAACGTAGTCTTTGTACTCTTTAAGTATATTCGGAATAATAAAATGTTCTAACCTTGAAATAGGCATTTTTTTGTTTTTAAATAAATAAAAATATATAAAACACAATGAAAAGAATCCAACAAAAAATAGTAAAATAGCAGTGCAAATCAATAATATTTTCAAAATACTCACCTCGCCAGCAGATTACCTTCTTGCTATTAACTATGTATGACTGAAGGCTATAACTTGCCTATCAAATATTGAGCGATTGAGCGCCAATATCAGACTTCAAAACTTCATGAGATTTTTTTGAAACCGCTAATTACACTTAGTTTTAAAATCAACGGTGGCCAATTTGAAATAAAAGCAAGCCGTAGCTTTGATCATGAAGGCCCCTTGGGGACGGACCAAGCCAAGTCATTGACATGAGGAAATAAATTTGAAAAAATGACTCTAAAATCGGCCTTAGGTTGCATATTTCGCCCTTGAAAATGTCGTTTTAAGCAAAACCCCTTCTCATGGCCCGCGCGAGCAGACATTTCATACCCGGATACATTTGGCACCTAACACACCGGTGCCATAAACGAGAGTATCTTCTCAAATTTGGCAGAGATCAATCCCGATGGATGGAACTGCTATTCGAAGCCAAAAAGCGTTTCGGTTTATCCATTCTCAATTTCACCGTCACATCCAACCATATTCATCTCATTGTTTCCGATAACCGAGGCATTGACGTTATTCCCAAGGCCATGCACATGATTGCCGGCCGGACCGGTATAAGGGCGGTGGACCCCGAAATTCGGACAATGTGCTAAGCTAAGAGTCAGACCACTTCAACCAAGGAGGATCTGACAATGGGGAAGAGACGAAAAACGCACAGTGCCGAGTTCAAAGCCAAGGTAGCCTTGGCGGCAATCCAGAACGAGGAGACCAGCTCCCAGTTAGCCAGTCGCTTCGGTGTGCATCCAACCATGGTGTCGAACTGGAAACGGCAGCTTCTCGACGGTGCCGCAGAGCTTTTCGACAAGACCCATAAATCACGCAAGCAGGCTGAAGCACAATCTGATGAACTGTATCGTCAGATCGGCCAGCTTAAGGTGGAAAACGATTTTTTGTCACGCAAGCTCAGCAGCTAAATCGAAAACAGCGAGTTTCGAAGATCGACCCTTTGTACAAGCCGCTGAGCGTGAATCGACAATGTGAGCTCCTGGGAATCAGCCGTTCGTCGTATTACTACAAACCCAAACCCTTGAAACCAGAGGATCTGAAGCTGATGCGAAAGATCGACGAGCTATATACCGAGCAACCAAGCCGGGGCAGTCGCTCGATCGCCAGGCAACTGCGGCGCCAGAGGATCAAGGTCAACCGAAAGAGGGTTCAGCGGTTAATGAGGCTCATGGGCATTGAGGCTGTTTACCCGAAGCCGAACACCAGCCGTCCCCATCCCCAGCATAAGATTTACCCATATTTGCTGAGGCATTTAACCATTGATCGGCCCAACCAGGTCTGGGCATCCGATATCACCTACATACCCATGGAACGAGGGTTCATGTACCTTGTGGCCGTCATGGACTGGAACAGCCGCAAGGTGCTGTCTTGGCGGATGTCCAATACCATGGAGTCGGACTTTTGCGTCGAGGCCCTACAGGAGGCTCTGGACCGATTTGGGCGACCTGACATTTTCAATACCGACCAGGGTAGTCAGTTCACCAGTAAAGATTTCACCGACACACTCCTGGAAAACGGAATAAAACCCAGCATGGATGGTCGGGGCCGCTGCCAGGACAACATCTTCATTGAGCGCCTGTGGTGGACCTTCAAGTATCAGTATCTATATCTCCACTCATTCGACAGCGGCGCGGCCTTGCGAAAGGGCCTTGCCTCTTGGATAAGCGGCTATAACCGTGAAAGAGGCCACTCAAGCCTTGACGACAGAACCCCGGATGAGGTCTACTACGGTCTGCCTCACCCTTACTCTGAGGCGGCCTGATGCCTCTATATTTTATTCTTCTGGCTCTTAGCTTAACGAACCCATCCGGCTGTCCAAGCTTTGGGGTCCACCCCATTTGGCAGCAATTGCAGCCTGTCTTATGATCGGTTCGTTTCTTGCTGCGTGTGCACAAACACCCGATAAAAGTGGGGCCTCCACAAAAATGGGTAAGCCACGCCAAGCGCAGGAAGCGGTCGTGCCCAAAGACAACACCGCTCCGGCAAAGTGACCGACGCCAAAGTGAATATTTAAGATGTGACCTCTTACTTATCATTTTTATCTGGTGAGTCCGTTTGCCTGTTCACTGCGTTCGACGGCCGCTGGTGCCTTGTCCGATGTCCTCCTGCTATGCGTCAGTCAAAAAAATTTCCTGCCTTTTGTCATGCAGCATCCCAACCTCATCATCACTGCCATCTCAATCCTTGGAAAAGCTGTGGACAGTGCCAACCTTCGGATCATAAACCTGATTGAAAAAAGGGTCGCAGATCGTCTCGCCCGGGTGCTGTACACGCTTTACAATAAGTTCGGCTCACCGGTGAATTTCACCCGCTATGAAATGGCGGCCTTGACCGGCACGACGCCGGAATCCGCATGAAAACTTGAATTATTCATAACTACATGGTAGCTGCATTTTAGCTCTAAGCCAGTGGACTCAGTTTGTGCTCGACGAGACGCCGGATACCGATAAGAAAAAAGCAGCACCGGTTCAACGCAGCGTTTTCTATGCGTCATATTTGAAGCACCGGGAAATACGAACCGTGTCCGTTCGCAGTACATAACCGTATTCTTACAAAAGGAGGGTTCACGATGAAACGTTTTTCGCGGATGATGATGGTGGTCATTATGGCTGTGGCATCGATTTTTGCCTTCAGCCCGGTTGCAGTTGCAGAAACCGTCAAGCTGACCTACAGCAATTTCTTCCCGCCGACGCACATCCAGAGCAAACTCGCCGAGGCCTGGTGCAAGGAGGTGGAAAAGCGCACCGACGGACGGGTCACGGTGGCGTATTTCGCCGGCCAAACCCTGACCAAGGCCCAGCAGGTTTACGACGGCGTGGTACAAGGCCTTTCCGATGTGGGGTTCTCGGTGCTGGCCTACACCCGGGGGCGCTTTCCAGTGCTCTCCGCCGTGGACCTGCCCCTGGGATATACCAGCGGCAAGGTGGCCACCCAGGTGGTCAACGCGGTCTATGAAAAGTTCAAGCCCGCCGAACTGAGCGATACCCAGGTGATGTACCTGCACGCCCACGGGCCAGGCCTGGTTCACACCAAGACCCGGCCGGTCAAAACGCTCGAAGACATGAAAGGGCTCAAATTCCGCGCCCACGGTACCAGCGCCCTGGTGGTGCAAGCGCTGGGCGGCACCGCTGTGCCCAAGCCCATGCCGGAAACCTATGAAATGCTTCAAAAAGGCGTGGTCGATGGCGCGGTCTATCCCCTGGAGTCCAACAAGGGGTGGAAACTGGGCGAAGTGACGCGTTACTGTACCGCCGCCTTCTCTGCCGCCTATACGACATCCTTTTTTGTGGTCATGAACAAGGAAAAATGGAACGCCCTGTCGCCCGAGCTGCAGAAGATCATCGAAGGCATCAACCGCGAATGGATCGTAAAGCACGGCGATGCCTGGGACGAGAGCGACATGGACGGGCTGCGCTTTTTCCTCGACCAGGGCGGCCAGATCATCGGCGTAGATGCCAAAGAGGCCGCTCGCTGGAAAGCGGCCGTGTCGCCGATCATCGACGATTATATCGGATCGCTCGACAAGCAGGGGTTAAACGGCAAGGAAATCGTGGCGTTTACCCAGAAAAGCCTGGCAGACCTCAAATAGTATAGTGCCCATCCATAAACGGCATCTTTTGGCCCAGAGCGGCGTTTTCGCACTTTTCGAAATCCTCAAAATAGCTCCGCTATTCCTCCGGTTCCGAAAATGCTCAAGCCTTGCTCTGAACCAAAATCTACCATTTCTGGATGGACACTAGTCTGACAGCCTGTCAAAAGCCATATCATCGCGTGGACGGGGGGTTTGAAAAGGGCCCTCCGTCCCTTTCACTGGGATCCGAGGGGGAACGCATGCGTAGGTTTTGGAATCTGGTCGACCGGGCGTCGGATCTGCTCAGGGGCGTGGGCATCTGCTGCCTGATGGGAATGACCCTTTTAACCTGTGTGGACGTGGTGGGGCGAAAGTTCAACTACCCGATCCCCGGGTCGGTGGAATTGGTCGGCTTTATGGCCACCATGGCCGTCGCCCTGGCGCTGCCCTACACCCACCGGGCCGGGGCCCATATCGGCGTGGAATTACTCGTCCGTCTCTGCTCGAAAAGGGTGCAGACGCTGATCGATCTTTGCATGTCCGTCATCAGCCTGGCGCTCTTTGCCGTGGTGACCTGGCAGATGGTCCTCTACGGCCGGACCATGCAGCGTTCCGGGACGGTTTCCATGAGCCTGGAACTGCCAGAGCACTTGCTGATCTACTGCACATCGTTCTGCTTTCTGATCTTCACCCTGACCATCCTCAAAGATATCGTCAATTTCATCCGCCAGCTGAGAGGTAATCCATGAGTTCCTCCATGATCGGGGTCATCGGCATTCTTGTAATGCTGGCGCTTTTTATGACCCGAATGCCTGTCGCCTATGTCATGACGCTGGTCGGGTTTGTCGGTTTTTCCGGGCTGGTATCGCTCAAGAGCGGGCAAGCGCTGCTGTCGCGAAACATCTACGAGACCTTTACCAACTACGGTCTGACCACCATCCCCCTGTTCATCCTCATGGGGCAGTTCGCCTTCAACAGCGGTATCAGCCGGCGGCTCTATGAAACAGCTTACAAATTCATGGGCAGCACCCGCGGGGGGCTGGCCATGGCCACGGTGGCAGCGTGCACAGCCTTCGGGGCGGTCTGCGGATCCAGTCCGGCCACGGCGGCGACCATGGCCACCGTGGGATTGCCGGAGATGAAGCGTTACCGGTATGCCGACGAACTGGCGTCGGGATCCGTCGCGGCCGGGGGCGGGCTTGGCATGATCATGCCGCCGTCGGTGGTCCTGATCGTCTACGGCATTCTCACCGAACAGTCCATCGGCGCCCTGTTTATTGCCGGCATCATTCCCGCGCTGGTGATAACGGTTCTCTACATCCTGGCCATTATGATCTGGTGCTGGATGTCGCCGGAGCAGGGTCCGCGGGGAGAATCCTTTACCTGGAAACAGCGGCTGCGGTCTTTGACCGGGATGATCGACACGGTGCTCGTCTTCGCTTTTGTCATGGGCGGGATGGCCGCGGGATTGTTTACCCCCACCGAGGCCGCGGCGGTCGGTGCCTTCGGCGTGCTGCTGGTGTCGGTGGTTCGGCGCCAGCTTTCCTGGCAGGGCTTTGTCAAGGCGCTCAACGAAACCCTGCGGACCTCCTGCATGGTGATGTTTCTCATCGCCGGCGCGGTGGTCTTCGGCAAGTTTCTGGCCATCACCCGCATTCCCTTCAACCTGGCTTCATGGATCGGCCAGTTCGACCTGCCCCCCTTTGTGATCATGGCTACAGTGGTCGGGGTTTACCTGCTCGGCGGCTGCATTATGGACGCCCTGGCGCTGGTCATGCTGACCATCCCCATCTTTTTCCCCGTTATTACCCAATTGGGCTACGATCCGATCTGGTTCGGGGTGATCATCGTTCTGGTGACCCAGATGGGGGTCATCACGCCGCCGGTCGGCATCAACGTATACGTGGTCTTCGGTGTGTCGGCGAGCGTTGGCGACCAGATTCCCCTGGAGAGCATCTTCAAGGGGATCATGCCGTTTCTGATCGCCACCATCATCGGCACTGCCCTGATGGTTCTCTTTCCGCAAATCATTCTCTATCTTCCCGGTAAGATGTACTGATGACTGCCGGCAGCCGAAAAGGACAAGACCGATGAACCCGACGCCTTACTGGAACCCCTTTCTCGAAACCCTGCCTCGGGAGCGATTGCGGGAACTTCAGCTCAAAAAATTCAGGCGGATTTTTTCCTGGGCCTACCATCACTCACGGTTCCACCGGTCCCTTTACGATGCGGCCGGCATCACTCCGGAGGATATCAGAAGCTTTGAGGATATCCGGCGCGTTCCCAAGGTGGAAAAGGCCATGATGCAGGGGATTCAGCGAAAGAATCCTTTTCCTTACGGGGACGCCCTGTGCGTTCCCCTGGAAGCGGTGAGCGCCTTTCACCAGACCAGCGGAACCACGGGGCAACCGGTCTACCAGGCCGACTCCTGGCCCGACTGGGAATGGTGGGCCGAATGCTGGTCTTTTATCCTGTGGGCTCAGGGGTACCGCCCCTCCGACCGTGTATTTATCCCTTTCGGTTATAACGTATTCGTCGCTTTCTGGGCCGGTCACTATGCAGCGGAGAAGATCGGATGCGAAGTGGTTCCCGGAGGCGTGCTGGATACGGTGGCGCGGATATTGAAGATTCAGGAGATCCGGCCTACGGCCATGATGGCTACCCCCACCTATGTCCTCAATATGGCCGACATGGCCCGAACCAAGCTGGATATCGATCCGGCAGCGCTGGGCATTGCCAGAATCACTTGCGCCGGAGAGCCGGGCGCGTGCATTCCCAGCACCAAGGGTCGGATGGAAAATGCCTGGAACGCCAAGGTTTTTGACCATGCCGGCGCCACGGAAATCGGGGCCTGGTCTTTTGAATGCCTGGAACAGCCCGGCGGCATGCATGTCAATGAAGCGTTTTTCCTCGTGGAGATTGAAGACATCGAAACCGGAGCGCCCATCGATACGCCGGGCCACCAGGGAAAGATGATCATCACCGCTCTGGACCGGGCCGCCCAGCCATGCATCCGCTTCGATTCCAAGGACGTGATCGCCTGGTCATCCGAGCCCTGCCCATGCGGGCGCAGCTTCAGGGTCATCGACGGCGGCGTCCTGGGACGCTCCGACGACATCACCAAGGTCAAGGGTGTGCTTCTGGCCCCCTCGGCTATCGAAGATGTGGTCCGCAGCATCGACGGCCTCGGTGACGAGTACGAAGTCATCGTGGACAAACTCGGAGATGCGGACCGGATCAAGCTCAAAGTCGAGCTGGTGCCGGGAGCAGAAGCCCGGGCCCGCAATATCGAGCAGACTCTCAAGGACCAGCTGCGATTGAAGACCAACCTGGGCTACCGGATCGAAATCTACGATCACGGCAAACTGCCGCGCTACGAAGTCAAGGCCAAGCGCTTCAAGGACCTGCGCACGAAAGGCCACTGAAGATCGGAGGAAAGAGGATGGACTGCCAACCGCAACTGCGTGAACTGGACAGTGAAATACGGGCACTGAAACAGTGTGCGGAGCGTCTTTATCGCACCGGTGAATCCATACCGGCGGTCCGGCGCAATACCGCCCGGATTCTGGCCAGCGTCAAAATGCTGGAGTTGAACATCTGCGATCTGCTTGACTGCGACGACAACGGATAGGGCCGGCCGCCGACGGGAAACTCGATTGAGGTGCCATTTGGCGCCGGCCCCTTTTCCGACAGGACCGCAAACGCGCTTCACATCGCCCCTTGCCGGCCGGTGCAACCGGCGTTTTCAATGGGAGGCTACACAATGACGACAGCCAAACGTTTGGAAGGGAAAAAAATCCTGCTGGTGGACGACGAGCCCGACATCCTGGAAACACTCGAAGATCTGCTTTCCGAGTGCGAAACGGTCCGGGCGTCGTCCTTTGAAGAGGCCCGCGCCGCGCTGGAGCGCGCGCCTTTCGATATCGCCGTTCTGGACATCATGGGTGTCAACGGATTTGATCTGCTGGAGATCGCCGCCGGAAGGAACATCATATCGGTCATGTTGACCGCCCATGCCCTGAGCCCTGAAAGCATCAAGCGCTCCGTATCCGGCGGCGCCGATTACTACCTGCCCAAAGAAGAGATGATCAATATCGCGGCCCATCTCAACGACATCCTCGACGACCGCGCCAAGGGCATCAGCCCGTGGACACGCTGGATGCACCGACTGGGCGGTTTTTGCGAGAGCCGCTTCGGACCGGACTGGCAAAAGGGCGATCAGATTTTTTGGGATAAATTCCCGTTCCACTGAGCGATTGAGCGTGAGATATTGGCTGACGCGGTGCTGCGGGCAGCAATCGGTATGTGCCCGTTATATCCCGGACCCCTTGATCAGCATCATCGCGCCGATGTGCAAGTCAACCCCGCACCGACAGAACAGGGCCGAGCATGGCAGATGTCTCGGCCCGTCGCCGCGTTTCCCGCCATGGGCCTTGCCCAACTGCGGCTGGGATGACCGAGACCGTTAAGGCATGAAATCAGAAAGCCGTGATCCGGGATCGGAGGCCAGAGGTCAGGGATCCGGGAAACTGCACTTCTGACATCCGATCCCCGACGTCCCCCTCTAATATACCTTCCGCCTGGAAAACCCGCGGCCGATGACGTTGAAGGTGTTTTCCATGATCATGAACGCATCCGGATCGGTGGTGAGGACCAGCTCTTCCAGTCGCTTGAGCTGGACATTGTGGACCACGGTCATGACGACGGTGCGGGGGGCCTTGGTGAAACTGCCGACACCGGCGATCAGCGTGGCGCCCCGCTGGAGGCGGGCGTTGATGTCGGCGGAGATGCGCTCAGCGGCATCGGTGATGATGAGCACCATTTTCCGCTGGTTGAACATCGACAGTACATAGTCGAGCACCTGGGAGGTTACAAAACTCATGGACAGGGAATAGAGCACCATGTCCACCGGGATGACGCCGAAGCTGAGCGCGAAGAGCACGATATTGAAAATAAAGAAATAGGTACCCATGCGCACACTGTAGCGCTGGTTCAAAATGACGGCGATGATGTCGTTGCCGCCCATGGAGCCCAGGGAATGAAACGTGATGCCGGCGCCCGCGCCAATAACGGCGCCGCCGGCCAGCATCACCAGAAAGCCGTCGTGGATGGGGACGGTGACGGTGATCAGGTCCATGGCGAAAGACGCCACGAGCATCCCGTAGAGGCTGTAGAAGAAAAACCGGCGGCTGACCATGAGCCACCCGGCAATGAAGATGGGCAGGTTGATCACCAGGTACCACAGCCCGGGCGACAGTTTGCCGGTGGCATAATACAGCAGCAACCCCACGCCGGACATGCCGCCGGTGATCATACCATTGGGGACGGCGATGGCTTTTACGCCGAAGCCGAAAACGAGCGAGCCAAGAGAGATCAGGAGCAGATTGTGGAAGATGGACGAGATGCGATGATATTTACCGGTTTTCATAAACCACCTCTGTTGTGACGGTGCCGGGAGAGACCGTCGGAATTTTAAAGCGGCGGCCTTTATACGCCGCGCATGCCTGCAGTCAAGCAAAAAGAGAACAAAGGGTCTAATTTTGAGTTTCCGGGTCGGCGTACTTATACTATATCCATTTGCTGGCGTCCCCCGTGACACTGCGATATTAGAGCGGGGGGGGCTCACATGGGTATTGTCCGCGCCGGGTTGGCCGGGGTGTTGACCCGGAAAAGGGAGCGCATTGCCGGTCGCCGCTCAATGAGAGCTCGCCGACACGTCTTGTAGCGAGAGCGTTTTCATAAACGGCGTCTCCTGACATAACATATTTATTTGCCGAGGCACTTGGCGTCGGCGCAAGGACGAAACTGATTGGACAGCCGGGGCGCATCATACAGGATGGGGGCGCAGTGTTGGCACCCCCGCAGTCTCTTGCGAAAGCCCAAAAATGCCGGGTTCAGGGCATTGGGCGGCGGTTTTCGCAAAATGCGTATCATGCCCTCGGCGCTGTGGATCCTCCTGCTGCTGGCCATGGCCTGCAGTCCCTTCACCCCTCAGCCCCGGACGCCCGTCACCCAGGATATCGGCCCTCGGTTTTCACTGTATTCAGCCGAGGCCGTGCCCATGGATCGCTGGTGGGAAAGCTTTTCGGCACCGGACCTCACGGCGTTGATCGACGAGGCCCTGGGCGGCAACTTCGGCCTCAAGGAATCCTGGGCGCGGCTTTCCCAGGCCCAGGCCCGCGCCGTTCAGGCCGGCGCCGCGATCTATCCCGGGCTGGACGCCGCGGCGGGTGCGACGACGGGGCGCCAGCACTCCGGTAGTGGGGGAACCAGCAGCCTGGAAAATGCCTCCGTGGGCCTTATCAGCCGCTATGAACTGGACCTGTGGGGCCGGATCCGTTCCGAACGTGAAGCGGCAGTGATGGAGGCCGCGGCCTCCCGGGAGGATGTCAACGCGGCGGCCATCTCCCTTGCCGCCGAGGTGGCGGACCGATGGGTGCGCCTTATCGCCCAGCGCCAGCAGATTGCGCTGCTCGAGCGGCAACTGAAAATCAACCAGACCTTTCTCGAGCTGATCGAGCTGCGCTTTCAAAAGGCCATGGTCTCCGCGCTCGACGTTTATCAGCAAAAACAGGTCGTCGAGCGGGTACGCGCCGGCATTCCGCTGGCACGGCAACAGGCGCAGCTCCTATTGAACGAGTTGGCCGTTCTGGTTGGCAAATCGCCGCAGATGAATATCTTGGTGACCAGCGAGCGCCTGCCCATACCCGCAGATTTGCCGTCAGCCGGGGTGCCGGCAGACCTGCTGGCCAACCGGCCCGATATCCGCGCTGCGGGCAAGCGGCTGACCGCAGCCGACTGGCAGGTGGCGGCCGCTCAGGCCAACCGGCTGCCGGCCATCAACCTGACGGCCACGGCACGTTACGGGGAAGCCGATGTGGGGGATCTTTTCAATAACTGGCTGCTCAGCCTCTCGGCAAGCCTCACCGCGCCCCTTCTGGACGGCGGACGACGAAAGGCTGAAGTCGATCGCACCCGGGCGCGCACCGAAGAAAACCTGTGGGCATACCGGCAGGTGGTGATCACAGCAATTAAAGAGGTGGAAGACGCACTGGTGAGTGAAGCGATGCAGCGAGCGCACATCACCGGTCTGGACGCCGTGAGCGTATCATCGCGCCGTGCGCTTGAAGAGGCGGTGTCGCGCTATCGCAACGGCTTGAGCGACTACCTGCCGGTATTGACCCAGCTGCTGGCGGTTCAGGATCTGGAGCGTGATCTGATCCGCCAGACAGCCACCCTGGTGCAATATCGAGTAAGCCTATACCGTGCCCTGGGAGGCACCTGGCCATCGGAGCTGACGTCGTCCCAAAGCGCTGACCCGATCGCCATTACAGGAACCCTGTGACCATGAGTCGGAACATGAACGAACCAACGCCTGATACCCAGCCACGGACTGACCGCAGGACCTGGTGGTGGATCGCCAACCTGATCATCAGCCTCGTGATCATTGCCGCCGGCATCGCCGGGGCGGCTTACATCAAAAACACCGTGCCCAAGGCAGCAAAACGGGCTCCGGCCCGTTTTGTCCCTCTGGTGGAAACGCGACAACTGGAACCCGCCGACCAGCCGGTGCTCATCCCGGCCATGGGAACGGTCATCCCCAGCCGTGAGATGGCCCTGCGTTCACGCGTGGCCGGGCAGGTGGCCCAGTTGCACCCGGAATTTCTGGACGGCGGCGTCATTGCCGCCGGCGATGTCCTGATCCGGCTCGAAGATGAAGACTACCGGCTGGCCGTGGCCCAAAGAGAAAGCGCGGTGGTGGATGCCGAATACCGGCTGCAAATGGAAATGGGCCACCAGGACGTGGCCCGGCGTGAATGGGAAATCCTCAATGACGGCAAGTCCGCGCCCGAAGAAGATCTGGCGCTCGCGCTGAGAAAGCCCCACTTGGCCAAGGCGCGGGCCGATCTTGCCGCCGCCGCCGCCGAGCTGGCCCAGGCGCGATTGAACCTGGCGCGGTGCGTGATCCGGGCCCCCTTCGATGCCGTCGTGCGAAATAAATCGATCGATCTGGGCTCCCAGGTAAGCACCCAGGACACCCTGGCCGAACTGGTGGGAACCGACGTCTTCTGGGTTGAAACCCACGTCCGGGTGGATCATCTGCGGTGGATCGATATCCCGGAGAGCAACGGGCGCACCGGGGCCACTGCCCGGGTGCGTTACCGCAACGGGTACTACCGGGAGGGGGCGGTCATCCGCGTTCTCAAGGACGTGGACACGGAAGGGCGCATGGCCCGGGTCCTGGTGGCGGTGAAGCACCCCCTGGGACGATCCGGTATAAAAGCGCCCATGCCGCCCCTGCTGATTGGCGAATACGTTCGCGTGGAGATTTCGGGAAAGACACTGGCCGGAGTCTACAGCATCCCCCGGGAGGCGCTCCGGGACAATGAATTTATCTGGATCGTTAGAGATGACGAAACGCTGGACATCCGCCGGGTGACGCCGTTGTGGCGTGGCGCCGAGACCGTTCTGGTCCGAGAGGGCATCACTCCCGGAGAGCGTTTGGTCGTATCGGCGCTGGCCAATCCTGCCCAGGGCATGGCGCTCACCGCACGTCCGGAGGTCGCCTTGCCGTCTATGGAGAAAACCGCCGATGCATCCTGACGTGCCTGCGCCACACGAGAGCGGCGACGTCGATCGGCGCCAGGGAGGCCCTATCCGATGGATGGCCGGCCATTCGGTGACGGCCAACCTGTTGATGGTGGTCCTGCTGGTGGGCGGTCTGATCATGGCCAGTCGTGTCAAAAAAGAGGTCTTCCCCGATTTCGAACTGGACCAGGTCACGATCTCGGTGGCCTACCCCGGTGCCAGCCCGGAGGAGGTGGAACGGGGCATCATCCTATCCATCGAAGAAGGGGTCCAGGCGATCGATGGGGTCAAAACGGTCAACGCCACGGCCCGTGAAGGTTCGGCCAGCCTGACCGTTGATGTGATGGAAGGCGAAAATGTCCAGCGGGTGGCGCAGGATATCAAAAACGCGGTGGACCGGATTACCTCCTTTCCCGACGATATCGAAACGCCCCAGGTCACCATCGCCCAGCGGCGGCGATCGGTCATCTCGCTCGTTTTGTACGGCGATCAATCCGAGGCGATTTTGCGCGAAACCGCCGAGCGCATCCGGGATCGTCTTCTGCAAGATGACGCCATTACCCAGGTGGAGCTCTCCGGCGTTCGGGATTTCGAGATCAGCATCGAGATCCCCCAGGCCACTTTGCGTACCTATGGGCTCACCCTGGGGGAGGTCGCCGCCATCATCCAGCGGGCCGCCGTGGAAATTCCCGGCGGTGCCGTGAAAACCGCCGGCGGCGACATCCTCATCCGGATGGCCGAGCGGCGGGATCTGGCCACAGAATTCGGCCGCATTCCGGTGATCACCTCGGGGGCCGGCACTGAAGTGCTTTTGGAAGATATCGCCGTGGTGCGTGACGGGTTTGCCGAGGTGGACGTGGTGGCGACCTACAACGGCAAGCCGGCCGTGATGATCGATGTCTACCAGGTGGGAGACCAGACGCCCATTACGCTGGCCGACACGGTGAGGCGCTACGCCGAATCCATGCCGGCGAGCCTTCTCCCGCCGGGGCTGGCGCTCAATACCCTCAACGACCGCTCGGAGATTTACAGCCAGCGCATGGATCTGATGCTCAGAAACGGGTATCTCGGCCTGGCGCTGGTTTTTATCCTGCTGGCCATCTTTCTCGAGCCGCGACTGGCCTTCTGGGTGAGTCTCGGCATCCCCATTTCCATCTTCGGCGCGTTTTTGATGCTTCCCGTCCTGGGGGTCAGCATCAACATCGTCTCCATGTTCGCCTTCATCGTTACGCTCGGTATCGTTGTGGACGACGCCATCGTGGCCGGTGAGAACGTCTATCATCACCGGCAGCGGGGGAAGTCGTGGTTCGACGCGTCGGTAGACGGCGCTCGGGAAGTCATGCTGCCGGTGGTGTTCAGCGTGCTCACCAACATGGTGGCCTTTGTACCCATTCTCTTTGTGCCCGGCTTTATGGGCAAGGCCTTTCGCGAGATCCCGCTGGTGGTGATCTGCGTGTTTACCGTCTCTTTGGTGGAGAGCCTGTTGATTTTGCCCGCCCACCTCGCCCATCAGAAGGAAAAGACGCACCGGGGCCCCCTGGGCTGGGTCTACCGCCGGCAGCAGCGTTTCAGTGACGGCTTTGCCCGGGCGGTGCGCAACATTTATGGACCGGCGCTCGATTTTTGCCTGCGCTACCGGTATGTCACCGTGAGCATCGGCGTGGCCATTCTCATTCTCACCCTGGCCTATGTCCGCAGCGGGCGCATGGGATTTGAGCTCTTTCCCAAAATCGAGTCCGACTATGCCATGGCGACGGCCACACTGCCGTTTGGGACCGCTTTTCAAAAAACCCGGGACGTGGAGCAGCGGCTGGTGGCCACCGCCCAGGCGGTGGCCGCTGAAAACGGAGCCGAGCGACTTGTGGAAGGGATCTACGCCTGGATCAACCAGAACACCCTGGAGGTGCGCGTTTTCCTGACCCCGCCGAAGGTGCGCCCCCTGTCGACCGCACGGGTGACCGAACTCTGGCAGCAGCGGACCGGATCCATCGCCGGCCTGGAGAGTCTCAAGTTCGAATCCGATGCCGGCGGACCGGGCCGCGGCGCGGACATCTCTTTAGAGTTGAGCCACCGGGATGTGGAGACGCTGGATACCGCCGCCGCCGCCGTGGCCGACGCACTGGGGTATTTCCCCAATGTTTTCGATCCTGACGACGGCGTCATGCCGGGAAAACAGCAGATCGATTTCAGAATTCGTCCGGAAGCCCGCAGTCTTGGGCTGCATTCCCGGGATGTGGCCGCGCAGGTGCGCAATGCCTTTTACGGCGCTGAAGCCCTGCGCCAGCAGCGGGGCCGAAACGAGGTGAAGGTGATGGTTCGGCTGCCCCTGGCCGAGCGCTCCAGTGAGCACCACCTGGAAGAAATGATCCTGCGCACACCGTCGGGCAAGGAAATTCCCCTGGCTGAGGCGGTGACTGTGAAGCGGGGGCGGGCATACACGACCATCGCCCGCCATGACGGCCGGCGCATTGTCACCGTGTCGGCCTATGTCAGGCCGCGCAGCAAGGCCGGTGAAGTGATGACGGCCCTGACCAGCGACACCCTGCCGGCATTGAAGGGGCGTTATCCCGGGCTCAAATACAGCTTCGAGGGGCACCAGGCCGACCGCCGGGAAAGCATGGAGAGCCTGGTCCGCGGGCTGTCCATTGCGCTGCTGGTGATTTACGCCATGCTGGCCGTGCCTTTCAACAGTTTCACCCAGCCCCTCATCGTCATGTGCGCCATTCCCTTCGGCATCGTGGGTGCGGTTATCGGGCACCTGATAATGGGCTACAGCCTCAGCGTCATGAGCATGTTCGGCGTGGTGGCCCTCTCGGGGGTGGTCATCAACGACTCGCTGGTCATGGTCGATTTCGCCAACCGTAACCGCCTGGCGGGCGGCAACTGGCACGACGCGATACTCAGCGCCGGCATCCACCGCTTCAGACCCATTTTGCTCACGACCCTGACGACTTACGGCGGGCTGGCCCCCATGATTTTCGAGACCTCGCGGCAGGCCCGGTTTCTCATTCCCATGGCGCTCTCGCTGGGTTACGGAATCATTTTCGCCACCGGCATTACGCTGATGATTGTCCCGTGCCTTTACGGCATCAACGAGGACATCCGGGGGCTGATGCCCGGGGCGAAGAAGATCACGGGGGTGGGGGCGCGGCTGAAGGCGGAAGATGGGAGATAGCAGTTTGAAGATAGAAGTTTGGAGATAGAAGTTTGGAGATAGTAGTTTGATGATACCGAAAAGAGTGATTTTAAACCGCAGAGATCGCAGAGGATATGTTTAATAATTAATGGTTTATCTCTGTGGTCTCTGCGTCCTCTGTGGTGATTTCAGACTTTTTTACATGGCCATCGAGTTTTAAGGGTGACGGCGCAGCGCGCTTTCTTTAAAACGGGTGACCGGGCATTTCGCCTGGTCATCCGTTTTAGGTTTGACAGGGAACATGCCATTTTGTAGCCTCATTCCAGCATTATGCGAATCATTGCCTTGGAAACCCTGCGCCTCGCGCAGGCTTCCAGGCAAGAACGCCGCCAGGAGCCAAAAGATGCCGCTTGTGGGGTGCCCCGTGTCCGTTCACAAGCGGTAGATTTTGACTTCTGGCAAGGCCCGAGCGAGTTTTCAACCGCAGACATAGCCCGTCTATTTCGAGGATTGAAAATGAGCGAGAACGCCGCCAGGAGTCAAAATATGCCGTTTGTGGACGGACACTGATGGAAGCTCAGGCCATATCCTGCCCCTCCTGCGGCGCCACCCAAGATGTGCTCAATCCCGGGGTCATCACGGTGGTCTGCGAATACTGCGGCAACGCCGTGTACTGGGATAAGGAAAAGATCCGGAGCGCCGGTAAGCAGTCTATCCTTCCGGAAGGATTTTCCCGCCTCTATCGCGGGGCCACCGGGAGCCTCGACAAACAGCGCTTCGTCGTCATGGGGCGCGTGCGCTACAGCTTCGGCAAGGGGTTCTGGGACGAATGGTTTCTCGAGTTCAACGACGGCAGCATCGGTTGGCTGACCGAAGACAACCATGAACTGGCGCTCCAGACGCGCACCGCCCCGGAGCGTATCCCCGAGTTTGAATTCTTGCATCCCGGAAAGACTATCGCCATCGGCAAAGACACCACCGTCGTGGTGCGCGAAGTGGGCCGCGCCACATGCATCGGTGTCGAAGGGGCGCTGCCCATCGCAGCCGTCACCGGTGAGTCGTACATGTTCGCCGATGCCGGCACCCCCGACGGGAAGGCCATTTTCGGCATTGAATACGACGCCGATCCGCCCACGGTTTTTATCGGCAAATGGCTCAAATACGGTGACCTGACGCTGGACGACGAGGGCCTTCAATGGTGAGCGCGGTGGATCAGGAGCGTTTCGGGCTCAATGCCGGGCGGGCGCGGCCGCCCTATCAACCGAAGAACATTCGCTGCAGCGGTTGCGGAGCCGGCCTCACCGTAAAGAACGAACATAGTGAAATGGTGGTCTGCGATTACTGCGGAAGCCGTCTGGACATCTCCGCAGAAGAGCAGACCGTTCTTGGCAAGAATCCGGACCGTGCGGTTTCGTTTCCACTGCAACTCGGCGACAGCTTTTACCACCGTGCCACGAGGTTTGAAGTTCTCGCCCGTCTGGCCTTTATCGAGGACGACGATTCCTCCGACATGACCCGGGAATACCTGCTGTACAACCCGCGCATGGGCACGCTGTGGCTTGGAGAGTACGATGGGGAGTACAGCCTTACCTGCGATTCGCACGTGCTGCCAAAGCAAGTGCCTTTCAGCGTCGCCAAGGGCGACGTCATCGACACCCATGACGGCAGGCAGTGGGTGGCTGAAGGGGTAGGCACCTACGAGCTGTACTATGTGGACGGGGCACTGCCGTGGATCGCCTCGGTGGGCGATCGCATCGAGTACGCCGAGTTCGCGGAAAAGAGCGGGTCCGGCCGTATCTATGAAGCCCAAAGCATCGAGACCGAGATGGAGTACGGCGAGGGCCGCCGACTCCCGCTGGCCATGGTGCGACGCGCCACCAAAAAGGCCGAACTGGGCAAAGAGGCAGTCTCACCGGCCGACAGGCCGGATGCGGCCGTCATTCGAAAATGGTACATGCGCATGATGATGGTCGCGCTGGCCTGCCTGGTATTCAACGGCGCGCTGGCGGCGTTTTGTTATACCCGCGGTACCTGGGTACTCCGGCAATCCTTTCCCGCGGCGGAGGTCTCCGAGGGCGTGATTACGAACCCCTTCCGGATTTCAGGCGGCGGCACCATCCAAAGAATCGAATTCAGCGCACCGCTGGACAACGCGTGGATGGAACTCGACGCCCAGGTGGTGCGCGATGAGGACCTGGTAGTTCAGCCCTACCTGGCGGGCATATCCTACTACCACGGGTATGAGGATGGCGAGGGCTGGAGCGAGGGCAGCCAGAGCGAATCCTTCATGGTGATGATCCCCCAGGCAGGCGATTACCGTATCCACGTTCAGGCCGTGAGCGCCCGGGGCAATACCGAACAGGCGGACGCCGCCCTCCACGATCTGCGCGTGCGCGTCTACGACAGGGTCCAGCCGTGGATCCCTTTTGCCTTGGCCGCAGTTGTCTGCTTCGTCCTGCTGGTGCTCACCTTCATTTTCTGGAGCAGATGGCGCAAGGGCGACGATGATGACGACGACGATGATGATGATTGAAAACGGTGCACGGTACACGGTACACGGTACTCCAACAGCGAAAACCCATTGTCTCTCGCAAAGACGCAAAGAACGCCAAGAAAGATAAAAGAAAACGGTTTCAACCATGAACTTTGAACAGCGCCGTAGGCGCCGAACCCGGAACCCCCGCGAAGTGGGCACTCGCGCAAAGACGCAAAGAGTGCCAAGAAAACCAAAAAGATTTCTCGCGCAGGGACGCCGAGACGCAGAGAAAAGCAGGATGGGTTTAAAGGCGGTTTAAGTGTTTCAACCTTGAACACCGAACTTCAAACGTCGAATGATGAATGAAAAGACGAACGGTGAAATGCATATTCGGTTGCTGTCGATGGGGTTTTCATTCGACGTTCAGCGTTCGATGTTGGACGTTCATTTTTCTATCAATTGCAGTTCTTTGCGAACTTTGCGGCTTGGCGAGTGAACAGGGTGTCGGTTTTGGGGTGACCATGCGCGGTGGACCGGATGCCGAACAAAATAGGAGAACATTCCCATGGGTTTTTTGAGGGCTCTGGTCATCGGTGCGGCGGCGGTCAGCACTATTTATGCCTCGGCGGCGACTTTCGCCAAATGGGGCATCCCCTCCGCGGCGTTTCCTCAAGGGGTCCGGCTCCGGCAGGAAAGTCTTATCGGACGCCGGGGGGCCATGGTGCTGCCCATGCGCGCGGGCCGGACGCACCGGGGCGGCGGTTTGAGCGGAGGGAAGTAGGGCAGACGACCCACCTTCGCCAAGGCTCCCGCCGTCACTGCGTAAGGGCGGACAAGTCGGGGGACAGGCAGAAGACCCTCCTTCGCAAAAAAAGCTACGGCGGGCAAGCAGATAACAGATGGCAGATGACAGATGCCAGAAAAGGCGACAACCCATTGTCTCGCGCCAAGACGCAAAGAACGCCAAGAAAAGCAAACAAGGGTTAAAAAAAGGTTCAACGGTTAAAAAAGAGGTTCAAGGGTTTTAACCCCTGAACCCGGAACCGTGAACCTGGAACCGCGGCGCAGCCGCCGAACCCGGAACCGCGGCGAAGCCGCACACTCGCTTTTTAGGGAAACCATCATGGACATGACGCTTCATATCACCAATTTCGTGCTATCCATTGTATACACCGTGCTGGGGCTTGGTGTGTTTGCCGCGGCGTTTTTCATCTTCGAGAAGATCACTCCCTTTTCCATCCGAAAAGAGATCGAAGAGGATCAGAACATCGCCCTGGCCATCCTGTTTGGCGCCGTCATCCTCGGCCTGGCCATCATCATCGCGGCGGCGATCACCTAACCGTGCTGGGTTTGGGTAAACGTTGCACGGCGCACGTTTTATGATAGAAGGCGTGCTGCGGCTGGAATACCCTCTGCGTTTAGGCCGAATGCGCCAGCCGGCTTTTTCGTGCAGTAACGATGAACCACGGAGCACGGGGGTTTTTTAACCCAAAAAGATGTTCGCGCGCAGAGGCGCCGAGACGCAGAGAACTGCGGGAAATTAAATTGCGCGAGTGCTTTTCCCTGCGATTCTGCCGGAGATATGAATTAAAAAATCTCCGTGTCCTCCGCGATCACCGTGGTGATCAAAATGTTGCCGGGCATTATTCGGAAAACAGGACTATGACAAACACTCCTCAAATAATGATTTTGCCCTTGCCGTGTCCCGTGTTCAGTGTTCCGTGTTCCGTCCGCCGATCTCCGGTTACCATTTTGTTTCCCCTCCGGTTTTCTTTTCCATGACCCGCCGCCGCCCCACTTTTTCGCCATCTCCTGCCGCTCGCGTGGTGTTGCTGGGGTCCGTGTTTCTTGTGGCCGCCTGCGGTCTGGTGTACGAGCTCGTGGCCGGGGCCGTTTCGAGCTACATCATGGGCGATGCCGTCACCCAGTTTTCACTGGTGATCGGTGTTTTTCTGTGCGCCATGGGGTTGGGATCCTACCTGGCGAAGTTTGTCGTCGGCGATCTGCTAAAGACCTTTATCGAAGTGGAAATCGTTATCGGTCTTGTCGGCGGATTGTCATCGATCGCCATGTTTGCGGTCAGCGCCTACCTCGATCCTGTTTTTCCGGTGATTTTTTATAGTTTGTGCGCCACCATCGGTATCCTTATCGGCATCGAGATCCCGCTGCTGATCCGAATTCTCAAGGAGAACGCCGATTTTTCAGATGCGGTGAGTCATGTTCTGGCCATCGACTACGCCGGGGCCCTGGTCGGAGCGATCCTTTTTCCCCTGGTGGTCCTTCCATGGCTTGGGCTGAGCAGGGCCTCTGTGGTGTTCGGTGTCATGAACCTGGTGGTCGCGGCGGCGGGCATCACGTTTCTGGGAGGGCGGCGGCTGTGGATATCGCTGCGATTAACTGCGGCGGCACTGATTTTGATGCTGGCCTTAATCTTTTCCGGAGAGATGGTGGGTTTTCTGGAGGACATGCTCTACCAGGACAGCGTGATCTACGCCAAGACGACGACATACCAGCGCATCGTTCTCACCCGGTGGCGCGATGACATCCGGTTGTTTTTAAACGGGCACATCCAGTTCTCCGCCGTCGACGAAGCCCGATACCATGAGGCGCTGGTGCTGCCGGCCATGGAACTGGCGGCCCGGCCGGAGACCGTTCTGATTCTGGGCGGCGGTGACGGCATGGCCGCCCGGGAAGTGCTCAAATACGGGCCAGTCAAGCGGATCGTGCTGGTGGATCTTGATCCCGAAATGACCCGGCTGGGCCGCGAGCGGCCTGAATTGGTGGCGCTGAACGGCGGCAGCATGAACGATGCGCGCGTTGACATCGTCAACACGGACGCCATGAAGTACGTGGAAAACAGCCGCGACTTTTTCAACGTCATCATCGTCGATCTGCCCGACCCCAACTCCGAGTCGATGACTAAGCTTTACTCGACAGCCTTTTATGCCCTGTGTTCGCGCCGACTCGCGGTGGGCGGGGTCATGGTGACCCAGGCCACCAGCCCCTTTTTTGCCCCGGATGCCTTTTGGTGCATCGCCGCCACCATCGCCGGGGCCGCGGCGCCGGAAAACGACACGGCCCGGCTGATTGCGGTTCCCTATCACGTGCATGTGCCGTCATTCGGCGAGTGGGGATTTGTCCTCGCTGCCAAACACCCGCTTAACCCGCAGACGGCGAAGGTCAGCGTACCCACCCGGTTTCTCACCACCGAGACCCTGGGCGCCATGTTCAGCTTCGGAAAAGACCTCATGTCGGCGGGTGCCGTCGAAATCAACCGCCTCGATCAGCCGGTGCTCTATCAGTACTACCTGCAAGGATGGCGTCGGTTTAATGAATAAATCGGACCGGGGGTGCGATTTATCGGTGAAAAGCCAGAGACCATTTCTCGCAAAGACGCCAAAAACTGCAATAGATGAAAAATGAACGTCCAACATCGAACACCGAACGCTGAACATCGAATGAAAACCAATCGACAGCCACCGAATTGGCGTTCCGAAGTTGGTCTTTTGATTTATCATTCGACGTTGGACGTTCGATGTTCGCTTTTCTCGGCGCCTTTGCGTCTTGGCGAGATAAGCGGAATGGGCATTGGGTTTCTGACGGCCCGTGGTGCGGCGCGATGGCAGTGGGAGAAATAATGGTGCCCCCGGCGTGAATTGAACACGCGGCACCAGGATTAGGAATCCTGTGCTCTATCCACTGAGCTACGGGGGCTTAGATAGGCCCGGCCGGCCGGAGTCCGGCCGACCGAAAAAAAGCGTGCCCCTGCATTACAACAATCGATGATGGGATTCAAGCGGTTTGCAAGGCAATGCAGTGGACAGTCCGTAACGCGCAGCGGATAGGGAAACTTCCATAAATCAGCGGCGTGGTTGCAGATAAGGTAACCTGGGCGTATTTTAGTGGCCTGGTCTTTGCAATTGCCAATGGAATGCGGATGCTTTTGATACGACACATCGTGGCTGCCTGTTTATTCATGCTCGCTGCCGGCCTTCAGCCGGTGAGCGGGGGGCAGGGGCGCGCTCAAACACCGGATGTCGCTGCGGCTGCGGATTCGTCCTGGCGCATCGAGATGACCGGGGATACTTTCAGTCTTTGGGCCAACAATGCCGAACGCCTTGAAATACTGAATGAAATCGCCTGTATTTCCGGTGCCTCTCTCGGTACTGGAAGGGCACTGGAGGGGCGGGCCACCCTGTCGGTGACCCATGCCACCGTGGAAGAAGTGCTCGCACGGCTGCTCGAAAATACGGCCCTTGTTTTTGCTTATGAGCCCAAAACCGGGCGGTACCGGATCGTTGATGTCCAGGGGTTTAATTCGAGTGATTCACGTCATAATCGTGTCGATATACCATCAAATAATGCTGAATCATCGTCATCTGACGCAGGTCTCTCACAAAAAATACCCCGAGAACCCCTTTCGATTCCGGTGGCGGCGGTGGGCGGTGGGAACCTTGTTTCGCCAACCGATTCTCAGGGGCGTTTGCTCTATAAACCCGGGGAAGTCCTGGTGCAGTTTAAACCGGCGGTGCCGCGAGAAAAGGTAGACACCCTGGTCGATGCTCTCGGTGGCAAGTTGCTCTCCTGGCTGTCCGCCGCACGTCTGGCGACGGTAAAGGTGCCGCCGGGAATGCCCGAACTGACTGCGGTGCGTGCCTTTTACGCCTCCGGTCTCGTGGAAATTGCCGAAAGGCATGTGCTGAGATACCCGTCAGTTACCCCGGACGATCCGTTGTATTCGGATCAGTGGGCGCCGGCGGTTATGAGCGCTGAAAAAGCCTGGCAGTTCAGCCAGGGTAGCCCCGATGTTCTTATTGCCGTTGTGGATACGGGGATCGACTACACCCATCCGGACATCGCTGCCAATCGTTACCGGAACGCCGCAGAGCTGAACGGCTCTTCTGGGGTGGATGACGACGCCAACGGTTATATCGACGACATTTACGGCTGGGATTTTGCCGATAATGACGCTCTGCCCATGGATACATTCGGGCACGGTACCCATGTGGCCGGTATCGCGGCCGCCGTCGGCAACAACGGGGTCGGTGTGGCGGGAGTGAGCTGGCATTCAAAATTGATGGCGCTCAAGGTGCAACGAAACGGCCAGAGCTTCTTGGACGGCACGGCGATCATCGCCGCGTTGATCTATGCCCAAAGCATGGGCGCGCGCATCGTCAACTGCAGTTTCGGCGGGTCCGGATACAGCCAGATCGAATACAATCGACTGGCGGCACTGGGTGCGGCCGGCACGGTTGCCGTCTGCGCCGCCGGCAACGAATCGCCGGCAGGCATTGATGCCGACAGTTTTCCCCTTTATCCGGCAGCTTATAACCTGGACAACATTTTCTCCGTCGGTGCCAGTACCCGGCAGGATGCGCTGGCACTGTACTCCGATTTCGGCGCTCAAAGCGTCGATCTCTTGGCTCCGGGATCGGACATACGATCAACGCTGCCGGTATCCGCCGGCGGTTATGGCTATAAAAGCGGCACTTCCATGGCCGCTCCTCAGGTATCGGGCGCGATTGCCCTGCTGTGGTCTAAGAAGCCCGGATTGACCGCTGCGCAAGTCAAGGCAGCGATTTTTGACAGTGTCGATCCGATATCTGCCGCCCAGGGAAAGACGGTTACCGGCGGACGGCTCAATATCGGAAACGCGCTGTGTCTGGCTGCTGCCATCCCGGGTGACGTGAACTGCGATGCCGGTGTTGATCTGGCTGATGTCATTATTGCCTTGCAGGTGATTGCCGCCGGCACACCCGAATTTTGTGAAACCTGTTTTGCCGCCGGCACCGATCCCGACGGGGACGGGCGCCTGGGCACCGCCGATGCCATCAACATCCTGCAGCGGGTGGCAGAGATCAGATGACGGATGTCAGATTATAGAAAAGGCGAAAACCCAATGTCTCTCGCAAAGGCGCAAAGAGCGCAAAGAAAAGCGAAGAAATTTCTCGCGCAGAGGCGCCGGGGCGCGGAGAAGCGTTAACACGTGTCCATCCAGAAATGGTAGATTTTGGTTCAGAGCAAGGCTTGAGCATTTTCGAAACCGGAGGAATAGCCTGCTATAAGTTCACGGGTTCCAATAACACGGCCGGGGCGCCCCAAGTCGGGCTGCTTGGACAAAAGGGCGACGGCGCTCCAAACCCGTTGCGCCATGTCGACGGCGGCTTTGGGATTGTCGACGGCGATAGTGGGTCAAGCAATAAGGGATATGAGATGACAAATCAGACGATCACGAATAAGGAAATGGTGGTAGAGCTCAAACTCAGAGCGGACGCGAGCCTGCCCGTGAAGCGGCTCTATTCCAATTATGTCGAAGTGGCGCATTCTCCGTACGATTTCACTTTGCGGTTTTGTGACGTGGGACCCATTGATAACGTCGCTAACCTGGCGGCCAGCGGCGGAGAGCACAAAGTTCCGGTGGTGGCTGAAATTGCCATTCCTTTTCAGATTCTTCCCGGTTTGATCCAGGCGCTTCAGCGGCAGGTAGAACAGCACCGCCACGCCAGCGGTGCGGCCGCCCCGCCCATTGACCGTGACAAGATCAACTGACAAGCGCCTTTCGGCCCTTTTGATTGAGCCTTGATTGTTGGTCAACACTTATATAATGATTACAGGGCGCTAAAAAGGGCCGATCGCCACCGATACCATCCGTCGGGCGCTGAATGACGAAAAGAATCTATAGGCTCATACTGATTTGCGCGCTGCTATTTTCGCTGAGGCCTTCAGCGGGTCTCGCAGTGACCGTCTATTCACCGGATGTGTCGGTAAGATCCGGCGAGACAATTACCGTTCCGGTCATGATCGATGACTTGGACAATCTGGCCGGTTTGAAACTGGTCATTGTTTTCGATGAAACGGTGCTGACCTATGCCGGAGGTGCAAAAACCCCTTTGGCCACCACTTTTATGTACATCGTCAATGACCGGCAGCCCGGTCGCCTGGTCCTGGTCATGGCCGGTGCCCGGGGCATTGGCGGGAAAAAGATTACCGTGTTCGAGTTCCGTTTCACCACTTCGGTCGAGATAAAAAAGGCAATCCAGACCGAGTTGCGCATTGTCGAGAGCCAACTCATGAGTGCCGAGCTGAAAAATATCAAACACGACACCAAACCGTTTAGAGTGGCGATTTTTCCAACAGCGCCCGCGGGAGCTGCTGTATCATCAAAAATTATGGATCCGTAAAAGGTCGGGATCTCTCCCAAAGGCGCCGTTCGACAGGCTCACGGCCCTGAGCGAAGTCGAAGGGCAACGATCGCAAAGCTAATGAGCTAATATTGAAGATGTTTTTCTTGGCGCACGTTGCGCCTTAGCGAGAAAATCGCTTTAATACGGATTCATCGACAGCGAGGTGGAATGGAACTAACCAGCTTTTTGACGCCCGTCCCGCTTTTTCAGGGAATGACACGTGAGTGCATTGCCGAGCTTCTGCCGAAGCTGCAGCGGGTGACACTGGCCAAAGGCGATGTGCTCTTTAGAAAGGGTGCCGAAGGCGGCAGGCTTTTCATTGTCCAGAAAGGCGCGATTAAAATAGTGCTCCCGTCGCCGCAGGGCGGCGAGATGATCGTTTGTATCTTTTCCGAGGGTGATTTTCTGGGAGAGATGGCCCTGCTGGATCGAGAGCCACGGTCGGCGGATGCCATCGCAGTGAGAGATTCCGAGCTGCTGGCCATCAGCCGGCGGGATTTTATCGATTTTTTGCGCTCAAACGAAACGGCCATGGAGACCATTCTGTCGACACTGTCACGCCGACTGCGAAGAACCGACACACTGCTCGAGGACAAGTGCTTTCTCAATATTTCAGAGCGGCTGGCCAAAAAACTGGTGGAACTATCCGACGCATTCGGCGTGGGCGACGAAGCAGGGGAGGTGATCGACATCCAAATCCCCCTGACCCAGAAGGAACTGGCGGAGATGGTCGGAGCCACCCGGGAAAGCATCAATAAAGAGCTTGGAGAGCTCAAAAAGGCCGGGTTGATCACCATGAGGGGTAAGACCATCTGCATTCTTGACAGGGTTGCGCTCAGAGAGTGCGTACCCACTGGCGATCACCGTGGGTGAAAAAATTATTGAGCGCCCATCCACGGCTTACGACACTGGCGGCGGTCATTTTTTAGAGAGGCATGTCAGCCACAACGCTTTGAAAATATGTGAGAAGTCATTGGCAGCGGCAATTGCGGTACGCTTGACAGGTTGCTCCGGGTGCATATATAGTGTGGAAACTGTCAGCGCTCATGCGGGTTGCAAAATCGGCCGATAATGAAAATGGGTCGAATCTATAGCGGAAAATGGTCATCATGAAGGGTCTTAAAATTACATTACGGGTGTTGCTGGTCGCTGCCTTGATGGCAGCAACGATGCCATACCACCACCCGGCAGATCTGCACCGTGACGGCAGCATCGACCTGCGCGACGCCATCATGGCGATGCATGAGGTCGCCAGTGGTGCCAAAGACCCAGCTTCACTGCAAAATCATTTTCGTACCGCGGTGACCGCCATCGAGGTGGCCGCCAATCTGAAGACCGTCATCAAGGCTGACGCCACGGGTGATCTCGCGGCACCGTCCTCATCGTTACCGATAGGGCTGCTGGCCTATATGCCATCCCCGCCACCGGTTTTGATCCAACAGCACCTGCGGGCCGCCTCAACCGCCTTTTGCCCTTTAGATCCATCCCCTCCCACACCGCCGCCCAAGATTGCGTAAATTACCGGGCTTTCGGGCCCAGGAGCGGCTTGGCGTTATTGGGCGCCGGGTCGTCGGTAGCGCCGACGCCTTGGCGCGCCTGAACCCAGGGCGCAGAAAACCCGAAACGGCAAAAGAAGGGGTAATCCCCATCAACGCCATTCGGGAAACGCGTGATATTTACGCACCGCGACAACATCTCGGAGAAATGACCTTCGATTAATCGGCAGCATTGATAAAACCGTAAAAAGTGATTTTGAACCACAGAGACCGCAGAGAACCGCAGAGAAATTACTGAATAATTAGTAAGTTATCTCTGCGCTCTCTGTGTCCTCTGTGGTGATTTCAGACTTTTTACATGGTCATCAGCATCGATTACGTCATTCTCAGTGGAGACATACGAAATGAAATCATATCCATCCCGAGTGTTCATCGTGCTCGCCCTGATGATGGTGATGCTGGCGCCGCTGAGCATGGCACACGCCGCAACGCTGTCGCTGGAACCCACCAGCGACGGCGCCACAGTGGCAACGACCTATACCCAGGGTGATTTTTTATATCTGAACATTCGCGTGGATGACCCTGCCGGCATCGCCGGGGCGGCGTTCACCCTCACCTACGATGCGACGCTGCTGACCCCACCGGCCCTTGGCGCCGACGGTCTGCCGCTGTCGGCCGGGGACATTTCATCGATTTTCCCGTTTACCTACCAGGGGACGAATCCTGACAGCGATACCTTTCGAGCCAATGGCACCACCGCCGGCAAGATCTATCTGAGCGGCGCCGCCATCAACGAGACCACCGGCGGGTCTTTGTATACGTCAGGGGCCGACACCGTTCTTTTCACCATCAAGTTTGCCGTGAAAGCCGGAGCCGCTACCGGCAGCGCTTTCACCTTCGCGCTATCGCAGACCATGCTTTTCAATCCGGCCGCCGGCTACGGCACTGACGCCAACAGCAACGGCATCTATGACCCCGGCAGCGATACCATGGACCCGGTGCCCGTACTGGTGGGCGCCCTGCCCAGCACTGATGGCGTTTTTGGCGATCTCACCAAGGCCTTTCCCGTCCTTCTCGGCAACGCGGGCGCACCCTTTTCGACCGTCACTTCGTCGACACTGACCGTTGTCGGCGCCAATGCCATTTCAGGTACGATTGCCTATAACGGTCCCCAGAGCGGTACGTTGTCTGTGTCGGCATTCCATACTACCGATACGGCCCATGCCAATCCCATTGGTACCCAGCAGATCACTTGGGCCGCCGGGGATAATAGTAAAACATATGCAGTATCAGGGATTCCCAACGGCACCTACACACTGGCCGCTTACATCGACAGCAATAGCAATGCCTCTCAGGAGGCCGCGGAAGCCAGCGGCGCTTATGCCTCGCCGGTTATAACCATCGCCAACGGTCCGGACGGCGTCGCCAGGGATTTCTCGCTGGTCAATCCCGATAATGACAGCGACGGCATGCCGGATTACTGGGAAGCGCTGTACGGGGTGAGCGACGCCGGACTGGATGCCGATCGGGACGGTTATTCCAACCTTCAGGAATATCTCAACGGGACCAACCCGAATGCCGATGACCCGCCCGGCCTGGCAGGGTATGATCCGGCCACCGATGACGGTGTCCCGGCCTCACCGCTGGCAGTGACACCGACAGGTACCGTTGGACTCGCAGTGGGCGGCACCCATACATTTACCGCCGCCGGTGGCTATTCTGCCTATGGCGGCAATGTCTGGACCGTGGTGGAAGACGCTCCGGCCACGCCGGGCGACACGGTGGGCAGTGTGGCGGAAACCGTCGATGACACCAAGGCGGTATTTACCGCCCTGAAACCAGGCACTATCCGCGTCCAGGTCCAAGATATCCGGTTGGACAGCACCCGCTCAAACACGATTACCGTGGTGACGCCCATCACCGTCACGGCAACGGGCAGCGTGAGTTCCTCAGGATCGCTGACATTTTCAGCCACCGGCGGGACCGGTGCGTATAACTGGACGGCCAGTGCGGGAACCATCACCGCTGCCGGTGTTTTCACTGCACCGGTAGTTGGCAGCGGCACCCAGCAAGTGACCGTGGCCGCCTACGATGCCATGTTCAACAGCGCCCACGCGACACCGGTCAAGGGCGAGGCCATCGTTACGGTGTATCCTGCCATTACATTGAGCAACCGGTGGGCGGGTTACGTCAACGGCAAACCACTAACCTATCCGCTGCTTGCCTTTGGGCAGACCACGACACTCCGGGCTGCCGATAGTGCAAGGCGATACGATTGGTCCGTGACCGACTGGAACGGTATTGAGCGCGCCAGCGACAACACCGGAACGGTTTCTTATGCCGTAAACCCCGATGGGCTTTTTGCCGCGAGCGGGGCCGGCGTGTACAAGGTCACGGTGAAGGATCACGACAGACCGCACCTTACCAGCACCTACTACCTGCGGGTCGGTATGAAAATCAGCCACGACCAGGCCAGCAACAACCTGAATGACGGCATCGCCGTGCCCGTCGTATTTACCGTCAAAACGCACGATACCGCCCCCCTCGTGGCAACGGTGTTCAACTGGGATGCGAAAGACCTCAACGGGACGGCGGTGACAACGGCAGCTGCGGGTACATTCGCTGACGGGTCGCCCACGGATAACACCAACGCGTTCACTGTGACCAAAGGCATTCCTGCACCAATTTCCTTCAGGGTCACGGCATCGCTCGACGCGACGCAGGCAGGCAGCAATTCGGACGTCAGCCGACTCATCGATGCAGGTCTCGGCAGCGTCACGACCTGGATTTTGCGCATCGCACCGATGGTCAAATACTCCGGTACAGTGGTGCAGGCCGACGGAGTGACACCGGTTGTTGGGTCCCTTCCAGCTCCTGCCGTTGCAAAAATTACAGCACTGCATGATCCGGCCGTTACGACCGCGATCGGCGCTGACGGGACTTTCACTATCGGCCCGCTTGCCGATGTGGGTATCCCATACCAGTTCATCGTTTCGGTTACCAACTATCTGGACAAAATCATTTCCAGCGCTAATCTTGTCAAAACCACGGCAGTCGGTCCATCTCCTTCCGCTACAGAACCTGGCACAGCCATCGTGCTTCAGAGTGCCATCGGTGGCGGCACCATTACCGGTGACGTCAATCTCCGGGATTTGGTAGATCTTGGGGGAGCGACCAGCGGCAATGCGCCTAAAACCCTCATTAAGGTGAAGGCCGATGGCGTTTACATCACCGATGACACCGGTGTTGCGATCATCGTCATGACAACAAACAACGGGAACTACACATTCCAGATTCCGTCGAGCTTTGCCACGGCAACGACCTTCACCGTTGAAGCGGTCAAACCCGGCTACATCAGCAGGACGATGACTGTCACCAACAGTTCACCTCCATGGCCGCTGCTTACCGCTGGCGGCATCACCCTCGATCCGACGACCATTATCACCACTGCGTGCACAGAGGGCGCCGATGTGACGGGCGATGGCGTTGCCGACAGCGTGGAATGCACTGTTACCGCCCAGGCGGGAAGTGTGCCCTACCGTTTCAACAATACCGCCGCGGAAGCCAAAGTGACGATGTCTGACGGGTCACCGGTGTTGATGATCTATGACGTGGCTGGCAATGCCTGGACGTTTACCCATCCCGTCTATGAAAACTTCCGGTTTACGGTGCAGGCCGACGTCAGTGAAACTTTGCATGATGTGGCGGCGGGATACCGGGCCACACGACTGGCTGAATATGTCAAGTCGCAACGCGCTTACGGTACTGTCACCATTACGGATCCCAACCTTTCCGGCAGCACGGCTCCTGCCGGTACGCCCAACACCCAGGTCAATCTCCCACCGGGAGGCTTGAGTGGCGACATCCTCGACACGGTGACCATCGCCATCGTGGAAGCCAATGCCGGCGTTGCCGGCGCTACCGGGATCACCGGGTCGGCAATCAGCGGAATCACCATGATCGATGAAGACGGTGGCAACGTTGACAACGCCAATCTCCAACGATTCGAGATCACCATTACGTTCGACCCGGCGGTGGTCACCGAAGGCTCTTTGGAAAACGGGACCTTTATTGTCTACCAGGCCAGTTCCATGGTGGACATGGCGGCGGGCAACTACACGGCCCTGTCGCCCAGCCAGATCATCCCGCCGGTGGACTACACCAACGGTGTGGTGACCTTCTGGGTTGACCACCTTTCCGCCTTTGGGATCGGCGTTGTCGTCTCTTCCTCGGGTGGCGGCGCCAGCGGTGGTGGGGGCGGCGGCGGGTGTTTCATCAGCACCGCCACCGACGGCCTTCAGATGCCTGCCGTGGGTGCCGATCGGTCAGTGCTCCTGATTATGCTGGTTGCAATGATGCCGCTCTTGTTCGCACTGATCCGGAGAAGACGTAAATAACCCATTACCAATACAAAAGGGCGGGTGGCTGTGAAGCCGCCCGCCCTTTTTTATTAACGGGCTGATCTACCCCAAAAAGCGTGCACCGGGCGGCGCCATGGCAACGGGGTCGCGCCTTTAATTCGTAGATAATTGCGTTTTCACGAGTTTATCAAGGTTGACGGGGGAGATGGGTTTTTGGCGGAGCAAAATGCACGTTTCGTCTGCAGTTACTCCTGGTTTTCAATTTCTTCAGCAGGAAAAAGCCTATGGCCTTCGAACACTGTGAGTACCACAATGCGGTCGACAAGCACCTGGTAAACGATTCGGTAGTTTCCTTCAATCAATTCACGGATATCGTCACGAGAGAATTCAGGCACGATACGTCCCGAGAGTGGCGCATGGATAACAGCCCTGGTGCGCTCCTTCAAGCGATCTATCCAGCGTTTGGCCGCTACCGGATTATCCGAGGCGATATATCGTCGAATGGCCAATAAATCATTTTTAGCCGTCTCGGTCCAAAATAACCTCATAGCGCATTGTCCAGATCCTCATCGGCGATCACCCGTCCTTCCTGGACATTCGCTAATCCCCTTTGGACCGTACTGACAAAGTTGACTTGTTCAGTGAGAAAGTCGAAGTCGGCGGGGGAGAGAAGGACTGCAGCAGCCTTACCATTTTGGGTAATGACCATGGGGTTATGGGACGCATTAATTTCACGGAGCATTTTGGAAGCATTGGTTTTGAAGTCCGAAAGGGACACGATACTTTTAGACATGATTATGGGCTTCATTGATCACTCCTTGTTTTGATAGGCAGACAATTTGTATTACTGAATTTAGATCAGAATACGGGCTGAATCAAGTCCAAGAACATCGATTCGCAAAATCGATGACGAATTGGCTCACCACTGCTACGCTTGGCGGGCTCAAGGCAAAGAAAGCGGTTGGTGGGGTTAAAAGCGGTAGTTCAGCGATAAGCCCAGTGTCGGGGCCGTATTCCTGGATTCAGTGAAAGGATCGGTGCCGGCGGTGAATTTGAGCTTCAGGTTTTCGATGAAGTCGGTTTTTTGCAGATCGTTATACTTATGGGCGCTGCCGACGGCACCGTAGATGTTTCCGGCGTAGAAACCGAACTCCACGACCGAGATCACTGCCCCCAGTGCATAGAGTTCTTTGTCGAAGGCTTCCACCGCCGCCCAGATGAGTCCTCCGTTGAGAAGAAGAGCCACGAGAGCATCTCGATGACGCCCGCAGTAAAGCTGGCCGCCACCGGGAATGATGGAAAGGGCGCCGGCCAGCGACGGGTTTTTATATTGGATGCTCTCGGCGCGCTTCAGATCGGCCGTCAAGGCCATGACCGGAAGATCTTCCAGCCCCACCGGTCCTATCAGGCCGAGCGTCTTTTCGGCCTTCGCCCATTGTCCCGTTTCGATGTGTATCCAGGCCATCCGGTACCGAATCCGGTCCCGGATGCCGGGCGCCGGATAGAGCAGTATCATGTTTTGCATATTGATCAACGCCTGCTCCGGCTGCCCCGAGCGTTGATGCACATCTGATATCATAAAATAGGCCGCCAAGGCGGAGGGTGTGCCCGGGTACGTCTCGACAGTGGCATTGAGGGCCGAGAGGGCCTTATCGGTGTTGCCGAGACGCTCGTGGCATTGCCCGATGCGAAGGGCGGCGCCGGGGGCGCGGGCGTCCGCGGGAAAGAAAAACAGAAATCTTTTGAATTCGGCCAGTGCCGTCGCGTATTCGGTCTCCAAAAACAGCGATTCTGCCAGCTGATACTGGCGCTGCGCGGTAATGGTGATGACCGATTGCGGGGTATCTTGAGGCTCGGCGACGACCTGGGCCGGGAGCATGAGCAGTGTGAGCAGGATGGTGGCGATAATGCGGTATTTCATGGCTTTCGATACCACCAGAAATCGTTGGCGCCAACCGGATCGTCGGCATAATCCTGGTTGCCGACGCGGATACGCGGAAGGATATGATTGTCGTCGCGGCCGTCTCGCATGAGCCGGTCACAGGTCATGATCCATCCCATGAAGGCCCCGTGCGCGGCCACCGACTGGCGGGCATACGTAGAGCAGGTGGGGTAGCTGTGGCAACGCGGGCCGTCGACAGGGGATATGACCTCCTGGAAGAACCGGATGGGGGCATCGATAACGGACGTCGCCTCCCCATTTACGGCCTGCGCGCCGGCAGGGCCGGCACCGGCCGCAGCAGCCGTGGCGGACCCGATCAGCATTGCCGCAAGCAGAAGACTCGCCGGTACCAAAAGCCTCCAGTCAATGCCGATGTTATGTTGAATCTCCTTCACTATAGCGGACCCATTGCCGTTATTATGAAATCAACAGCGAAATTCATTTCTCGCGCAGAGACGCCGAGACGCAGAGAAAAACAGATATTAAAGCGCCTGCGGCGCGTTGCCGGCTTCGCCGGGGTTCGGTGTTTTTAGAACCGTAAAAAGTCGGAATCTCTCGCAAAGCTAACGAATTAATATTAAAAATGTGTTTCTTAGCGTACTTGGCGTCTTGCGAGAAAATTGCTTTTTTAGGGCTTCAAATATTTTTGTAGTTCTCTGCGTCTCAGCGTCTCTGCGCGAAAATATGGTTTTGGAGTGTCGCATTAATCAACAGCATCCTATTTCTGCGTGGCCCGCAGCACTTCCTCAAGGGTCGTGATGCCTTGCAGGACCTTGTCCAAACCGTCCTGGCGCAGTGTGGTCATACCGTGTTTTACGGCCGCTTCCTTGATTCGGTTGGCGTCATAAGTCTTAAGAACGAGGCTTTTCATCGGGCTGTTCATCTCCATGATTTCGAAGATGCCGATCCGGCCCTTGAAACCGGAGTGAAAACACGCATCGCATCCCTGGGGCTTGTAGAAGGTGCGGCCCTGAATGGCATCATCGGTTATCCCCAGTCCGGCCAGAATCACCAGGTCCGGTTCGGCGACGGTGCGGCATTCATGGCACAGGACACGCACCAGGCGCTGAGCGATCACCGCCACCACCGCTGAGGAAATGAGAAAGGGCTCCACCCCGATATCCACCAGACGGGTGATGGCACTGGCTGAATCATTGGTATGCAGGGTCGAAAACACCAGGTGTCCGGTGAGTGCCGACTGCACGGCGATATCGGCGGTCTCCTTGTCGCGGATCTCCCCTACGAGGATGACATCCGGATCCTGCCGAACGATAGAGCGCAGTCCACGGGCAAAGGTGAGATCGATTTTGGGGTTGACCTGGATCTGGCTGATCCCCTTGAGCTGGTACTCGACGGGGTCCTCGATGGTGATGATGTTGATTTCGGGCGTCTTGATCGATGAGAGGATCGCATACAGGCTGGTGGTCTTCCCGCTGCCGGTGGGGCCTGTGACCAGGATGATTCCGTTTGGCGATGTCACCAGGGCGGAGAGCTGTTTGAATCGGGACTGGGTGAGACCGAGATCGGTCACATTCACCAGCGAGGCGGTCTTGTTGAGCAGGCGCAGCACCACGCGTTCGCCAAAGGAGGTGGGCAGCGTGGATACCCGGATGTCGATTTCCTGATCGCCCACCTTCACCTCGATGCGGCCGTCCTGGGGCAAACGTTTTTCAGCGATGTTGAGTTTGGCCATGACCTTGATGCGTGAGATCACGGACTGCTGGATCCACTTCGGGGGCGACAGCAGATCGTAGAGAATGCCGTCAACCCGGTAGCGGACTTTGAACCCGTCCTGGTAGGGTTCAAAGTGGATATCGCTGGCTCTGGCCTTGATGGACTCGGAGAGAATGTGGTTGACCAGTTTGATAATGGGCGCATCACTGGTGTCATCCAGCAGGTCGGCCGGGTTGTCCATGTCAGTGATAATCATCGCCCCGTCATCTTCCATATCCTGGACCAGTTGCTCGGCCGAGCCTCTGCTGAAGTCGTATGAGATGTTGATGGCCGACAGGATCGACTCCCGGGTGGAGAATACGATTTCCGGGTCGGTTGCACCGATGATGCGGGTCAGGTCGTCTATGGCATGGGCGCTTCCGGGGTCGTTTATGGCGATGACCCATTCCGGCGCCGATGCCTCGCGTGCGGTGTCACTATCTGTCGCCGCTGCCGCGGGGTCTGTTTTGTCCGTGTTTTCAACTTTTCGTCGCAGTGGCACGATGAGGTGGCGTTTGAGAAACTGGATGGGGATCTGGTCGGTGAAGGCTCCGGTGATATTGTCCAGCGACAGGGTGGGCTGAAAGGAAAGATGATAGCGCCGGCTGAGAGACTGAAGCAACTGCGTTTCGGACACGATTTTTTTTCGCAGCAGCGCTTCGGCGGCGCTGCAGGACTCATTTCGCAGCAGACGGCGCGCCTCTTCCAGGCTCTCGGTAGAGATGTCGTAATCCTGCCCGATGGTGTCGATCAAGTCGGCAAACATGCGCGCGCGTTTCCTCAGTTGGTTGCCGGGGGCAGTATCGTTTCGGGGACGGGCACGGAGTTTCCCGAGCGGGGCATGTACATCTTGATTCTGCCACCTTCGATTTCTTTCATCGCATCTTTTTTTTGCTCGAACACCGCAGTGGCTTCAGTTGGTGACTGGATGACCCGCGGGGTGATGAATATGAACAGGTTGGTTTTTTCGCCGGAGTTGCTTTCGCTGCGGAACGCCCACCCGACAATGGGCACATCGCCCAGGCACGGCACCTTGGTGACGGTGTTGGTAAAGCTATCGTCGATGAGGCCGCCAATGACCACCGTGTTGTTATCTTTGACGATTACCGTCGTCTGGACGGTGCGTTTAAATGTCGTGGGAGTGACCCGGTTGTCAGTGGTCAGATCCTTGGTGGCCAGTTCGTCGATCTTAGTGGATTCCTGCTCGATCTTCAGGCGGACCATACGATCCTTGGAGATCTGGGGGGTGATCTTCAACATAATTCCCACGTCCTTATACTCGAAGCTACCGGTCGTGGTGGTCGTGCTAAAACTCGTGCTGGTTTGAAACGGAACGTTTTTCCCCACGGAGATGCTCGCCTCCTCATTGTCTGTGGTCAGAATCTGCGGAGTCGACAGGATGTGAACGTCCTTGTCTTGCTGGAAGGCTTTTACCACCGCGGCGATGCTGGGGAAAAAGACAGAACCAATGGTAATCCCTTCACCGAATACGCCTAATGCCATGCCGCTGGGAAAGGTAAACCCTTTGGTGGCATCGCCGCCAAGGATGACATTGTTTATGGCGCCCCCGTTGCCACTACCACCGCCATAGCCGATCCGTTTGTTCCCGTAAGCGCCTTCGCCGCCGACGGCCCATTCGGCGCCTAACTGGAAGTCCTTGTCCACATTGACCTCGATGATGAGCGATTCGATGTAGACCATGGCCCGGGGGATGTCGAGTTTGGCGATGATGCCCTCCAGGATCTGAAATTCTTCTTTATCGGCCATGATGATCAGGCTGTTGGTGGCTTTGTCGGGGGTGATTTTTACCTTGTCGGAGACCGCCGGGGTCGTCGTTTTTCCCCCTTTTTCGTCTGCGGTGCCCGTGGTGGGCAGCGCCTGGATCACTTTGGCCAGGTCTTCGGCCGTGGCGTGCTCCAGGTAGCGGACATGGAAATTTTCCTTGCCCCGCGGCAGTTCCTTGTCGAGCATCTGAATCAGATCACGCACTCTTTCGGATTCTATCTGGCTGGCCATCAGGACGATGTAGTTGGTGCGATCATCTGCGACGACGGTGATGGCGTCGTCTGCGGTACCCTTTTTCTTTCCTTGGACTTGGGGCTTGAAAACCGTGGCCAGCAGCTTGACGATCTTTTCGGCATCGGCATTTTGCACAGGGATGACCGATATCTCCTGCCCCATACCGGAGATGTCGATGGCCGTCAGGATTTTCATCAGCCGCAGGATGTTGGAATAGACGTCGGTCACAATGAGCATGTTGGTGGGGGCATAGGACAGCATGACGCTGTTTTTTGATATCAGCGGGGCAAACAGCGCCTTGATCTCGTCAGGGTTGGCATATTTCAGCGGTATCAGCTGCGTGACCACAGAGTCATCCGGGTTTTTGGCCTCGGTGCGCAGTTTGGTCTCGATATTCTTGGATCGGGCATCCGGCATGGGGATGACTTTGGTGATTTCTCCGGCATCCACCGTGCTGAATCCGTGGACCTCCAAAACCGACTCGAATACCTTGTAGGCCTCGGCGACTGAGATTTTGGACGGTGAAATGATGGTCACCTTGCCCTTCACCCGCTGGTCAACGACAAAGTTTTTGCCGGTCAGCTCGGATATGTATTTGATGAAAACAGCAATATCGACATCGTTGAAGTCGATGGTGACATACTTGTCCGCCTCGGCGTTTTCCGCTGAAAGCGCAAGGCCTGCCCCGGCCGTGCCCCCGTAGAGGCACGCCAGCAGAAAGGCGAATCCCAGAAAAAGGCGGCCGGTCGGCAATGCCGCATAAATCGATTGTTTCAAATGGTGGTAAATCCAGCCAGTGAGCGAAGACACCGCAATACCCCTTTGTTGTCGTTTTTAAAAAACCGCCGGCAAGGCATACGGCCGGTTATTCGATACCATATTGAATGTTGAGCAGGCTGCCCCCCCGTTTGACTTCGATCTCCAGGGCATCGGCTGAGCCGAGCTGCTCATAGAGTTTCAGTACATCGTTCATGGATCGGATGGGGCTGCCGTCGATACTTCTCAAAACGTCACCCGATTGGAGCCCCATCCGGGTAAACAAGGACTCGGGTTGTACGCCGGAGAGCATCAACCCCGCGGGTTTACCCTGTTCGAAATGAGGGCGGATGCGCACCTGGCGCATGAGTTCCTGAATATTTTCGGAGGCTTTCCGGACGTCTTCGCGGCTGATGGGGACCTGTTGATGCTGGGGCTCCAAGCCAGCGCTTTCCAGGGGCGGCGCCGACGCGGCCCCTGGAGTGGCCGATGGTGCGCTGATGACGCTTTCTGCCATTTGAAGAATTTCATCCCGGCCGGCAACCGTCAGGACGATTTTTTCCCTGAGCACCTGTTTGACGAGCGCCCCTTCCACCGTGTCACCGGCCTTGTACAGGTCCTGGTTCCGGTCTTTCAGGGTTTCGATGACCGCGTATTCTTTCCCGCCCCGATGAGTGATGGTTCCCCACAGCTTGAGTTTTAGTTTTGTGGGTTCCAAGTTTTGCAGCGCCGCAGCCGGCGGCGGTGATGTTTTTGTATCGGCACCGGCACCGAAAAGATTGCGCCGGGATATGACCTGGTAATAGGGCAGCGGGTTCTTTGCGGCGCCAGATTCCGTTTGGATAGCTGCGGCATCGGCTGGCCGTTGCACGGGCGTCGGGAGTTTTCGGACGCTGATGTCGTAAACTGTTTTGACGCCGGTATATGCCAATACCGTGAGCAGCACGACGTTCAGTATATGGATTGCTGGGCGAATGGGTATCATGATTCGGGCGCCAGTAGGATTGCCGGCCGTCATTGCGTTTTATTTGATATCGAAAACCGGTTTATCGACAGTGCCGGTGAAGGTTATCTGAAACCCGTTCTTCCGGCGGCGATGGTCGGGAAACAGTCTGGATGCCATCGGTTCCCCCAATTCCTGGATCAGCGCCGGCTGCGGAATGACATTGCCTTTCAACGAAATTGTGTTGGCGCCAGTCGATTCCTGCATTCCGATGGTGCCGGTGAGACTGCCCGCCATCACCGCGCCTTTCCACACGCACGATGAGATGGTGACTGTTCGTCCCACAACTGACGCAGTGATCTCGATCCTGTCAAACGGAATGGATCGAATGTTGCCGATGGGCATTAACAAGCCCACCGTTGTATCGGTTATTACGGTTTCAAGGGCGATCCTGACCGCGGCGTCCGGTTGCGTGCTGATGCGGCACTGCCCTGACATCTGCCCGGTGACGGACCGCTCCGGCGCAGTGGCCTTGTTGATCGCCAGCCGGGATAGATCCACTGCTGCAAACCGCAAGCGGATTTCCTGCCGATCCTTTCCGATGCCCTGGATGGTGCCGCTGGCGCTGCCGCCGTGAATATCCCCGTGAAATCGAAGTGCCGGTTTTCCCGTGACCATTGCCAGATAGTCGGGAGACAGCGTAAGGCGCGCTACCTGCAGCAGCGTGGTGTCGTTGCGGCTCAGCCGGACACCCTTGAAAACAATTCCCGGCGGTATTGCCGGGGACACCTGCTGGACCGATACGGCGACTGGTTGCTGCGGGTTTGCGCCCGCACGGTTCACAAATTGGAGAATCTTATCTTCCGGAAAGCCAGTGTATAAAAAAAATACTGTTATAGCAATTAGATAGATTGCATACGCCGCTCTGGTCCGTTTCTGCGTCATCATCCTAAGCCGGTGGTCGCCACATGGCGCCGTCCCCTAAACCTTGATGGTTGCGATTTCCAGAACCGCGTTCAGCGACGTGTTTTCTTTCCCGCCTGTCAGAAGGGACATCCGCCGAATGGTGACTTCCTCGGAAGATGTCTCGATCATGTGAAGAAACTGGACCAGTTGAGTGAGCGCAATGGCTTCGAGTTTAATTTCGACAATGGACAGTGCCATCTCGGTGTTTTTGATTTTGGAAACCGAAGGCTTCATGTAGATGATATGGTCTTTCAGCCCGGCCTGCGCGGCCAGGCCGTCCAGGAACGAAAAGAGGCTGAAACCCGATTTCTTTGAAGCCAACCGTTGTTGGGAAAAAGCCATGGTTTCGCGGATTTCGGTAATCTGGCGAGCCAGTTCCCGGGCTTCGGCCAGCTCTGCTTCCTGGCGATTGAGGGCTTCGGCCAGCGATTTTTGCTTGTCATAGATGGGAAAGGCCACCCATTCCACAAAAAGAAAACAGGCCAGGGCGATTGCCCCAATGCCGATGGCCATCTTCTCCCGCCGACTGACCTGAATCACAATTGGATCCTTATTTTGAAATTCACACGATTTCCCGACTTTTGCTGGTTGGCGGAACTGATACTCACGCTGGTAAAGGTCGGGTCCTGTTCGAGGCGCTGTTGAACCGTATTGACGGTGTTGAACGTGTCAGTGTCACCGCCGAGAAGAACCGCGTCGGGACCAATGACCATCTGGTTCAGGACAACATCCGCATCAGCCGGAATGCGCTCACTGATGGCGCGCAGCATATCCACCACGCTACGGGATCGATAGGCATGTGAAAATTGTGGCGCTTCCTGCTTCATTTCCGCCAGTTTAGTGCGCATTTGATGGATCGGTTTGACGATTCGATTCACGTCCGGAAGGGCCGCCTTGAAGGTTTGGGTGATTTCCCGATTGATGCCTTCCAGCCGTGATTGATAATCATGGATTGCCGCGATGCTGCGATAGCCGGCTGTCAGCAAAATCAGCAGACTGATGACGGCCGGCGCGATGAGCGACTTACGGTTTTCCTGCCAGAATCGGCTGACCGCAAATGGCCCCTTCCTGAAATTGAGCCCCTTAAATCCTTTGAGGCTGCACACGGCAAGGGCCAGTGCATCGGTGGGCATGCTCTCCAGCGGCGGTGTTTCGCTGTCGATGATGGATAGGACCGAGGGCACTCGGCCCGAGTGAAACAGCTCAACCGGGATGCCTAACAGATCTGACAGCGCGGCAGGCAGGGTGGCGGGGATTTCCGAAGAAGCTGACAGAAAAAGCCTTTCGGGGATAAAGCGCGCCCCGGTTTTGCCGTCCTGGAAGGAAAAAATAACGCGCTGGATGTCGGTGGCCATTTTATGCGGCGGTGAAGATGCGATCGCTTGCGGCAGGCAGCGAACCAGGATCACCTGCTTTTCGGAGAAAAGAAAAACCGTCGTATCGGTGGCAGTCGGTACGACAAATACGCTGTCCCCTTCAGGTTTCAAGTACTGCTGGAGAAGCACGAGGGATGGACATCCGTACAGGGTGAAAATGCTCGGGTTGAGTTTGAATGTTCCAAGGCGCTCAATGACGGACGTCAGGCGCGCTTTATCGACGGCGGCTGTCATAAGGACGGTTTTGGCTGCATCGGTTGCAGTGATTTGGTAGTCCACGAGGACGCCATCAGTGGCCACTGGCAGCAGCGGCTCCATTTCAAAGGAGAGGATCTGATCGATTTTCTTCTTTTCCTTGAAAGGCAAAACGGCCTGGCGCAGATAGACCCATGACGCAGGAATACTTACCGCGCACTCGCAGCCTTCGATGTCGGCCGTATCGGCGATCGTCATCAGGGCAGCCGCCAGGTTCTCCGGTGAATACTGCCCATCCGGATAGTCGACGGACCAGTGCCCGGCCACCGTGGCGCTTTTCAGCCGGCTGCTGAGCAAGACAAGCTTGATGCCGTCCGGGTGGATGTCGATACCGAGATGCTGGTTTGGCATAAAGACCGTCGCCCCTGTGCACCGGCAGATGGTAATGCCAGCCGGTGCAGTGGTATAGGCATTTAATAATATTGCATTTTTTATATGTTATTTTTCAGATTTTTGCAAACCCCAACCGGGTGAAACCAGAAAGGGCGGGGTTGGAAGGGGGCCGCAGGCGTCGCAACATGCCGCCGCCCGTTGGTGTGCCGGGAGATGATGGTTAGGCTGTTTATTCGTAGCGCAATATTTCACAGCGCTTTGCAGCCGGCGTGTCCTCGCGCTGACACTGAACAAGGGCTGTGCGGTGGACGCGGCGATTGCCACTGAAAGCCGTCATGGTGACACGGAATAGATTACTATAGACAGTGACCAGATCCGGCGGCAGTTCAAGATTTCCGCAACCGGGAGCGTTTTTGTACCAGGCCGGCTGTTTCAAGGTTTCGAAGTCTTTTTCCGCGATGCGCTCCTGGCGATAGGCGACGATCGCCTCTGCCAGGGATTGGTATTCGAGGGGCAAGATCGCTGCGATGACCGTCGCCTCAGCGGTGTTGATGTTGATCTTCCCGTCGAAACGCAGACCCGCGGCGCTTTTGCCGAAAACACCGGCAGCAGTGACATAGCGTGCCAACCCGGGCAACTCGGGGGTGCCGTGGTATAGCTCTGGGGACATCCCCTTGATGAGCAGCAATTCGCCGATGTGCTGCATTGGGGCGTTGGCTGCGGAATAGGGGACGGGAAGCCCTTCATAATAATCGCTTTCCGCGCCACTGAGGCCGGTAATGGCATCGTCGTCACCGGCGTCCAGCCAGTCTATTAATGCGTCGATGATTTCGGCTTCGGTGAATTCGGGGCCATCCGGAGACTGCGCTTTTAGAATGCGCAAAAGGCGCTCCCAGAGTTGTCGCTGCTCGGCGTTGAACTGCCCGCGGTGAGGGTAGTCTATCAGAGCGTTGACCTGAATCAGGGCGCGCTCGTCGGCGACCGTCACATCGAGCGTGTCCGAAGAGAAGGCGAGGGCGTTGTTGATGTCTTCTGCGAGCTCGGCCCTGTTTTCTTCGGAGAGTATCCATCCGAGCACGTCTTCGGTCTTGCCGGCCCCAAGGCGCAACACGGCGGCCTCGAGCCCCGAGCGGCACATTTCTGAAAGTTTGAGGTGATCCGCTTGAGTTGCTGAAGACACTATCATCCCGCGGACCTGGCGGTTGAGCATCACGCCGGAGACCACCAGCGCGGCGATAACGCTGATCACCAGAATCAGGGCAATGCCCTTGTCCGAGCGAAGGGGGTTACTGGTCACTGGCGCCTGGTGCCATGCGTATGGCCGTTAGATATACCGTTGTAGTCAATGTCATTGCCTCACCATCCGGGCGGGCTACTCCCAGAACGATTCTGATGGCAGTGGGGGTGGCATACCCAAAGGATTCAGCCTCCGAGTCCCATTCGTCATGGGCGTTGTCGTCGTCATCAAAATAGGTGATTTCGAACCGCTTCACATGTTCACAGACAATGGGATCGGGCCATGGGGCCAAGGATGTCATGGCGCCAAAGGCCACTAAACGGTCCTGGCGTTTCAGGCGGAGCGCTCCGTTGCCGTCTGGTGCGACATAGTAACGGATAGCGGCAAAACCTTCGCCGCCGGCACCTTGACCGTCGATATGACGACCGGAAACAAATCGGATATCGGCAAACGCTGACCCATCAATGGGGGTTGTCGTACCTGTGAACCGATATGGCGGCGCCTTGGTGTCGTGAATGCCCGGGGGGCTGTAAAACGGGGGAAGAAGAATGAATGCGGCATCAAGGTCGGCCACCACATGATGCAATGCCGTTGCCGTCATTTCCGTGAGGGCGTTTTTTCGTGTCACGGCCTGCGCATCACCGAGCAGTTGCCGGAATGAGACAAACAGCGTGGTAAATACAAAAGAGAGCATCATCATTGCGATGAGAATTTCAAAGAGCGTGAACCCATCAAGCGACCGCGAGCGCAGTTGCCCATGCACCCGATCGGGGCGGCGCTCGGTGACGGCGGTGGATTCTACCGTATGCTCATCGCTTGCTGGTGGCACCGCGTTACTCCCGGTATCGACGAAAAGTGGTCAGGTGGTAGTTCAGCCGTTCTCCGGAAGCGATGTCGATATCGATTTTCCAGAGTTTCGGCGGTGTTGCCTCTCCCACGGGCAGCTCCACCTGGGCGATGTCGACTTGCCATGAGTACGGCGGAAGGCCCTCTTGAAAGGTGCCGGCATGGCGTCCCGCCCCGTCAAGGCCCGCGCGTTCCACATCGCTGAGCAACTGACCGGCCAGAAAAGGTGCGTTGGCGTTGAATGCGATTTCTGCGCTCAGATCGATGGACTGATAGTGAAGGCGGAATAAGGCCACCAGGGCGATGGCGAGAATCGCCAGCGCGATCAGGGTTTCCAGGAGGGTAAAGCCCCCATCACCCTCAGCGGGGTCGATTTTCAGATATTTTTGCCGCATACAGGAAAGGTTCGATCTGAATGTCGGCTTCACGGCCGTCATCGTCTGAGAGTCTAATACTCATGAAATCAGATATGCCGTCAGGTAAAAAACGTATCATTACAGGTCCGGACTCTGGAAGGGGGCGCCCGAAGGATACGATTTCCCCGATGTGAACGGTATCGGGAAGGGCAAAGCGCTCCTCCGGCGAAGACGTTGCGTCAGAGATGATCAGCATGCCCGTGTTTCGATCAATAGTGAGCAACACGATTTTTTGCTCCGACACCGCCAGGCGTTTGAGCCGAGGGACATTCAGGGCGAACCAGTTGATGGCCTTTCGAAAATCCTCCGATGGGATGTCGGGCGCGATACGCGGGATGGCGAAAAAGAAAAAAATGCCGACCAGCGCGATTACGACCATCAGTTCAACAAACGTATAACCTCGGCCATTGTTCAGCGCAGGCACGTGCGCCATGAGCACTGCTTGCCGGCGGTGTCGCGACCGGTCTGTGGCCGAGCCTTTCACGCTACTGGGTTTCCCAGTTGTTGATATCCAGGTTCTTGCCATCACCGCCGGCAATGCCGTCCGCACCATAAGAGCTAATATCGAACTCACCATTGATCCCGGGGCTGATGTAGATAAAGTCGTTGCCCCAGGGGTCTTTAGGCACTTTTCCCTTTTCAAGATAGCCGCCCTTGCGCCAGTTTTTGGTGGACGTTCCCGTGTCAGGCTGGACAACGAGGGCCTGCAGCCCCTGGTCGGTATCCGGGTAGGCGCCGTTATCGAGTTTATAGAGCTTCAAGGCGGTCTCAATGCTTTCGATCTGCATCCGCGCCTTTAGCTGCTTGGCTTCATCCGGACGGTTCATCAGGCGCGGCACTACCAGGCCGGCAAGAATGCCAAGGATGACCAGAACAACCATCAGCTCGATCAGGGTAAAACCGTGATCACCAACGTGACGGCCTGCGGTGTCGCGTGTGCGCTTCATGTTTAAGGGCTCCTTCCGAGTGCCTCCATCGCGTGAGGCCGATTGCCGTCGAAAATTGAGGGTATTCTTCTATTTAGCTGGAGAAATCATTTTACCAACTGGTTCATTTCAAATATCGGCAGGCAGATGGCCAGGACAATGAATCCCACCGCCACCCCCATCAGAAGAATCATGAGCGGCTCCAGCATGGTGGTCGCGCTCATGATTCGGGCTTCGGTTTCGTTGTCGAACGCGTCGGCGACTTTTTTGAGCATTTCCTCCAACGCGCCGCTTTGCTCTCCGACCTGTACCATCTGAACGGCCAGGCTCGGAAAGTGGGAAAAACGTTCCATTGACGGCGCCAGTCCCTGTCCTTTTTCGACCTCGGCGGCGACAGTTTCAAGTGAATCGGCAATAATTGCGTTGCCGGCGACGCTTTTGGAAATATCCAGGGCCGGGAGCATGGATACGCCGTTTTCAAGCAGTGACGCCAGTGTCCGGGACAAGCGGGCCATGGCCATCTTTTCGATCAAATCTGAAAAAACAGGGGTCCGCAGATAGAGGCGGTCCAAAAAAATGCGACCACCGATCGTCATCCTAAAAAACTGAAAACCCGCCATCAGCCCACCGGCAGCCAGCAGAATCAACGGCCAATAGACTTTCATAAAGCCGCTGATGGAAAGCAGGAGCACGGTCGGCAACGGCAGCTGCTGGTTCATGTCCGTGAAAATCGAAGTGATGCTGGGGACCACAAACGTCACCAGAAAAAACAAGATTAAGGAACCGATAACCGCCATCAGCAGCGGGTATGCCATGGCCGTTCGGATTCGGTTGGACAAAGCGATGCTTTTTTCGTTGATTACCGCCAGTCGATCGAGAATGAGGTCCAGCGTACCCGAAGACTCGCCGGCTTTTACCATGCTGACATAGAGCGGGGAAAACAGATTCGGGTACTGGGCCAGCGCCGCAGCAAAACTGTTGCCTTCGGTGATGGCATCTTTAATGTTAGCCAAGGATCGCTTCAAACGTTTGGAACGCGTGTGTGGCACCACCGATCCGATGGCGCGGTCTATTGGAAAACCGGCATTGACCAGGGTCGACAATTGTCGCGTGATCATGGCCAGTTCCGTGGGGTTGACCCGGACTATCCCGTCGAACATCGACAGCCAGCGTCCCCTCGTGTTTCCAGCGGTCTGAGTAACTTCTTTTAACGATACGGGGTATTTCTGGCTGCTGCGAAGTTTCTGTCGCGCTGTCTGAGCGCTGTCGGCATCGATAATGCCGGCAATGGTTTTGCCGTTTGCAGATAACGCCTTGTATTCATAAACCGGCATGGTCCATCCCTGCTTGCCTGGGACACCGAATCGGCAGTTCCCGTTCGCCCTGCCATCAGCCGCCGCAATACGGATCCGCTGTGCATCGTTTCGTGGAAAACGGCGTGGGCACGGGCTCTGTCTATGCGTTATTCCACATTAACGGTCTGGCCCGGATAAATGGTGCTGCGGGGCGTCATGCCGTTGGCACTGAGGAACCGATTGAGGGACATGTTATGTTGTTTGGCAATTCCAAAAGGACTGTCGCCGGTTTTGACGACATAGGCCCGCATGCCTTGTGTGTCGGACTGCTTCTCACTGCACGCCGGAATGTTGAGTTTTTGACCGATACTCAGATGCGTTCCGCTAAGGCCGTTCATTTGCTGGATTTTAAGAGTTGTCGTGTCGTAGCGTTTGGCGATAATCCACAGGGAATCTCCGCGGTTTACACGGTGGACGATGGTCGCTTGCCCGCCGGGAGGGCATTCGGAAGATTCCGGCGGCGCTGTGGTTACGACCATTGTTCCTGAAAGCGGAATTTTCAAGGTCCTGCCGGCAACAATGAAATGGCTTTTACGGATGTTGTTTGCCTGGGTAATGCGGCTCACACTGGTGTGGTATTTTCTCGCGATGGTGGACAGGCTCTCACCAGGGCGAATTTTGTGGTAGACATAGGCTGGGCGCGGCGGTGACGATATGGGCAGCGTGTCCAATTTTGCCAGCAGTTCATCGCCGGAGCCCACGGAAACCCGCAAGTCAAAGGGTTCTTTGGGAAGAATGCGATAGCGCAGGGAGGGGTTCAGGTCTCTGAGCGATTGCTCTGTCACCGACAATGCGTTGGAGATATCCCGAAGACTGACCTGCCTTTCGATTGTAACCGTCTCAAATGTCATCGGCGGGTCCGGTGTCGGCAGCGACATGCCGTATTTCTCGGGGTTTCGCAGGATATGCAGGGTCGCCAGAAACCGCGGGACGTAACGCGCCGTCTCTTGCGGCAGGCGCTGATATAAATCCCAGAAATTATCGAGATAATTGATATTTTGTGAGCGTATGACGCGCAGCACCCGGCCTTCTCCGCAATTGTAGGCAGCCAGTGCCGTCATCCAGTCACCAAAAATCTGATGCAACTCCTTCAGGTAGCTCACGGCGGCCGCAGTGGACCGGTATGGGTCAAGGCGTTCATCGACGTAAGTTTCGCGTTTCAGACCGAACTTATAGCCGGTGGAGGGAATGAACTGCCACAATCCCAAGGCCCGTGCACGGGAGAGCGCTTGAACCTTGAACCCGCTTTCAATGAGGGGAAGCCAGGCCAGTTCTTCGGGAAAACCAGCCTCTTTGAGCGATGCGACGATGAACTCGTGGTATTGGCCGCTTCTGCGGTAGGATTCCATGAAAAAGTCGCGTTCAACAGTGGTAAACCGCTTGATTTCGGCTTCTACGTGCTGGTTCATGTCCAGTGGGATGGCATTATGCTGGCCGTTGGCAACTGTGTGTCGAGATGCGTATATCTCCATTATTCTTTTGGAAATTATTAATCTAATATCCTCTTTTTGTTGGAAAAGTTTGGGGTCCTCCCCGGTGTCGGTATCAAGGATCAGCAGGTACGCCTGATCCAGGGCTTCCAAAGCGCTGTCCAGTTCCCCGGCTTGCCAGAATTCCTGGGCCGCCTGGCAAAAATCAAGCGCTTCCTCGAGAAGTGTTTCATCCGTCTTTTTTTGGGGCGCGGCGCTGGTCGGGCTCTCGTCGTCCGCTGCCGGCAGGCCGCTTTGTGCGGCGTCACCGCCGACGGTATCGGTTCCGCCGGCGGACTGCAAGGTCACGCGGTCCGGTCCGTCTTCCGAAATAATGTCCTCAGATGCGCGGGCACTCTCTGAAAATTGTTCCCCTTTGGGGTCCGTTTTTGATAGGGTGCCGGCGGGCACCGATTCAACGGCGTCATTAATGGTCTGGGCCGGGGCGGGGTTTTGTGTCCGCACAATGGCGGGCGCGCTGCAGCCGGAAAAAATCACCGTCAAGACTACAAGGGGCCCGAGTCGTTTTGATATGGATGTCATGGTCAAAGAGCTATTCGTGTCATAAGAAATGGGTTGATCGGATCTACGGCGATCCGTGTTGCTTGAGGCATTAATCAAGAAACCCCCTAATTGTCAAGCAAGGCCGAACCGGACCGGCCGGTATGGTGCGGCGCCTGACTGGTGGCGCTGTTTTCGTCTCCCGGCGCCGGGCGACAATCCTGCGCCACAAAAGACAAATTGTCCAAATTATGCCTTGACATGACGGATGGTTTTGGCATAATACCCGTTTTCCAGGGTTGATCTTTTTGGCCCAAGTGGTTAATAGGTAATGATTGGCCGCACTCCTGCAAGTGCGCCTATGGCGTCTGGAAAGTCGGCATAGTCAGGAATACAGGCCTTGAGGGCCAGAGTAGCTCAGTCGGTAGAGCGGCTGATTTGTAATCAGCGGGTCGCGGGTTCAATTCCTGTCTCTGGCTCCAGTCGTGGTCAAATTCGGCAACTTGGGTTGCGCTACGGTTGTTGGGCGTTTCGCCAAGGGGCAGGTTCGTTTTTCGGCGGCTGGTCCGCTTAAGTCGTTTGTAGGAGATCCCACGGTCGGGGTCGTATATGTACTACGGGGACTTCAGGATAGTCAGATAGCGATTTATTAGAGGGTGGGCGCAGCTGTATTTGACACCGCGCGCTCACGGAAAGACGTTCAGGCGGGAGTAGCTCAGTTGGTAGAGCTCCAGCCTTCCAAGCTGGAAGTCGCGAGTTCGAACCTCGTCTCCCGCTCCACCCAGCTCCCTCTTGTCAGTCGTTCAATCCTTTTAGAGGTTTCCGTTGTTGTGACGCCCACGTAGCTCAGTCGGTAGAGCGCTTCCTTGGTAAGGAAGAGGTTCATCGGTTCGACTCCGATCGTGGGCTCCACCTTATTTTAATGTGCCGTGCCCTGGGGCATATAAAGAAGCAGCCCCTATCAAGCCGCTGATTCAACATCATTCCAAAATCAATGGGAGGACGGTAAGATGGCGAAGGAAAAATTTCAGAGGACCAAGCCCCACGTGAACGTAGGGACGATCGGTCACATCGACCATGGCAAGACGACGCTGACGGCGGCGATCACAAAGCATGCAGGCCTTCGGGGCAACGCC
>JBDRRP010000057.1:0-187663 GCA_043825735.1 Pseudomonadota bacterium | reverse complement strand
CACTGGCGTAAATGTTTTTCGATGGGACTGACGCAGTTGTTGCCATAGCGATTCTCCTTCGTTTATTGACGCGGGCATGGCCCGGCGCCGAACGGATAGAGATTAGTGCTCGCCGAGGGGATGTCAAGGCAGGCGCCCGCCGAACCGCCGGTCGATGACTTGAGAAATCGTTTAGGTCGGTGTCCCGGATGATGAAAAAAAGGGGATGGAGCGGGAAACGGGATTTGAACCCGCGACTTCGACCTTGGCAAGGTCGCACTCTACCACTGAGTTATTCCCGCTCAACGGGGCAGATTCCTATAAGGTTGCGCGGCGGTTGTCAACCGGTTTGTTGGCAATTGCCCCATGCTGATTTTGTCCAGGAAGCATACACAATTTGGACAGCACCGGGCCGCCACAATCGTCGATACCTCGCGCCGTAAAAATCAACCCTCTGGAATCACGTCACATACGGCCAGCCGTCTCAGTGGCACGAAGATTGAAAGGATGCATGGGTTCATCTCGCACATTCAGGAGAAAGGCAATATGCAGCCGGAAGTCGTCATCAGTGCAACGGGGATGTTTATTCCTCCGCAAAAAATCACCACTGCTGAACTCGTGGCATCCTACAATGCCTATGTGCGGCGTTTCAACGATACCCACCGGAGCGATATCGACGCCGGCCAGAAAGCACCTCTTCAGGAATCGAGTGAAGCGTTTATCGTCAAAGCCTCGGGCATAGAAAACCGCTACGTCATGGATAAGGCGGGGATTCTCGACATCGACCGGATGCATCCGGAGTTTGCGGCGCGCTCGGACGATGAGCCGTCGATGCAAAGCGAAATGGCTGCCGCCGCTGTCAGCAGTGCCCTGGAAACTGCCGCCAGAACGCCTGAAGACGTGGATGCGGTCATCGTCTCCTGCTCGAGCCTCCAGCGCCCCTACCCGGCCATAGCCATCGAGGTGCAGACCGCATTGGGCATCGAGGGCTTTGCCTTCGATATGAACGTGGCCTGCTCGGCGGCCACGTATGCCATCAAGATCGCGGCGGACATGATTGCCGCCGGGTCGGCACGGTGCGTGGTCACGGTCAATCCGGAAATCAACACCGGCCATTGCAACTTCAGAGACCGAGACAGCCATTTCATCTTCGGCGACATTGCCACGGCCACCGTGATCGAGCGGGCCGACACCTGCCGTGCGCCGGCCCCTTTCCAGATCCGCGGCGCTCGCTTGACGAGCCGGTTTTCCAGCAACGTGAGAAACAATTTCAGCTTTATTAACCGGTGGAACACCGAGGCTCTCGAAAACCGCGACACCCTCTTCTATCAAAACGGCCGCCGCGTCTTTAAAGAGGTGGTCCCCCTGGCCACCCAGCTCATCACCGGCCATCTGGCGCAGTTGGGCATCCCCATTGCCGACGTCCGACGCCTCTGGCTCCATCAGGCCAATATCAACATGAACCACCTGGTGGCCACCAGAGTTCTGGGTCATGAACCCAGCAACGGTGACGCCCCCCTGGTTCTAAGTGAATTCGGCAACACGGCATCGGCGGGTGCCATCATCGCCTTCCACCGCCACCGGGACGATCTGAAGCCCGGTGATACTGGGGTCATCTGCTCCTTTGGCGCCGGGTATTCGGCCGGCAGCATCGTCGTTCAGAAAATGCCGGCGCCCTGAAAACCCAAACAGGCCCTGAACCGGACTTTTCAAGCCGGTACAATCACGCCGCGCTGCCACAGCCTGATCAGACGGCGTGTCCCCCTGAACGCCAGGCCCTCTGGAAGGGCTTCGGGGTAAAACCACCGGGCCGCGGCGGCATCGTCGGCAACGGTCAGCATCTCGGAAGGGACTGAAATCGGCAGGGCCGTGTAGGCGATCACGATGCCGATGGGGCCCACGTCGGGGTCGTCCATGGACAGAATGTCCAAAAGGGCGCCCGGAGAAACCGCCAGGCCCACCTCTTCACGGACTTCCCGGGCCAGGGCATCACGGGGCATCTCCCAGGCGTCCATGAATCCGCCGGGCAGCGCCCATCTGCCTTTGGCAGGTCCGAATCGCCGCTGTATCAACAGCACCCGGTTCTGCCACGGGATCACCGCCACGACGGCCACCTTGGGATCCTGGAAGTGGACGAACCCGCAGGCCGGGCAGCCGTGACGGTTCTGGCCAGAAGGCCCCTGAGGCCCGATCTCTTCGGCACACAGCGGACAATAACGGTACGTGACGGGTTTCATGGCAATGCCTTCACGCTAAGTGCTTCGATTCGCAATTACAGTGTCGTCTCAACGACCACGTCAGATGAATCCGTAAAAAGTGTTTTTAAACCGCAGAGATCGCAGAGGGCCACAGAGAAAATATTGGGTTATTATTGGGTTGCCTCTGCGCTCTCTGCGTCCTCTGTGGTGATTTCTGACTTTTTACGGGGCTATCAATATTGTCAGCTTGAGCTTTCCGCACAAGCGTAATAAATTATTCCCGACCCTGAGAATATTCGCATCGAATGACAAGGAGCCGCCATGTTCGAGATTACCCCGGCAGCCAGCACGCGAATCCGCGAATTTATGTCCGGACGGCAGCCTGAGCCCATCCGCATTCATGTTAAGCCGTCCATCACAGACGGACCTTCCCTGGCCATGAGGTTCGACACTCAGACCGATGGCGACAGCGTCTACGTAGTGGACGGACTCACCTACCTGGTGGACCGGAAACTGCTCGAAGAGATCCACCCCATCCGCATCGACCGCGACGCCATCGGTCTGCGGTTTTCGTCGCGCCTTAACGCGGATGACGAGGGCTGCGGGTGCGGGTGCGGCGGCCACTGAGAGCTTCGATCGCCACTACTCTTCGGCTTTATGAATATCGGCATTCTGTTTTTTGGCATAGCTGGCCGCATTGATGCCTGCCACGCACCCCTCACCGATGGCCTTGGCCATCTGCCAGGGCGGCCCGCAGATGTCACCGGCTGCGAACACGCCGGGCACGGTGGTGGCCTGCTGCTTATCGGTCTGGAGAAACTTCATTTCATCGTCCATCATCAACCCCAGACTCGCGGCCAGCTCCATCACACCCTTGGCCCCAAGCTCGATGAAAACACCCTTCACGGAAAGCGCTGCGCCGCCCCTGAGCCGGACGCCCGTCACTGCGGTGTCTCCCATGATGGCGGCAATGGCCTCTCCGGTGTGAACCGTGACATCGCTGGCATCAAGCTCGGCCATCATGGCCGGTGAGACCGACAGTTTTTCACAGACCAGATGCACCGCGCTGGCAATTTTGATCAGGCTCAGCGCCCCATCCGCGGCGGCGCTTTCGCCGCCCACGATACACACCGGCTGCTGGCGGAAAAAATTGCCGTCACAATCCACGCAATAGCTCACACCTTTGCCCAGGAGGGCCCTTTCGCCGTCGACATTAAGACGGTGGCGGCTGGTACCCGTGGCGAGTATGAGGCTCTTTCCGACGATTTCCTGGCCGCCCTCCAGACGCACCCGAAAGCCGGCCGCGTCCTGTGTCAGTCCCAGCACGTCTTCCCCGGCCATTTCTGCGCCAAACAGTGCTGCCTGCTCCCGCCCCACTTTGAGCATCTCTTCACCGGCCACGTTGAACACGCAGCAGATGTTCTCGATGTGGGCATGAAAGAGGCTGCTCTTCTCGGTGCGTCCCAGCACCAGCACCCTGACCCGCTTGCGGGCCGCATGAATGGCCGCCTGCAGCCCGGCAGGTCCAGAACCCAAAATCACGACATCATAGGTTTCATATTGAGGCATCTCACCCTCCTTTGCATGGTCCCTTGAAACACTGCCGAAATGGCGTCTGACGCCGTGCCACCGAACCGAAGTTCAGCGGCTATAAACCATCTCGTGCACGTTTTCGCTGAAGCCTTGGTCAATCGTGAATAAATGCAGGCCCAGCACATTGAGCAGCGTTTAACAACCGCCGGATAAGATAGTACCTTTTCACGGCGCTGGATACCCCGTGCGCATCCCGATGGCGGGTGAGTACACTTATCACCAAAACATCTTGACTTATACCGTTGCGCTATCGTAAGGTATCACCCTTCTCTTCAGATGCGTACGGGCGAAACGGGCATACGAGGAGGCCGTCATGAATATGTTCGTTTCGCTGACCAACGAAAATTTCCGCCGTATTTTCCTTAGCTTCTACCTTCTTTCCTGCTTGCTTCCCATGCTGATCATGCTGTTTATCGTCTACCAGTATGCCGTCCCGGCGTTAACGCCCTACCAGCTGGAACAACTTTCCGGGATGTTCAACATCGGCACCATTTCCATTCTGTTGATCGAGGTCCTGGGATTTTCGCTTCTCTTTTGGTGGACCCTGGCCCTGGAAAAATTCACCCAGCAAATGACCCACATCAGCAGCCAGGCGCTAGGAAACGCAGAGCCGGATGCCGAGACCGCCGGCAATGAACTGACCAAACTTAGCCGGATCTTCGAACAACTTCACAAGGAGCTTCAAAACCGAATGCAGCAAGCCGGCGAAAACGCTCGGCAAATGCAGGCACTGACCCAGAAGATGACGACCCTGGCCTGCACCGATGACCTTACCCAGCTCTTCAACCGCCGCCATTTCCGGCAGAAGTTCACAGAAATCGCCCGCCGCGCCGACCGACTGGGGCACTCGGCATGGCTGATACGCTTCGAGGTCGAGCACCTTTCCCATCTCAGCGACAAGGATGCTGATCACCTGCTCAAAGAGATCGGCCATATCGTTCGCAAAACATTGCCCGAAGCGGCACTCCCCTTCCGGATCGGCAGAAACGAATTTGCGGTGATCATCTCCGAAGTGGACGGCAAGATCGCCGCACGCACAACGCACGCCCTGTCCACGGCCATCTCATCCTATTCATTCAAAAACAAAAGCGGGCAGTCCATGGGTAAGGTAGGCATTTCATGTGGCATCGCCGGGCATAAAAGCGACCAGATGGCCATGTTTAACGACGCCGGCAAGGCCATGGCCAACGCCCAGCGGCTCGGGCATCCCATAGGCGTAGCACCCGCCGCGTAGTGATCGCGGATAAGCGGCATCTGTTGATCCAGTGCCATCTCAACGGCCGCGCCGATAACCGATTTTTAATCACCACGAAGAACACGAAGATTTTATAACCGACCTGTTTTTAAGGTTTTCTTCGCGTCCTTCGTGGTAAATTATCCAACGGTTCGGATAACGTCGGCTGGCGCTTTCTTAACAAGCGTATTGTTTTTAAGATCGGTTGTCATTGAGCGTGCCGGCAAAGCGGTCCGGACGGCGCAGGGCGCCCAGTTGACCGCAGGCGGCCATGAGATCGCGCCCCCGGGGAGGACGCGGCTGCACCTGCACCCGGGCGGCGATCAACCGGTTTCTGAATGCGGTGATCTCGTCATCATCAGGAGCCCGGTATGGGGCGCTGGTTCCCGGATTGAAGGCAATCAGATTGACCTTGACCGGCAAGGGCGCCACAAAGTCAGCCAGCGCGACCGCATCTTCAGGGGTGTCGTTGACACCGGGGATCAGCACATAGCCCACCATCAATGTGTAATCGCTGCGCATCGGGTATTCCACGAGGGCCCGCTGCAGCGCGGCGAGCGGTACCGACCGGTTCACGGGCATAAGATGGGATCTTAAGTCGTCGCGGGCGGCGTTGAGGGAAACAGCCAGCTTTAAAAGCGGCATGCCCAAGGCCGCCAGTCGCCGGATCCCATCGACCCGGCCCACGGTGGATACCGTGATGAATTTGAGGGCGATATCCAGGCCCCGCTGATCGTTGAGCACCCGGATCGCCTGCACCACGGTATCGAAATTGTCGAAGGGCTCCCCCATCCCCATGAATACGACGTTGCGGATGTTTTCTCCGTATCGCCGCCGGGCATTGAATACCTGACCGACGATCTCCGCCACCGACAGCTGCCGGCGCAGCCCCATCTTGGCCGTCTCGCAAAACCGGCAGCCCATCCGGCAGCCCACCTGACTGGATACGCACAGGGTCCGGTGGGTCTTCATGGGCAGCAGGACCGATTCGATCTCTTCCCCGTCGGCAAGCCGGGTAATGAACTTGACCACCCCGTCCACTGCCCCCTCATCCACGATCTCGCCGGGGGCCGCGACCGTCCCCCGGGCCACCGCCTGCGCCAGCCCCGCGGTGCTGCGAAACTCCTCGGCCTCCCAGAACGACAGGTTGAACTCCCGATACAGCGCCCGAAAAGCGGCGGCGGCATGGAAACGGCCTCGCCCGAAGTGCCGCTTGAAAGCGGCCACCGATTCATCAAAGGTCAGTGCCAGCATGTCACACGGGGGGTCCATCTTGATTGCCGTTCCCCATTGCGGTTTCTGGGTATGCAAAAAATCCCTGCAACACTGCCAGCGCCTCTTTGCCCCATGCTATGATTTGCCACCACGAGTACACGAAGAACACGAAGATTTTATGGCTTACCTGTTTTAGGATTTTCTTCGTGCACTTGGTGGCCTTCGTAGTGCACATTCAACGCAGCGACCAAAACCAACTTGAGCATTGCGCGAAAGCCGGTTGCCGTTTTCTATGGCAGGGTTGTATTCGCTTCTGTCGCTCAGGTCAATCCGGCACGCGGCTTGACAGGGGCGTGGGGCTCTTTTAGAGTCGGCGGGTTGTTTGCGGCGCCGTCAATGGCCATTACCTTCACCGGGAAAAAACTTCGTGACCGATCGCAGATTTCTGCCCTATCTCCTGCTGACCCTGACTGTCCTGTTCTGGTCTGGCAACTTCGTCCTCGGGCGGGGCATCCGGGAGTTGATTCCACCGGTGAGCCTTAATTTCTGGCGCTGGGCCGGCGCGCTGACGATCCTGCTGCCCATCGGTTTGCCGCGCCTCTGGCGCCAATGGCCCCTGGTACGCCGCCACTGGGCCTTTCTGGTGTTCATGAGCATCCCGTCCATTGCCATCTTCAACGCCTTCATCTACAAGGCGCTGCAAACCGCCAGCACCACCAACACCGTGCTGGTCAATGCCATGATCCCCATCTTCATCGTAGTCATGGCGTGGGCCGGATTCGGTGAACGCCTCACGCTCCGCCAGATGATGGGCGTGCTGATATCACTGACCGGCCTGGCCTTCATCATCACCCGGGGGCACCTGACCATGCTGCTGGCACTGCAGTTTTCCTCGGGAGATCTGTGGACCCTGGGCGCGGGGGTGTCGTGGGCCCTTTACTCGGTAATGCTGCGCCGCAGGCCGCCGGAGATGGACCCCATCGTTTTTCTGACAGCCATCGTCATGGCCGGGCTGGTGGTCCTGTTGCCATTCTACCTGTGGGAAGTGGTCCGCGCCGGCAGCTTTCCCATCGATTGGCGCGCCTCAGCCAGCCTGACGTATGTGGCGGTGTTTCCCTCGGTGCTCGCCTACATCTTCTACAACCGGGGCGTGGCCATGATCGGCGCCGCAAAGGCCGGCATCTTTTTCCATCTCATGCCGGTGTTTTCCATCCTGCTGGCATTCGGCCTGCTGGGCGAGCGGCTGGCCGGATTTCACCTGGTGGGCATGGCGCTCATCTTCACCGGCATCGCCATGACGACCATCAACGGCTTGCGCGGGCCGCAGGCGCTGCCGCCGGCCCCGTCCGGCTCATGAATCCGGAACTGTCCATAGCCGCCACTGCCGTCATCTGCGCTGTCGGTTTCGGCGTGGGCATCTTCGGCGCCGTTCTGGGCAGCACCCTGTTCGTCCTGGTGCCGCTGCTCAGCGCTTTCGGCATGCCCATCCATAGCGCCATTGGCACCGCCAAGGTATCGGTGGTCGGTCGGGAAATGGCGCCGCTGGCGTATTTTCGCAGCAGGGGCCTGGTGAACCTGCGATCCGGGCTGGTGCTGACGATCACTGCCGTGGCCGCCGCACAGGCAGGGGCACTGTGTGCGACCTGGGTCAACGCCGCCGCGCTGGAGCGCATCGTCGGTCTGTGCATGCTGCTCATGGCCGGTGCGACGCTTCTGAATGCGGACGCCGGCCTGTCGCCATCCAAACCCTTGCCTGGTGGCGGCATGGTGAAAAATGCTTTCGCCGGCATTCTCATCGGTTTTTACACGGGAATCTTCGGCGGCGGCGCCAACGTGCTCATCGTTTTCGCACTGGTGTATATTTCCGGCGAGACGTTTCTCGGCGCGGTGGCCAACAGCAAGCTGCCCAACCTCGTCATCACCGCCGCCAGTTTGCCGGTCTTCGTGGCTGCCGGATACGTGGACTGGATGGTGGCCGTCCCGCTCACCCTGGCCACCGCCGCCGGCGCCGCCCTCGGCGCCCGTCTGGCCGTCAACCGTGAAAACCGGACCCTGCGGATTGTCTTTAGAGTGCTGATCGTAGTGCTGGCGATCCACTATCTGTTTTAACAGTGGCCTCCGGCCGGCGGATCAATGGGGCCGGTGGCCAATACCGGCGCAGCATCGATCCGCCGGGCATTCATCATCACGGCAATCCGCTCCACGGCCGCAAGGATCATATGCTGCTCCCATGACGCCAGCATGCTGAACTGGTGCGTAAACGATTCCTGCATCAGTGGCGGCGCGGCGTCCAGCAACGCCCGTCCGGGGTCGGTCGCCCTGACATGGATGCGCCGGCGGTCCGATTCGCTGCGCTTGCGGGTGATCAATCCCCGGTTTTCAAGACGCTCCAAAATCCCGGTCACCGTCGCCTGGCTGAGGCTGACCGCCCGGGCCAGATCACTGGCCGAGATATCGTGCGCCCTTTCGATTTCATTGAGAATCATGAGTTGGGGAATCGTCAACCCGAAGCGTTTCATCAGATCGCGGGAATGAAGATCAATGGACTGAATGATGCGTCGCAGGTTGATGAGCACGGCATCGCTGAGCGGCACCCCGTTTTGGACGGATTTCATTGACGACTCCTTGTTCCGGCAACGACAGCCACTCTCAACCGCAGCTGTGAATGGTATATGTCGGCCGCGGCCAGCGGCGCTGCATCAGCAGCAGCCGCATCGCTCCCGGCACTTCGGAAAGTAGCGGTTTATCAGAATCCTGCGCGATAGGCCTATCACAGCCGACCATCGGAGACAACTTGCCGATAGCCCCCTGGGTACGCCGACGTCGGGGTCGGTTCCAGCCTCCGGGCGCGTGCGGATCGCCCATCCCCGCCGGTTTTTTTAAAAATGATAACTATATTGTTTGTAGACAAATGATATTACGAATGGCGCAGGCTTGACAACAAAGCGTTTATTCCCCTATACTATGCCCATCGAACTGGAATTGGAGAAGAAAAAAAATATGTAATATGCTAAATATAAAGCATAGTTATACCGTTGACCGTAGCGCGGCCATGATGATACTGATCCCGAATGAACGGGCCGTCGACTATAGTTTTAACGGTTTTTTAATTTGTATAGAAAATATAAATTTACTAAAAATGATTTCTGTACATGATGTATTTGCCCTTGGCCTCAGACTTCTTGCCAGTCGCCGTAGCATCGGGCCCTGCTGAAGCCCCCGGAAGGACACCGCTACAGATTCTGCCAGACGACCGCCACCGCACCGCGCAGGTTCAGGGCCCCAATGAAAACCATACTCCAGCGGAGAAGCTCATGACGGAAAAAGTCGTTATCAAAAATCTTTACAAGATATTCGGCCCCAACCCGAAAAGAGCCCTTGGCATGCTCGACAAAGGGCTCTCAAAAGATGACATATTCGGAGAAACCGGCCTGACCGTCGGTGTCCAGAATGCCAATCTATCCATTGAATCCGGTGAGATTTTCGTCGTCATGGGCCTTTCGGGGTCCGGCAAGTCCACCCTGGTGCGCATGCTCAACCGACTCATTGAGCCCACGGCCGGAGACGTCATCGTGGACGGCGAAAACGTCTCCAAAATGTCCCACGACAGCTTGGTCAAGTTTCGCCTGCACAACATGAGCATGGTCTTTCAGTCCTTCGCCTTGATGCCGCACCTCACCGTACTGGAAAACGCCGCTTTCGGGCTGGAACTGGCCAAGGTGGAAAAAACCAAGCGGCATGAGAGGGCCCTGCAGGCACTGGACCAGGTGGGCTTGAAAGGATGGGAGGGGTCCTACCCGGCGCAGCTATCCGGCGGCATGCAACAGCGTGTCGGACTGGCCCGGGGCCTGGCCGTGGATCCCGGCATCCTGCTCATGGACGAGGCCTTTTCCGCCTTGGACCCGCTGATTCGAACGGAAATGCAGGACGAGCTGCTCAAACTGCAGGAACAGCACCAGCGCACCATCGTGTTCATCTCCCACGATCTGGACGAAGCGCTGCGCATCGGCGATCGCATCGCCATCATGGAGGGCGGCCGCATCGTGCAGGTGGGATCACCCGAGGAAATTTTGCAGAACCCGGCCGACGACTACGTGCGGGCGTTTTTTCGGGGTGTCGACCCCACCAACGTCATCAGCGCCGGCGATATCGTGCGCGATTCCCACCCCACCATCGTCAAATCAAAAGTCGGCAGCATCCGCGCCGCACACGAACTGCTCAGCAGCTCCGACCGCGACCACGGGTATGTACTCGATCCCCAGCACCGGTTCCTGGGCATCGTCTCTGCCGACAGCCTCAGAGAAGCCAAAGACGCCGGCCTCCGGGACTCGCCCATCGATCAGGCCTATATCAAGGATGCCGCGCCGGCGCTGCTCACCGACTCCATGCAGGACATCCTGCCCGTTGTGGCATCCAAGAGCTGGCCGGTACCCGTGGTGGACGAAAAGGGTGTCTACAAGGGCGTCGTCTCCAAAAACCGGTTCCTGAGAACTCTCTACCGGGCGGAGCAGTCGGCCCAGGAGCAGGTGGACGCCGCCAATGAACGCAGCACCGAAGCCGCCTGAAACCAGTAAATAGTCCCAAGGTTCGTCACCCCGGCGAAGGCCGGGGTCCAGAAATCCCCAAAAGCACTGGATCCCGGCCTTCCACCTTCGCCAAGGCTTCGGCGGACAGGTCGCCGGGATGACAGAAAAGAGAAGAACTCGACCTTGAGCGGCGACATCAAACTGAAAGGCCGCAAGAAAATAGGGAGATCGACAATATGTTTGAAGAAAGCGTCATACCGCTGGATGTATGGGTATCGCAGTTCGTGGACATGCTGGTGGAAAACTACCGCCACATCTTCCAGGCCATCAAATGGCCGGTGGAGCAAACGCTGAACGGTTTCGACCGCGGCCTCAACGCCCTGCCGCCGCTGCTGATCATCGCCGTCGTCGTCTTCGCTGCATGGCGGTTTTCGGGAAAGGGACTGGCGCTCTTTTCGGCCGTCACCTTGGTCCTTATCGGACTTTTGGGCATGTGGGCCGATACCATGACCACCCTGGCCATGGTGCTCTCGGCTGTCGTCTTCTGCGCCTTGGCGGGCATCCCTCTCGGGATCTGGTCCGGACGCAGCAACCGAGTCGAGGCGAGCCTTCGGCCGGTGCTCGACGCCATGCAGACCACGCCCGCCTTTGTCTACCTGGTACCCATCGTTATGCTCTTTTCCGTGGGCAACGTGGCCGGGGTGCTGGCCACCATCGTTTTTGCCCTGCCCCCCATCATCCGCCTGACCAGCCTGGGCATTCGCGGAGTGCACCCGGAACTGGTGGAAGCGGCCCAGGCCTTCGGTGCGACCGACTGGCAGGTGCTGCGCCGCGTCCAGGTGCCACTGGCAATGCCAACCATCCTGGCCGGCCTTAACCAGACCATAATGATGGCCCTGTCGATGGTGGTCATCGCTGCCCTCATCGGGGCCGGCGGCCTTGGCTCACCGGTAATTCTGGGGCTCAACACCCTTGACATCGGCCGCGCCGTCGTCGGCGGCCTAAGCATCGTATTGATGGCCATGGTGCTGGACCGGATCACCCAGTCCATGGCCGGAAAAAAACAACCGGGTCAGGGGTAGCACCGCAACGGCGCCGCCAACCCCACCCCGCCGACCCTGTCATTAACCGCAAGGAGGAAGAATGAAGACATTTAAAACCGCAATCATCATCATCGCCGCAGCGTGCATCGCTCTGGCCGCCCCGCCGGTCATCGCCAAAACAGACCTGCCCGGCAAGGGCGTCACGGCCAAACCGGCCCGCGCCACCTGGAACACCGGTTTTTTCCAGGAAGCACTGGTGCGCCGCGGCCTGGAGACGCTGGGCTACACCGTGAAAAAACCCAAGGATCTCGCCAATCCTCTTTTTTATAGTTCAGTTGCCTTGGGAGACGTGGACTACTGGACCAACGGTTGGTTTCCGAACCATGACAGCCAGCTGCCCAAGGGGTTTTACGACAAGGCCGAAAAGGTCGGTTATGTAGCCAAAGCCGGTGGCCTTCAGGGATATTTAGTCTCTAAAAGAGATGTCGACAAGTTCAACATCAAGAGCCTGGACGATTTCAAACGCCCCGAGGTCAAAAAGGCGTTCGACAAAAACGGCGACGGCAAGGCCGATCTCACCGCCTGCCCGCCCGGCTGGGGCTGCGAAAACGTCATCGCCTGGCACATGAAAACCTACGATCTCGATGACGCCATCAACCCGGTGAAGGCCTCCTATGAAGCCGGCATGGCCTCGGCGCTGGGCGCGTACCAAGCCGGCGAGCCGATCTTCTTTTACACCTGGGCCCCCAACTGGACCATCTTCAAACTGAAGCCGGGCATTGACGTCATGTGGATCAACGTGCCCAAGATTGTTCCCAAGGAATCCCAGAAGTCCGCCGTTGACCGCATGACCGTGTCGGGTCTCGAAGGGGCCGTGACCGATCCTGCCAAGCTCGGGTTTGTCGTTTCCGACATCCAGATCGTGGCCAACAAGAAGTTTCTGGCCAAAAACCCGGCAGCCAAAAAATTCTTTGAGGTGTTCACCCTGCCGCTGATCGACATCAACGAGCAGAACACCCGCATGAGCGAAGGGGAAAAATCTCAGAAGGATATCGAACGCCACGTGGACGCGTGGATTTCCAAAAACAAGGCGAAATGGGACGGCTGGCTCGAGGCCGCGCGCGGCGCCGCCATGTAGCCGAAATCGCGTCAGGACAAATTGAAACAACCATCGGCCGCGCTCCACCGGAGTGCGGCCGATCTCGTTTGAAATCGCGTCCAAATCCTGATACCTGCTGTTGCACAATTCTCAAATTGACGTTACCGGCAGCACTGCATGTAAACCATGAAGTGCACGAAGAAAAACCAAGCGGGGTAGAAAACCTTCGTGAACTTCGTGGTGGTCAAAAACATCGCTGCCCTGCCCCATCGCTGAAAGGCTTCGCCATGATCGAAAAGGAAGAATTTGCCGAGCGATTGTCCCGGCTGCAGACCGCCGTCGCCGCCAGCGGCTTCGATGTCTTCATCGTCTCGGCCGAAGAAAGCATCTACTACCTCACCGGCGTCTCCTACCGTCCGCTGGAGCGCCCCTTTTTCATGATCGTACGACCGGCGGCCGCCCCGGTGCTGCTGGTGCCGGCGCTGGAGCAGGACCACTTGAAAGCCGCGCCCAACGTCGCTGCCGTCAAGCACTACTGGGACTATCCGTCCCCGTCGGGTCAGGGATGGCCCGAGCGGCTCCATGATGTCATCGCCGGGGCCGGCGCCGTGGGCATCGAGCCCGCGATGCCCATGGAGATCGCCCAGGCCCTGTCGTCGATCAGCCCCGTGGTCGCACCACTGGTGGAAGGGCTGCGGCTGATCAAATCGCCGGCGGAAATCGCCATGCTCCGGAAGGCATCCCGGTATGCGGACCAGTGCGTCCAAAAAGTCATCGACGCATCCTACAGCGGTGTATCTGAAGTGGAGCTCTTCAGCCAGGGACGCAAAGTGCTGCTAAACATCATCCGCGATACCGACTACGAGCCCCTGGCCACCGATGTGCTGGCGGCCGCCTGGCCCGCCCCGCTGAGCGCCCAACCCCATGGGGTGCCCGGCGTGGCCGACCGGCTCACGGCCGGCCCCCACATCGCCCTGGGCCTGGTTCGCGCCAACGGCTACGCCGCCGAATGCGAGCGCACCTTTTTTCTGGAACCGCCGGCACCCGAAGCGCTGGCGGCATTCAATGCCATGATGGAAGCCCGCCGCCGCGCCTGCGCCCTGATCCGCCCCGGCGCCCCCTGTGCCGAGATCGATCTGGCAGCCAAGGACTTTCTCACTGCCGAAGGATACGGGCAATACCTGCTCCACCGCACGGGCCACGGCTTCGGCCTGGGCAGCCACGAAGGCCCCTGGATGGCCGAGGGCAGCCGCGACGTGCTTGAAAAAAACATGCTCATCAGCATCGAACCGGGCATCTATCTGCCCGGCGTGGGCGGCATCCGCCACAGCGACACCACACGCGTTACCGAAGACGGATTCGAACACCTCACCGCCTACCCCACCGATCTGTCCGCACTCACCATTACCGCATTCAAGCCCATGACCCGCCTTGCCGGTGCCCTGATCCGCCGCATGGCGGGGGTCGCGTAACCCGCGACAATTGCGTTAGTTGTGTGAGGGGGACTGAATCTGTAGAGACGGGCGCTCCCCGGCAATGGCAGATTCACCGTACGAAGGGGCGCATCCTCAAAGCAGCGCTTGGCGCTCTCGAAATTCAACAATGCAGCATCGTAGTATTTGCTTTTCTTTGCATTGACGATCCGCATCCCCTGGGCGCACCAGAGGCGCGCCGCAAGATCGGGATGGGACTTTTCGAGCGCTTCAGCCACGGGCTCGGCGCCATAGTGGCTCAAACCCTCCAGCTCATCGTCCGTGGACTGTCGCACGCGCTCGGCGAGCCGGTCCATCTCCTTGGTCTTTAAAAGAAGCTCCAAGACGGAACGGAGGTCAGCCCCGCCGGTCGCCGCGATGGCCTTCTCATGCCACGCGGCACGCTCGGTCTTGGGCACGAACTTCATCAGCTCGTCGTATGTAAACGTGTCAGGGCGTTCCCGGAAACCGGTCCAGGCCTCGGCAAGCGCCTCACTGCCGCGGTCCAGCCGGGTCAGCAGTTCGCGCCGCAGTCTGGCGAGCTCGAACCCGGCCATCGGCCCGCGGAGCGTCTTTCCGGCAAGATCTATCCCCCGATCCGCCCACGCCAGGGCTTCCTCCGGTTTGCGCCGGCCGGCTATCAATGTCGCGATGACGAGGCAATCCTGCGCCGTAAGGCCGGTCTCCTCGGCAAGTGCGACGTAGGCCGCGACATCCTTTTGCGCGGCGTAAAGCGTGCGCAGGGCATCGCCCCAGCGACGCCGGATGTATTCCGGCTGATCGTTGTAGCTGGCACCCGTCTTGGGGCTTGCCACTGCCGCAGCGTCGAATTTGACGCGGGCCAGTTTCACAAAGGCGGCGAAATTGGCCTTGTCGAAAACCTTTACCGCTGCCTTTTCAAGGTCATGGCAAAAGCCGTAATCATCTTCGTCCATCCACGCGACCAAGCGAGTGGCGGTTTCCTCTGGATCGGCACCCGCTGCCTGCCGGGCCTTTATCCAGCCACAGAACAGCTCACCGACAAACGCGCCGAAGCTGCCGCCCGAATCATCGATCGCTTCGACCTTCTCGTAGCAGCCGGCAAGGAAGGTTTCGTACAACGGGACAACCCGTGCCGCGTCACTGACGGTGAGCTTGCCGATGCTGTCAGCGACCTCTTCAAGGTCGCTGACGAACGACTCGCAGGCATGGTATGAAATGAACGCATCAGGGTTGAGCGCCACCTCGATCTCCTGCTCCACCGGATCGATTTCGGCGCGGGGTTTTCGGGTCATCGGTTCTTCTCCCTTCGCGATCCAACGGTAGACACGCCCGCCAAGTAAATCCGTTACGGGTTAAAATCTGATGAAACCGTAAAAAGCCGGTTTTTTTCTTTTCCCGTCATCCCGGACGAGTGAAACGAGATCCGGGATCCAGTGATTTCAAGCACTGCGGGCCCCCGGCCTTCCTCCGTCGCTGCGCTTCCGCCGCCGCTGCGCTATGGCGGATAAAATGGCGGACAGATCGCCGGGGTGACGAGCTTTAGGGCTTTTTATGAGGCCATCAAATCTCCCGCCCTCAAGCCCACGCAACATCAGCGGCTCCGGTATACAAAAGAACGCTGTCCACGGTCAATATCGGCGAAATCCAAGTGGGAATCTGACGTTTACGCTTTCAATGAGCATCCGACATCCCCGGTAACATCCCCGGCGACTGCCCCGGTGACTTGCCCGGCGACTTCACCTGTGTGACTTGCGGGGTGACTTACGGGGCGACTTGCGGGGTGACTTGCGGGGCGACTTGCGGGGTGACTTGCGGGGCGACTTGCGGGGTGACTTGCGGGGCGACTTTCATCTGTGGCCCAAAAATAATATAAGATGGGCTCTTCATAGTACCCCATTGGAGATCTGTAGGCGTACCAGACGCGTCTTTCTTTATGCCAAAATCCGCCTACACCGGAAAACACTGTATCGAGTGTTTTATCGTTAAAAACGTTACCTGCATCGCCCGTAGCAGTAAATTTATCGTCAACATCCAATGATATTGGCGGTCAACTCAGGGTGAATTGCGCAGACGCTGTCTGCGTTTTTTTGAAAATGCCTGATTTCCGATATTCCACCTGCTTAAATCCTGTGATCAAATCAACTTGGACACAAAATGAGGGATTCGAAGAGGCCAATTTGCCAGACAGCTTCTTGCTTTTTCTGGCTCCGGTCAATTTCCCAGACCACGTCTGGGATTTTCATACTGCTATATGGCCGGTGTCCCTCTTACGCCCCGCACCCCTCTTGCTCCCCGGGGCCTATCACTGCAGTGAAACGTGAGTTGTTCTCATGGTTGATCTTTCCACCACCGGAATGCATACTGGCGAAAACACTGGATCCCGGCCTTCAGCCTTCGCCCGCTGAGCTTCAAGGCTACGCCGGACAATACGCACGACAAGCCGCTGGGATGACAGATAAAGAGCGTTGTCGATAATTAAGGGCTGAGATTCCTCGTCGCAAGCTCCTCGGAATGACAAAGCAGGTTCTGAAGACTTTACGGAGCCATCAAGTTTGCAAGAAGAACGCCGCCGTCCAAGGCAGTCATTTACACGCGCTCTGAAAAGAATCGCCGGGCGGATCGACTCGCACGATTGTTTCGAGATCACTTATTTCAATCCCATACTATACAAACAGCACCGTTCGGTGGTGCGGGTGGCGGCCCTGTGGGCGTTCGGGTCCTGGGTCAGAGGTGCACCGGACTGTGGAGATCTTGACCTCATGGCCGACATTTCCCTGGTCGACGGCACCATGCCCGTGGAAAGCGCCATTCGGCGGGCGCTGGTGAACCGAGCCCGGGATGTCCGGCTGTACATCGGTATGATGCTGGTCCCGCATTGGTCCGGCCGCGGGCCCAATGGCATCTGGCATATTCGCCGCGGGGAGAAACACTCTATGAATGCGTACTGAGCCTACCGTTGTTACCCCGCGTGTCTTTGAATACACTAACGAGGGCATCATGAAAATCGGACGAAACGATCCCTGCCCCTGCGGCAGCGGGAAAAAGTACAAGAAATGCTGTCTCAGGAAAAAAGTGACGCCGCCTGAAGACCTCCAATACCGGCGCCTGTCTGAGGTGTACGACAAACTTTTTCCGAAACTCATTGAACACGGGGTGTCGGTTTTCGGCAAAAGGGTCGTCGAGTTGGCGATGGCCGAGTTCCTGGCATGGCCCGAGCCGGATGCGGCACCCGACGCGGCGGCCATCGAGCGCGCCGAAGCGCCGTTCTGGCCGTGGTTCCTGTTCAACTGGGAATACGTGCCCATCGAGGATGAGGAAGGCCTGGTGAGCGGCCCTGAAGACAAGACCATCGCCGAACTGTTCATGCAGCACAAAAAGACCGATCCGGCATCGCTGGAGGGAAAATTCATCCTCGCCGCAAACAGGGTCCCTTACAGCTTTCACGAGATCCTGGCAGTGGACGTCGGGCACACCGTGACCATTCGCGATGTGCTCACCGGTGCCGAAATGCTGGTACAGGAGCGGCGCGGATCGGAGAGCATGAAAACGGGGGACATCATCTTCGGCCGGGCCATCGCGGTGGACGGCGTGGGCATGTTTCTGGGATTGAGCGCCTTTGTGCTGCCCCCGCGCATGAAACCGGAACTTATCCGGCTGCGGCGCGAAATGATCAAAAACAAAAACCGGCTCACCCATGAAGACCTCTATGATGGGGACCTTGAAATCCGCCAGGTGTTCCTGGAAATGGACCGTACGCTGCACGCCATGCCGACCATGGTCAACACGGACGGCGATCCCATGGAATTTCACAAACTGGTCTACGACATCGATTCAACGGAAATGGCCGTCAGTAAGTTGGCCCCCCTTTGCGCCACAGAATCCATCAATGAGATTTTCGAAAACGCCGAAAAAAATAAAACCGGGGACATTGCGCGGGCCGCGTTTTGCTGGAGCCGAAAAGGCAACCGCACGAATCAGGGGATGCCCAATACGGTTTTGGGCAACATCGAGATCGCGGGCACACGCCTCACCGTTTCCGTAAATTCCGCTCAGCGCGCACGAACCATACGAGATGAAATCGACCGTTGTCTCGGCCCTGCGGCACGTTTTCGTTTCGATGAAATCAGCGACATGACGTCTGTCATCAGCCAGGCGGAGGAAAGCAGGGGTGGTCAACGCGGCGACGAAGACGACCTCATGGCAAATCCGCAGGTTCTGGAACACCTGGCCCAGATGCTCCGGATGCACTGGAATGGATGGGTCGATGAAAAACTCCCGGCCCTGGACTACAAGACTCCCCGGCAGGCGGTGAAAACGGCAGACGGCCGTGAGTCTGTGGCGGCGCTGCTGCTGGACGCAGAGAAACTGGCCATCGCCGATCCGGTGCGCGCATCCTTTGAAATGGAAATGATCGCCGACGTCCGCCGACGGTTGAAGCTGGACGTATCACCGGCCGGCGTAAAGGGCACGGTTGACCCGGAAAATCTGGCCGTTCAAATCGAACGGGTAAAAAACCAGATTTCCGTTTTCGGCGGCAAACGGCTTCACGAGATCTACACCGCATATTGCCTGCGCCTTTGCGACACCATCGCCGGTACCGAAGGCCTGAATCTTCACCGGGGGCGTCCCGAAATCTGGTCGGCGGCCATCGTACACGCCATCGCTCAACTCAATTTCCTGTTAGATCCGGAGACACCGAACCATCTCACGGTCGGCGAACTGGCATCCTGGTTCGGCGTGAAAAAGCAGACCATGAGCAACAAGTCGTCCTTGATCCGTGACACGGTGGAACTTTTCCATGACGACGCGCGTTTTTGCGCCCCGCACGTCACGCGGATTTTCGAGATCTTCGAGGATGAGCATGGCATCCTCCACCCGGGACCGTTAGTGAATGCTCAATCCGGGAAAACCATCTCGCCGATTCCGCTCAAACCCCGAGACCGAAAGCCTGCAGCAAAGGCAGGCGATGCGAAAAAAGAATAAAAGCCGGCGGCATTGCCGGATGCACCACCGCAAGTTCCCGAAAGGGTCATTCAGCCATTGTAATCTGTAACGGCGTCGAATTTTCGATGGTGTCGCACAGGGGGCAGCGCGCCATCAGTTCGCCGTGAAAGTCGGCTTTCGCTTCGGCGGACAGGGCCGGGGCCAGTGTCACTTCGACGCGCATCTCAGAAAACCCGGCCCTGGCGTTGGTTTCCAAGCCGAAGGCCCGGGTCGGATCGATCTCGCCGGAAACCGATACCCGCAGATCATCGAGCACAATCTGCCGCTGCTGGACCATGATGCGGCAGATGTTGAAAACGCACCCGCCCAGCGCTATGGCCATCAGCTCCGGCGGGGTGGGCCCGGCGTTGTCGCCGCCCCATTCCTTTCTCACGTCCATGACGATGTCATGATCCCGTGCGCTGGCGATCATCTGCCGGTTCGGCCCTGCAGCGAGGATCGTTGAGATAGCGATCGTTTCCATTTGATCCGTCCTCGAAGTTTCTTTTGCAGTCATGATCTTCCTCCTTTAAATAAAGCGTGTTATTGATCACATATCCTGATTAATGGCCGCTTCACTCGAAGCTCTCAATATCGATGACGCTACAAAATGCTTAATTGATAGTCCAACGATTAGTTTAGATATACTTATCACTATTTTCGATTAAAGATGGAGACTCGCCCATGGACCTGCAGCGCCTCAAAACCTTCCGTACGGTGGCGACGTTGATGAACTTCAATCATGCGGCCAGGGTCCTGAACTACTCCCAGTCGACCATCTCCGCCCAGATCAAGACCCTTGAGACCGAACTGGGAATTTTGCTCTTCAAAAGAATCGGCAAATCGGTTCAACTCACCGAGGCGGGGGCAAAGATGCTCACCTACGCCGACAAACTGCTGGCCATCCGGGAGGAGGCCCTGGCCGATCTGACCGGCAGCGACAAAACATCCGGCCTGTTGACGGTGCGGATGCCTCAGACCATGGCCACCCATTATTTGCCGCCCATTCTCTGCGCGTACCAGCCGCGGTTTCCCGGGATACGGCTGGATATCACCAGTTGCGCCCTCCATTCGCTGGAGCACGAACTTCTGATCGGCATGGTGGACCTGGCCTTTTTGTTTGCCGACAGCATCGGCGCCAAAAACCTTGAATCAGAACTGCTGCGTATCGAGCCCCTGGTCGTTGCCGCTCACCCGCGCCATCCATTAGCCGCCTTCAACCGTGCCGATTTCACGGATCTTGACGGTCAGGTGTTGCTTTTACCCAAAAGCGACTGCGGCTACCGGATGGTATTCGAGCAGGCGTTGGCCGCTGAAAAAGTGACGCCGGCCACCGTGATCGAGATGAACAGCATCGAGGCCATCAAACAGGCCATTATGGCGGGCCTGGGTGTAACGGTGATCCCGCGTATCGCCATAGAGAGGGAACTTGACCAGGGTCGCATGGCCGCGGTGCGGTGGGTGGACGCACTGGAAACCGGACTACTGATGATCTGGCACAAGGACAAATGGCGGCCGCCGATGCTGGAGGCCTTCATGGCGCTGGTGCGGGAGACCTGCGTCAAGACTTGACAGTCGGCGCGAATCTGGCTTAAAAGCGGAATTTATATCAACCTGAAGCCGCTTCATTCATTTAAAACCGACTGTTTCAATAGGAAGGAGCCAAACGATGTCCGATTTTACCGTCACCATCTTTCTGGATGCCGACAAGGAAGCCAAGCTGGCAGCAGCCGGGTTGGGCGCCTCCGCCGTTACCGTTGGCGGCAAAAAGGCGATTTCCGTGCCCGTTACCGCCAAGGAACAAAAAAAGCTGGTCAAAGGGTTTGCGGGCCTGACCTTTGACGCCGCCAACGCCTGCATCCTGCCGGCCGATGCCGAGGCAAAGCTTTTTGGCTTTGTCTGCGAGATGAAGACCGTGGACGTCATGAAGTTTGCCATCATGAAAATCTACAACCCGTTGGCCGGAAAGGCACCCCGCTCAGCGCAGCGCTGATCGCCTCTGGCGAGATCGATTTCGAAAAAGGGCGGAGCGCCAGGCGCTCCGCCCTTTTTGTCAACAATCGGCAGCCCCTATTTCAACCATTTTATTTCCTGTGCGGTTTTTCTGCCGATGACCACGAAATCCAAACTCCGCGGCATTTCCCAGCGGTTGTCGGACTCGGGGATTCTGCTTGCCATGATTTCGGCATGAGTTTGCGGATACAGCGGTGTCCGATCCGGGTCTGCGAAACCATCGGGAAAGTCGGGTTTCAAAGTGCGCATGTCATATTTGTCGGTAGCGCCAAGTGTATGCAATAGCTCATGGGCTAAAACGACTTTGTTTTGATCCGCCATTTTAAGATCTGCGAATGCATGAACAATTCCGGTTCGGCTCTTCTCTATCCCCAGCGAATCCTCAAGGACCCTGTTTTTAATTGCATCATGATAGACGATATATGCTCTGATGTCAGGCGTCGGCCCCTTATAGTGATCCGAGGCAAAAACCCAGTAGCGAAGCCTTAGACTCCACCACATGATGCTGAAACGGCTGCGCGCTATCGGTGGCGGCGGCGGCTGGTCTTTTACTTCCGAAGCCAGTGAAACCACCAGGGGTACCGATAGCGGGACGCCGTAAGATTCAGCCTCTTCCGAGAAAAATTCCTCGACCACGTTAAAATCATCTTCGACAAGGCTTGCGATAAAATTCGAAATTTCATGGCTGCCATCGCCATTGATCGGGTAAATGACGACATGCAGTGACCGTTTCCAGCTGGCAATGCTCTTTTGATTCATCCAGGTTGCGAGACCGACCAGCAGTAATATACACAGCAGGATAGCGATTCGAAGATTTTCAAATTTTGCCGCAAAAGATTTTTTCGGTGTTTGATTTGAAACGGGGGGGATCGTCTTATGATCAACGGATGCCTTCTTTCTGGATGGTGCCCCGGACAACTGTTTTCCGCACTGAGCGCAATTTTGTGAAGAGAGCTGCCAGAACCCGCACCAGGGGCATGTTATCATCTCACCGGGCGCGAGTGCCTTTTCCTGCGACGGGGCATCTGACTTTTCAGGCTGGCCGGCGCCGCGCTGCCCCATTGGTTGAATAACCAGTACAATGCCGCATGTTTCACCAATGGATTTCAACTGGCACGCCGTCTTGTAATCAGCATTTTTTTTCAGAACCGACGCGCGGCCATCAGAGATTAGGCGGATAAGCCGGTCTCCATTTTTAAATCGATCCCGAATATTTTGCTTTACGATGTCACAATCCTGCCCCGGCAGCAGTTCTCCGGTAAAAAGGATTTGATATTTTTTATCCTGATTTTCCATAGAGGATATCGTTGTTTTAGAAGGTGGCGCGCTCACAATTCAATTTTGATGGCCATGTAAAAAGTCTGAAATCACCACAGAGGACGCAGAGACCACAGAGATAAGCTATTAGTCATTAAACATATTCTCTGCGCGCCTCTGCGCTCTCTGCGGTTCAAAATCACTTTTTACGGTTTCATCAATTTTTTGGGCCCGCGCCTTGGCCCATGACCTTATCGGTTTTGAAAACGTTTGGCTATAGGATTGGAGTCTTTACCGCAAGGCGAAAAGAGCGCCCACCCACAACGCGCGACACGATGCGGTCCCCCTTTCGCCGGCTTGCCCCTTCAGGGAGGTCTGCATCCTGACAAGCCATGAAGCGGATATCTGAAAACCGGTTTTCCGGTGGGCGGTTGACGGCAGGCGCCGGGATTGCTTAAAGTGGCGCTGCGGCGGGCGCTTCACTGCCCCGAGCCGCCGTCTATGGGATGGCTGGGAAATCATCTTCGGAAGAAAGCCACTGCGAGCATACCATGGGAAAGACCATCCCCACCGTCTGCGCCAGAGACTGCTACGATACCTGCGCCCTGCTGGTAGCCACCGACGCGGCCGGCCGGCCCGTGCGCATCACGGGCGATCCGGCCGACCCCATAACGCGGGGAACGGTCTGCCCCCGGGGCGCGGCGGATCTGGAGCGCCTCAAAAAAAACAGAATCCAGGCGCCCCATATCCGCACAAACGGGCGACTGGCACCGGCAAGCTGGGATGCCGCCCTGGATATTATCTGCGAGCGGCTTCAAGCGGAACTGACCGCCGGACACCCGGAGCGCATCCTGTGCCTGGACTATGCCGGCAACATGGGGCTGCTGACAACGAGTTTTCCCCGCCGCCTGTGGTATGCGCTGGGGGCCGCCATGACCGACGGCACCATCTGCAGCGCTTCGGGCAAGGCCGGCATACGCCTGCATTACGGTGAGTGCCACGGCATCGACCCCATCGATCTGCCCGCGCATCCGCTCCAGGTATTCTGGGGATTCAACACCGCGGTCAGCGCCCCCCACCTGTGGCGCATGGCGCTTTTGGCCAGAAAACAGCGCGGGGCCGTCATCGCCGCCGTGGATCCGGTTCGCACCCCAACGGCTGCCGCCGCCGATATCTGGCTTCGGCCACGTCCGGGAACCGATGTGGCACTGGCCTACGGGCTGATCAAGGCCATTATCGGCATGGGCGCCCACCAGAAAGCGTTCATCGGTGAATGGACCACCGGGTTCGAGGCCCTGGCTGCGGCGGCCGCCCCCTGGACGCCGGCCGCCGTTGAGGCGCACACCGGTGTGGGCGCCCCGGTCCTTCAACAGCTTGCCGAAGCCTATGCTCGCCACCGCCCGTCAGCCACCCTGATCGGCATCGGTCTTCAAAAAAATACTGCCGGTGCAGACCAGGCACGGGCCGTTTCACTGATTCCGGCCGTGCTGGGACAGCACCGGGGGTTTTTCTACAGCAGCGGTGATGCGCACGGCGTGGATACGGCCCGGCTCTCCGGCAAATCCCTCACCGCGGTCCCTGCACCTGTGGTCAGTCAGGTGGGGCTGTCGCCCCGGGTGGCCCGAGGCGATTTCGGCGTTATCTTCGTCACCTGCATGAACCCGGCCTTGACCCTTCCCGGGCAGGCGCTCTTCCGGAAAGGTCTCGCGCGCTCCGATGTCTTTGTCACTGTTCACGACACGCACTGGACCCGCACCACCGATTTCGCCGACGTGGTCCTGCCGGCCCTCACCTATCTTGAAAAAGACGATCTGGTGATCCCCTGGAGCCACAGCCGCATCCGCGTCAGCCGCCGGATCGCACCACCGGCCACCGACGGCTGGGACGAGGTCACCCTGATGCGGACCCTGGCAAGGCGCCTCGGCCTCAGTGCCTCCTGGCTTTACGCCGACCCCTGGAAGGCCGTTGAGGATGCCGTGGCGGGAAATATTCGAGACGGCGGCATCCAAGATCTGCTAGCGGGAAAGCCACTCTATCTCACAAGAAAACCGTTAGATCGCTACCCCACGGCGTCCGGAAAAATCGAGTTTGTTTCCTCGCACGCCGCGGCCCTTGGCGGTAGCCCGCTGCCGGAGGTCGTCGACAACGGCGGCGCGGGCTGGGTGATGCTCAGCAGCGCACTGCCCGCCTACACCCACACCCAGTTTCAGGAAATCTACGGCTCCATTCCGGCCGTGGTGACGATCCACCCTGAGGACGCCGCCGTTTTAGACATCGAAGGTGGTGATCGGGTCAGGCTTTCCAACACCGACGGCTGCGTAGCGGCCACGGCCGTCGTATCCGATATGGTCCAGAAAGGGGTCGTTTGGACGCCGCGCCAGTTCGAGAACGGCGACGGCGCCGCCCAGAATGCGCTGACGAGCGCCGTGCCCCAGCGTATCGGCGGCGGCGCCACTTTCAACGCGACGCGCGTATTCATCCAAAAAGAGGCATGACCGGAAACGATGATGCAACCCAGGACTCCTGATTACCATAAAGAAGTCAACCGGCTGTTTTCCAGTACGCCCTTCATTTCTGATCTGGGCCTCGAACTGGCCGATTACGCACCGGGACGCTGCCGGAGCCGACTCACTCTGGCGGCTCGCCACCGGCAACAAGACGGCTTCGTCCATGCCGGGGTCATCGCCACCATGGCCGACCACACCGCCGGCGCGGCTGCAGCCTCCCTTATCGGGGAAGGCGAAATCATCCTCACGGCGGAATACAAGATCAACTTCCTCCGGGCCGCCCAGGGTGCCGCCCTGGAGTGCCGGGCGGTGGTCATCAAACCCGGCCGCACCTTGAGCGTGGTGGAAGCCGAGGTCTTCAGTATTGCCGATGAGAAGACCACGCTGGTGTCCAAGGCACTGCTGACCATGGCCGTCGTTTCAACCGCGACGCTGTCCTCGATCGAAAATGAAGATTCAGGGCCAAATGACGTCACCGGCTGATTTATCCGCAAAGGAGGGGATGCCCCCCCGGGGCAGGGGGGACATCACAGGAGGTATAACGATGGTACTACGCGTTGAAAGGGCACAGTTAGATAGAGCAAAACGCATGCCACCCACGTGGCCCCTCATCCGCATCGGCTAAGAACACTCATATTGGTTCAATTTCTTATAGTTACGTCGTTTTCCGCAAAGCGCCTTATTGTTTCCGGCTTTTGGGTGGCGGCCCTTCGCATGCATTTATTTTATTGCGCTGAAATAAAAACAATTCGCACCGCGTGCGACAAACCAACCGCGCTGCGTTGACAAGCCGGAGGCCAATCTGTATTTTCCCCGAAACCAGCGCCCCCCCGCTTGATGGCGACGGGTAAAAGGGAAAAAAAACCGACAGGCAGTGTCAAAGACATTTGCACTCCGGCACCGGCAGCATTGGCGCTGAAGCGACCGACCCCACCCCAACTTCAATCAATTATCTTTTATTATTAGTCTGTTATTCATCCATCCGGCGAAAAGTCATCTCCTGCGACGGCTGGCACTTGAATTGCCTATGCCTTAGTCCATCGATTCGTAAATTCGAGAACGAATTGATTGCACAATGGTCAAAACGGTCATTGCGCACCGGAGCCATTAGGAAAAATTCGCGCCCAGGGAAAAGGAGGCTTATCATGAACGAGATCACCCGAGGCAAGCATGACTACCCCGTCGACCACCACGGGTTTCTGACAAATGAGGCCGCCTGGGACCCGCGTTTTGCAGAGCTGACGGGGTTGGAGACCGGCATCGTCGGTCCCTTGAACCCGGAACACTGGCAGGTCATCACCTTTATCCGCGAACGCTTCACCGAGCAGGGTCGAATTCCCACGATTTACGAAACCTGCCGGGCGTTCCGAATGCAGCCTTCCGATTTGAAGCGCCTCTTTCCCGAGGGGTACCACCGGGGTGCCTGCCGCCTTGCCGGCATGCCCTATCACCCGGGTTTTGTGGCCCCGTCCAGAACCATGGACGGGCTGGCCGATGCCACCGAGGCCGGTATCTGCGACAAGACATACCTGGTCGATGCCCAGGGGTTTCTCATGGACCCGGAAAAATGGGATATCCACTTTGCCATCAACAAAGCCGTCGAACTAAAGCTGCCGGGTGGCGCGCTGACCGAGCGGCACTGGACGATTGTCCGATACCTTCGGGACACCTACCGGGACACCGGCGTTATCCCGACGGTTTACCGCACCTGCGAGGACACGGGTATCGATCTGGAATCGCTGGCCGACCTGTTCCCTGACGGCTACCACCGGGGGGCGGTGAAGGTGGCCGGCCTGCGCCTGTAAAAATCGTCTTTGAATTCATCATCACGCGGACCGGCCCTCAGTGGCCGGCATCGGTCGGCGTTGCCAAACGCTTGCCGACCCACGCCGGCTGTGCTAAAGGGTACTGAAGACAGGCTGCCGTTGGCGCCCTGCCGCCCCCCCCCTCCCCGCGGTCCCCGTCGCGACCTTCAGGGCGCCCCAAACCTGCCCCGCTGTAAGTCACTCAATGCCCCGGAGAAACTTCGTGCCCGAACCACGCATCGATCACACCCGTTCCGATAGCCGGACCGCTGAACAGCGTCGCCCGATGCCGTCGACGTGGCTTTGGATCATTTCTGCCGGTTTCGCATTCGCTGCGGCGGCATCCGGGAGCACGCAGGGGCTGCCGCCGACGGGGACGCCGGCCCGCCTGCTCTTCGACGGGCTTACCACCGGCGCCATCCTCGGACTCAGCCTCTACAACCTGGCGCTTCACTTCTTTGTTCGCGACAAAGGGTATCTGCGCTTCGCCTGCTACAGCCTGGCAGCCGGGCTCTATGTGTTCAGTGTCAAGGATTACTTCCTTTCCTTTCTCTGGCCGTCTTGTCCCACCATCGACAGCATTCTCTCATGGTGCCTTATCATGCTCACCATCCGGGGCTTTATCCGCTTTTCCCAGGAATTTCTACAAACCGGGGAATCCCTGCCGCGCGGCCACCGGCTGCTCAACGCCATCGCCGCCCTGCTCTATGCCGGCCCGATCATCGGGGCCCCGGTGATCGGATTCGGCTTGCGCAAGGCCGGCTTCGTCTTCAACAGCGCTGCGGCCCTGGCGACCTTCGGAGTGGTTGTCGCACTGGCCCTCAAACGCCACCGGGCCGGATTTGACCCGGCACGCGTTTACTTGTCAGGAAACATTTTCTTCTGCGCCGGGGGCGTGCTTTACGGACTGGGTTTTCTCGGAATCGTTCCGCCGTATGATTTTTTTGCAGATATGGTCGTTTTGGGGATCGTCTTCCAGAGCGCTTTTTTCTCGATGGGTGTGGCAGAGCGATTGATCCGCATGAAGGCAGACCTGAACCGGCAGGCCATGGAAAAAGCGCGGTTTGAAAAACAACTCATCCACGGGCAGAACCGGCTCCTCGAGGCACGCATCGCCGAGCGGACCGCCGAACTGCAGTCGGAAAAAGAGGAAACCGAGCGACTGCTCTACAATATTTTGCCTGTAGAGGTTGCCCGGGAACTACGCCGCTGCGGTTCGGCCGCGCCCCGCCGACATGCGTCCACGAGTATTCTGTTCACCGATTTCGAAGGGTTTACCACCACGGTCGGCACCATCCCCGCCCGCAAGCTGGTGGACGAACTCAACCGTATCTTCAGCGCTTTCGATGGCATCGTGGAAGTCTGCGGTATCGAAAAGATCAAAACCATCGGCGATGCCTACCTCGCCGCGGCCGGCGTGCCGCACGAACGCCCGGACCATGCCACGGCCTGTGTCAGGGCGGCGCTGGGCATGCTCTCCTTCATCGAAACACAAAACAGGGAAAACGCCATCAAGTGGCGCATGCGGGTGGGGATTCACTCGGGGGCGGTGGTGGCTGGTGTGGTGGGGCGCCGTAAATTCACCTACGACATCTGGGGCGATACGGTGAACATCGCCGCCCGCCTTGAAAGCGCCGCCCAGGCGGGGCGCATCAACGTGTCCGCCTACACCTACGATCTGATCCGAAATGACATCGCCTGCGAATACCGCGGCAAGATCGCCGTCAAGGGTAAGGGTAAAATCGACATGTACCACGTCGTCGACGTGCGCCAACCTGCCCCGCGTGGCGACCTCGCAAGCACCGCGGCGGAGCCCCCCGCCGAGTCCTTTTCTGCCGGTTCTTGAAAGGAACCCTAATCACAGAAACCATTATTCCTCTTGCTGATAGTGATGTTCATACCTAATGTTACTAATGTTGGGCGGATGGTTGCTTCTTTCCTTACAAAGATTCAAGAATTGCCATATTGGAGCGTAACGATTACTTAACCCTTCAATTTTATAGGTCATATCTTGGAACGTTATTGACTTCAAGCGGTAATAATTACTTCAAATTTAACATTACCCACCAGTAATAAAGAAATATGAAGGCCCCTGCCAAGCGGCCACCGCCTGCTCAACACCATCACCGCCCTGCTCTATGCCGGCCCGATCATGAAAGGATTCGCGTTGCCGTACGACCGATGCTACAATACACAGCCACCGCGCTATAATGCTGTTGATATTGCCGTTATCCCCATACCAAGGGTTGTAACGCATGCCGACACCGCCATCTGAAAATACACCGACCCCGGCCCCGCCGGCCCGAACCACGCGCGACGTGTTGCTGAGCGGGGTATTCTGGCGGATTCTCATCATCGAGACCATTCTTCTTATCTGGTCGGTGGGCTACCGCATTTTCTTGGAAATGCCCGACGTGCCGACCCTGCTGTGGTATATTCTGCGAATCGTTACGCTGGTTGTAATTATCCTTACGTTCATGATGATCACGCTCAGCACCTTCCTGAAAAAACGCATCATCCAGCCGCTGGAAGCCATCAGCCGGGCCAACAAGCATATCGATTCTGAAAATCTCGAGGCCAACGCGGTCGAGCTGCCCGACAACGTCCCGTCTGAAATCAGGGATATTGCCAGCACACGCATGCAGATGCTGGCCGACGTGCTCAAGGAATCGCGCGATCGACTCCGGCTGGTGACCGTCATTCGGGAAACGTTCGGGCGCTACCTGTCGCAAAAGGTGGTGGATGAGATCCTCGAATCCCCCGAAGGGCAGAAAATCGGCGGTCGTCGCGCGACGGTCAGTGTCCTGATGGCGGATCTCAGGGGGTTTACCGGGCTGGCCGCCGAAAAGGATCCCCAGGAGACCGTTCAACTGCTCAACCGGTATCTGAGCCGAATGAGCCAGGTGATCGTCTCATATGACGGCGTCATTGACGAATTTCTGGGCGACGGCATTCTCGCCATTTTCGGCGTGCCGGACCCCCACGGCGACGACGCGCTGCGTGCAGTGGCCTGCGCGGTGGCGATGCAGTCCACGTTAGACATGCTCAACCTGGAACTCGAAAAGGAAGGACTCCCCGCGCTTGAAATGGGCATCGGTATCAACACCGGCGATGTGATCGTTGGCAACATCGGTTCCGAGCTGCGCATGAAGTACGGCATCATCGGCCCCACCGTTAACACCGCATCGCGGATCGAGGCACTGACCATCGGCGGCCAGGTGCTCATTGGTGAGTCCACTTATGCCGCTGTAAAGGACATCGTCCAGGTGTCTTCGCCCGAAACCGCCATGATGAAGGGCCTGGTTCATCCGCTGGTGGTTTACCCGGTGAAGGCGGTGGGCAGCCCCTTCAACCTGACGCTGCCGTCCCCTGCCCAGGGACGGGGCGAGGGCGTCGCTCTGAACCTGCCCGTGCAGTGTTGGCTGGTGACCGATAAAAAAATCGACGACACCAAGGTTGAAGGTGAAACCCTGCGCATCAGCGGGCAGCAGATACTCGTAAGCCTCACTGCGGCAGCGGGCTTTGCCCCATTGGACAATGTCAAGCTGCAGTTTGTGTTTTGCACCGAAGCCCATTGTTTCGGCGATATTTACGCCAAAATCATTTCCGTTGAAAACGACGCTACCGCCGAACGATGCCTGCTCGATCTGAGGATCACGGCCATCCCTGCCCAGGACCGCGCCATTCTTGACCGGTGGACCGCCGCGGCCGCCTGAAGCTTTCGACAACGGCGCACCTCGACGACCCGAAACTGCTGAAACAGATCAGTGAAAAAGATGACGATGACAACGTCCGGCAGGCGGCGTCTCAACGACTGGTGACGTTCCAGCACACGGCCAGAAGCCCTCCGGCCATGAACCAGCGGTTCAAACGAGGGACCTTCCTGCAACAGGATTCAAGAAATGATCAATTTCCGACCCGGTAATTCGGCAGCACGCTCCGCGGCGGCGTTTTTCCGGCCCACGAAAGGCCGGCGTGAGCCAATTACCGGGTTTATCCTTGTGGCCCCGACAATCCGGATGATAAAGATGAGCGATCTGAGGGGTCATGATGACGGTCATCGACAAACGCATTTTCACAACCCTGTTTTTCTCCCTTTTCACGGCGGTGACCGGTGTCGGTATCGTCGTGCCCCTGCTGCCGGTTTATGCCCTGCACCTGGGTGCCGGCGGACTGTATATCGGTTTGATTTTCGGTGCGTTTTCAATTTCTCGCTCGATCTTTTTACCCTATTTCGGCCGTCTTTCAGACCGAAAGGGACGAAAGCCTTTCATCGTCACCGGCCTCATCGCCTACGCGGCGGTCTCCTTTGCCTTCATGTTTTCGGAGACCGTTGGCGGACTCATCACCATCCGGTTCTTCCAGGGCATCGCCTCGGCCATGCTCATGCCCGTGTGCCAGGCCTATATCGGCGACATCACCCCGCCGGGGCGGGAAGGCACGGTCATGGGGCTGTTCAATGTGGCCATGTTCACCGGACTCAGCATCGGCCCGGTGCTCGGCGGTCTCATCAACGACCGTTTCAGTCTCGATGCAGCCTTTGCCGCCATGGGTCTTTTGTCGGTGGCCGGCTTTTTCATGAGCCTGTATTTTTTGCCGGCGGTCAGCACGGAGAACGTCCGCCGGCAGGCGAGAGCGGTGGTCACCTGGCGCTCTCTGATGATGGATCGATCCATCATCGCACTGTTTGCGATTCGCGGTGCCTATGCGGCCTGCATCGGCATCATCTGGGGTTTCTTGCCCGTGCTGGCGGCAGCCGAACTGAAACTGACCAGCGCCCACATCGGATTTCTGGTAACATTGGGGGTTCTGGTGAGCGGCATCATGCACGTTCCCATGGGATTTCTTGCGGATCGCGTGAGCCGGCGGGGCATGGTCCTGGTCGGCAGTGGCATCATCGTTATGGCGGTAGCGGCTTTTTACGGGGCCCACACCTTTAACCAGATGCTTGCGGCAAGCCTGGTATTCGGTGTGGGCGGCGGCATCGCCATGCCGGCCCAGATGGCGCTGGCGGTCGCCGCCGGCAGCCGCACCAAAGCCATGGGGGCCGTCATGGGAGTGCTCACGCTGGCCCACAGCCTCGGTATGCTGGCCGGCGCCGTTCTGGCCGGCGGCCTGATGGACGTGCTGTCGCTGCGCGCGGCCTTCCCCTTCGGCAGTGTCATAATGGCGGCGGCGCTAGCGGCCTTTATCCTCCTTCATGCCAGCGAACCTAAAACGACCGCCACCGCCGCCACCGCAGATCCAGACTTTCTGTAAAGACCCGGCCGCTTAACAACACAACCTGAATTCAGAACTAACACGGCGCTAACGGTGCGGTTGTACTATAGCCGTTGTCATAAATACGTTCCGTTTGCACAACGGCGCACAGTGAACATCGAAATCGCTATCGGTATCGGAATCGGCCTTGGAAAGCATCGATTTCGATTCCGATTTCGATCCCGACCCCGATAGGATTTTGGCGATGACACCGACAATGCTGCTGTTTCTTCTGCTGTTGCTCTGCACCGGAGCGTACTATGCCGGTTTGCGGCGTTCCCACGCAGTGGCCGGCGGAAATGCTGGTCTCAAAAACCTGCATTCCCGGCCAGTCTACTACGGCCTGCTCACCGCCGCCTGGTGCGGCATCCCGGCGCTGGTGCTATTTGCCCTGTGGCAGATGATAGACACTAGCATCATCACCCGCATGGTCATCGATGGGCTGCCCGCTGACCTCAAAGCCCTACCGGCCTCCCGCCTGAACCTGCTGGTCAACGACATCCGAAACCTCATGGCCGGCAACATCCTGTCGGGTGAAAGCAGCGCCGTCATGGAAGCGGCCGCCGCCCACTATCGCCACCTTCAGACCGTCAGTCTGGGCGCACTGGCCGTCATCATGATGGTCATGGCCATTATCGGCGCTGCGGCGGTGCTCAGATTCATCTCCCCGAAACTGCGCGCCCGCAACCATGTCGAAAAAGCCGCCACCGCTGTCCTGGTGTTTTGCGCCACCATCGCCATCATCACCACGGTGGGCATCGTGCTCTCGGTGCTGTTCGAGGCCATCCGTTTTTTCAAGATCATCCCCATCACCGATTTTCTTTTCGGGCTGTCCTGGAGCCCCCAGATGGCCATCCGAGCGGATCAGGTGGGCTCTTCGGGTGCTTTTGGTGCAATTCCGGTTTTCACCGGCACCCTGCTCATTTCGGCTCTTGCCATGATGGTGGCCGTCCCCATCGGCCTTTTCTCGGCCATCTACATGTCAGAGTACGCCGATCGCCGCCTGCGGACCGTGGTCAAACCGCTCATGGAAATCCTGGCCGGCATTCCCACCGTGGTTTACGGCTTTTTCGCCGCCCTCATCGTAGCGCCGTCCATCCGCAGTGCAGGGGTGACCCTCGGCCTCGAGGTGAGCTCGGAGAGCGCGCTGGCGGCAGGCCTGGTCATGGGCGTCATGATCATCCCCTTCGTCTCCTCGCTCTCGGACGACGTCATCAACGCGGTGCCCCAGTCGCTGCGCGACGGGGCCTACGGCCTGGGCGCCACCAAGTCGGAGACCATCCGCCAGGTGGTTCTGCCGGCCGCGCTGCCGGGCATCGTCGGCGGGGTCATGCTGGCCATTTCCCGGGCCATCGGTGAGACCATGATCGTCGTCATGGCCGCAGGCCTGGCGGCCAACCTGACGCTGAATCCGCTGAAAATGGTCACGACGGTGACCGTCCAGATCGTCACCCTGCTGGTCGGCGACCAGGAATTCGACAGCCCCAAGACCCTGGCAGCCTTCGCCTTGGGTCTCCTGCTGTTTGTCATTACGCTGATGCTCAACGTGATCGCCCTGCATGTGGTCCGTAAATACAAGGAGCAGTATGAATAAACCCTTATCCACAACCGTTGCCGCGGATGCTTCGGGGAAAAAAACCATCGACATCGTCAAGGCCGGCCTGACCCGGCGATACCGCGCCGAGCGTCGTTTCCGGCGCCTTGGCATTTCGGCCATAGGGCTCAGTATCGCCTTTCTTCTGATTCTGTTCACCGGGATATTCCTCAAAGGCTACACCGCTTTTTTTCAGACCTACATCAAAATGGACGTCACCTTCGGCAGCGATGACATCAACGCGCTCGATATCCCCGGATCCAATTTCCCCGCTTTAGTGAAAAAATCCCTGCGGGCCATGTTCCCGGAGGCCAGCGGCCGCAATACGCTGCGCGAACTCTATTCACTGGTCAGCTCGGATGCGGGATTCCAGCTTCAGCGAATGGCCATGGCCGATCCGAGCATCATCGGTAAAACCCGCTCGGTTTGGGTCCTTGCCGACGACGATGTGGATATGCTGATGAAAGGGCATCTGGATCGCAGCCTCTCCGAAGACCAACGCCGGCTTTCCGATCTGCAGTTGGGCTGGATCGACCGGCTCATCGGTGAACAGAAAATCGAAAAACGGTTCAACGCCGTTTTTTTTACCGCCGGCGACTCGCGCGAACCTGAAATGGCCGGCATCCTCGGCGCTGCACTGGGGTCTTTCTACACCCTGCTGGTGACACTGGTGCTGTCCTTTCCCATCGGCGTGGCCGCCGCCATTTACATGGAAGAATTCGCCCCCACCAACCGGTGGACCGATCTGATCGAAGTCAACATCAACAACCTGGCTGCCGTGCCGTCCATCGTTTTCGGACTGCTGGGGCTGGCTGTTTTTTTGAATTTTTTCGGACTGCCCCGGTCGGCGCCGCTGGTGGGCGGCCTGGTCCTGACCCTCATGACCCTGCCCACCATCATCATCGCCAGTCGGGCCTCGCTGCAATCGGTACCGCCGTCGATCCGAGAGGCGGCCCTGGGCATCGGCGCCTCGAAAATGCAGACGGTAATCCACCACGTGCTGCCCCTGGCCCTGCCGGGCATGCTCACGGGCACTATCATCGGCATGGCCCGCGCTTTGGGCGAATCGGCCCCGCTGCTGATGATCGGGATGGTGGCCTTTATCGTCGATCCCCCCACCGGATTTACCGACCCGTCGACGGTGCTGCCCGTCCAGATCTATCTATGGGCGGACAGCCCGGAAAGGGCATTTGTGGAGCGCACGTCGGCCGCCACGCTCGTCCTTTTGGCATTTCTCATCGCCATGAACGGCACCGCGGTGGTATTACGGCGCAAATTTGAAAAACGCTGGTAAACCCGACTGGCTGCTGGCAGCAGAGTACCGCACTGCCGATACGGGTAACGCTTTATGGCATCTTCCGCTGCGGCTTGGGTCCCCCAATAACACCGGGTTTATAAAAACCTCACCGGCCCCTCATGGCACGCTAACTTATGGGGCGTACTTACACCCCCACAGTGAGGCAAGCCCGAAACGCGGGCACCGTTTTGACAATCATCATCAAGGAGGACAGTTCATGTTTAAAAAAACCATTATCAGTGCAGCGGCGGCAGTCGCGATCCTGAGCTCGGGACCGGCCCTCGCCGCCTCGGCAAGGGACTACATCGCCATTGTCGGTTCGTCCACGGTCTACCCCTTTGCCACAGTGGTGGCCGAGCAGTTCGGTAAGACCACGGCCTTTAAGACACCGAAAATCGAATCCACCGGTTCCGGCGGCGGGTTGAAACTCTTCTGCGCGGGCGTCGGCGTCGAGCACCCGGACATCACCAATGCCAGCCGCCGCATCAAGAGCAGCGAGATCGAAAAATGCGCTGCCAACGGTATCAAAGACATTGTCGAGGTCAAAATCGGCTACGACGGCATCGTGGTCGCCAATGCCAAAAAGGCAACGGTTTTCAAACTGACCCGCAAAGACCTTTTCCTGGCCCTGGCCAAAGAAGTGCCCGACCCCAAGGGCGGCGACACCTTCGTCGCCAATCCCTACAAGACCTGGAAAGACGTCAACCCCTCCCTGCCCGACATCAAAATCGAAGTGCTCGGCCCGCCGCCCACCTCCGGCACCCGCGACGCTTTTGTTGAGCTGGCCATGGTGGAAGGCGCCGAGACCTTTCCGGCAATCAAGGCCATGGCTAAAAGCGACAAGAAAAAATTCAAAGAGATCACCGAATCCGTCCGCGAAGACGGCGCCTACATCGAGGCCGGCGAAAACGACAACCTGATCGTTCAAAAGCTCAATGCCAACCCGGATGCATTAGGTATTTTCGGATTCAGCTTTCTGGACCAGAATGCCGACAAACTGCATGGGTCTTATGTTGAAGGGGCCGCGCCGACATTCGACAATATCGCCGCCGGCACCTACCCCCTGTCCCGCCCGCTGTTCTTCTACGTCAAGAAAGCCCACACGGGCGTGATCCCGGGAATCAAGGAATACGTCGATGAGTTCACCAGCGAAAAGGCCTGGGGCCCCGACGGGTACCTGCCGGAAAAGGGCATGATCCCCATGCCCGATACCGAGCGCAAGCAGTTCCGCCAGGACGCCGTGACGCTGAAACCGCTCAGCATGTAAGTCGCAGCGGACACCCAATACCGCGGGTCGATGGTCTCCGGCCCGCGGTTCCGCCTGACTATTGCGCCGCATGTTTCCGGCGTGGTATTCTGTTTCGCCAGCACAACGAGAAGGATCTGGGAGCACGATGTTAGAAGGAAGCGAAAAACTCGTCGACCGTGAAGACCGCAAAACCGTGGGAGAAACCCTGCTGGACAACCCGCGCCTGTCCTGCCGGAACGTCAATGTCTACTACGGCGAAAAGCAGGCCCTGCGCAATATCACCCTCGACATCGGCTCCAATGAAGTCATCGCCATGATCGGCCCGTCCGGGTGCGGCAAATCGACCTTTATCCGCTGCCTGAACCGGATGAACGACACCATCGACGGGTGCCGGGTCGCCGGTGACATCCTGCTGGACGGCGTTAATATCTATGACAATGACCTGGACGTTGTGCTGCTGCGGGCTCAGGTCGGCATGGTGTTTCAAAAACCCAACCCCTTTCCCAAGTCCATCTACGACAACGTCGCTTACGGCCCGAAAATTCACGGTCTGGCCGGTACCAAGTCCGAGCTGGACGACATCGTGGAAATATCGCTTAAAAAGGCGGGGCTTTGGGGCGAGGTCAAAGATCAGCTGGGGCAGCCGGGCACCAGTCTTTCGGGCGGTCAGCAGCAGCGACTGTGCATTGCCCGCACCATCGCCGTCAGCCCGGAAGTCATCCTCATGGACGAGCCGTGCTCGGCGCTGGACCCTATCGCCACCGCCCGGATCGAAGATTTGATCGACGAGCTGCGCGAGCAGTTCACCATCGTTATCGTCACCCACTCCATGCAGCAGGCCTCCCGCGTTTCCCAGCGCACCGCGTACTTTCACCTGGGCGATCTCATCGAAGTGGGCGCCACCAAACAAATCTTCACCCGCCCCCGCCACCAGCTCACCGAAGACTACATCACCGGCCGGTTCGGTTAGGGGAAGGAACCACGAAGAACACGAAGTCCACGAAGAAAAGCAAAAAATATTGTAGTTGTTTTTTCTTCGTGCACTTCGTGTTCTTCGTGGTAATCCATACCGCCACAGGGAGCAGCGCTATAGCTCTTCGGGGACGAATGCCGAGACGGCATCGATGTCGGCCGCATCGGTGAAGAGCATGGCCAGACGGTCCAGCCCCAGAGCGTTGCCGGTTGAGGGCGGCAGATCCGGGAGATCTTTTAAAAATGGCTCGGGCATGGGGGCGAGCGTCTTGCCGGCAGCCTGCCGGGCGTCGCGCTCTGCATCAAAACGACGGCGCTGCTCACCGGCATCGATCAGTTCGCTGAATGCGTTGCACAGTTCCAGCCCGGCGATGTAGAGTTCAAAGCGCTCCACCAGCTCAGGCTGATCCGCCTTTCGCCGCGCCAGGGCGCCGTGGGCCGCCGGATAATCCATCAGAAACACCGGACGCGGCAGCCCTAACCGCGGTTCGATGTCCAGCCCCATGTGCAGATCGAAATCGCCGCGCACCACTGCGCGGCGCATGGATACGCCGGTATGCCGCGCAAAGGCCTCGGCCACGCTCACACGCTCCCACGGCGGGTTGAGATCGACCGATCGGCCCTGGTAGACAAGCGTTCGCCCCCCGTCCAGCAGGACGTCTGCCACCGCAAGTATCAGCGCCTCGGTCTGGGCCATCATGTCGCGGTAGTCCGCGTGGGCGGTGTACCACTCCAGCAAGGTCATCTCGGGCAGGTGGCGCCCTCCCCGTTCACCCTGCCGGAAGCAGCGGCAGATCTGGTAGATGCGGGAATGGCCGGCGGCCAAAAGGCGCTTCATACACAGTTCCGGGGATGTCTGAAGGTACCAGCCCGATGAGGGCACCGGCTCGATGTGGGCCTCCGGCGCCGGCGCGGGAATCCTGACCGGGGTTTCCACCTCGAGGTAGCCCAGGCTGTCAAAAAAGGAGCGGATCGCCGTCATCATTCGGTGGCGGGACCGCAGGCGGGGCTCAATTTGGGACTGTCGATTGGAATGCATCTCGTATCAAGGTGCCGGACTGAGGCCGGGCGCGCTAAAACCGGTCGCCGGTTTCCAGTTTCTGTTTCTTTTCCCGAAACAGGTCATTAGGCCGGTCCTGGAGAAAGACACGATCATACTTGTTTTTATCGGCACCCTCAAACCAGGCATCGCCCTTTTCCCGGCACGATGGGCAGGCGTGGCTGGGAATGTGCACACACAGCACGCGTGCCCCGTTGCCTGCCGCCGAGTCGATCCGAAGGGCGCCGGCGCAGTCGGGACAGACCACCAGGCGCTCCTTCTGGTGCTCCATGATCTGGTCGGTGTCATAGTAGATATCCCGCTCCCGCTCGGCCACCGTCTTGTCCTGGCAGGCCATCTGACGCAGCAGATCCCGGCGCTGCCAGTTCTCCAGGATACGCCCCCCCAGGTCCTTGATATAAGCGGTGACCGCCGGCTTCTGGCGGATACGCTCGGGGTCGAAATCCGGCTCACGCACCGCCCCGTAGTCGAGACCGGCCATGGCGAGAATAATGGCGAGATTGACATAGGGCAGCGCCCCTTCGATGGCGTAGCCGCCCTCCAGCACGGCAATGTCGGCGGCAAGCAGTTCGGTCAGCCGGGCATAGCCCTGGGCAGAAAAATTCATGTTGGTGATGGGGTCGGAGTAATGGTTGTCCTGGCCCGCGGAATTGACCACGATATCCGGCTTGAAGTCATCAAGAATGGGTCTGACGATATGCTCCACGGCATAGAGAACCCCCTCGTCGGAAGTATTCGGCGGCAGCGGGATGTTCACCGTGGTGCCGTAAGCCGTCGGGCCGCCGGCTTCATGGGTGAACCCGGTTCCCGGATACAGCGTGCGACCGTCCTGGTGGATGGAGATAAACAGCGTGTCGGGGTCGTGCCAATAGATGTCCTGGGTGCCGTCGCCGTGATGGCAGTCGGTGTCCACGATGGCCACCCGCCGGATGCCGTACGCCGCGCGCAGGTATTCGATCATGATGGCTTCGATGTTGATGTTGCAAAAGCCCCGGTTACCGTGGACCACGCGCATGGCATGGTGCCCGGGAGGGCGCACCAGGGCAAAACCGCGCTGCACCTGGCCGTCCATGACGGCCATGCCGACGGTTTTCGCGCCGCCGGCACTGATGAAGTGGCTCTCCGTGGTCACCTGCCAAGGGTCGGGTACGCAAAAATGCACCCGCTGGATGTCCTTGATCGTGACCAGGTCGGGCTTTAGCTCCACGATTCCCGGGATGTCGAAGATACCCTCCTCCATCACCTGGTCCTGCGTATAGAGCAGCCGCTCCTCACGCTCCGGATGGGTGGGGCTGATGGCCCAGTCGAAGGCCGGAAAGAACACCAGGCCTGTTTTGTTTTTCGCCTCAAACATCATGATTTTTCATCCCATCGGGCTTTGGAACCCGTTAAAACGTTTCGGTATTATCGACGATAAATAATATTTTCAGCGGCCGTTGGCGTCGCAGGCATCCTCTTTTTCGAAACCGGAGGAATAGCGGAGCTATTTGTCTTGGAAACCCAGTGCTTCGCACCGGGTTCCAGACGAACAGCCCGAGGATTTCGAAAAGTGCGGGCCAGCTTCAGCGAGCGAACGCGAGCGCATCTGAAATAGCTCCTTTCCTTACTGGTAAGCCCCACGGTGTTCAGGGGCTTAAAAACGCCGCGCTGGGCCAAAAGATGCCGTTTGTGGGTGCATATTAGATGAATGTGCTGCTGATGTTCTCATACCCATAAATCAAACCGGGTTTGATCTGGGCGCGAATCCGTATGTTCTTACCCGTGGTGCGAAAGCCGCGGACCATGTTGAAGGCCTGCTCTTCGACCACTTCCATTTCCAGGTGGTCGGGATTGGCGCCGTTTCTGATGGCTTTGTCCTTTAGCAGCGACAGGGATAACGCTCTGGCCTCGGCGAGGGTAAAATCGCCGCCCACCTGCTGGCGGACCCCTTCTTCCGGTGCCACGGCGAACCCCTGCTGGGTATCCACAAACAGGGTTACATCGGAGGTAGTGCGCGCCAGCGCCGCGCCGATGGCATTGGCCACCCCACTTTTGGGGACCACCCCCACCCTGAAATCGGAGATCTCCTCGATGCGCCGGGCAAAGGGCAGTGCCGGCCCGCCGAGCACCGTGATCAGTTTCGGGTCAACCCGGTAGCCATCCAGCATCTCGTGGACGGTGTAAACCGGGCGGCTGTTGACGCTGTCGATCATAAGGCCGGCATGCGTCAGGATGCGCCGGCAGGTTTCGTCGAAAACATGACGGGCGGCGTCATCGACGCTCATGTGCAAGGCATCTGCCAGGGGTTGAAAACCGGTTCGGGCCGCGTCACGGTCTCCGGAATGATCCATCAGGCCAAGGATCATCATGGCATCGGTGGGGGTGGGTACCGGCCCTCCGAAGCCCATGGCGATCCCTTGGCGCTCGGGGCCGATGAGCAGCTGCTCACCGTCCATCCGCACCGCACTGTCCCCGCCAAGGCCCACCGAATAGGTATTGAGGGAACGGATCAGCGTCCGGTAGCCGCCCAGGGAAATACCCACAGGGTCCAGCAGCGGCGCGTCATTCACCAGGATGGCCATGTCCGTGGTGGTCCCGCCGATATCCATGACCAGCGCCTCCTCGGTCTCCGAGGAAAAGACCAGCGAGCCCATGACACTGGCCGCCGGGCCCGAGTTGATGGTCTGCGCCGGCGCACTCACAGACGCTTCAAAGTTCATGTTGCCGCCATCGGCCTTTAAAATACGGATGGGCATGGTCAGTCCGCGTTTGGCCAGGGAGCGCTTCACAGCGCTGTAAAACGCCATGTGTGTCGGATAAACGGCGGCGTTGAGGAAAGTGGTGGCAATGCGGCGCGGAAAACTCAGCATGCCCGAGAGTCGGTGGCCCAGAAAAACGACGTCACAGGTCTCAGCCAGCAGTTTCTCGATGGCCAGTTCGTGGGATGGGTTTCGGGTGGAGAATTTGCCGACCACGGCCGCGTGACGCACCCCCTGGGCGGTCATCTCCCGGGCGATCCGGCCGATTTCGTCGGCGTCGACGGGCTCGCGCTCCCGTCCGCGGTGATCGATGGCGCCGCGGGCATGGTAGTAGTGGTCGCAGAGCCGGTAATTGGCCGGATCGACACCCGGCCCCCCGGTGACGATAACCCCCACGGGTGGGATCTTTCCCTGGACCACGGCGTTGGTCGTCAGTGTGGTGCTCAGCACCATGCGCGCGATGGTATCGGGCGCTCTGTCGGCCATGACGGCGTCGATGCCGCCCAGAACCGTTTCGAAAAGATCGTCGTGGCGGGTGGGAACTTTCACAGCGGCCACGAGCCCCGCATCGCCCAACAGAACGACATCGGTGTTGGTGCCGCCGACATCCAGGCCAAGAATCATGATAGTCATCCGCCGTAAAAGTAAAGGGGCCTCGTGGTGTGGTCAGGCATTGGACAAACGTCATAACTGCCGGGCTGGACCGCTGGAAGCCGCACGGGGATGCTAATCAAAAAGCCGGGTGATGTCAACGCGGCGCCAGGGACGCGCCGCGACCATTGAAAATGGGTTGCAAAATGATTCAGATAACGTCAACTTGAGCTTTCCGGGCTAGCGGATGCGCTAATGCAGAAAGCGCCAGCGGGTCTCTTGCCGCACTGATGCTGAACCAGGACACGGAGGTATTGCTATACAAAAATCAACTGCTTTTGATTTTCCCCGTGCCCTCCGTGACTCGTGGTGATCCCGATGGCAGCGGGAACACCGTTCTTTGACGCTGAACTGGCGCTTAATAGAGAAGCGGATTCCCATTTTTTGCACTTAAATTGTGATGCGCCCGTAAAAAGTCCGAATCTCTCGCAAAGCCGCAGAGATCGCAAAGTTAACACATTGATATTAAAAATAAATTTCTTTGCGTGCTTGGCGTCTTTGCGAGAAAATTGCTTTTTTACGGATTCATCAATTGTACTTAAACCGTAAAGGGTCATGAACATGGACGACGCCCTTGCTACCGCTGTTGCCGACCGGGAACCGTCCATGTTTTCCCTGCTGGCAGAACTGGTGGGTATTCACAGCGGCAGCCATCACAAGGCCGGGGTGGACCGGGTGGGCGCGCGTATTCGGGCCCATCTCTCCCGGCTGCCGGTGACAATCACCGCCGCGGCCCAATGTGATATGGGTGACCACCTGGTGGTGCGAACGGCCGCGGTGGGCAACCACCCGCGCCAGGTGCTCATGGTGGGGCACATGGATACGGTCTTTCCCGTGGGCACCGAGTTCACCGACTACCGCGAAGACGGGCGCTGCTGCTACGGTCCGGGAATCATCGACATGAAGGGGGGGCTGGTGGCGGGAATCTTTGCCCTGGAAGCCCTCAACGATGCCGGACTACTGGCAGACATCCCCATTACATTCATCTTCAACTCAGACGAGGAAATCGGCTCCCACAGTTCTCGCCCCCTGATCCGCGCCGAGGCCGCCAAAAGCCGGTTCGCCTTCGTCATGGAATGCGGCGGCATGACCGGCAGCATCGTCACCGGTCGCAAGGGAAACCGCTCGTTTCGTCTGGAATGCTTCGGAAGGGCCGGACACGCGGCCGCGGCCGGCCCCGACAAGGCCAGTGCTATCCTGGCGCTCGCTCATCATACCCTGACCCTGGAGGCGCTCAACGATCCGGCGCGGGGGATCAGCGTCAACGTGGGCCAAATAACCGGCGGCATCGGTCCTAACACTGTCGCTGAAAAGGCGGCGGCCCGCATCGACACCCGGTTCACCGACCCCGACGATGAAGCGCGCCTTCTTGCCGTCATTGAAAAGACCGTCGCCGCCACGGCAGTTACCGGCGTACACTGCCGGTTGGAAACGGTCAGCCGCCGCCCGCCCATGCCGCCCACCGACGGCAACCGGCGATTGTTTCAACTCGTGGCGGCGGTGGCCGATGAACTGGGCATGCCGGTTACCGAAGAGTTCCGGTTCGGCGTGTCGGACGCCAACATCATTGCCGCAGAGGGTGTCCCGGTGCTGGATGGCCTGGGGCCGCTGGGCGAAAACGACCACAGCGACCGGGAATACATGCTCCGTGACAGCCTCCCCCGGCGAGCCCTGCTCCTGGCGCACAGTCTGGTGCGCTGCTGGAAAGCGCCGGGCAGTATTTAGCGCCCATCCACAAAAGCCCCCCCCCCCCCGGCGGCCCGGAGCGCGAAACGGCCAGCGGCGGCGGCGCGGCCGGGCGGTGCGCCCGCCCTTGTCGGCGCTCGCTCATCCGCATGCCGAGGATGCCCATCTCGAAGAGCACGTACAGGGGAACGGCCAGCAGCATCATGTTGACGATGTCCGGCGTCGGCGTCACAACGGCGGCGACAATGGCGATGACGACAACGGCGTAACGCCGGTAAGGGACGAGGGCTGCCGCGCTGAGCACACCTATAAAGGACAGCAGGGTCATGAGCACGGGAAGCTCGAACAGCACCCCGAAGCCGATGAGAAGGATGATGCAAAAAGAGACGAACTGCCGGACGGAGATCAGTGCCTGGTATCTTTCGGACTCAAAGCTCATGAGAAACCGGGTGCCGTAGGGGAGCGTAATCCCGAGGCAGAATCCCACGCCGGCAAAAAACATCAGCACCGACACCCCCCAGAACAGACCGCGTGACGAAAGGCGCAGGGCCGGATACACGTCGGCCGCACCGGCCAGCACCTGCCAGGCGGCGTAGGGCAGCACGGCGATCGCCCCCATGGCCAGCGCCACGGTGACTAGGGCAAAGAAGATGTCGGGAAGACCGAAAGCGGCCAGCGGCGTGGCTGCGCGCGCCTGAAACCAGTACAGCACATCGTCGGCCACCGGATAAGCGGCCGCAGCGCAGACCACGAGACCCACCCCGATCCGGACCAGGCGCATCCGCTGCGCCTCCATCAGGTCGATGATCCGGGCGGTGCGCGCAGTGATCGCTCCGTGCGCTGGCGGGTGGATCGTCACTGGGCACCCGCCGGTTTACGCCGATGCCGCCGGGCCGCCTGCCGGCGCGCGCTGCGCGGCCAGACGTAAACGATCGGGGCGGCAACGAAAATGGAGGAGTAGGTGCCGACGACGACACCCACCATTAGGGCAAAGGCAAAATCCCTCAGCAAGGGACCGCCGGCGGCCAGCAGGGCCGCCAGGACCAGGAAGACGGTTGCCGAGGTCATGATGGTTCGTCCCATCACTTCGTTGATGCTGCGGTCGATAAGAGGCCCCATTTCCCGCGCATCCTTATGACGCATGTTTTCACGGATGCGGTCGAACACCACCACGGTGTCGGTCAGCGAGTAGCCGCCCAGATTGGCCCGTCCCCGCTGGATCTGGACCAGGGCGAGGATACCGCCGGCGACAAGCACACCGGAACACAAAAAGGCGGCTTTTCTCATGCCGATGGACAGCACGATGCCGGCGATCCCCGGCAGGGAAAGCGTCGCCTTCATCAGGGCCATAGCCGCGAGCATGAAGACCACATTGAGCACTAGGGCAATGTTGGCGATCATCCCCGACCGGCGATACACCATCAGCATAAACCCGATGACCAGCGCGGTGCCCAGCACCGAGGCGTTGATGCCCTGGTTGATGGAGTCCTGCCCGAGGGACGGCCCCACGGTGAGATTCTGGACGATCCGCACGGGTGCGGGCAGAGCGCCGGCCCGCAGGACAATCGCCAGGTCGCTGGCTTCCTCTGCCGTGAACGCGCCGGTGATGCGGGCCTTGCCGCCGGCGATCGACTCCTGGATGAGCGGCGCCGAGTGGACGACATCGTCGAGAATGATGGCCAGCCGGCTTCCCGTGTGTTCGGTGGTGATGCGCTCGAAGAGCCGGGCGCCGGCGCTGTTGAAGTCCAGATGGACCGATGGTGTGTTGAACCGGTCGTCAAAACCCACCTGGGCGGTGCGGATATAGGCCCCGGTCATCAGGACGTGGCTGTTGACCAGGATCGGGCGAGGCGCCGCGTCGCCGGTGGTCCGGCCGTCGTCGCGGTTCAAATACACTTCGGTGCCGACCGGAATCCGGTCCTTGAGCGCGGCGTTGAGCTCCCGGTGCCCGATGGTGCCGCCTTTACCACCGGCGGCGATCCGGCTGACCCACTGGGCCAGGGCGCCGGGCTGTTCGGCGGCCACGAGCTTGAATTCCAGTTGGGCGGTCTTGCCGATCAGGGCCATGGCCCGCGAGGTATCCGCGAGCCCCGGCAACTGGATCACGATTTCATCGCGTCCCTGGCGCACGATGAGGGGTTCGGCCACACCGAACTGATCGATGCGGTTGCGCATGACTTCCAGCGTCTGGACCACGGCCCGGTCTTCAATGGCGGCGGCTTCTTTTGGGGATAGGCTCACGTCGATGGCCGCACCGGCATCTTCGGCGGCCGCGATGGCGGCGCTGAGGTAAGGATAGCCGGCGTGTATCTTTTCAAGGGCGGCGTCCGCGGTAGCCCGCGTGGCATAATACAGACGCCGCGCGTTTTCTCCGACGGGCGCCGTTCGCTGCCAGTAAAGCTGCGCGCTTTTCAGCGCGTCACCGAGATCATCGACACTTCTTTCCAGCTGGTTTTGAACGGCGCGGTTCAGGTCGACCTTGAGGACCAGGTGCAGTCCGCCCTGGAGATCGAGCCCGAGTTTCAGAGCGAGGCCCGGGAAGGTGGACTGCCTCAGCCCGGCAAACCACGGCAATACGGCGACGGCGGTCATCAGTACGGCGGTGATACTGGCCACGGCCAGCAGGGCGACCTTTTTGCGAATCGGTGCCGGTATCATGGGGTGCATCCTCGTTTCAGAACACACCGGCAAACCGGTGCGGTTCGGCATCATGGACATAGCAACTTATGGGCCATGGTCGTATGTCATTGTAATTTATAGATATAGTATATTTTCTTGAGAAAAGCGGAATCCACAATTCTGGTTCCCGGGGAGGGGCGGCGCGCCGGAGGGGGCGCCGGGGCGGGGAAGCGGCCGATTAGACTGGATGTTTTCAGCTTCCTCCGACGGAATCGGCATCTCTGCTCCGGCGCCGAAGATCAGAACATGCCCTGCGCCGGCAAGGGCCGGAAATACCGCATGCTAAGAAACGCTTGATTTCCTCACCGAAAGCACCTCCAGAAAACCGGTCCGGGCCTCACTCAAATCAATATCGATCGTCAGCGTTTATATATGGCTTGCCGATTTTTGCCTTGCAATTTTGCATTTGCAATGCATAATTGCAGATACCGCCATGATAAAAAATTATATCCAAAGATCCTTGGAACCGGTTCTCAAGAAAGCTGCCCGTGAGTTTCCCGCCGTGGTCCTGACAGGTCCCCGTCAATCGGGGAAAACAACACTCCTGCGGGAGCTCTTTAGTCAGCAGTACGGCTATGTGTCTCTTGAGCCTCCGGACGTCCGGGTGGCCGCAAATGAAGACCCCCGTGGTTTTCTCGATATGCACCCGCCGCCGGTGATTTTTGATGAAGTGCAGCACGCACCCGATCTGTTGCCCTATATCAAGGAAAAAATCGACGCGGATCGGAACCAGGCCGGACAGTACCTCCTCACAGGCCCCCAGAACCTCCTGCTGGTGGAAAAAATCACCGAGTCGCTGGCCGGACGCGTGGCGATGCTGCGCCTGCTGCCCTTCTCACGCCGGGAGGCCGAGGGGTGCCCTCTGGCGCCGCTGCCCTGGATGCCCGGCGAATCGCTTCGGGACGCATCAACAGCTTCGCAGGCTGATATCTGGAAGGGATTTCTGAGGGGAAGCTATCCCGAGCTTGTTTCCAATCCACAGCGGGATGCCTCACTGTGGCATGCCGGATATGTCCAGACCTACCTTGAGCGCGATGTCCGCACCCTGCGACAGGTGGGCGATCTGTCCCAGTTCCAGATTTTTCTCAGAGCCCTGGCAGCGCGCAGCGCGCAGCTGCTCAGCCTCACCGAACTGGCCCGTGATATCGGTGTGGCCGTCAACACGATCAAGGCCTGGCTTTCCGTCCTGGAGGCCACCTATCAGGTCATTGTGCTCAGGCCCTACTTTGCCAACGTGGGCAAGCGGCTCGTCAAGACGCCCAAGGCCTATTTCACCGATGTGGGAACGCTATGCTACCTGACCGGTCTTAAAGATCCCCGCCATGCGGCCGCTGGCCCAATGGGCGGCACGATCATGGAAACGGCCGTGCTTTCCGAAATCTATAAAACCCTGACGCATACTGGTATCGATCCCCAGGTGTATTTCTGGCGGACCGCCACAGGAACGGAAGTGGACATCGTCATCGACACCGATGGCCGACTGATCCCCATCGAGGTGAAGCTTTCCGCAACGCCGCGCCCGGCCATGGCCGGCGCCATCCGAAAATTTCGGGAAGATTACGGCACGCGGGTCCAACCCGGTTACGTCGTCCATCCCGGCGATATCCGCCTGCCCCTGGGTTCCGGGGTGACGGCACTGCCGTTTGCAGCGCTGTAATTGATTGTTGGATTTCATTTGAGGTATTTGACCATGCCGAGTCGATGCTCCCGGGCCGAGCCGGAGAAATTGCTTTCCGGCCAACACGCATGGATCAGGATCGGGCCGAGCGGGTCATCTGAGCGATGAGGGTCTTGAGCTGTCGGGAAAATTCAGGAGAGGGCCTCTCGGCCTTGAGACCGTGGCACAGGGCAACGGTCTGCTTGAGGGTGTCGATGCAGGCCTTGCAGGCAACGCAGCCCTCCGCATGGGCCCGGATTTCAGCACAGGTGGCCGCGTCCAGTTCGTTGTCGAGATAGGCTGAAAGTTTATCGAACAGGGCCACGCAGTCTTCGCGGGAATGATGGTCATGGGGCATCGAGAAAATATCCTTTCAGCTTTTCCCGGAGAAACAGTCGGCCCCGGTGGAGCCTGACCTTGACATTGGTCGGCGTCAGACTCAGCATCTGCGCCGTCTCCTCGGTGGAAAATCCCTCCAGGTCCCGAAGCACCACCACCAGGCGGTAGCTCTCGGGCAAATCGACGATAGCATCCCGAATCACCTTCGAGAGTTCGCTGGTGAGCAGCTGATCCAGCGGCTGGGCCGCCCACTCCGGCACCGCATCCGGTGGGGATTCTCCCTCGGCGGGAAGAAATTCTTCCAGGGAAAGCTCTTTTTCCGGGGCAAACTTGGAGCGCCGCCGTTTTTTGAGGCAGACGCTGGTGGCCACCCGGTAAAGCCAGTTCCTGAACTTGGTTTCAAAGCGGAAGCCGCCCATGTAGCGAAAGGCATTGAGGAAGGTCTCCTGCACGAGGTCTTCCGCATCCTGGACGTGCCCGCACATTTTCAAACCGAAATTGTACAGCCGGCCTTCATAGCGCTGCACAATCTCCTGAAAGCGATCCGGGCGGCCATCGTTGATGGCCCGGATCACTTCAGCATCTTCATCCGTGACGGTCCTTGGGCTCTGTTCCGGAATCATCTTCCTTCTTGCCCGCCACCTGGCAGGCGTCGCTCATTCAAGTGGGTACACCCAGACGCGGCAGGATCACGGCCTGCAGCAGGAACCAAACGCCGATAACGATGAGAAACAGCAACATTTCGTTCATGTTTCCTCCGGTGGGGTATATGCCCCGAAATGGAAAATTGTCCACTGCTTTTTGATAAAGAGCCCGGCAAGGAAGGTCGGTTACAAAAGACGCCTTAACACCCGTCGGCGCGCTCCTTGCCGATGGCAAGGGGGCCGAACAAACGGGCGGCGATGACATCGGCCAGGCGGGCAATGTCATCTAGGCCGATCACGGGGATGGAAAGCGATGCGATGGCCGCGTCGGTGACCAGCGCGGCAAGATGCGGGTCATCCAGACAGATGGGCGCCGGACGGGTGCCGCTGCGAAAGACCTCGATCTTGGGTACGGCCGCTTTTTTGAATCCCTCAACGATGACCAGATCGCAGTCTCCGGCAAACGGCAGTGCGTCCTCCAGCGAAGCACCGGGCTGGGATTTCACGACGGCCACCTGCTCGGGACCGATGAGGATGACGGTGGCCGCCCCTGCGGCCTGATGGCGCCAGCTGTCCTTGCCGGGTTTATCCATCTGAAAACCGTGGTGGGCGTGTTTTACCGTAGCCACACGGTACCCCCGCCGGGAGAGCTCCGGGAGCAGTTTCTCGATGAGTGTCGTTTTTCCGGCGTCGGAATGCCCGACGATGGCAATGACCGGCGGCATGTGCCGTTCTCGCTGCAAGGGGTAAAAACCACGCGCTCGGCTGCAGGGCAGCCGTGAATGCAGGCAAACCTATTCCCGCAGACCGGGATTGTCAAGACGCCGCGCCCGGCACCCACGTCCCGCGGCTGCAGGAAACGACTTGCACTGGCGCCGGCGGTGCGTATATTCTTCGCGACGTTTCACCAGAGCCGCCGCGCCGGTGAAACGGTGTGCCGATATCGCATCGTCAAACGAACCGCAATGGTTCGCCCGGCCCCTGCCGGGTGAACGCAGATAAGGGCCCCCTTGGGAGAAGTGCTGGCCATGTCGACACCCCCCGTTCTGGAAGTCGCGCATCTGGTAAAACGCTACGGCGCGCTCGCCGCCGTTGACGGTGTGAACTTTGCCGTCCCCGAAGGCATCTGTTTCGGCCTTCTTGGACCTAACGGCGCCGGGAAGACCACCACCATCGAAATCGCCGAAGGGATCACCCCCCCCACGGCCGGTGAGGTGATGTACCGCGGCCGCCCCCGCGATGGCGCTTTCCATGCTGAAATCGGGATTCAGTTCCAGCACACCGCGCTTTTGAGCTTTCTCACCGTCAGGGAGACCCTGGAGACGTTTTCGGCACTGTACACCGACGCCGAAGCCGTCGACACCCTCATCGCCCGGTGCCACCTTGAGGGCATCCGCCACAGCTACAACGATCGCATCTCCGGCGGCCAGCGCCAGCGCCTGCTGCTGGCCCTGGCACTGGTGAACCGGCCCCGCCTGCTGTTCCTGGACGAGCCATCCACCGGGCTGGACCCCCAGGCGCGCCATGACCTCTGGAAGATCATTCGCGACATCAAGGCGGAAGGCAAGACCATTATTCTCACGACGCACTACATGGAAGAAGCGCAGTATCTGTGCGATCGGATCGCCATCATGGACGGGGGGCGCATCATCGCGGAAGGCTCTCCGGAAGTGTTGATCACGCAATACCGGAAAGGGGTGACGGTCACCCTGCCCCGGGTAAATTTCCGCGATGGCATCGACGGGATCGGCCTGCCGGTCCGTGAGGTCGGCGAGCGCGTGGAAATCCAGACCGAAGACGTCAACGCCTGCCTCCAGGCGCTCATCGCCCTAGGCGTGGATCTGGCGGGCATGATCATCCGGTCGCCGAACCTCGAAGACGTGTTTCTCCATTTGACCGGCCGCCAGTTGCGCGACTGAGGAGAAAACCGGTTTCACCGGGAGCGACGGTAGAGAACGCGAAAGATAGGGTTCAAGGGGTCGAGGGTCCGAGTGAAGGAAAACGTCACAATATGACTTCGAACCGTAGACCTTTGCACCGCCCTCAGTGGGTTTGCATTTTGCGCGTGTCACTATCATGCAGTCCTGGCCGGCTGCCAGCCGCCTGAATACCGCATGACGCCCAATGCCGTCGCTTGAACCCTTGAACCCTTGAATCCTCGAACCCTTTTCTCCAACTAAATGGGAAAAGATCCAAAAAAGGGGACACTGCCGTCATGGGCATATCGTTCAGACGTTTCTGGGCCATGTTTCGTGCCCGCAACCGGGAATTCTTCCGGGACCGCGCGGCCTTCGGATGGAACTTTCTGTTTCCGTTTCTGATCGTTGCCGGTTTCGCCTTGATTTTCAGCGGCGGCAGTCAGAAGACGTATAAGATCGGCGTTGCGCCCGTTTCCCCGGGTGGAGTGATGGACCCGGCCCGGGCAGACATCCCGGAAGGATTGAAATCCATCCGGTATACCGAGTTCATCGGTTTTGACGACATGAGCGTCGCCGTGGACCGGTTGCGGCATCATAAGATCGATTTGCTGATCGCCACCGGTCCCCCGCCCTATCGCTACTGGGTCAGCGACGCCTCCCCCAACGGGTACCTGATGGCGGCCCTGTTTCGTGACAGCCTGCAAGGCACCGCCGCCACCGCGGTCAAAGAGGAAATCCACGGCCGTGAGATTCGGTATATCGACTGGCTGTTTCCCGGGATCCTGGGTATGAACATGATGTTCAGCGCGCTATGGGGGGTGGGCTATGTGGTGGTCCGATACCGGAAAAACGGCGTTCTCAGGCGGTTCAAGGCCACGCCGCTGACCGCCGTCGAGTATCTCGGCGCCCAACTCCTGTCCAGAGTCTTTTTGTTAATGTTCACACTGACGGTGGTGTGGCTGGGCAGCGACATGCTCTTTTCTTTCCATGTCGTGGGCCGTTATGGTGACATCTTCTTAATCTTCCTTCTTGGCAGCCTCAGTATGACCGGTCTGGGGCTGATTCTGGCCGCACGGGGCACCAGTGAAGAGTTCACTTCCGGGGTGCTCAACTTCATCTCCTGGCCCATGATGTTTCTCTCCGAAGTCTGGTTCTCTCTGGAAGGCGCGCCGGAATGGCTCCGCGCCGCGGCCAAGATCTTCCCGTTGACCCACATGCTCACCGCCGTGCGCCGGGTCATGAATGACGGGGCCGGTCTGTGGGACGTCTTCCCTGAGCTTGCCATTCTGGGTGTCATGACCATCGTGTTTCTGGGCATCGGGGCCAGTTTGTTCAGCTGGACGCGCTAACGTCTCGAGCACCGGCGCCTGCCGACGTTTGACAAGTATCACCGCCGAACGCTATAGCTTTCCAGTTCATAAGGTGGAGTTCATACAGCTGACGATGGAACGACGCTAAATGACGAGCACCTCGACACAGATAGCTGATGATATACAGACCTCGACCTGCCCTGTTTCAGGTTTGCCGATACGCACGTCCGCGGCCTGGACCTACACCCACGATGCCCCATATTATCAGGCCCAGATCAGTGTCATCGGTGACCATGTGATCTACACCCGCGTCAAAGGGTATGTGACCATCGACGCGCTGAAGGTTGTCATTCCTTTGGTGCGCAAGGTCATTTGTGAGAACATCGGTGACGGCGTCCCCTACGCCCAGATCGAGGACTACCGTGATCTGCAGCGGGCGACATTCGAAGCCCGGCGGTTTTTCATCAAAGATATCATTGCCCGCCCGAACCTTGCCGCTCTGATCTGCTGCCATGTGTCGCCGCTGTTCAAAGTCAACATCCGCATGGCCATGCGGGTGACGCGCTACCACTTCACAGTGGCGGTGGCCGATGACACCGCCGATGCGCTGAAGCGCGCCTGGACGGCGCTCAACATAGATTGGCCGGCGGCGCCGGCGGCTGAGGACTTGCGATGCCCGTCCACGGGGCTTCCGATCACCCAGCGGCCCCAGTGGACAGCGGTGGCTCTTGGTAACGGGCTTCACGCCACGGTGACATGCACCGGCGCCCGCCTCATCACCTCCCGGGTCACCGGGGCCCATCCCATGGAAGAAGCCGCCGTTTCCCGCTGGATCGCCACCCGAAATGCCGTGCTCGCCCAAATGCTGCCCCATGGCGGCGCTTACATTGAGCTTCTGAATGTGGCCCATACCGGTGTACGCGCCGCGCTGCACCAGATAGCAGCACTGGCCGCCGCGCCCGCGCCGGCCGGCTGCCACTGCTGCGGCCTTGTGGTCTTTAACGCGTCGGCCGGCATCAACGCGGGCCTCTGGCTCAAAAGGCTGCTGGCACCCGCCCCAATTCCGGTAACCGTGAGAGGCAGCCACCACCAGGCAATCACCCTGGCCGCCAGTCAGATCAAAGAGACAGCCGCCTGGGACACACCCCCCGAAAGCACCTGTCTGGATGCAACCAATTGGTCCCATAGTGCACCCAATTACCAGGTTCGGTTCGACATCGTCGATGACACGATCCTTCTGGGTGTCTGCAGCGGGCATTACACCTTGAAGGATGTCGCACCCAGCATGGCCGCGCTGTCCCGGGCCGCCGACAGTATGCCTCCCGGCATTCAGCCGTGCATTGTGGCCATCGACGTAAGCCGATTGACCGGCACCGCACGCAAGGCCCGAAAAGCCCACATGGAGGCCATCAGCCGATGGTTCGCGGAGCGGCCAGCCTTTCGCCTTCATGTCTTCTTCGGCGCCGATCGCATGACCCGGGCCACCATCAATCTGTTGCGGCCACTGGTCTCCATGGACGTTCGCATTGTGGAGGACATGGCGGCGGCGCGCCAACTGGCGGTCCAGGTAAAAACACCGTCGTTGGCGGCGCGCCCTCCCGCAGCGCCGCCGACGGTCGCCGATGCCGGCATTCAGCCTTACATTGATGAACTACTGGGATTTCTCGCAAGCATCAACTGGGAATCGGACGGAATGGACCGGACCGGTGAAGCACCCGACGTCCATCACCCGCTGCAACCGGTGTACGACGCCATTGCGCTCATCAAAGGGGATCTGGACGATCTCTTCCGAGAGCGCAATGCCGCCGAGACCGAACGACTCATTCTCGCTTCCGCCATCGAGCAGTCCACCGACGCGGTGGTCATCACCGACCGGACCGGCCGCATCATCTACACCAACCCGGCCTTTTACCGCATCACGGCAAAACAGGCGATAGAAACGATCGGTCAGCCCCTGGCCATCATCCAAAATGGCAGCGCCGCAATCACTCCCGCCGCCGAAGATCTCATGGCCACCATTGAAAAAGGCAGCATCTGGCGCAACCTCATTATCGTTGAGGGTGACGACGAAAGCCCCCCGTACCGGGTGGATGCCACAGTCTCGCCGATCATGGACAACCGGGGAAACATTATCAACCATGTGGCCACCCTGAGGGACGTCAGTCACGAAAACGCCCTCGAAACCCAGCTGCGCCAGCGGCGCAAAATGGAGGCCATCGGAACGCTTGCCGGCGGCATCGCACACGATTTCAACAACATCCTGTTTCCCATCATCGGTTTTGCCGAAATGGCCCAGGAGCAACTGCCGGCGAACAGTCCAGCCAAAGAGAGCCTCAAGGAGATTTTCACGGCCGCCCTTCGGGCCAGGGACCTGGTTCAGCAGATTTTAATGTTCAGCCGGCAGAAGGAAACCCGGCGTGAACCGGTGCTGATCACCCCGATCATCCTGGAGGCCATGCGGTTTCTGAGGGCGACCCTTCCGGCCACCATTGAAATCGAAGATCACCTGACAGACGCAGATCTGACTGTACTGGCCGATGCCACTCAACTCTACCAGGTCATCATCAACCTGGGCAGCAATGCCCTGCAGGCGATGGAGGGCAGCGGTGGCGTGCTCACCATTTCAACCGAAGTGGTCACGTCACTGCCGGCGGATGCCGACCTGGCGCCTTCACCGGATGTCGGCAGCTACGTGCGCTTGCAGGTCACCGACACGGGCACCGGGATTTCCCCCCACAACATAGATCGGGTCTTCGACCCCTTTTTCACCACCAAGGGCCCCGGATCAGGCACCGGCATGGGGTTGTCCATCGTCCACGGCATCGTGGCAGCGCACGCCGGCCGGATCACGCTCGATTCCCAACCGGGAATGGGAACCCAGGTGAACGTCTACCTGCCCCTGTTGAGCGAAAAGCCGACCGTTGTGGTCCCCATGCCCGTCTTGCGCATCAAAGGCAACAATGACCGTCTGCTCGTGGTAGACGACGAACCGTCCATTGTGCGGATGCTCACCGGCATGCTCGAACACGAAGGCTTTCGCGTTTCGGCCTTCACCAGACCGAAAACCGCCCTGGAAGCGTTTGAAGCCAGCGCCCAGGACTTTTGCCTGGTCATCACCGATCTGACCATGCCCGAAATGACCGGCGATGCGCTCGCCGACGCCATCGAACGGATACGCCCAGATATCCCTGTAATTATTTGCACTGGGTTTCGTAACATGATACAAAAAACACGCTTGTCGGCACATCGGAAATTCCTGCCCAAGCCGGTCGTCAAACAGGATCTACTGGCGACCATTGATTGCTTGAGAGGCCAACCCCTTCATCACGGACCACAACATGACGCGCATACTGATAATTGATGACGACGACCAGATTCGGCGGATGCTGTGCCGTATGCTGACGCAAGAAGGCTACGCAGTGGATGATGCGGCAGACGGCGCCGAAGGGATCTCCCGCTTTCGGAAGCAGCCCTACGATCTGGTGCTGACGGATCTGATCATGCCGGAAAAGGAAGGCATCGAGATGATCATCGAATTGAAGTCTGAATTTCCGGACGTCAAGATTATCGCCATGTCCGGAGGCGCGCGCATGGGCCCCGAAGCCTACCTGCAACTGGCGGACAGTCTCGGCGCAGAGCGCTGCTTCAGTAAACCCATCCCCCGCGCCGAACTACTGGGCGCTATCAGCGCCCTCGTGGGTCCCGCCCGCAGCCTCTAACATCGCCGGTCCCGGGCAACTTGTTTCCATGTGGTTCAAAATCACTTTTACGCGTGTGCATAATGCTCCAGTAGGTCTCTTCCCACAGTGATGTTGAACTACGGAGCATGGAGGGCATGGAGATCTTGTAATTCATATCTCCCGCAGAGGCGCAGAGACGCAGGGAAAAGCACTCGCGCAATTCAATTGCCCGCCGTTCTCTGCGTCTCCGCGCCTCTGCGCGAGAACGTCTTTTTGGGTTAAAAAGCCCTCGTGTGCAAAATAAACTTCATTAATATTAGTGCGTTAGCTTTGAGAGAGATCCCGACTTTGTACGGGACTGTCAATGTTCGGGCCCAGGGATGCGCTTTGTCATGAAAAGGTGTATAACCCGCTTTATGCTCGAACGGGTTCACTCACCAACCGTCAAAACCGCTCAACCGGATACGGCCCATAACACCGCAATGGCCGCTTTCGGTTTTGTCCTGCTGCTGGCGATTATAGTCGTCGTCACACCGGCATGGAGTGCCACCACGCTGCGCTGCGACCACAAACTCGTCAAGGTCGGCGATCCCAAATTCATCGTGGAGGAATACTGCGGCGCACCGTTGTCCAAGGACTTCGTCGGCCAGACCACATACTACAAGGGCAACAGAAAGCAGAAAGTTTATATCGAAGAGTGGATCTACGAAATGCGCTACGGCTTCTACGACATTCTCACCTTCCGCGGCAACCGCCTCATCAAGATGGAGTTGAAGCAAAAATAAGCGGGCTACTTCCGCAGCCACTCCATCGCTTTCAGTCTGCCCCCTTGAAAAGTGAGCACATCGTAAAAACTCGGCTGCAGGTCATACACCCATTTTTCCACCGACACCGTCGATTTCTCCTTGCCGTTGGCACTTTTCACTGAGATCTCGCCGACGACTTCCTTGGACAGGGGCTCACCGCACTTTTGAGACACTTCAAACTTTTCCGCCCCCACCTGAACCAGTTGGTTGTTACAGCGCAGGATGGTCGCTGCACCAGCCACACCCACAGCAGCGATAATCGACAAAAGTGCCCCAAGAACCACCACTCGTTTTGTCATTGTCTTCTCCATAGGATCGTCTGTTGGCAAAGCCCATGCCCTCAGGGTTCCGCGCGGTCCACTCGCAGCCAGAATCCCTCTTGCGTATTTTCCTGCCCATTTGAATGTTCGAGTATGGCGGCCATATCGTTGCCGGCCTCGGCAAGCACTGCGCCGACCTCGACCCATTGACCCAGGGGCAGGCGCAGCTCCGTGTGGACAGCGCTCTGGCGCCGGACCCCGGTGGCATCCGCTTGCGCCCCGGCGGCCACCGTGGCCACCCGCATCACGACCTGATCGCCCCGCAGTTCCGGGGTTACTTCCAGACTGGAGGCAACCCGATGATATTCACCGGTGGACAGGCAGTCCTGACCGGCGCCGCACTTTTCGGATCGCCGCGCGCGCGCAGGGACGTCCTCGCCCAGTGTGATGATGGCCGCGCTGCCCGAAGCGACCCGGATCAGTTGCTCCCCGTCGGTCGATACCGACAGGCCACGCTCATTCAGTGCCATCTGCAGCCCGTCATCGGGCGCGCCGCCGCCCACTGAAACCGATCCGCTGGGCACCGACACCTGCCCGGAGACGCCGATCAATCGCCGCTGGAGCTCACCCGGCCGGCGGGTCCGTACCCGGACCAAAAGCTGCGGGGTCGACCGGTCCAGACGGGCGAGCATGTGGCGGACCCGGTCGATGGCATCGGGACGATCCACCACTACCAGGGCGTGGGTGCGCTGATCAAAACTCACCCGGCCTTCAGGCGACAGCAGCGACTGGGCGAGCGGAAGGACGAATGTGGCATCCAGGTGATCAACGGCGATAACGGCGACGGCCGCATGGACAAAGCCGGCGCCCCACAGCCCCAGCAGGATCATGCATACCGTTGCCGGCAGCCGCTGCCTCATTACGCGATACCCTGAACCGCGGCGCGGTCGCCTCCGGGTTTGAACACCGCGCGCTTTCGGGTATCCTTCATGGACTTTAAAATCTCTATGCTGGTCTTCAGCCCCCGGCTCAGACGGCAGCGATCCAGGGCCAGTCCGACAAGCTGGGCCACGGCCTGGATGAAATTGACGTCATCGAGGGTGAACTCCCACGGCTCGGCGGTGTAAACCCGCAGGGCGCCCATCACATTGCCGTGAAACACCATGGGCAGGCTCATGATGGAGGCGATGCCCTCTTTCACGGCGGCGTCGGGGTACTGAATCCGCGGATCGTCGGCCACGTCATAAATGGCCACCGGCCCATCCTTGAAAGAGTCGGCGATGGAGCGCAGCGCACTCACCGGCCCCTTGTCGAGATATTCCTGACTGAGTCCGCAGGAGGCGGCAATTTCCAACTCGTCTGTCTTGCGATCGATGAGAAAAAGGGCGCAGCCTTTCACCCCGAGGGTTTCCGCAATCCGCTCCACGGTAACATGACACAACTGCTCCGGGTCCCGCACCGCGGCAATGGCCCCGGTCAGATCGAGCAGCGTCTGGTAATTACGGACTTTGCGCTTCATGGCATCCTCCTCTCACATGGGGGTTGAAACCGTTTTGAGCCGATGCCGCACGCCGTCGGTGGCGCCGAGGGAGGACATGGGGGAAAACCGAGGTGCCATAAACACGCCACATGAGCACGGGTGGAAAGCAAGCGCGGCCGAATGGGTGCATGCGGTCCATCTGTCGAAAGGTTGAATTCAATATATGTCGCAACCGCCAACGGTGTCAATTCCGTCATTTTGAATTTCGCACGACGGTGTGAGCTGTTTGCGCCTGTAAGCAAAGTACTGATGGCAGGGACGGGTGGCAAATGGCGGTGCGATTAAAAACCGGTCATGTACAGAAAGTCGGGCACAGCACTTATCGGCGGCAGCCACATCACCAAGTGCCGCCTTCAAGCGCCCCACGGCATAACGCTACGCATCTGCGCGGATACGGCCTCATGGGTCAATACGACAAGAAAAGCAACGCGGGCAGTATCATTGCGGTAACATTTCAAAACTGTCCGCGTCGTGGACCGCACGGCCAATGGCACTGGTGGCTTCCGCCGCCAAGTACATGGGCAAAATAGCCTGGTTGACGGTGGGGATCCATCGCTCGTATTCGGTTCCTGAAAGAATTCGCTCGACGAACCGAACCGCGTTCTCCTCCTCTGGTATGTCGTCTTTATGATATTTTCCCTGGGCAAATTTTCCGGCATCATGGAGAAGACCGGCCAACAGGGCCGGCTCCGGCTCAAGCGACTCGGCACGCGCAAGGCGATGGGCGATACGCCCGACTCGGGAGCTGTGAGCCCACAAGCTGGAAAAGCTTTTAACGGTGGACTTGTGCTGATATGCGCTCTCCTGTTCAATCAAGGTCCGGCGGATTTCCTCCAGGACTTTTTGGGAGACTGAATTGAGGATATCAGGACCAGAAACCATAATCGAGTCGAAGAGCATCTTCGTCTTTTCCTGAGTTTTGGTGATGAATCAGGCTTCCTCGAAGAAAGGCGCCCCAGTGCTTACCTCGCGCTCAATGATCGGACTCCCGCAGATCTCAAAAAGCGGCTTTTCCGGCGTCAGTCTTTTGCCCCGCCCCCCGGCAAGGATAAGGCAGGCTGCCTTGATCTTTTTGAGATGAGGTTCAATCGTTGGTCAGGATTGTTTTAATCGATTCGGATAATTTTTACTTTCCGGCCAACCCATCCCGGAGGCAAATACACCCGTCCGCTGTTGGCGCTAGGCTTTACCTTCTTTTCGATCATCTCTTCACCCCACAGCTCGAATAGAACGCGATCGGGGCAATCTCTCCTGGCTTCCTTTTCTTCAATGCACAGGGCAATTTTCGCTCTCTTGATTTCAGACACTTAAGAAATCCCGGATCGGAGTTTGGCGAAGTTCTCATTAGAAACGGAAACTGACACCTATTTTATCCCATCCATATCATATTTGATATAAAAACTTTCATAGCCCACCGCCCGATTAGTTGGAGCGATTACGCGAGTTAGCTGCTCGGTGATACACCGGCAGTGTTGCCAGCACTCTTTAATCCAGTCGATCGGACATCAGACTGTCATAAACGTCATCGGACTCGGTTTCCACAATGGTCTGGAGACGTTTGAATCGCTTCATCAGGTCTTCTGCAAACGACGTCAGGCGGGAGCCTTTGCCATCACGCACGACCAGTTGTCTGCCGATGCGCTCCTCGGAAGAACGCACACGTATCCAGACGGCACGATAGCTCATTTTTAAATCTTTGGCCGCTGCCTGGAGCGATCCACATCTGCCGATGGCCTCGAGTATTTTATACCGCCCGAGCCCGAAGACGACCCCCTTGTCGCTGTCTTCGATCCATATTTTGGATCGAATGGAAAACGGCCGTTTATCGTTATCCATGTCTTCCCTCTGATTGAGGCGTCTTCCTGCCCTTTTTCTGCATGCTCGCCCCCCATCCTCCCTCAAAAAACAATCAGCAATCGACCAGGCAAGTGTAATCTATCGTTATTTTGAGTTGGTTTCAAGAAACTTTTCAAGTTGGCTTACCGGCCAATGATATCAAAATTGACATCAAAAGGCGTTTGCGTTATGCATTTGCCGTATTTCCTAAAAACCAGAATGCACTTCGATATATCAAAAATGATATCTGCAATATTTTGTCAAGCCGCCGTGCATTCTATTTCCGGCAGACGACAATCACCTGTAACGCGGCAAGATCGCATTGGTAAGAAAGGGATCCACGGTTTCGGACACCAGCTGCAGGTTGTGAGCCGGACGTTCGGTCGCGGGCTTGCCGACAATAAATTCATGCCCAACGGCTTCGATATCTACGACAAAGCCAGCGGCGCCGTGGCCTTCCAGGAGCACTTCGTGTCTGTAAGTAAGGTGGAAGCAAATCACTGATATCAGAGGAACATTAATCATGAGTGGCACTGTGGCGGTGACGACTGAACCTACCATGACAATCGATGCCCGAACGGTAACCTTCACCGCCGGGCAAACAATTCTCCACGTTGCCCGGGACAACGGCATCGCCATCCCGACGTTGTGCCATTTGAAGGGACTCAGTCCCACCGGGGCCTGCCGCATCTGCGTCGTGGAAGTGACCGGCGCCCGGAGCCTGCTGGCGGCCTGCAGCACGCCGGCAGCCGCCGGCATGATCGTACAGACCCACTCGCCGCTGGTGATCTCGGCCAGAAAGGCCATACTTGAACTGATGCTGGCATCGGGCAACCACAACTGCGCCATCGCCGATCCCGGCAACGCCGACTGGACGGCGTTCCAGCTCGGTGTCCATGAAAACGACCGCGCAGACGAACTGTGCCCGGTCTGGGGGGACTGCAAACTCCAGAGCCTGGCCTACGCCTACCAGGTGACGGCCCCGGGAAAATCGGCGGCGGCAGCAGCCTATCCGCCCGAACTGGACAACCCGCTCATCGTCCGGGATTTTTCTAGATGTATTCTCTGCGGCCGATGCGTTCAGGCCTGCAACGAGGTTCAGGTCAACCGCGCCATCAGTTTCGGCTATCGCGGGGCCAAGGCGAAGATTGTCACCGGCGGCGACCGGACGCTGGCCGAATCGGACTGCGTGTTTTGCGGCGAATGCGTCCAGGCCTGCCCGGTGGGCGCCCTGGTGGAAAAAAAGGCCCGTTACCATTGGCGCCCGTGGAAGGAAGAGACCGTGCGCACCACCTGCCCCTACTGCGGGGTCGGCTGCCAACAGCGGCTGCATGTCGTTGACGGCAAAATCGTCAAGGTTACCGGCGTCGAAGACGCCGAGCCCAACCAGGGGCGGCTCTGCGTCAAAGGTCGTTTCGGCTACGACTTCATCTATTCGGAAGACCGGCTCAAGACGCCGCTGATCCGGGAAGACAACGGGTTCCGCAAGGCTTCCTGGGACGAGGCCCTGGACCTGGTGGCGGATCGATTCCGGAAAATTATTGCCGAAAGCGGCCCCGACGCCCTGGCCGGGGTGAGCTGCGCCCGGAGCATCAACGAAGACTCCTACCAGATGCAGAAGCTCTTCAGGGCGGTGTTCAAAACCAACAACATCGACCACTGCGCCCGCACATGACATGCCCCGACCGTCGCCGGGCTGGCGACAACATTCGGTTCGGGCGCCATGACGAACTCCTTCAACGAGTTTTCCAGGGCGAAGATGTTTCTGGTTATCGGCTCCAACATGACCGAGGCCCACCCGGTGGCGGCCACCTTCCTGAAGAATGCGGTGATGAAGGGGGCCAAGCTGATCGTGGCGGACCCCCGGCGCCACCGCCTTGTGGATTTCGCAGACGTGCACCTGCCGCTCAAGGTGGGCAGCGACATCGCCCTGCTCAACGCCATCATGAACGTCCTGATCGCCGAAGACCTCTATGACAGGGACTTCGTGGAAGCCAACACCACCGGTTTCGAAGCGCTTAGGGATACGGTGGCGGCCTGCCCGCCGGAGTCGGTGGCCGATATCTGCGGCATCGACGCCGGCACGATCCGCGAAGTGGCCCGGCTGCTGGCCTCCGTGAAGCCGGTAATGGTTTGCTACACCCTGGGGATCACCGAACACACCTGCGGCAAGAACAACGTCATGTCCGTTGCCAACCTGCAGATGCTCCTGGGCAACATGGGTCTTGAGTGCGGCGGGGTGAACCCCCTGCGGGGTCAGAACAACGTGCAGGGGGCCTGCGACATGGGAGCGCTGCCCAATGTCTACCCCGGCTATCAGACGGTGGCCGACTTCACCATCGCCGAGAAATTCGCCGCCGCCTGGCAGACCACCGGTCTGTCCCAGAAGCCTGGGCTGATGATCCCCCAGATGATGGAGGGGCTGGTCGATGGCAGCGTCCGCGGCTTTTACATCTTCGGCGAAAACCTGGCCAACACCGAGCCCGACATCCGCAAAGTAGAACACGAATTGGCCTCGGCTGAGTTTCTCGTATGCCAGGATATCTTTCCCACCGAAACCACCCGGTTTGCCCATGTGGTGCTGCCCGCGGCGGCCTGGAGTGAAAACGACGGCACCTTCACCAACAGCGAACGACGGGTCAGCCGGGTGCGGACCGCCAGCCCGCCGCCTGGCGCGGCCCGGCCCAACTGGTGGATCTTCCGCGAGATCGCCCGGCGCTTCGGCTACCAGTGGGCATCCAAGAGCGCGCAGCACATCTGGGACAACGAGATTTCCATGCTGGCCCCGAGCCTGGGGGGCATCAAGTACCAACGCATCGCGGGCGACGGGCTCCAGTGGCCCTGCCCCACCCCGGAGCATCCCGGCACCCCGATTCTGCACCGCTTCGGCCAGTTCACCTGTGGCAAGGGCCGATTTCAGGCGGTTGAGTGGACCCCGCCGGCGGAAGTCCCCGACGATGAGTACCCGCTGGTACTCAGCACCGGCCGCCGGCTCTACCACTACCATACCCGCACCCAAACCGGCCGATGCGAAGGCCTCAACGATCTGCTTGGCGAGGAGACCGCCGATATCTCCTTCGCCGACGCCCGGCGCCTCGACATCGCACACGGCGAAATGATCCGCGTCAGCTCGCGCCGGGGCTCGGTGCCGGTGCGTGCCAACGTAACGCCCGAGGTCCCCGAGGGGCTGGTGTGGATGGCCTTCCATTTCCGGGAGGCCAATGCCAACTGGCTGACGAACGCCGTTTTCGATCCGAACACCCTGACGGCCGAGTACAAAGCCTGCGCTGTGCGGATCGAAAAAACGTGCCCTGGCCCTGATTGACCAGCTGGCTGACATCATGACCGCCAGATACCGAACGGTATATCCCAAAAAAAGACAGCTCCCATGATACGACAAGATACCGACCTCGCACCGGCTGGCAGCGACATCATCGATGGATACCGCTTCGAGGAGTTCCTCGAAACCGCGAGGCAATTTCACGGATACCCGGCGCCCGGCCTGATCCTCGGCGCCTGCATGGTCACCGCTGCCAAACGCAGACTGCCAGCGGACATTCTTTACTACGCCATCTGCGAAACGCACTGGTGTCTTCCCGACGCCGTTCAGTTGCTCACCCCCTGTACGGTGGGCAACGGATGGCTGCGGATCGTTCACCTGGGACGGTATGCCGTCAGCCTTTTCGACAAGTTTACCGGAGCGGGCGTGCGCGCGTTCGTGGACGATCGTAAACTCAGCCAGTTCGATGACGTCTACGACTGGCTCATGAAGCGAAAGCCAAAGCACGAACAAAACTCCGATGCCATCCGGGAACATATCCGCTGCTCAAGCCAGCGTATGTTTTCCGTGCAGCCGATCCAGATCGGGGCCGAAGCGCTCATCAAGCGCAGCAAGGGCGCCATCGCCATCTGCCCATCGTGCGGCGAGGCCTATCCGGTGCGTCACGGCGCGCAGTGCCGCAGTTGCCTGGGCCCCTCGCCGTATGTGCCCTCCGGCGGCGCCCTGCCGGCACCCATCGCTATCGCCGCACCCGTCCTGAGAGCGGTTCCGGTCGAAGCGGCCGTCGGGAAAAAAGCGCTCCATGACATGACACGCATCGTTCCCGGCAAATCGAAGGGGCCGGAATTTGAAAGAGGGCAGGTCATCACCGGTGGTGACGTGTGCCGCCTGCAGCAAATGGGTCGCTCCCGGATTTACGTGGAAGGCGCCACCGGAGTGCCGGATGGCTTCATTCACGAAGACCAAGCCGCCCAGGGGTTCGCTGGCGCCATGGCCGGCGCCGGAACCCGCGTGGGCGGTGCCCCGCGCGAAGGCAAAATGAACATCCTGGCCGATACCGAGGGCCTGCTGGTTGTCGACGAGGACCGGCTGATGAGATTCAATCTCGTTCCCGAGGTGATGGCCGCGAGTCTGAAGAACTTCAGCCGGGTCGCCCGGGGCGACACGATTGCCGGCACACGGGCCATTCCGCTGCTTCTATCCACCGATCGATTCAAAACCGCCATGGCCGTGATTGGTGGCGTTCCGCTGTTCGAAGTCAAAGCGCTTACGCCCGCCCGCATCGGGATCCTGATAACCGGAACGGAAGTTTTCCAAGGATTGGTCCAGGACCGGTTCGAGGCCATCATCACGGAAAAAGCGCTTCGATACGGATGCACGGTGGCGGCAACCGTCATCGCCCCCGATGATGCGGCAGCGATCGCCGAAGGGGTCGGCCGATTGATCGACGCCGGCAGCCAAATCCTGGTGACGACGGCCGGTCTGTCCGTCGACCCGGACGACATGACCCGAAAAGGGCTCCAGGACGCCGGGGCCACCGACATTCTGTACGGTGCGGCGGTTCTGCCGGGGGCCATGACACTGATCGCCCGAATCGGCGCTGTCCGCATCATCGGTGTCCCGGCCTGTGCCCTGTTTCACCAGACCACCAGCTTCGACCTGTTGCTGCCACGTCTGCTGGCGGGCGTTCGCATCAACCGGGCGGATCTGGCGCGCCTGGGCCTCGGAGGGCTTTGCATGAATTGCACATCCTGCAGCTTTCCGAAATGCACTTTCGGCAAATAAAAAACAACCGCTCATACACGCGGTATCCCGCCCGGAGGTACGGCGTCACCGGTGGCTGTAAACCGGCGAAGGATTTTCTCGGCCTGAAACGGCAGAAAAATCTGCCGGAAACTCATGCCTTTTCCGCTTTGGGCGCGCGATGAATTGTTTTTGCATTTTTGGGGTCGGTGGCGGGTTTCCCCAGTTTTTTCAGCGCTTCGTAGTAAATGCCGGCGACGGCCGCCGGCACGCCGTCGGCGACGCACAATTTGCGAAACAGTTTGTCAGCATCGTCCTTATGCGCCTGACTGGACAGTTTTCGTTTTCTCATTAATTGATAAAGCGCATCGTGAACCAATGACGCTCTTAGGTTTCTGTCCGTATCGACGACCGGCCCCGACGTGCCGTCCCAGGCATAACCGCTTTTGATCGTCAGGTTTCCATTTGTGTCTAAAGCGATAAACTGAGTATCGATATCCGCTTTGGGCTTTATGGCTATTTTTATGGTGTAATCCTCTGCCAGTTGATATTTGTACCCCGTTCGGTACTCGATGAAATTTTCTGCCATTGTTTTCTCCCAGGTTGCATTTCGATTTCTGCCTTACCGAATATAGTTCAAACGACCGCGGGCATCGCTCTCAAACCGGTAGATATCCCAGCGCTTTGATTTGGAACGCGCCCTTTCAAGGCGCTGGGCGATGATCACGCGATCACCATCGGTCCGCACATTGATCATCCCGTAATTTGCGACAGATCGTTGAATGACTGAAAGATGGGCCTCAAGGCGCTCATCCGCCTTTTGCTTCTGTGCTTCTGTGGCTGCCGGATCCTTGAGAATCGCCGTCTCCTTATCGATTGCCGCACGCAGCTCGCGCCTCACGATATTAGGATGTTTGATGCTCTCATTGCCCGATCGGGCCAGCTCGGTGGAAAAAATCAGCGGCCGCTCCGAACGGCTGTATTTTCCGATTAGCCCCAGCGTGTCTGGACGCGGGTGGGAATGCGGCTCGTCATCCCCGCTTGAAACAATGGTCACAAGCGGATTGGTTGCCTGCAGGAAATTGGTAGATACATCGGCGCTGCCATGGTGGCATGCCTTGGCGATATCGACCTGCAAATGCTTTCGCCCCTCGGTGGCCAACATTTCCACGGCCGCAGGCGTCTTCGGATTCGGATCAAGTCCCGTGTAATGCTCTAACAGGTAGTCCTGAGATGATGTGTTGAGATCTCCGCCAAGAAATATTCTGACGGTTCCGGTTTCAAGAAGTAAAACTACCGAGTGACCATTTTTGGTCACGCCCTGACTCCCCAGTTTCGGCAGGCCGAGCTTTCCGGGTTGAAGGTATTGAGGCACCGGTCCGAGGATTTTCAAGGTCATTCCCCGATTGTCCTGCGGGCCGTAGCCCGGCAGATAGATGGGCGCTGTCCAGTCCGCACTGGACAGAAGCCCGACAATGTCCTTCACGCGGCCGGAATCGACGGCGGTTTTTAGCATTTTGGGGTAAACCCGCTTGCCACGCCGGGCACTGCTGTCCGTGATTTTTTTGAGATCATCCATCGTCTGGACAAGACCGGTGATATATGTGGTGCCATTCACCTTTTTTTCGGCCCCAAGCGTGCTCTTTCCGGCGGCCACCTGTTCGACGATGGTATTGTGATACAGGACCTCGGCGAACACCTTGTCGCTTTCCAGCAACGGTGTAAAGCCAAAATAGTGATCTTTGTCCGGATGAGTGATGATGAACGATTCGAACGTAAACTTCTGGGCAAACTTACCGAACCGCCAGCGCAGAAAGCGATACATGTTATCGCCCTCTCCGGCGTCAATAACGATGGCCTTGTCTTCCGGCGTCTGGATATGGCATCCATCGCCCTGACCGATATCAACAAAATTCACCTCCAGAAGTCGATTGGCCTGAAGGTTCTTTTGGTTGACCCACCCACTGCGGCCGCGTGATCGGATGCCCACCCATTCGCCATCAATGGTTTCGATGCTTGCCCAGTCGCCCCACAAAAGCTCGTTAATCGGTTTTTTGCCCTTCGTGGCACCGGGAGCGCCCTTCGTCTCAAACTGAACGGCGGACGGATAACTGATAAAAACTTCGTCGCCCACTTTCATGACTTAATCCTCCACTGTTGATTGATTACGAGCAATCTTGACGTTCATGCCTTTATTCATAGCGAAGACACGCTGCTCCATAACCAGGAATGCCAACGGTCGATCGGATCGATCTTTCTGTTACGATTTCTTTGGCCGGGGATCGGGCTACAATTAAAGCAGCCTGAACGGGGAGCGGTCGATTAAGAAGCGGCGGACTTGAAGTGCTGCTTAAATTGAGGGATAATTTTTACTACCCGATTCACTTTGCATAAGTCAATACCGAATCGTGCTTTCAGCCTGACAACTCCGGGATGTTCAGGGGCGCCTTTTTTATAACCGAATCTATTACCGGGATTTTCTTTACTTATTCTCAGAGCGGCGCTCATATTTTACCAAATATTCTCGAAAGAACGGTTTGCATCCAGCACCCGGCACCCATCCGGCGCTGTTTCAATGGTTGTTAGCGCGCCATAATCCGGATCGATTTTAAATAGATCTGAACCTGACATCGGCATGCCCACAATGCGGGACTGGAGCATGCGAATGACGCCCTTATGTATTTATTCCTGCCCGCACGGCGATCAGTTCGGCCACGATGCTCACAGCGATTTCCTCCGGGCTGTCCGCACCGATGGCCAAACCGATGGGGCTGTGCACCCGGGCGATATCGCCGGCAGTATAACCATCTTTCAACAGGCTCTCGTAAATGGTATCGCGCTTTCGCCGGCTGCCGATCATGCCGATATAGGCGGCCGGTGTCTTCAGCGCTTTTGCCAGCACATCCCGGTCATGGAGGTGACCCCGGGTGACGATGATGATGTAAGTGTCATCAGTGACCTCCAGCCCCTCGAAAGCGGCATCAAAACTCGGCAGCGTCTTCACTGCCGCGGCATCGGGAAAACGGCCGGCATCGGCGAAATCCGGCCGGTCGTCCAGCACCACCACGGAAAACCCCACCATAGCCGCCAGATGAGCCGTGGGCCGGGCAACGTGGCCTGCGCCGAAGAGATAAATCGTCGGGGCAATGTCACCCGGATGCGCCACCCATAGTCTGCCTTCCAGGTTCAGGACTTGAACACCCACTGACGTTGCCGCCAGAGAAGACAACTGCGCTTTCACCTCAGAAGAACATTCCAGAGCGCCCAGCACTCCGCCGTCGTCACCTAAAAGCGCATGATCGATCCGCTCGATCTGCGTTTTGCTGCCGACCACCACGGAGACCAGCATCGCCTTACGTCCCTGGGACAGCGCCGCGCGCCAGCCGGTGAAGAGCGCCCGGTTCTCTTCTGTGGGTCCGATATAATCCAAAAGCACTTCGACCCGGCCGCCGCAAATCATCTCCATGGCCGCGGCCTCATGATTGGTCAGATCAAAGCTCAGAAATCGAGCGGGTGCGGCGTCGGTCATCACCGCTGCGGCCTGCATGGTCCTGGCCTCTAAAAGACCGCCGCCGATGGTGCCGAAGATTGCCTGCGCCGCGGTGATCAACATTCGCGTTCCGGCCGTCCGGGGGGTCGACCCCTGCTGACTGGTGATGGTGGCCAGGACAAATGCTTTCCCTTCAGATAGCAGTTCACACGCGGCGGAAACAATGGGGTCCATTGGACAAAGCTCCTTTCAGCGCTGGCGGTTTTTCGAGATCTGTTATTGCACCAAACTTGATAGTCCCGTAAAAAGTCGGGGTCTCTCGCAAAGCCGCAAAGAGCGCAAAGATAAGGCATTGATATTAAATAAAATTTCTTTGTGTGCTTAGCGCCTTAGCGAGAAAATTACTTTTTTACGGTTTCATCAAACTTAAATGACTTCGATAACGGGTGTTCTCTGCGCCTCGGCGTCTCTGCGCGGGCGACGGTTCTGGGTTGCGGCAATGCCGCGACAGGTTCTTGGTGGTTCATATTCAGTACTTCACGCAAGGTCAACTTGAAGATGGTGCTTTAACCGGCGAATCGATGTAAAATCGATGTCAGCCGACGCAATCGGCTGCCGCAGGGGCAGGGCGCTGTCATGATGGCGGCCAAATGCCCGGTCCGGTAGCGCACCAACGGCATGGCCTGGCGGGTGAGCGTGGTCGCCACCACCTCCCCTGCGGTGCCGTCCGGTGCCGGCCGGCCCGTCCGGGGGTCCACGATCTCGATGAACACATCCGCCTCGCGCAGATGAAAACCGTCACGGGCACCGCATTGCGCCCCGCCGCCCGGACACAGCTCGGCCACACCGTAGTGCTGATACACCGGGCAGTCCCAATAGCGGCTGATCTCATCCACCGTGGAACGGCGGGTATTTTCCGTACCCAGCCAGACACTCCGGATTTGCCCTGGCGGTATGCGGGCGGCGCCGGAATAACGCACCAGGCAGATCATCTCCGAAGGCGGCCCCACCATACAATCGATGTGTTCTCTCAGCGCGACATCCACCACGGCTTCGGGCGATTGCATCGGTCCGTGGGCGATTGCCGTCACCGAAAGGCGGGCCAGCCCCCGTGCCAGCAGATCGCCCACGCTGTCAGGCCGCCGGCTGGGCATCATAACGAGCATCCGCTGCCCGGAAGCCACCAGTTTACTGAACCCATGGTGAAAAAAATCGATGGCCAATTCCAGATCGCCGGCACTGAAAAAAAGGCGTCGTGGGCGCTCTTCCGGCAACCGGGTCGGCAGCGTCACCACCCGCTGCACCGCGCTCTGGGAAACACACAAAAACGATAGCGGATCTTTTCTCAAATCATCGGCACTGGTCAGCGGCCACCCGCCCAGATCGTTCAGGCACTGCAGGGCCTCCGGAGCGTGGGCGGCCAAATGACGCCGGTAAAAAGGGCTGCGGCGTTTGACGACATGCAGCGTGTCCCGGAGCTTTGCAAGCTGGTAGTCCCTCAGCATCTGCCGGGGCAACCCCTGATCGGCCGGTGCGCCGATCCGGGCCGCGACCCAGGCCTCCAGAGGTGTTATTGACAGGTGCGTCACAGACGATACAGCCTCCTGCCGTCGGTTGCGGTGAGATTGTAGAGACAAAAGGGGATCAGCCGGCCGTCGGGGGCCATTACATGGATGCAGCAATCACGAACACGGTCCAGTGCCACGGTCCAGGCATCCTGAAACGCCATGGCCGAAACCGAAAACGTATGGGTGCGCGCCCGGTCGATAAAGGTATCCAGGCTCAAGGGCACGGGTCCTTCTTTGTTGCCGGGCGGTGCCCCGGCACCCTGGCAAGCACAGGCATCGTCCGCCGCTGTCCCGGTCAGCCGCAGCGCACGCCCGGTCCATTGCCGCGCCACGGCGGATATGGCCCGGGCAGCGCCCACATCGGCGTTGATGGGGGCCGCACAGCACGCTCCCGAGGCGGGTGTTTTCAGAGGCATCACTTTCCCGCCGGGCATTTTTATGAATTGGCCGTGAAACGAGCACAGTGCGTTTTCGCACCCCGGCGGCCCGAAATGCGCCGCCTGAAACAGCCCGCCGCTCTGGTCTTCGATGGCGGCAATCACCTCCGGCAGGGTAATGCGCGCCGCCGCATCGGGCGCGCCGGAATAACGCCCGAAATAACTGACCGGCTGGAAATGGACGCCGCGCACCGCCGGCACCCAGTCAAGGGCGGCCTGAAGAATGGCGCCGATATGGTGGGTATTGACGCCGGGGACCACGGTCGGTACCAGAACGACGCCGATGCCGTGCGCGGCGCAGGCCTCGATGGCGGCGCGTTTCTCCTGAACCAGCGGGCGCCCCCTGAGGCGGCGGTAGATATCGTCCTCGGTGCCGTCAAATTGCAGAAATACCGAAGCCAGCCCCGCCTGTTTCAAGGCTTCGACAAACGCCGGGTCCCGGCCAAGTCGCACGCCGTTGGTGTTGACCTGAATAAAATGAAACCCCAGCGCCTTGCCTTTTGCCACAATGGCGGGCAAATCGTCGCGCAAGGTCGGCTCGCCGCCGGACAACTGGATATTGCTTCCCGGCCCGGCTTGCGCCGCACGGCGAAACAGCTCGGCGAGCGCTTCCAGGGAAGGCTCGGGTCCGTGGGAAGGCGCGGCGGCAAAACAATACGAACAGGCCAGATCGCAGCGCCGAGTGACTTCGATAATGATCGTACAGGACCGCTGCCGATGATCGCCGCAGAGCCCGCAATCGAACGGGCAGCCTTTTTCCCGAAGGCTCAAAAGCACCGGCGGTGCGACCGGTATCTTGGGCCGTTGCCAGTGCTCGAAGGCCGGCATTCCCCGCCAGACGGGGGTGCGAAATTCACCGTGCTGAGGGCAGGTTTTGACCAGATGGACCTCGTCTCCCGCGAGCAACCGCTGCGCCGGCAGGCGCTTCAGGCAGACCGGGCACAAGCTTTCGGTATGGATTCTATCGGTCAAGACCGGCAATAAGCTTTTCTCCCCAAAATCCGTTAACCAGAAAGCGCCAGCGGATCTCATCCCAACAGTGATGTTGAATCACGGAGTCACGGAGGACACGGAGATTCTGCAATCAAAATCAACTGCGTTTGAGCTTCTCCGTGTACTCCGTGACTTCGTGGTGATTCATTGCCCTCAGGGATCAATGTCATTGGCGGTCAGAATTTCCATAACCTTGGCGACGGTGTCGGCCACAAGCTCCCCGCAGCGCTGGCGCGAAGCAGCCGGACCGCCGTCGCCCACGATGGCATCGCAGCTCATTTCCCTGTCGGTGCAGCCGACGCGCTCGGCAAACCATTCGGTCAGCTCCTGAAGCATGAGCGCCAGGCGATCTGAGGCGGTCTCTCCATCGCCGCCTTTTCCGGCGTACAGGGCCAACAGGCAGCACCCGCCGGTAAGCGTGCCGCAACTGCCGCGACCGCTGCCGCACCCGTAGGCCAGACCGCTCATAGCCCGCACCAGTCCCGGATTGCTCTCCCCGCGCACGTCCAGCCCCAGCAGCATGATGATCTGGCTGCACGTGTAGCCCTTCCGGCCCAATTGCATCATGCGTATCAGCGTATCGTCCATGGTATGCCTCGACTTATCCCCCACACTTTCGCGCCACCAGCAGATAATACCCCGGACGGCGGCACCCGCAACCGCCGCCCCGACTCATGGCTGCGGCCGTGTCGGGACCGCCCACCGCTGCCCAGAATTCATCCAGGGACCCAAAGTTCCAGACCATCTCGGCGGCCAAATGGATTAACGCCGGGGTGTGGTCTTCCCAAAAGACGCCATCAAAACCCGCGGCCGCGATACGGCTTTCCACGGTAAGCCGGTCAACGGCGCCCCGCAGGCAACTGTTGACCGGTACGCGTTCCGCCACTGCCGCAACCACCGGCATCCGGGCATAAATATCCGTCAAGATGAGATGCCCGCCGGGTATCAGAACCCGCCACGCCTCGCGCAACACGGCGTGGGGATCGGCGCACAGAGACAGCACGCATTCACTCAGCACCGCGCTGAAGCGGCCGGCGGCCACCGGAAGCTGCTCGGCCCGCCCGCGCATCAGGGGCGCTCCGCCATGGGCTTTTGCGCCCTCGGTGAGCAGGGCGGCGCAAAGATCGATCCCCGCGGCCGCCAGACCGTGATGGCGCCGCAGATAATCGACAACCGCGCCGGTCCCGCAACCGACATCCAGGACGCGATCTCCGGCTGTCAACGGGCAGCAGGCCAGTCCCCGATCCGTCACCGCGAATCCGCCGGGCCGGATGAGCGGGCCGGTTACGACCCGCATTGCGTCTGATTCATATAGATTGACCGGGCTCATTTATCTTCCAGCAGTTGTTCGACTTCGGCCATCTTGCCGAGCGCCACCGGCTCCGGGATCAACACTTTTTTGCAGTCCGGGCAATAGGGCAAATCCGCGGTAAAGCGATGGCCCATATAGGCCACGTTGACCGGACCGACAACCAGCTCCCGGCCGCAGGGGGCGCATCGCCACTCAAGATCTTCGGGCCGCACCGTGTCTGATTTCATGGGCCGAGCACCGCCATGCGATGGGTATAGGCGTTATACACCGCGAAGCCCCCGTCGACGGGGGCGTACTCGACCCAGAAGGTGACTTTGTAAGGGGTATGGGCCGCGATGTAATGCCCGCTTTCAGAGTGAAAAAACCGCTCACCACTGGCCTCGGCGTGTGCGATGACCTGCTTCAGATCGTCGATCAGAACGCGCCGTTTGTCCAGCCGCTCAGCCACCTCCGGGGATATCTTCACTGTGACGGGCGGGTGATCGCGGTTTTCTTCAGATACCTCGCCCCATAGACTTTCCAGCAGCCGCGCTTTGAGCCGAGCGCGGTTTTCCTGCCGCCGGCTCCATCCCGGCCGCGGGCGAAGGGCCGGCTCGGGGTGATCGGGATCGGGAAAGAAGAGATCCAAGAGATGGATCACCCGTTTTCCGGCAGCGGCCAGCGTATCCCGGCACATGGCACAATAGGTGATGTAATCGCTGTCGCTGCGCTGCGCCCGGTGCCGGATCACCTCCCGGGCGAGCTGCGGGTTGGCGTTTTGCATCAACCCGCCAAATCCGCAGCATTCGGTTTTCTCCCGCCCCAGCACCAGTTCTTCTGTCTCGCATCCGGCGCCGGCCAGGAGCCGGCGGATGCATGCCTGAAGTTCCGCTTCTGCGCGCGTGGTGCAGGGATCGTGAATGGCCAAGGGCCTGGCAACTCTGGCCGCAGCGGCAGCCGCCGGGTGCGTTTCAAGCACCGACCAGAGCGCGCGCGTCGGAATCGTGGGTAGGTGATCCTTGAACATCCGCAGGCAGGTGGAACAGGCCAGAATCATCCCCGGCCGCCCCATGGCGTCCCAGCTTTCCGTTATTTTTGCTGCGGCCGCATCAAACAACTCACGACGCCCGGCCCAGTGGGCCGGCGCCGCGCAGCACCCCAGCATCAACCCGACCCCGCCCGCAAGTGCGCCGCGCAGATGGGCATAAACCGCATCGACCTGCCCCGGCGCCGATGCGCAGAGCTGGCATCCCGGGAAAAACACGTGGGCGCTCGCGTTATAACCGGGCTGATGCCGGGCCATCGAAAACCGCGGGCTCTGGCTGAAGGCCATATCCAGCAGGGCGAACTCATGGGCCGAGGGCGGCATCTTGCCGGTGTCCACCAGGATCTGGCGCGCGCTCAAGCAAAGGTCCTGCATGGCAAAGTCGTTGGGGCAGATCTGCTCGCAAAGACCGCACAGGCTGCAGGAATTGATCAGCCGGTTGGCCTTGTGCTCACCCATCACGATCGACAGGTTGTTGTAGACTTCTCTGGCATACTTTTTAGGATAGGCGCGAAATTGCTTCAAATAGTCACACGCCTTGACGCACTCGAGGCATTCGCACTGAAGGCAGCGCAATGCCTCGGCCTCGGCTTCCGCCGGTGCGTAACCTGCGTCGGCATCGGCCATCGCCACCGGGGGCAGCGGCGCCACACCCGCCAGGCTGGTAAACAGCCTGGTCTCAAAAGGGCCGTCCCTGTCGCGACCGGCGGTCAGGGACACGCCCTGCAGAAACCGATCGATGGATGTGGCGGCCCAGCGTCCCTGGGTCGCCTGCCACACCAATGAATCGGTCCGTCCGCCGGCAAAAAGCCCCTCGCGGGACGTCTCTCCGGTGCCTGGATTTATCCGGATCACACCGTCGCCGCCGCGCCCGGCATCCCACGCCAGCCCGCCGGCGACAGCGTCGAGCCCCAGATACACTGCGTCGAACGCCCCGAGACAATGGGCGACCACCGCCGGGGTCTCCGGGTCGCTGCCGCATTCGAACTGAACGCCCCATCGGGTGAGTACGGACGTTTCCGAGGCGATCACAACGGCAGGCAACCTGTTGAAACCATGACACAAGAGCGATGCCCCCGGTGCATCCCGTGATTCGAAAACGGTAACGGCATAGCCTTTTCGTACCAGATCCCAGGCCACGGTCAGGCTGCTCAGGCCGCTGCCTGCAACGGCCACTGTTTTCCCCTTGGACGGTAGGCGTTGGACGCGGAGCGCGGGCGGGTCGGTCCCGACGCAGGCCCGCTCCAGGGCGCCGATACGAACGGCGCCGCCGGCTTCCTGCCGTTTGCAGCGCGCTTCACAGGGAGCATCGCAGATGCGCCCCAAAATGCCGGGCACCGGCAGATGCTTGCGAAGCACCTTCCAGGCATCCGCCCAGCGGCCGTGGCCGATGTGCCCTACAAACCCGCGGATATCCACATGCAGCGGGCAGGCGGCAATACACCAGGGCGGCTCCTCCTGAATGCACCGGTATTCCAGCGCCCGCAGTGCCTGTTGGTCCATGGATCTCCTCTATTCAGTGTGTGGGACGGACACTATGCGGCAAAGGCGAATCCCTGCCGAAGGGACTCGCCTTTGCGTATATGGATAGCCGTTTTCAGGAAACGCAATCCCCATCGTTGCCCACAGCAGGATCGTCTCCTGCAAACCGCGCTATGCCTGCTTCATGGCGGCCAGCACCTTTTCCGGCAGGGCGGGCAAATTGCGCACCCGCGCACCGGTGGCATTGGCAATGGCGTTGATCACAGCCACGTGGCTGGCGGTCAAGGGCAGCTCGCCCACACCGGCGGCGCCGAAAGGACCATCCGGCCGGGGGGTCTCCACATAGTGAATGTCGAACTTGTCCGGAATATCCTTGGCATAGGGAATACCGCAGGCTTTCAGCGAGGTGTGTTTCTTCAAATCCTCGAAATCTTCGGACAAGGCCAGACCGATCCCCTGGGCCACGCCGCCGTAAATCTGGCCGTCCACGGCCAGACGGTTGTTGATTTTGCCCACATCGGCGATAACGGTGTACCCTTCCACGGCGGTCTTCCCGGTTGTTGTGTCCACGGCCACTTCGGCCATGAAAAGACCGTACATATAGGTCGAAAACGGCGATCCCTGGGCCGTCTCCATATCACAGGCCGTGCACATGGAGGCTGTCCAATTGCCCGAATAGCTCAAAACCATATTTTCTGCCTTCATTTCGTCATAGGTGCGATAGGTACCATCGGGCTTTTTCATGGCATTGATGAGCATCTGGCAACCGTTGGCAATGGCATTGCCGGTGACGACCTGCTGGCGGCTGCCGCCGGACGGGCCGCTGTTGGGTGTTGTTGCCGTGTCGTTCATGACCAGACGGATCTGTTCCGGTCCCAGGCCCAGCGGGCGCAGCGCCTTGTGAGCCGTTCCCAGCGCACCGATGTCGGCGCCCTGCCCGTGGTCTTCCCAGGAGCTGTAGAGCGTGACGCTGTTGTCGGGGTTGAGTGCCACCCGCACCTCGGAAGCGTCCGCGCCGTCCAATCCGCACCCGTAGATCCCAAGAGAGATGCCAACGCCCTTCTTTACTGCTGCGGTGGATTCCTTTTTGGCCTTTTCCTTGGCTGCCGCGTAGAGCGGTCGCAGGGTGTCGACCAGCTCCGGCAGGCTGTAGACTTCCGGCGCCTGGCCGGTGGGGGTGGTATCCCCTTTCTGATACACATTTTTAGCGCGCAGTTCCAAGGGGTCTACACCCATTTTGGCCGCCAACTCGTCGATCAGACTCTCGCTGGCCAGAAAGCTCTGCGGAGAGCCGTAGGACCGGAAGGCCGAGCCCCACCCGTGGTTGGTGGCCACAGTGCGCCCCTTGCCGCGGATGTTGGGGATACCGTAGCCGGCACCGATAAACTGCGCACCGCGCATGGTCAGCAGATCGCCGAATTCCGAATACGGTCCGTGGTCGACGCTCCAGTCACTTTCCATGGCCACGATTTTGCCCTGGGCGTCGGCGCCGTATTTGAGCTTCAGCCAGAAAGGCGAACGTTTACCGGTGTAGGTAATGTGCTGGTAGTAGTTGTATCGCAGAAATACCGGTCGAGCGGTGGCCATGCAGGCAACCCCCAAAAGGGCTTCCATCGTGGGGCTGAACTTATAACCGAAAGTGCCGCCGGCGGGATTTTGCACCAAACGCAGTTTCTCGGGAGCGATGCCCAGACCCGGGGCGATCATGGCATGGTGCAGATAAATGCCGATGCTCTTGGAATGGATCGTCAGACGTCCCTCGTCGTCCACGTACGCGCAGCCCACATCCGTCTCCATGGTCAGGTGGGGCTGGCGCTGGAGATAGTACTCGCCTTCCACCACGTGGGCGGCGCCGGCCATCAGCGGAGCGGTGTCGGCCCCCTTTTTGATGGGGATCTCGTAGTAAACATTGGGGGTGCCCGGATGGATCTCGATGGCGTCTTCCGCCATGGCCGCCGGGGCGCTCAGGTAGGCCGGCAGCGCTTCAAGATCAACGGAGACCTTTGCGGCCGCGGCCTCGGCCTGTGCCGGTGTTTCGGCGCAGACGATGGCAATGGCGTCACCGAGCTGGTAGACTTTCTTGTCGCACAGAATCGGCCGATCCCAGCCGTCCCCCTTGTTGGTAGGAAAGGTAATAAGTCCGGTAATCCGGTTTTTGCCTTTGACATCCTTGTGGGTGACGACCTTGACCACGCCCGGCATTTTTTCCGCGGCGCTGGTATCGATCGATTTGATGTTGGCGTGAGAGATCTTGGCCTGAACCAGCGCCAGGTGAAGCGTGCCCTCGGGCATCTTGAGCCCCAGGTCCCCACCGAAGTTAATGGTGCCGGTGGCCTTGGCTACGGCCGTGGGGCGAGGATACTTGCTGCCCCAGAGCTCGCCGTCGGCGGGCATCTTGAACATCAGCGCCTCGGCTTTCATTTCTCCGCGCAGGACCTTGGCTGCGTCCATGACGGCATCCACGATTTGCTTGTACCCGGTGCAGCGGCAGGCATTGCGGTGCTTGTTGAACCATTCGCGCACATCTTCCCGGGTGGGGTTTGGGGTTTCCCCCAGAAGTGCTTTGGCGGAAACGATAAAGCCCGGCGTGCAGAAACCGCACTGGATCGCACCATGGACGATAAAGGCCAGTTGCAGCGGATGCATGTGATTGGGGGTGCCGATCCCTTCGATGGTGGTAACCGAAGCGCCGTCGGCCACTTTGGACATCTTCGTGACACAGGAACGCACCAGTTTGTCATCCAAAATCACATTGCAACAACCGCACTGTGCTTCTCCGCAGCCGATCTTGGTTCCGGTAAGACCCAACTGGCCGCGCAACACAGTGGCCAGAGACGCATCCGCCGGTGCCACTACCGTTGTATCAGTCCCGTTGACCTTGATGATTTTCTTAATCATTCTCCGCCCTCCTTCAGCTCGTTGAATAGTTATTGAACGCATCGGTGCTATATCAATTCCGACAGATAAATGGCGAAATCAAAGTTATCATCCACGGATGAGAGGGCATTCAAAGTATACATAATCAGATTTTAGATAATGGCTTGAGGCGCCTTGAGAATATCACTTTAGGTGCAGAAGCGTTAGCGTCCATTCTCTACATGCTTGAGTAAACATCTGTCAAGAAAGATACTATCTTCGGATCGGCGCGGTCGAATCAGTCATCCTGAAAATGAAACAAACCATCGTGGGTCAATCGCTTTCATGGGCCCAAAAGGACGACCCCTTAGCGCTTGCAGCGCGAAAGGCTGTCTGTTGAAGTCTCTCTAAGTTATTCGGGGAGAAACCATGAATAACAGATATGCCACCACATAAGATTTTGATGATGTATCCGGCGGCATCCGAAATTCTCTATTTTCCCGTCCGCTCCAAAACCTGGATCAATGATGCCAACGGCGATGGCGAATCGAAGCACTCAGGTTTGCCATTTCCAATCGTCTCATCGGGTCGTGTCGTTATCACGCAATTCAATCTTGAACTCCGGCACAACTCATCATAACGCTCCCGACACCGGTTTTCATTTGCCAAATCTGGGGCGCACCGGTAAACAGAAAGCAGGCAGACGACAACAACGGCCGCTGGCGAGCCGTCATCCAGACCGACTATGGAGACCCGTTTCATGAGACTTGGCATCATCGGACAGCCCCAGTCCGGAAAATCGACCATTTTCGACGCATTGACCCGGTCGGTGGCGTCCCCGGGACACCGGGCCGACGACCGCATCGCCACCATTCGCGTGCCGGACCCCCGCGTGGACGCCCTCAGCGCCATGTACACCCCCAAAAAGACGACCTTTGCACAGGTGGAATATTTTCTCCCCGGAAGCCTGGCCGCACGCGCCGACACCCCGCGGGACCAGCAGTTCTGGACGCCGGTGCGAGACTGTGACGCCGTGGTGCTGGTGATCCGGAACTTTACAGGGCTCGACGGAGCGGTTCCAAGCCCTGCCGAAGACGTCGTGGGGATACACCAGGAGCTCATCATCTCCGACCAGATCGTCGTGGAAAAGCGCCTGGAGCGTATCGCCCAGGAACGCCAGCGCGGGCGAAAAACCAGTGATGACGAGCTCGCACTGCTCACGCGGTGCCTCGAGCTGCTGGAGCTCGAGCGCCCCATCCGCAGCGATCCCGAACTGCCCGGCGCCAAGGCCTTGAAGGGATTTGCCTTCCTGACGGCCAAGCCCCTGCTGGTGCTCTTCAACAACACCGATGACGACGACGCGCCGCCGGCGCTGCCGGAGGTCATCACCATTGATGAAACCATGGTCATTCGGGGAAAACTGGAGCAGGAACTGGCCCAGATGAGCGCAGAGGAAGCCCTGGAATTTCTCTCCGAGTTCGGGGTGACCGAATCGGCCATGGACCGGGTGATCCGGCGCAGTTACCAGCGGATGGGGCTCATTTCCTTTTTTACGGTGGGCGAAGATGAAGTAAAGGCCTGGACCATCGCCGGCGGCACGCCTGCGGTGGAAGCCGCCGGCGTCATCCATTCGGACATCCAGAAAGGATTCATCCGTGCCGAAGTGGTCGCCTACGACGATCTCATGGCGGCCGGGAGCTACGCCGAAGCCCGAAAACAGGCCACAGTCCGTCTGGAGGGCAAAACCTACGCGGTTCAAGACGGAGATATCATCAACTACCGGTTCAACGTATAATCAGTCCTTACCCCTGCCCCCCACAGGCGTTCTCGTTGCGCCCGAGGAGGTTTCGCCATGACCCGCCACGACCCGCCAGGCAATCAGCCGGTCCTTCCGCCCGCAACGGCGGTGGTTTCCCAGTTGCCCAGCCCGGTCGTCCTTATAGAAGAGACCGGACGCATCCTGATGGTTAACGCGGCAGCCGCCGCGGCCTTCGGGGAAACCGAAGAAAACCTCACCGGCCGTCTCATGGTGGACACGCCGCTGCCTTCGGCGCTGGGCGCTGACGCCCGGGATCTGGTGGCAAAGGCGGAAGGCCGGTTTCCCGGGGCGCTCTACCATGAATACCGCGGCGCCATTTACCGCTTCACGGCAAAGATTGTGGACCCCGCACGCCCCTGCCGCGTGATCGGTCTCTTTGGCCGGGACATCACCAGTTTGCACGGTGACGGCGCGCCCTCCGCCAGCGCGCAGGCATCCCTGGAAGAAGTCATTAAAGAACGCTCCCGCGCCCTGGCCGAAGCCAACGAAAAGTTTCGCCGGCAGATCAATGAGCGGCTCCAGGTGGAAAAAGCGCTGCGCGCCAGCGAACAGAAATACCGGAGCATTTTTGAAAACATCCAGGACGTCTATGTGGAGACGTCACCTGACGGCATCATTCTGGAGGTGAGCCCGTCGGTCGGCAATCTTTTTTCCTACCGGCGTGAAGAACTGATCGGAAAATCGGTTCTGGATGTGTGCTTCGACCCTTCGGAAAGAAGCGGCATCGTGGCCGCCATCATGCGCGACGGCCAAATCAAGAATCGCGAAATCCGCCTCAAAGACAAAGACGGTTCGGTGCACCACTGCCTGTTTTCGGCGCGGCTGGTCACCGATGATGCCGGCAACCCTTTGAAATCGGCCACCTCCCTCAAAGACATTACCGCCCTGAAACGAACCGAGGCCGAACTCGAAAAGACCCGGGAGACGCTGTATCAGGCGCAGAAAATGAAGTCACTGGGCACCCTGGTGGCCGGCGTCGCCCATGAGATCAACAACCCGGTCAACCTGATTCTGTTCAATCTGCCACTCTTTCGGGATCTCTGGATGGACACGCTGCCCGTGCTGACAAAAACCGCCGTCAGAGACGGAGTCTCTCAGATCGGCGGGCTTTCTCTGGACTATCTGAAAGAAAACCTTGGCCAGCTCATCGATGACACGGAACTGGCCGCCAAGCGCATTGCAGCCATCGTCGGTAATCTCAAGGATTTCTACCGCCGATCGGAAACCCGAGACATGTCGGCGATATCCCTGAACGGAGCGGTTGAAAACGCCCTGCGACTGGCGGGCGCATCGCTGCGCAAGGCGGGGGTCGCCATCGACGTTGCGCTGACCCCGGAGCTGCCGGAAATGGTCGGCAACCCCCAGAGCGTGGAACAAATCTGCCTCAACATCCTGCTCAACGCGGTGGAAGCCATCGATCACGATCACGGCCACATCGATGTGCGCACCGGTCGATCCACCGACGGAAGGCTCTACTTTAGCATCGCCGACAACGGCAAGGGGATTTCACCCGAGGTCGCCCCCACCATCTTTGATCCTTTCGTCACCGATAAACAGGCTTACGGCGGCACCGGCCTGGGGCTCAGCGTCAGCTACAGCCTTGTTCAGGCGCACCGCGGGGAAATCCAGGCGAGCGCGCGCGACGGCTGCGGCACTGTCTTCACAGTACACTTTCCCACCCGGAGTCAGTTCCAATCCGCCAAGATCATGCTCATCGACGACGACGACCTGCTGCGGGGATACCTTGAGGAGCAACTTCACCAGAGGGCCCACTACCAGGTGCTGGCCATGTCCGGCGGCCTGGCAGCCTGCCTGAGACTGGGAACCTACCGGCCCGATGTCGTAGTGCTCGATGTCTTCATGCCGGACGTGGACGGGCTTGAAGTCTGCCGGATTATGAAAAAGGATCCGGTGCTCTCCACGATACCGGTCATTGTCACCACCGGGCAGCCCGATCACCCTCTGGTGGAAAAAATTCGGGCGCTGGGCTTTACACTGATCCTGGAAAAGCCGCTGCGCATTGAAACCCTGATGGAGACTATCGAAGGCGCCCTGACCCCTTAACCAGTGTTTTACAGTGACACCACCATGACGATACCCCATTCGCCCATTCTCGTTATCGACGATGACACCGGACTGCTGCGCAGCGTGAAGACCACCCTTGTCCGGGCCGGCCTGCCGGAACCCGAAACCCTGGACGACAGCCGCCGGGTGATACCACGCATGGCCGAGCATCCGTTTCGGCTGGCCATCATCGATCTGATTATGCCCCACATCGACGGGATTGCCCTGCTGCAGGAGATCAAAGCAAAGTACCCGGCCACCGAATGTATCATCGTCACGGCCATCGACGACACCGATACCGCCGTGACGGCCATGAAGTATGGCGCCTATGACTACCTGGTAAAACCCATCGACCGGGAAAAGCTCACCATCACCGTCAATCGGGCACTGGAGCGCTATAGTCTGAAGCAAGAGCTTTCGCTGGTCACCGAACGCCGATCCTTTGAAGGCCTCACCCGGCCCGATGCCTTCGCCCACCTGGTCGCCGCCGACCCGGCCATGGCGCGGGTGTTCCATCAAGTCGAAGCCGTGGCTCCCACTGACTACTCGGTGCTGGTTACCGGTGAGTCCGGCACTGGAAAGGAAGAGATTGCCCGTTTGATCCACCGCCTGAGCAACCGGGCGTCGCAGCCGTTTGTCGCAGTCAACGTAGCCGCCATCAGTGGGCCCATCTTCGAGGGCGAATTTTTCGGTCATGAAAAGGGTGCCTTCACCGGCGCCACCGCCGCCCGGGCCGGGTTTTTCGAACGGGCCGACGCAGGCACCCTGTTTCTGGATGAGATTGCCGAACTGGACCCGGGCCTTCAGGCCAAATTGCTGCGCGTCATCCAGGAACGCGAGCTCTACCGCCTCGGAAGCACCGCGCCGCGCCGGGTAAACGTCCGGCTGATCTGTGCCACCAACCAGGAACTGTCCCGGCGTATCGAAACCGGCCAGTTCCGGGCGGATCTCTATCACCGCATCCGCGCCTACGGCATTCTCCTGCCGCCGCTCAGAGAGCGCCGCGAAGATATCCTCCCCCTGGCCAACCATCTGCTCAAGCAGCGCTGCCAGGAGACCGGCAAGGACATCCGCGCGATTGCCCCGGAAATGGCGGCATATCTGCTGGCGCACCCACTTCCCGGCAATATCCGGGAACTGGACCACATCATTGCCGGCGCCGTGCTGCTGGAATCAGGTACCACCCTGTCGCTTGCCGCCATGGACGCCGCGGACCCGTCTGTATCCACCGCAGTGCCCGCCGCGATAGAGCGCCTCGAAGCAGTGGAGCGCAGGCACATTCAGGCGGTACTTGCCCACACCGGTGGCAACCGCACCCAGGCGGCCCGCATTCTCGGCATCGGCCTGAGAACCCTCCAGCGAAAAATAAAAACCTAAGATCTGGGCACTGTCGCCACGCCATTGTGACGCACCCGCTGCCAGTATGGCATTCCAGTCATTAATCACCCGGAATATTTATGTTTTTCAGCGCCACCCCCTGCCTCCAACGCCATATTGACGCGATCGCCCCAACCCGCAAACCGGATCCTGCCGCCCCCCGATCTCGGAGCTAACCATTAAATATTATTGCTTTATTTATATGTTTTGGCGCAGCCAAATCATAATGGCACGAATGTTGATAACTAATGATGGCAAAGCGGCCACCACTACCTGAGGAGAGAACCCTGTGAAAGTGATCATTGTAGACGACGACCGCGGCAACCTGAATGCATTTCGCACGAGTCTGTCCAGAAAGGGCTTTCAAGTGGAAGTCTGTGACCGGGGCGATGAGGCGCTCTCCAGAATCAACGCGCTTTTTAAAATGGGCGCCCCGCCCGATGTGGTGGTGACCGATCAGCGCATGCCGGTGATGACCGGCGCCGATCTGATCAGCGCATTGAAAGACAGTTGGCCGGATCTGCCGGTGGTACTCATGACCGCCTACGGCAGCAAGCGGCTTGAGGAATTTGCAGCGCGGATGTCCGCCGACTACCTGGAAAAACCCTTTGCTCCCGAGCGGTTGATCGAGGTCATCGGCCACATCCACAATACAAAGAGGAGGGCAGGGCTATGTTAAAGCGATTTAATCTCAGCACACGCATCATGTTGCTCGGCATCGGAATCACCATCTGCTTTACGCTGATGTTTGTCTGGCTCTATCCGAAAATCAAGACAAGCATCTATGACGGCAAGTACCTCAAAACCAGGCACCTGGTGGAAACCGCCTGGAGCGTCGTCGACCATTACGCCAAACAGGCCAAGAGCGGCGCCATGACCGTCGAAGTGGCGCAGATCGCCGCCAAAGAGGCCGTCAAAGCGCTGCGCTATGAAAAAGATGATTATTTTTGGATCAACGACTCCCGGCCGTTCATGATCATGCACCCCATCAAGCCGGCACTGGACGGCAAAGACCTGTCCGGCTTCAAGGATCCCAACGGCAAACACCTGTTTGTTGAATTCGCCAAGGTGGCAAAGGAAGAAGGCGCCGGCTTTGTAGACTACTACTGGCCCAAACCCGGTCAGGACAAACCGGCACCAAAAATCTCCTACGTCAAAATGCACCCGGACTGGGATTGGATCGTGGGCTCGGGCATCTACATCGACGACGTGGAAAAAGAAATTGCCAGCCTGTTTCTTGCGCTCTTCGTGGGCATCGGCCTGATCACCGTGATTGGACTCACGGCATCCTTCTTCATGGCTCGCGGCATTTCACGCCCCATCAGCCGGGTCATTGACGAGTTGGGTAACGGCGCTGATCAGATCACGTCGGCATCCGGACAGATCACATCCTCCAGTCAGTCACTGGCCGAGGGTTCCTCCGAGCAGGCCGCCTCCATAGAAGAGACGTCTTCATCCCTGGAGGAGATGTCTTCCATGACCCGCCAGAATGCTGAGCACAGCCGCCAGGCCGACGCCCTCATGCAGGAGACCAACCAGGTGGTGCGCAAGGCCAACGGCGCCATGGACGAACTGACCGGTTCCATGGAAGCCATCACCAAGGCCAGCGAAGAAACCCAGAAGATCATCAAGACCATCGACGAGATCGCCTTCCAGACCAACCTGCTGGCCCTCAACGCCGCAGTTGAAGCCGCCCGTGCCGGCGAGGCCGGCGCCGGATTCGCCGTGGTGGCTGATGAAGTCCGCAATCTGGCCATGCGTTCGGCCGAGGCCGCCAAAAATACGGCGCTGCTCATCGAGGATACCGTAAAAAAGATTCACCACGGCTCAGAGCTGGTGGGTAACACCTCGACGGCCTTCCAGGAAGTGGCGACCAATGCCGCCAAGGTCGGCGAGCTGGTTGGAGAAATCGCTGCGGCCTCCAGTGAGCAGGCCCAAGGCATCGAGCAGATCAACACGGCCGTGGTGGAGATGGACAAAGTGACCCAGCAAAACGCCGCCGGCGCCGAGGAGTCCGCTTCCGCTTCCGAGGAGCTCAACGCCCAGGCCGAGCAACTCAAAGCCATGGTGAACGACCTGGTTGATGTGGTCAGTGGCAGCCGCGGTGCGCGCATGGTCAAACCGTCAGCGTCCGGGCGCAGCACGAAACCGTCATCCGCCGCGTCTCATGGTCCGTCGCGCCGCGCCACCAAAACCCTGACGGCAGCAAAACGGCATAAACCGGTGAAAGCCAAACCAGATGACATCATTCCCTTTGATGACAACGACGGCTTTGCCGATTTCTAAAGGCGCCAACATGGGTCTGAGATACGATTCGCAACCATGTGCTCCTGCTTAACCGATCGTATCTGCAGGTAAAAATGGATTCAAAGGTATTGGCTTTCAACGCAGTTAACAATGTCAACCCTAACGGAAGGAGTGCAACCATGCACCGAAGAATGATTTTAATAAGTCTTGTTGTTTCTCTGGCACTTATTTTCCCGGCGATGAACTGCCTGGCCGAAATCAGTGCCGACGATCTGGCCAAAGAATCCGAGGCCCGCGCAGTGGCTACGGAAAAAGACCCACTGACAACGGATCTGATCATGAAAAAGGTCGATGAAGCGTGCGCGCTGTTAGCCCAAAAGGGTGAAGCCGCTTTCCCCGCCTTCCAGGGTAAGGATTCCGATTTCATCTTCGCAGGGACCTATATCTGGATCCATGACCAAAAAGGCATCATGCGGATGCACCCCATTAAAAACAAGCTCAACGGTAAAGTCCTCATCAACCTCGCCGACTCCAACGGCAAGCTGTTTTTTGCAGTGATGAACGAGGTCGCCGAACAAAAAGGCAGCGGATGGGTCGACTACATGTGGCCGAAACCCGGCGATAAAAAACCCTTCCCCAAAATCTCCTATGTCAAACAGGTGCAATTCGGTGACGAGACTTTCGTGGTGGGGGCCGGCACGTATGATGAGGCGGTTATCGCAAAAATCAAAGGCCAATAGGGTCAACCAGGGCCTGCCGGTACAGCCCGGCTTTCACCGGCTGTACCTTTCGATAGCGCGGAAAACCCTAACGACAGGAAATCATAATGAAAAAGTTATCAATCAAACTCAAACTGATCCTTCTGGCCGTGCTGGGTTTTGTTTTCGTGGGTGCGGTGGTCATTATCGAGACACTTTCCAATGCGAGCATTGAAACGGCCAATAATCAAAACTTTGCTTCGATGGAGCAGGCCAACACCGGCTACCGCGAAAAATCGCTTACCGCGCAAAGACACCTGAACCAGATCCAGGATGTGTTAATGCGCGTACAGCAGGCCCGCATAGCCGAAAAAAGCTACCTTCAGTTTTACAATCCGGTATACGAGACCCGTCTCGAGGAACACGTCTCCTATGCACTGGATGCGCTCAAAAACGTCGAAAAAAACGCCGCGACGGAAACGCTGGAGAGCACTTTGCAGACCTACCGGCAGGATTTCAAAAAGGTAGTCACGCTGCATAACCAGATCGAAGGCTTGAATGAAGCGATCATCAGTGAAATCAAATCGTTGAAAGAGCTGTTGGCCAAGACGGAAGCAAAAATCAACGCCAATCGCTTCGAAATGCAGATGCAGGGCGATGAGCTTTCGCCGTCGGAGTCGCATTTTGAGACCATGGTCGCGCAGACCTTCAGAACGGTCGATTTTCTCACCGCCATGCGATCGCAGTACCTGCTTACCGACAACCTCGATTTCATTGATACGCTCACGAAACATTTCGAGGCCAAAATGGGTGGCGAAACGGCCTCCATCCGGCAGACCGCCAAGGCACTCGATGTACCGCTGTATCTGGAAACAGCCCAGAAATACAAAGACGCGATCTACAGCGCCTACCGGCAGACGCTCGAGACGCGCGACATTTTCATTCAGCAAAAAGAGACCACCGAGCGCCTCAACGAGTATGGAACGCTTCTCACCAGCACCGGCAACAGCTTTCTGAAGAGCATCTCGGATCAGCTCAACACCGAGCAGGCTGCCTCGGCCGCCCACTTACAGAAAGCCAAAGAGGACCGCCTCACGTCTCTATCCCGGGCCAAGAAAACGGTGTTCTGGATCCTTGTGATCGCACTTGGATCCGGCGGCGCAATCTCCATTTTTCTGGCGTTCATCATCATCCGTTCGATCACCGGCCCCGTGAACACGATCGTTGCCGGGCTTGAGCGCAGCGCCAATGAAGTGTCCTCGGCCTCGAGCCAGATATCGGGCTCGAGCCAAACCTTGGCCGAAGGGGCTTCCGAGCAGGCCGCGACCATAGAAGAGACTTCCTCATCGCTGGAAGAAATGTCTTCGATGACCAAACAAAACGCGGACAACGCCGGCCAGGCCGACGGTCTCATGCAGGAAGCCAATAAGGTGGTGGGCCAGGCCAACGACTCCATGGCGCAGCTGACGGATTCCATGAAAGAAATCTCCATCGCCAGTGAAGAGACATCGAAAATTATCAAGAAAATTGACGAAATCGCGTTCCAAACAAATCTGCTGGCCCTCAATGCGGCGGTCGAGGCGGCGCGCGCCGGCGAGGCGGGGGCTGGCTTTGCGGTGGTCGCCGATGAGGTCCGCAACCTGGCCATGCGGGCGGCCGATGCGGCCAAGGAAACCGCGAATCTGATCGAAGGGACCGTCAAAAAGGTCAATCTGGGCGGAGAACTCGTTACCGAAACCAATGAGGCTTTTATCAAAGTGGCCGAAAGCGCTTCCAAAGTCGGAGAACTGGTGGGCGAAATTTCAGCCGCCTCCAACGAGCAGGCTCAGGGCATTGAACAGATCAACCGGGCCGTCGTTGAAATGGACAAGGTCGTCCAGCAAAATGCGGCCACCTCCGAAGAATCCGCCAGCGCCAGTGAGGAGATGAGCGCTCAGGCAGAGCAGATGCTGTCGCTGGTGAGCGACCTTGTCTCGGTAATCCGTGGCAGCGCGGCAGCGCCCCCCACCGGTCGCGGCAAACCCCGAACAAAAAAACCGCTTTATTTGAGGCGGCATGCTTCAAACCCGGCGCCGGTGCCCGGCAAAGGGATTGCGCCGTCCGGCACCGTCCGGCCCGGCGATGTGATCCCCTTTGACGACGATGACAGTTTTACCGATTTCTGATCTTCCCGCCAGCCCTCCCCTCCAATCGTGCCCGCCGCCGGCCTCGACCGGCGACGGGCGCCCTCACCGGCGCCATCGTCATGAAAAACGGCGATGCCCCAGACCGCAGCATCCCCGTTACCAAACACCTGACACGAAAGGCCCCCGTTACTCTGCAGCCTGTTCCTTTGGTGGTATCGTTTCCTTCAACGCGTTTACTTCTTTTTCCAGCTCCTGGTAATTCTCGATATCCTGGCCGACCCCTTTGCGAGTGCGCCGGGGAGTGGTGTAGATTTTCTCCTTCACCGCATCACGCTCGGCTTCGAGGCGTTGAATGGTTTGCGGGTCGGCGTTGGGATCATTTTTCAGGGCGTTGATTTCCTTGTCCAGACGATCGTAGGCGTTGATGTCCTGCCGGCCGTGTCGGCCGATGTATTTTCGCTTGTTCAGCACCTTTTCTCCGGCCGCGTCCAGCTCGGCCTGCTTTTCCTCCAGCGCCTTTCGGGCGGCATCCTGCCCCGCCTCGAATGCGGCCCCGGCCGCCTCCTGACGGTTCTTTTCGTCGATCTCCAGCAGCAGGGCGGCGTCTTTCTCGGCCTTAAGCCTTTCGGCTTCCGGGTCGGGTGCGATCTCCTTTTCCACGGATTCCACCGCGACGCTGTCGGGGGGCGGCTGGTTGGTGTAGTGCTTCACCCCGTCGGCGTCGGTCCACTGGTACACCTGGGCCGCCCAGGAGGCCGGCGCCAGCGCCAGCATCAGCGCCGCCAGAAAAAAAGGTCTCCAGAACATCGTAGCCTCCTTTCGCTCAATTGAAAGAGGTCGCGCCCCATCACTGGAGCTGGCTGATCCAGCTGCCGTCTTTGAACCACTTGGCATGGAGCAGGTTCAACGCACCGCTGCCCTTCAAGATCTTTAGAAAATTGTCCAACCAGTTCATGAGCAGGGCGTCCTCACGCACGGCAATGGCCAGCGGCTCGAAAGACATGGGTGATTCCCCGGCGACCAATCCTTTGTCCTGATACCGATAGGCATAAAAGGAACAAAAGGGAAGATCTGCCACCACGGCATCCACTTTGCCGGCCAGGAGCATGCCGATGGCCGCGTCATAGGTTTCGGTGGCGACGAGCTTGGCATTGGGAGCCGACTGCGCCACAAACCGCTGACTGGTGGAATCCTTGAGCACCCCTACCGTAAAGGCGCCCGAGTTCAAGGCGCCCGGCGCTTGAAGACCGGCGATCTTGTCGGTCCGGGTGAGGATCCCCTTGCCCGAGGCGTAATAGGGGCCGATAAAGGCCACATCGAGGTTGCGCTCCATGGTCATGGTGAGACCGGAAACGATCATGTCGATTTTCTTGTCCTTCAGGGCCGGCAGGAGCTGGTTGAAGGGCATTTTCACAAATTTGAGCGTCACATTCATATTGGAGGCAATCAGGCCGGCGATATCGGCATCCATCCCGATGATGTCTCCCTTTTTATCGGTGGCATTGAGCGGCGGCGCATCCCCGGTAATGCCGACACGTAAAACGCCTGATTTCAAAATGCCGTCGAAAACGGCGCCGGCATGAGCGGCCGAACACGTGAGCAGGGTAATGGAAACAACAATTATGGCTCTCCGGAAAAACGCTTTCATTAAACTATCTCCTGTTGGTTGGTGAAAATGGGTTGTCATCGGGGCCGAATCTGAAATACCGGTTCCGTTGTGCGCTCAGAGCGGCATCTGGGGCACCGTGATGGACGATTGTAGCGCTTCTTTGACGTAAAGGCAAAGCCGCAGGCCTGGCAGCCGGCGGAAATGATGTCCAGTTTGCGCCCCTTCCCGGCAAGGCTTCGGTCAATGTGCGCCAAATGCAGCGGCACCTCCTTTTCGGCAATCCCCACACGCCCGGACAAATCACGGGCCGAGTGGGGGCCGCACTCCAGCCAAGCCATGATCTGCTGTCGAATCGTGGGCACGGCACCCCCGGGGTAATTCCCCATGAGCGCTGACTTGTCAGGCGCTATTGGTATCGGGCAACGGTCACCCGATAATCAGTGTCGAGATATCCAAAGCACAAGCCACAACCGAATGCCATTGCAATCGGAAAAAATCATATCACTGCTAAGTTCACGGAGCACACGGGAGTTTCTTAACCCAAAAAGACGTTCTCGCGCAGAGACGCGGAGGCGCAGAGAACTCCCGGAAAATTGAATTGCGCGAGTGCTTTTCCCTGCGCCTCTGCGCCTCTGCGCGAGTTATGGATTATAAAATACCTCTATCCATAAAGCTCAAGTGTGGGGGTCATCATCTCTTCGCCGGAACGATTTCCTCCTTCAACAAGCAGCAGGCGATACGCGCCGCCGGGCGGCCGTCGGGCAGGTAGTCGATATTTCCCGGCTGGATCAGTTTGTTCATGACGCATCCTTCGGCGATATCGAGTCTGAAAAAATCCTTCTCATTGAGCCGAGGGGCGGCCGCGACCTGGTTTTGGACCATGTGCAGGCTGTGAACCGGATAATCCTCGCACAGGGGGCAGCGGTAGACCCTGCCGTTGGGAAATATGAACACATTGTCCGCCACGTTGCCGGCGCATTCGAACAACTCCCCGGTATCCAGATAAACCTTGGGATAGGTCACGGTGAGGCCAAGACCGGCCGCCGCCGCCGCCACCGGTGGAACGGCGCGCTGCCACGCCTGCCGGGTCACCTGCAGCCCCGCTGCATTTACGGCCCCCGGTGCGGCCGGGCCCGCGTCCGAAGACGCTCCCCGAAGACCGATGACCTGAATGAAAAACCGCATTACGCCAAGGGACGCAAGGAGCGCCGGCATCCGGGGCAGCGCCGCGATATTGGCTCGGCTGACCGTAGAGATGACACTGGTGCGAAAGCCGAGCGCCACCGCATCCCGAATACCACGCACGCAGGCGTCGAACACCCCTTTTCCCCGTGTAGCGTCATTGGTTTCGGGATCGGGCCCATCGAGGCTGAAGCTGATGAAGTCCACCTCGGCGGGTGTCACGCGGTGGATGAAATCATGAAGCAGGTACCCGTTGGTATCGACAGTAATGGAACCGTACCCATGCCGGCGCGCCATGCGTACCGCCTCGGCCAAATCCGGATGCAGGGTCGGCTCGCCGCCGAGAAAGATGACGTTGGCGCGTCCCTGCGGCTTGGCGAACGCGGCCAGCCATGCGTCGATCGTGCCCAAGGAAAGCATGGCCCGGCCGTGCTGGGCCGGGTTGATATAGCAATGCCGGCAGGACAGATTACACTGGGTCAGAATATGAAAGAATACATTGGTGGCCTTCCGCGAGAAGGCGACGGTGCGCGGGGTCAGATTCATGAAAGCGTCTTTTTCACCGCCTCCAGCTGGCTCTTGACTTTGACCAGCTCATCGGTGGTGATCCTCAGGCGCACGGATACGTACTCGGCGGTGGCCCGGTAAAGCAGCAGCAGAAAGTTACCGGCCTCACCGGCAGCGGGCAGCCGTTCGGTCACCTCGGTGTTGACCGCCAGGCAGGTGGTGGGTCCTACGGCGAACACCGAGGCCGATCGGCTGAGGTTGTCGAGAAACCGCATTTCGCCGAACATCTCACCGTGTTTGGAGATGACACCGATGTCCGTGGCTTTGCGGGATATGCGGATTTTGCCGTCCAGCAGGAAAAAGAGCCATTTGTCTTCATCGCCCTCACGGATGATGCACTCGCCGTCTTCGTATTGGCGGACCTTGCTCTGCCGGATCAGGCGCCCGAGAGACTTCGTCTCGAATTTGTTCAAGGACGGAATCGTAAACAGCTTCTGAATATTCTCGATGCTGTCTTTCAGATAGTTCGACTCTTTCATGTGGCCTCCGCCGTCAGGTCATCCGCCGATTCACAGGGACCCGCCGCCGTCATGATATATCACCCCGGCCATGAGGTCAATTTCATCGTTCGGACTTAACGCGCGCTGCACGCGTCAACACGACGGCGGCCGGTTTTCGAGACAGTCCTTGGACAGATGCTCATCGAACGCCACCGGATAGCACCCGTCGAAACAGGCCTTGCAAAAGAACCGCTCCGGGCAGGGGATGCCGGTGGCTTTGAGCATGCCGTCAATGGACAGATAGTGCAGGGAGTCCAAACCCATGAAATCACGCAGTTCGTCTTCGGAGAGCCGGGCGGCGATCAGCTCTCCAAGGGTGGAAAAATCGATGCCATAGTGGCAGGGAAACCGGTGCGGCGGGCAACTGATGCGCATGTGCACTTTGTTCACCCCCAGTTCCTTGAGGGCCCGGATCCGGGTGCGGGCGGTGGTACCCCGAATGATGGAGTCCTCGATAATGATGATGTCTTTGCCCTGCAGAATTTCCTTGACCGGATTCATCTTCACGCGCACGCCGAAATCACGCATGCTCTGGGTGGGCTGAATGAATGTGCGTCCCACGTAATGGTTGCGGATCATGGCCATCTCGAAGGGAATCCCCGAGGCTTCCGAGTAACCGATGGCGGCATAGTTGCCCGAGTCGGGAAAGGGCATCACCAGGTCGGCGTCCACCGGCATTTCCGCGGCCAGACGGCGGCCAAAGGCTTTTCGGGCCTCGTAGACGTTGAGGCCGTAGATGGTGCTGTCGGGACGTGCGAAGTAGATGTACTCGAAAATGCACATGGCCTTTCGCGGCGGCGGTTCAAAGGGAAAGATGCTTCGAGGGCCATTTTGATCGATGATGACGATTTCCCCCGGCTCGAGCTCCCGGACAAACTCGGCCTGCACCAGGTCGAGCGCGCAGGTCTCCGATGCCAGGACGTAGTTCCCGTTGATCTTGCCCATGCACAGAGGGCGGAATCCGAAGGGATCCTTGATGCCGATCACTTCTCCCCGGCTGGTGAGCACGACAAAAGAAAAAGCCCCCTTGAGCTGGCGGACCGTCTGGACCAGGGCGGTTTCCAGGCCGTCCTTGAGGCTTTTCACCAGCAGGTGGAGAAATACCTCGCTGTCCATGGTGGTCTGAAAGATGCTGCCGGTCCCCTCCAGGTCGGCCTTCAGGGAGTGGGCGTTGACCAGATTGCCGTTGTGGGCCACCGCGTAAGCCTTGCCCCGATGACGCACCACGAAGGGCTGGGCGTTGAGCAGCTCGGAGCTGCCCGTGGTGGAATAGCGCACGTGGCCGATGGCACTACCGCCGCCCAGCCGTTCCAGGTCCCGGTCTTTGAACACTTCCGAAGCCAGGCCCATGGCCTTGTGGTGGATCATCTGGCGATCCTTGCACACGGCAATACCCGCACTCTCCTGCCCCCGGTGCTGCAGGGCGTAAAGGCCGAAATAGGTTACCGTGGCCGCCTCGGGGTGATCGTAAATCCCGAATACCCCGCAGGCCTCTCTTGGTTTTCCCTGGTGATCCACAATTGTCTCCGTTCTCCGGTTGGTGTGACGACCGCCCGACTCACTGGTGGTAGGATTGAATGGTCCGCACGGAAATATCCTTCCGCGCCTGGGCCGCAATAGCCCGGCACATGGCCATGGCCCCGGCGATCGTAGTGGCATAAGGGACTTTGTACTGAAGGGCGGCCCGCCGGATCTCGTATCCGTCTTTCCGCGTGGCACTGCCCGACGCCGTATTGATCACCAACTGGATCTCGTGGTTCTTGATGGCATCCACCACATGGGGACGGCCCAAAGACACCTTGTTGATCCGGGTGGCCGGAATCTGGAAGGTTTCCAGAAAAGCGGTCGTACCCCGGGTGGCCACAATGGTGAACCCCAGATCGATGAACAGGGAAGCCACCGGCAGCACCCCGCGCTTGTCGCGGTCGTTGACACTGATGAACACGCACCCGCGCCGGGGCAGCGGAGTACCGGCCGCCAGTTGCGCTTTGGCATATGCGGCGCCGAAAGTACTGTCGATCCCCATGACCTCGCCGGTGGACTTCATCTCCGGCCCCAGCAGGGTGTCCACGCCGGGGAATCTGTCAAAGGGCAGCACCGCTTCCTTGACCGACACGTGGGTGGGTACGACCTCGGCAGTCAGTCCGAGGGAGGCCAGCGAATGGCCCAGCATCACCTTTGTGGCCAGTTTGGCCAAAGGAATGCCGGTGGCCTTGCTGACAAAGGGTACGGTCCGGGATGCGCGGGGATTGACCTCGAGCACATAGAGACGATCGTCCTTGATGGCGTACTGGACATTCATGAGCCCGATCACGTTGAGCTCGGCGGCCATGGCCTTGGTGGCACGCGCGATCTCGTCCATCCGGGCCCGGGAAATACTGTAGGGCGGCAGCACGCACGCGCTGTCACCCGAATGCACCCCGGCCTCTTCGATGTGCTCCATGATGCCCCCGATGATCGTGCACTGGCCGTCGCTGATGGCGTCCACGTCGCATTCCACGGCGTTTTCAAGAAACTTGTCGATGAGCACCGGGTGCTCGGGGGAGGCCGCCATGGCCAGCCGGGTAAAATTTTCGAGGTCTTTCTGATCGTAGACGATCTTCATGGCCCGCCCGCCAAGCACATAGGAAGGCCGGACGATCACGGGGTAGCCGATGATGTCGGCCACCGCCACCGCCTCTTCGACGGCGTTGGCGATGCCGTTTTCCGGCTGCACCAGACCGAGCTTGCGGAGCATGGTCTGGAACTCCTCGCGATCCTCGGCCCGGTGGATGTTCTTGGGGTCGGTGCCGATGATGGGCACACCGGCCGCCGCCAGTGTCGTGGCCAGGTTGAGTGGGGTCTGCCCGCCGAACTGGACGATCACCCCGGTGGGGTTTTCCATTTCCACGATGTGCAGGACGTCTTCGCGCGTGAGCGGTTCGAAGTAAAGCTTGTCGGAGGTGTCGTAGTCGGTACTCACCGTCTCCGGGTTGCTGTTGACCATGATCGACTCAACGCCCAGCTCCTTGAGGGCGAAGGCGGCATGAACGCAGCAGTAGTCAAATTCAATGCCCTGGCCGATGCGGTTGGGGCCGCCGCCAAGGATCATCACTTTCTGTCCATCGGAGAGCCGGGCCTCGTTTTCCGTCTCGTAGGTGGAATAGTAGTAAGGGGTTGCGGCGACAAACTCCGCCGCGCAGGTATCCACCAATTTGTAGACCGGCCGGATACCGAGCGCCTTTCGTTTTTTTTCAACCGCCGTTTCCGTGGCGCCGGTGAGGTACGCGATCTGACGGTCGGAAAATCCCATGGCCTTTGCCCGCCGAAGCTGCTCTGGGGGCAACTGATCACCCGCCTCGGTGACGAGCCCTTCGAACGCCGCGAGCTGCTGCATCTGATGCAAAAACCACGGGTCGATGGCGGTCAGTTCGTGAATGCGCGCCACGGTGAAGCCGGCCTTGAATGCCTGGTGCAGATAAAAGATCCGCCGGCTGTTGGGGGTGGCCAGCTTCTGTTCGATTTCGGTATCATCGGGCACCGCAATCGATTCGTCCTTGCCGTCGGCGCCGAACCCGAACCGGCCGATTTCCAGTGAGCGCAGCCCCTTTTGCAGCGCCTCCTTGAAAGTCCGGCCGATGGACATGGTCTCTCCCACCGATTTCATGGCCGTTGAGAGCACATCCGGTGTCTCGGGGAACTTTTCGAAGGCCCACCGGGGAATCTTTACCACGCAGTAGTCGAGGGTCGGCTCGAAAGAGGCCATGGTCTTGCCGGTGATGTCGTTGGGTATCTCATCCAAGGTGTAGCCCACGGCAAGCTTGGCGGCGATCTTGGCAATGGGATAGCCGGTGGCCTTGGATGCCAGCGCCGAACTGCGCGACACCCGCGGGTTCATCTCCACCACGATCATCTCGCCGGTCTTCGGGTTGATGGCAAACTGGCAATTGGAGCCGCCGGTGTCCACACCGATCTCCCGCATGATCGCGATGGCCGCGTTGCGCATGGCCTGATATTCGCGGTCGGTTAGCGTCTGGATCGGCGCCACGGTGATGCTCTCGCCCGTGTGCACGCCCATGGGGTCCACATTCTCGATGGAGCAGATGATGACCACGTTGTCGTTGTGATCACGCATCACCTCCAGCTCGTACTCCTTCCAGCCCAGCACCGACTCCTCCAGCATCACCTGGGTGATGCGGCTGGCGTCGAGGCCGGCCTTGGCCATGCCTTCCAGCTCTTCGAGGTGATAGGCCACCCCGCCGCCGGTGCCGCCGAGCGTGAAGCTGGGGCGCACGATGATGGGAAATCCGATGTCGGCGGCGACGGTCCGCACCTCATCCATGGTGTGGGCGATGCCGCTTCGGGGAATGCGCAGACCGATGCGGTGCATGGCCTCCCGGAAAAGGTCCCGGTCTTCTGCCTTGTTGATGGATTCGGTGGTGGCGCCGATCATCTCCACGTTGAACCGCTCGAGGATGCCCATGTTGGCCACTTCGATGGCCGTGTTGAGCCCCGTCTGCCCGCCGAGGGTCGGCAGCAGGGCGTCCGGGCGCTCTTGTTCGATGATCCGCGCCACGATGTCGGGGGTGACCGGCTCGATGTAGGTGTGGTGCGCCAGGTCCGGATCGGTCATGATGGTGGCCGGGTTGGAATTGACCAGAACGATCTCGTAGCCTTCTTCCATGAGTGCCTTGCAGGCCTGGGTTCCGGAATAGTCGAACTCACAGGCCTGGCTGATGATGATCGGCCCGGCGCCGATGATCATGATCTTTTTTATGTCCGTTCGTTTCGGCATGGCTGTCTGCTGGGGAAAAAGTTATCGGTAGTCTTCAACCAGGCGGCGAAACCGGTCAAACAAATGCGCGGCGTCGTGTGGCCCCGGTGCGGCTTCAGGGTGGTGCTGAACGGCAAATAACGGATGCTTCAGGTGCCGGAACCCCTCGAGGGTGCCGTCATTTAAGTTGACGTGGGTGATCTCCACGTCTTCGTGGGCCAGGCTGTCGATGTCCACCACGAACCCGTGATTCTGACTCGTCACTTCGATTCGGCCGGTCTTCAGGTCCTTGACCGGCTGGTTGATTCCCCGGTGGCCGAACTTGAGCTTGTAGGTTTTGCCGCCCAATGCCAGGCCGAGAAGCTGCACCCCCAGGCAGATACCGAATATGGGGCGATAGCCGATGAGCGCGCGGACGGTCTCGATGGCATAGGTCACGGGCTCCGGATCGCCGGGTCCATTGGACAAGAAAATTCCGTCCGGCGCCAAGGCCTTCACGTCGGTGGCCGAAGTGGTGGCCGGCACCACGAGGACGGCGAAACCGGCGTTTTCGAGCAACCTGAGGATGTTGAACTTGATGCCGAAATCGAAAGCCACCACGCGGGGCCGCGGATCGCCCGCCGACCAGATATCGGCAGCCAAGGCCTCGCGGCCCGCCGCCAGCGGCAGGGGCTTTCCATCCTTCCAGAGAAAGGCGGTGTCGGTGGTCACCCGACACACCAGATCCTGCCCCACCATGCTCGGCAGTTGCCGGGCGCGTGCCACAGCGGCCTCCGGACCGGTTACCGTGGTGGACATGAATCCGCGCATGGCCCCGTGGGTACGCAGGTGCAAGGTCAGCGCCCGCGTGTCCAGATCCTCGATTCCCATGACGCGCTGGGAAGACAAATAGTCGGCCAGCGACTGGGTGGCCCTGAAGTTGCTGTAGTGCGGCTGATATTCCTTGACGATGAACGCCGCCACCTGCACGCGCCCGGATTCCACATCTTCAGGGTTCACCCCGTAATTGCCCATGAGCGGGTAAGTCATGGTGACCATCTGGCCGCTGTAGGACGGATCGGTGAGCACTTCCTGATAGCCGCTCATGGCGGTGTTGAACACCACCTCGCCGCCGGTCTCTCCCGCGCCGGTGAAACTGCGGCAGTCAAAAGTCCTGCCGTCTTCAAGGGCCAGTATCGCTCTCATAGTGTTGTCCGGTTGCACTGGTGGCTGTTCATGGTGACGCGGTCTGTATCATAAAATGACCGCTACCGGCAAAGCGTCAGTGGACGAAATCCAACATTTATCAAATAATTTTCCTACCCGATAGGTGTATTTTCCACCAGATCCCAGATGCCGCAAGGGCAGGCGCCGGCACAGAATCCGCAGCCGATGCACCGGTCCGGATCCACCGCATATTCGTAACCGGTGGCATCGTCTCTCTCCTGCCGGCTGATGGCGGCCTGGGGGCAAACGGCCACGCAGATGCCGCAATCGCGGCACGCGCCGCAGGAGGAACACTGGGCCCCGCAGTGGGCCACGCCCTCATATTCGGTCACCCGCGGATCAAAGTATTCCAGCGTGATGCGCCGCGTGTCGATCATTTGCCGCGCATCCCATGTCGGGCGGCGCCCGGCCAGGATGTCGTCGATGGCGGCGGCGGCCTTTCTCCCGGCGCCGATGGCATCGGTGATCAACCCCGGCTTGACCGCATCGCCAATGGCAAACACCTTGGGATCGGACGTCTGACCGGTTGCATCCACCGTAATGAATCCGCGCGCTCTGGCAACCGCGACGGGCAGAAAATCGATATCCGGGGCATCGCCGATGCTCACCACCACCGTATCTGCGGGCAGCAGTTCACCGGTGCTCAGCAGCACTCCCTTGGGGGTGATCTCCTTGGTGAAGCAGGGCCAGCGGAAGCGCGCGCCGATGGCTTCGGCGGCTTGGCGCTCCTTGCCGAAGGATGCCGGTGCCTGGATGTCGATGAGCACGATCCGCTCGGCCCCCAACCGGTGGGCCTCGGTGGCCACATCGCATCCCACGTTGCCGGCGCCGATGATCACCACCGATTTTCCTACTTTGGCCTTGCCGGCCTTGGCATCGCTGAGAAAATCGAGCGCGGCGGCGAGCCGCGTGTTGCCGGGCACCGGCAGCGAGCGCGGCTTGCCGGCGCCCACGGCCACCACCACGAAATCGTAGTCCTCCCTGAGCTGGGCGAAGTCTTTTTCGGTCAGCCGCTGCTGCAGGTTGACGTGCGGAATCACACTGCGGATCCGTTCCAGCTCAGTCTCCACCACCTCGGCGGGAATGCGGCTGCCGGGAATGGCCGATGTGATCTTGCCCCCCAGCACCGAAGCCATATCAAAAACCGTTGCCTCGTGGCCGTGCTGGCGCAGCTGCCAAGCCGTTGAAATGCCTGCCGGCCCACCGCCGATGACGGCGATGCGGTGGCCGGAAGGCGCCGGCATGGGCGGCAACGCGGCCGTAAGACTGGCCTTGCCGATGGCGGTCGTGTCCACCGGCACCATAAAATTGGAATGCCGGGTGCAGGCCGCCATGCAGGGATTCGGGCAAAGATAGCCGCACACCGTTGCCGGAAACGGCGTGTAGGCCAGCGCCATATCCACGGCCTCGTCGATGCGTCCCTCGCGGATCAGCCGCCAGCGATCATGAACAGGAATCCCGGTGGGGCAGGTGGCCTCGCAGGGAGCGGCGTACTTGCGGTTTTCCCACACCGGCACGAACCGGCGCATATCGCCCGAAGGTACCAGCGGAATGGTACTGCGATCGAGATCGGTGAGGTCTCCGATGAGGCCGCCGGCGCCCAGCTCGGCATCCCACACCGCGGCATGAAACGCCGACATGGACAGCCGCTGCTGGCTGACTTTTTCCTGGGGGGTCCGGGCGACGAGCATCTGCCAGACGCCGCGGACACACAGCGCGGGCAGCAGTTCTTCGCGCCGGATCCGTTTTAAGAAGTCCGCCAGATGCGTCTCCAACCACGCCCAGTCCGCATCTGAAATGGGCAGACTTTTGGCGTCCGCCTGGCTGTAGCCCTTGTGGGGGCCGCAAAAAAACACCTTGCCGCCGACCATGCCCACAAACGGGCGATAGCCCAGGACATTGTCCGGCGTCTGGGCGTCATGCCCGCAGATCACCGCGATACCGCCGGCCATGAACTCGCCGAAGTAATCCCCCACCGAGCCGAGCACCCAGAGCTCGGGCGGCGCAAAGCGCGGGTTCTGCTTGGTCATGGTCATGCCGCGGGCACCGATGCTGCCGGCGATGGCGATGCATCCCTGGGCCATGCCGTTGCCCACGCCGTTGCCGGCGTTGCCGTGGATGGTGATCTCGGCGCCGGCATTGAGCCAGCCGACATCGTCGGAAGCCGGGCCGTGAACGTCGATGTGGGTGCCGGGAAATCCCATGGAACCCAACCGTTGTCCGCTGGGCCCTTCAATCGTAATGAAAATCGGCGCCTTGTCCTCGCGCCACAACCGCCCCCCGAGACCGTGCTGGCCGAACGCGTTGACCGTGATCCGGTTATGCCCCTGGGCAACGGCGGCCTGCAACGCTTCCTCCACAAGACGGGAATCCACCCGGCTGCCCATCTGTTTGCCATGAATGATGGCCACCTGTTGATCGCTCATAGGATGCCTCTCCTAACTATCAACCGGCGCCGTGAGGCCCGGCATTTGTATTTTTTGCTTCAATCGGCTCTACAAAAGCAATTTTCTCGCAAAGCTGCCAAGCGCGCCAAGAAAAGCATCTTTAATATGACCGCGTTAGCTTCGCGATCTTTGCCCTTCGACTTCGCTCAAGGCCGTGAGTCTGTCTATCGGCGACTTTGCGAGAGGTTTCGCCTTTTTATGTTTTTCTTCGTGCGCTTCGTGTCCTTCGTGGTTCACCGAGCATCTGTTCCGCTAGCGCGATCAGACCACATAGCGGATCTGCAGCCGGTCGGCCGCCGCCTTGTCGTCGATCCCCAGCGCATCGCTCATGCCGATGGGCAGTGAGGTGGATCGCCCCAGCGGCGCCACGATCTTTCTGAGCTCGGTGTCGAAACTCAGATAGAGGTCCACCACGCGCTCGGCCACTTTTTCCACGTCCAGGCGCCGGTAAAGCCGCGGGTCCTGGGATGTGATGCCCTTGGGGCAGGCGCCGATGTTGCAGATATTGCACCGGTCGCTCTCGCTGCCGAGACAACCGGCTGCGGCCTGCATGACGTATTTACCGATCTGAACCCCGCTGGCGCCCAGCATGATCATGGCCGCGGCGTTGGCGGCCAGATTGCCGGATTTTCCGATACCGCCGCCGGCAAAGATTGGGATCTCGTTCTGGCGACCCTGGGCCACCAGTTCCAGGTAGCAATCCCTGACATTGCTGGCGATGGGATGGCCCATGTGATCCATGCTCACGCTGTAGGCCGCACCGGTGCCCCCGTCTTCGCCGTCGATGGCCAGTCCGGCCGCGTAAGGATTTCGGGTGAGGTTGTTTAAAACGGCCATGGACGTGGTGCTCGCTGAAATCTTCGGGTACACCGGCACCCTGAAGCCCCAGGCCATGTGCATGGACTGGATCATTTTGGCCACCGACTCCTCGATGGAGTACTGGGTCTGGTGAGTGGGGGGGCTGGGAAGGCTCACGCCGGCGGGCACACCGCGGATGGCGGCGATGAGCTGGTTCACCTTGTTCCACATGAGCAGTCCGCCGTCGCCGGGCTTGGCCCCCTGGCCGTACTTGATCTCCACCGCACAGGGGTCTTCCTTCATATCCGGGATGGCGTGGATGATTTCGTCCCAACCGAAATAGCCGCTGGCGATCTGAAGGATGACATACTTGAGAAACCGGCTCCGGAGCAGGCGCGGCGGGCATCCGCCTTCACCGGTGCAAATGCGCACGGGCATCCCGAGCTGCTCGTTGAGGTAGGCCACCCCCATCTGGAGCCCCTCCCACATGTTCGGAGAGAGCGCACCGAAAGACATGCCGCCGATCAGCAGGGGATAGATCTCCCGCACCGGCGGCACCCAGCCGTTTTCCCGATAGAAACGGATACTCGCCTCCGGCGGCAGGACCCGTCCCAGCAGCGTGCGCAGCTCAAACTCGTGACGGCCGGCGTCCAGGGCCGGGTCGGTAAGCATGGAAATCCGGATGAACTTGATCCGGTCCAGCACGCCGCCGGGTGCGTTTCTGCGGCCGCCCCGACGCCGGGGCTGCCCGCCGCGGTTGATGTGATAGCGCAGCTTGTCGCTTTCGTCGGAATGCGCCGGCATGATGGCATCGTTGGGACACACCAGAGTACACATGGCGCACCCCACGCAGTGGTAGGCCGGATCGGTTTTCTGGCGAATGCCGTAGTAGGTGTCCGCGGTGGAGGACTGGGTGGCGCCGGCCTCCAGGGATACCTGAATGCGGCGCTTTCGGAACGTGCCCAGCTCGATGGCGTTGACGGGACAGACCGCCGTGCAGCTGCCGCACAGCGTGCACTTTTCCTTGCTCCACAGGATCTGCCAGGGCAGATCCTTCACACTCAGTGTGGAAGGTTCAATGGGTCGGTTTGACGGCATATCCGCACCTCCTGACGATCCGGCCCGACGATGGCGGTGTCCAGATACATGGGTTGAAAATCCTTGTCCTTGTCCCGATTGGCAATGGCGGCGTCGAGCCCGCAGATCTCCGAAGAAAAGGCCCAGCGGCCGGGCCGGCCGCCGACCACGCCCGGGCGCAGTTTTTTGCGGTCCTGCAACATGAAAAGACTGTGGTCCACCATGCTGCCGATCACGCAATTGGGACCGTCGATGATCAGCCGGCGGCAAGATTGCTTGAGCTGATTGAGAAAACCGGCGTCGGGGTGAGCGGCCAGATCGTCCTGCTGCAGCGGCGTGATGATGTGTTTGTAGGCCTCGAGGCCCAGTCCCAGGTGATGGATGGTGTAATGCAGGATGTGGGTGAACACCTCCGAGTCTGACTGGTAGCCGGTGTAACCTTTGACCCCCCGGCTCATGAGGTAATCCCGGATGGGAATGAAAGCCGTGTTCTCACCGTTGGTCATCGTGGAGAACCCCTGGATGAAAAACGGATGGCAGGCATAAAGATTGATGGCGTAGTTGGTGTTCTGGCGGCCCTGGGCCATGATGATCCGGGCGTAGAGCTCCTTTCTGTCGAGCTGGAGGTGCCGGGCCACCGCCATGGGATCGCCGATTTCCTTGATCATGATGACATCGGGCCAGAAGCTGAAAACGATCATGTCCTGTTCGGCTTCGCCCATGACCCTGAGGGAAAGGCGGATGTCGGTGAGCCGTAGCAGACGCTCGCTTTGGGAGAAATCATCCCACTCCTCGGGGTATTCGTAAGCGCGGACCAGATAGACGTCCCGCTTGGGTGTGCCGGCCGGCGGTGTCCGCGGCACCTTGATGGACACCTTGAATTTGGTGGTGAAACCGATATCCATCATAAACCGGTCCAGACGCTTCAAGCCCGCGTCGGTAAAGATGCCGGACAAGATGGGCGCGTCCTTCATCTCGTCGAAGGGTCCGGAAAGATCGCGCAAAAACAGGCCCACGCCGGAACCGTCATGGCCTTCGCGCATGACGTCCAGGGCCTCCAGCGCTACCAGCGGTGACAATGGTTCGTCACTGGTGATGGCAAACAGACGACACATATCAGGCTCCTCGCTTGAGTACGGATTACCCCGCAAAAAACGTAAACTTTTTTTATGCGGGCAAATTTCTATAAAGTCAATGCCACCGGCGGCGAATGCGCCGCCGCTACAAAATGCGCCGACCCCGGGTGGGCACCTAAGAAAGAGGCAATGTCCACACAAATGGGAGATACCCGGTGCGTCAGATCAGGATGCGTGGCAACGGGGGGGCGGCGGCAATCGATGCGGCGGGATGGCGCAGCAGCCGCGCTTGGAGAGTTTTGCAACATGTATGCCACACCCACCTCATCCCGAATCATCCGGAATTACAACGACTTTTATCGTCACCGGCGCTGGAACCCGACGAAAAAGACGAATCCGTATTTTTTCTCTCGAAATTGTTACAATTTTGACTGACCGGACCTGCTCGGGGGCACCATCTGACGCGAAGCGGGCAGGCCCGCGGCACCGTCGCTGTCTTCCCGGCGATTGATCATTAGAACGCCCCGGGGTTGACACCCCATGGAGGCCTTCCTAAGATGCCGTGAATCCGCTTGTCATAACCCAAAAACCCGGGAGGTTGTAATGCAGGCGCGTCATGACACCAGCGATCACGGAATTGGCTGCACCCGCCGCCAGTTTATTGGAATGTCGGCGCTGGCAGGGGCCGGCCTGCTCACCGGCTGCGCCGCCAACCCGGTCACGGGCCAGTCGCAGCTGATGCTGGTCTCCGAAGGTGAGGAAATCCAGCTCGACCGGGAAAACAGCCCTCACCAGTTTTCCGCCGATTACGGCGTCACCCAGGACACCCGGCTGACCGCCTACATGGCCGAGACGGGAAAACGCCTGGCCGTCATCACCCACCGGCCCCAGATGCCCTACCGGTTCGAGGTGGTCAACGCCGTCTACATCAACGCCTACGCCTTTCCCGGCGGCAGTATCGGCGTCACCCGGGGGATTCTGCTCAAACTTGGCGACGAGGCGGAGCTGGCATCGCTGCTGGGGCACGAGCTGGGGCACGTGAACTCCCGCCACACCGCCCAGCAGATGTCCAAGGGCACCCTCACCCAGGCCGTCATCGGCGGGCTGGCCATCGCCGCCGGCACCCAGGGGCGACTTTACGGCGACATCGCCGCCCAGGTCGGAATGCTTGGCGCCGGGGCGCTGCTGGCCACCTACAGCCGCGCCAACGAGCGCGAAGCCGACGCGCTGGGTCTTGCCTACATGACCCGGGCCGGATACGGGGCCGACGGGTTCATCGGCCTCATGGACATGCTCAACACCATGAACACCCACAAGAGCAACGCCATCGAGTTGATGTTCGCCACCCACCCCATGAGCAGTGAGCGCTACGAGACGGCGGTGCGGGAAGTCAACACCCAGTATGCCGCTAAAAAAGGGTTGCCCCGCTACCGGGAGCGCTACATGGACAACATCGCCGGCGTAAGGGCCCAGGCGCCGGCCATCGAGGCCATGCAGCGCGGCGATGCGGCCATGGCGCAAAACACGCTCGATGTGGCAGAGAAGGAATACCGCAGCGCCCTCAAGGCCGCCCCCGAGGATTACACGGCACTGGTGGTGATGGCCAAGAACCAGATCGCACAGAAGAAATTTTCCGAGGCCGCCGGGTATACGCGCCAGGCCGCCGCCGTCTACCCGCAGGAGGCCCAGGCCCACTACCTGGGCGGTTATGCCGCCATCCAGACAAAAAAATACGAGGATGCCCTGGCGTCGCTCACCGCCTACGACAAGATCTTCCCCGGAAACCCGCAGATCCAGTATCTGCGCGGCCGGGCTTACGAGGGGATGGGACGCCGGGAAGCGGCCGCCAAGGATTTTTACGGTTTTCTGCAAAAAGTCAGAGAAGGCGATGAAGCCCAGTATGCCTACCGCCGCCTGGTCGAGTGGGGATATGTCAAGCAGTGAGGCGCCGGCCGATGCCGGACCGATCCGCCCGCTAGCCGAGTGGCCGGCCGCGCTGACCACGGAGTCGGCGTACCGATGGGAGGCCGTTTGCGCTGCCGCCGCCGGCGCCGGTCTGCCGCTGCCGCCCAACGCCATCGCCCCTTCGGCAGGCAGGGTCATGACCCTGTCGGATTTCGTCTACCGAAGTCTTTTCAGAACGCCGTCGCTGCTGACCGATCTGGCCACGCCCGGGTATCTGGACAACGCGCGCCCACCGGATTACTACTCCCGGGCCGTGGCAGCGGCCGTCGCCGCGTGCCCGGATGAAGCGACCCTCATGCAGGCGCTACGGCGCATCCGCCAGCGGGAGATGATCCGCATCGCCTACCGGGACCTGGCCGCAAAGGCCTCCCTTGAAGATACCGTCGCCGAGTTGTCCGCCTTTGCCGACGCCTGCATTCAACAGACCCTTGCCGTCCTTCACCAATGGCTCGCCGGCCGCCACGGGGAGCCCCGCGACAGCGCAGGTTCCCGGCAGCAACTGGTCATCATTGCCATGGGTAAGCTGGGTGCGGGGGAACTCAACTTCTCTTCTGACATCGACATCATTTTTGCCTTTCCCGAGCCCGGTGAGACCGACGGCGGGGCGCCCATCTCCTGCGAAGAGTTCTTCACCCGCCTGTCCCGGCAGCTGATCCGGGTCATCGGAGCGACAACCGCCGACGGGTTCGTCTTTCGCGTGGATGCGCGGCTGCGGCCTCACGGAGACAACGGCCCCATGGTGATGAGCTTCGACGCCATGGAAGACTACTACCAGAGCCAGGGCCGGGAGTGGGAACGCTATGCCTGGATCAAGGCCCGCATGATCACCGGCCGACCGCTTCAGGCCGATGATTTGGCGCAGCGCCTAAAGCCTTTCGTATACCGGCGGTATCTCGACTACGGCGCCATCGACAGCCTTCGTGAAATGAAGGCCATGATCAGCCTCGAAGTAAAGAAAAAGGGGATGCGCCACCATGTGAAGCTGGGGGCCGGCGGCATCCGGGAAATAGAGTTCTTCGGGCAGATTTTTCAGCTCATGCGCGGCGGGGTGGCGCCGGCCCTCCAGGCACGCCCCATCCAGCATATTCTTCGCCAGTTGGCTGCGCTCGAGTGCATCCCCGGGCCGGTGGCGCACGAACTGACGGCGGCCTATCGATTTCTTCGCAACACGGAGCACCGCCTGCAGATGGCCGGCGACCAGCAGATCCATACGCTTCCGGAAGATGACACCCCGCGGCTCAAACTGGCCGTGGCGATGGGATTTTCTTCCTGGAAGGCGTTTGAGGACATCCTGTCGGTTCACCAGGATCGGGTCCACGGCCACTTCCGGCAGTTGCTCGCCCCGGATTCACCCACATCGCACACTGACGCCAGCCGCGACAAGAATGCCAGATTGGGCGCAGTCTGGAAAACCGTCAGCGCCGATGATGACAACCGGCGCATCCTGTCTGAGGCCGGCTTCACATCGCCCGAGGACATCATCCAGCGGCTGGCCCATCACCGCACAGACCCCCGCACGAGGGCGCTGAGCCGGGAGGGCCGCGCGCGGCTGGACCGGCTCATACCGCGGATTCTTGAATCCGCTGTAGAAAACAGCCGCCCGGATGTCGCGCTGGGCCGCATCATCGATCTGCTGGGGGCGATCCAGCAGCGCACCAATTATCTGTCCCTGCTCAACGAAAACCCTCCGGCGCTGGCCCATCTCACCCGGCTGGCCGGTATCAGCCCCTGGATCATGGCATTTCTTTCCCAGCATCCCGTACTGCTGGACGAACTGCTGGACCCGCGCACCCTTTACACGCCGCCGCAACGACATGAAATTTCGCTGGAAATCGACCGCCGGCTGGCCGATATCGATCCCGACGATTTGGAGTCCCAGATCGAAGCGCTGTGCATCTTTAAGAATGTGAATACCCTGCGGGTGGCTGCCGCCGACATCACCGGTGCACTGCCCCTCATGCGCACCAGCGATCATCTCACCGACATCGCGGAAGTGGTGGTTGAAAATGTCCTGTCGCTCTCCTGGCGGCATATGGTGCAAAAACACGGCACCCCCTCGGCCAGCGTCGACGGGCGCCCGGTGGCCACCGGGTTTGCCGTCATCAGTTACGGAAAGCTGGGCGGGATCGAACTGGGCTACGGCGCCGATCTGGACATGGTCTTTTTACATGCCGCCGACAGCGGCAATAGCCACGGCAGCGCCCGCAGCCTGGACAACGCGCAGTTCTACGCCCGCCTCGGTCAGCGCATGATCCACATCCTGACCACCCACACGCGCGCCGGTCGCCTCTATGAAGTCGATATGCGGCTGCGTCCCAGCGGCAGCGGTGGCATCCTCGTCAGTCACATCGACGCCTACGCAGACTACCTCAGCACCGAGGCCTGGACCTGGGAGCACCAGGCGCTAGTCAGGGCGCGGCCCATTGCCGGTGACCCGGAAATGGTCACCCGATTCACCCAGATCCGGCATGCCATCATCGCCCGCAGCAGAGACCCGGAGACACTGCGCCGGGAGGTGGTCCAAATGCGCGAGAAAATGCGGTCGGCGTCGTTCACACCGCAGCCGGACCGGTTCCACATCAAACAGGGCAGCGGCGGCATCGTGGACATCGAATTCCTCGTCCAGTACCTGGTGCTGCGCCATGCCTGCCGGCATCCCGAACTCACCCGGTGGTCCGACAATGTCCGGCAGATGGAAGCGCTCATCACTACCTCCGTTCTGCCGCTCGACACCGCCGGCTTACTCAAGCAGGCCTTTCTTTCCTATCGCTCGGCGGTGCACCGCTTGAATCTGGAAGAGCGGCCCGGCGATGTGCCCGTTTCTCGGTTTCGGGAAATCAGCAGCCAGGTATCGCGAATATGGCGGCAGGTAATGATCGACGGACCGGCCTGATGCCTTTCAGGCCGCTGGGGTCTGAACGCGCTCAATCATAAATGGACCATCATCCACAACGCGATAATCAATGGATCGGCGCAACCCTTGAACCCTTTTCTCCAACGAAACTGGAGAAAAACCAACAAAACGGCTATTTCAAAGTTGAATCCGTTTCGATTCTGGTGGAATGTGGTGAAATGGCGCCGCCGCGGTCAACCCCTTTTTGACCGGCGCCCGTGATCGTCACCCAGGAGCATATCATGCCGGAACCCAAAGAGCCCGTCGCCCCGCTGCTGTTTACCGGTAAGTTCTCCAAACCGCGTCCTTACCCGACACCGGAAGCCGACAGCCGGCCGCTCACGCCGGTTCAGATGGTCGCCGAGGCCAGTGCCGCCGTGAAGGCCCACATCAGCCGCCAGCCGCATGTCCAGCGGGTGTTCAGCTTCATGCCCACCCTCATGACGCGCGTATCGCCGTTTCACTTTCGCAACAAGAACACCACCAAGGACTGGCCCCTGGTCCGTCTCGATTCGGGCGACCATTCCGGATGGGGGAAGATGCGGGTGGTGGGCGAGCTCCTGGTGATCTTTGACGAAACCGTGCTCTTTTGCCTGCTGGCCCTCATGCGCCGGAGCCGCAGCGAGGCGTTCGAGACCACCGAAGCGGATATCTGCCGTCTGGCCAAGGTGACCGGCAGCCGCGCCAACTGCAACGCCACCTGGCACAGCCTCCAACGGCTGGCAGGCACCCGCATCGATCTGGCCCTGCTTTCGGGACGCGGCAAGCGTAAAAAAACCGTCCGCCAGATGACCGGTTCCATCCTCACCTACTGCGACCGAAACGTCGACACCGGAGCGGTCCGCATCGCCGTAAACCCCTATTTTCTTCAGATGTACGGTGATAGCTTCGTCACCAATATCGATCTCAGTTTCCGTCAGGGCCTCAAGACCGATGTGGCCAAGGCCCTTTACCGCTATCTGCAGGGGCAGGTCCGAACCCAATTGAGCCTGCCGGTATTGCAACTGGCCAGGGCAGTGAACCTGGATATGGATGCCGGGGAGGCCTCTGCGACGGAAAAGGTCGCCAGCGGCCTTAAAGAGCTCCAAGCCCGGGGCTACCTGATTGGACACGGCATCGATACTGCCGGGGCCGTCGCCATCACCAAGGCCCCCGGCGTCGCCATCGACCAGGGCCAGGCGAGTCTCGGTTGACATGACCCATCACGGCATTGACATCGCGCTGCAGAAACTGCGTGCGCACATCGACGGCACCGTGCTCGCCAAGGAACCCCTGGCGCCCTACACGGCCTACCGCATCGGCGGCCCAAGCGCCATCTGGGTGGTCCCGGCCGACGAGCTCGCCGTCGGCAGTGCGCTGGCCGTCATCGCGACGCTGGATCTGCCCCTGTTCGTATTAGGGCGCGGCACCAATCTGCTGGTCTCCGATACCGGCTGGCCGGGAATCACCCTTTACCTGGGCAATAATCTGTCCGGATGGTCGTTGGCAGCATCCGGGGCCACGGCCCTGGCCGGCACGCCGCTGACCGATTTCATCCGGGCAGCGGTGGCCGAAGGGCTGGGGGGCATGGAGCATATGGCCGGCATCCCCGGCAGTGTGGGGGGCGCGCTCATGATGAACGCCGGGGCCTTCGGTCAGGAAATCGAGGGGGTGGTGGCGGCGGTCCGCGGATTCGAGCGAAACGGAACCCCGTTTCGCATCGAACGCCGGCAGGCGGCATTCCAGTACCGCGCGGCACCCGGACTCAAGGACAGAGTGGTCACGGCCGGTGAATTTATCTTCTCGCCGGCCGATCCGGTTGAGCTGACCCGGCGCCTCTCACAGACCCTGGCCCGCCGGACGGCCAAACAACCCCTTCACCGGCCCTCCTGCGGGTCGGTGTTCAAACGGCCCGCAGGCAACTACGCCGGCGCCCTCATCGAAGCGGCCGAGCTCAAGGGGGAGCGTATCGGGGATGCCATGATCAGCCCCAAGCATGCCGGGTTCATCCTCAACATGGGTCGGGCCAACGCTTCCGAGGTGTACGCGCTGATTTGCCGGATCCAGGACCGGGTGGCGGCCCGCTTCGGCGTCCGACTGGAACGGGAGGTGCGCCTATTGGGGCAGTTCGACGACGGGTTCTACTCCGGCGGGTAAACTGCCTTAACACGCACGTTTCGGGGATAAAATGGACCGTTTAAGGCGAGTTGTCACGTCACCAGGGTGGTACACTTTTCATTCCCGTCGACACCCATCCACGAAACACACGGAACACACGAAAAGTTCTTATCTTTCGCATATTTCGAGTGTTCCGAGGCTCACACCACAATCCGCTGCACTTCGACCTTTGGGTAATGCCCGAAATTGACTATCCATCTTCTTTCGTGTGTTTCGTGTGTTTCGTGGTTAATGAATTTTCTTTTATCCAAAATTTATAGCGCCCTGTCGATATGGGACCCTGGCTCGAAACAGGCGTTCGATGCATTTTCGTGTTTTGCGGCTGGGAAAGCCTGACGGCGCCGCTTTCACGAAAATGCCAGAAGATACTCATGACGGCAGTCGCCGCACCGGACCCGTGCACATCCGTTTTTCAGAATCCCACAGTCGAGAAAACGGTCACAGGGGTAATCAGTCTATCTTCAAAGCTGCCGGCGCGCAGACAAAAATTTCCGGCTTTATCTCATAAGTGGCATCTACCGGCGCAACCACCCATGCTGAATCGGGTTGCATTGCTGTGAACAGTTCATAAAAGCCGCGAGAAGGTTTGGGGGCTTTTGAAAGCTTGCATTCAAAATCGGTGCAACAAAGAACCGATGCGAAACTTGGTGAAAACTGGTCGATTTGACCTTGAACGCGAATGTCAACTTGAGTTTGGAAGGATCCCCTGCTATGGTGCGCGCCGGCCCTTTCCTCTTGATATTATTATTGATTTTAGCGAATTCATTATATGTCAAGAGTTAGGGTCTTTCAAGTTATTGCTTTATAGTTTCAATAGGTTACCTCCCTTTATGCGGCCTTCTCGTGAATCCTGGAAGTGTAGTTATGCATTTTTGTGATTTATTCCGCATGATGAAAGGGCGATTCCCCTATTTTGCTTTCATTTTACTTCTGTCTCTTTTTCCCGCCGCCTTCGCCTTCGCGGGAGAGACGGCATACGGCTGGACCGTTGGGCGTCCGTTCAACGGGAGCGGCAATATCCTTTATTCGGATGACAGCGGCCAAAACTGGACCTATCAGGGGACGGGGCAGGTCGCGAACGTCGCTTTGTCGGGCGTTTTCGCGGTCAACGGCCGTACCGCCTATGTCGTGGGGGATTCCGACAGCGGTTATGGGACCATTTATCGGACGACGGACGCCGGGGCTACGTGGACCAGGCTGGGTTCGCCGACAGATGTTCCCGATGTCGAACTCCTCAAGGTTCACAGTTTCGGGAACCAGAAGATCTGGGCCGTCGGGGATAAGGGGACCATCCTTAATAGCAGCGACGGCGGTGCCACCTGGACCAATCAATGCCCTGCCGGGTACGGCACGGTCCTATTCCAGGGTGTCACGACGACCGACGGCGTCCACGTCTGGGCGACCGGCGACACTAAAGACGGGTACGCCACCATTCTTTACAGCGACAATGCCGGCGCAAACTGGACTCGGCAGAGCGGCGGCGACGTATCCCTTACGACTCACATCCTCGGTATCGCGGCAGCCGATAATAAAAGACTCTGGGCTGTCGGCCGTGGTGCCGTTTTGGCCACGACGGACGGAGGCGCTACCTGGCAACTGGTGAACACTGAAGGCTATTTCGACGTCAACGAGGTCTCCTTGCTCAACGCCTCGACGGTCTGGACCGCCGTGGACAACGCCGTAGTGTGGTCCACGGACGGCGGTGCGAACTGGCAACGTACTTACGGGAAAGAATTTGTTAAAGGGATCAGCGTAATCAGCGCCGATCAAGCGTGGGCGACCTCGAACGGCGATGTAAACCGCTTTCCCGGTACCATCTACTATACAGCCGACGGTGGTGCGACGTGGACGCAGACCGCCATCGGGCCGGACGGGGCCGGTCTTCCGAACCTTGAGACCGTCTCCATGTCCACGACTACCAAGGAAACCTATCCCCAGGCGGTGGAAAACGCCACCGCGAACGCCGATGCGCCGGCGGCCCGGATGCCGGCGGCAGCCGGCATGGTCAAGGTCTCCGAGGCCGGATCCGTGGGGGCCAACCCCTTCGGCCTGAGATTCTACGGCGATCCGGCCAAAAATCAACTTGTCGTCCGCAGCCTCAGCCGCAGTGACGCATACAACGGCGTCCGGGGGACGGCGACCGCCGGGGCGAACTACGCCATCTACGGCGATAAGACCGCCATGAACGCATGGGTCACAGCGGGCAACGAGCTGACGAAGTTCATCGAAGGCCAGGGGCTGACTGCCGGCGCGCTCGTCGAAGGGCTGGAGCAGGGGCTCGGCATGAGGGACACGGGAACCCACGATGCCATCTTCGAGATGGCCGTCGTCGTCGGCGACACGGCCAATGCGCACCTGCTGCGTCCCACGAGGAATCCGGATCCCACGCTGTTTGGCACCAATCCCGCGGACTATGGAACCAGCGGCGCATTTCCCACCGACGCCCAGGCCGCCGGCATCGGATCCGGCGCAGCTGCCGATTCGGTTTTTGCCAACTTCAAAGCCGCCTATGACAACTGGGCAGGGCAGGCCTATTCCGGAACCCCTTTTCCCTGGACGCAGTTGGGCTATACCTACTACTGGGGGCAGGCGGAAAACGTTCCTGCCAATTTGCAGGATATCCAGGGGATGTCCGAATTCATCCTGCTGGGCGGCACGGGAGATTCCGATCCTGCGAAAACGCCCTCCGGCACGAACGAGGCCGGACGATTGGTCGCCGTCGGCATCTACGCGACGCAGTCCTATCTCTACACGAAAAACAACGGCATTACGTTCAGCAGCGCCGCCGACGCGCAATACGGCAACGGCTTTCCCAACTTCAACGTCACCGGGCCCTGTGACACGCTCTGGGCCGGTGCCGACTTCCAGGCCGGTGCGAGCCTGAACGCCTCCGTCCCCAATACGATTGACCTCGCTCCAGGCGGCTCAATGAGCGGCGGGCAAGGCATCCTGGTGGGGTCGCAAAACTATACGGTCACGAACGCGGGCATCATCACGGCCAGTGCGGATACAAAGAAGTTCAACGTTGCCGGAAGCGAAAACATTGCGCTGCTGTTCAAAGGCGATACGCATGCGGCGCCTTACGCCGGTTCCGTCAAGAATATCCTGATCAATTCGGGAACCATCGAGGGACCCGGGGACAACGGGACGGCCGTGATGGCCTGGGCGGGAGATACCGAGATCACCAGCACCGGGACCATCACCGGCAAGGGGACCGGGTACGCTATCAGGACGGCTTCAGGCAACGACACCGTCCGCATCGACGGCGGTGCGGTGACGGGCCATATCGATCTGGGATCGGGCAGCGATTCCTTGGCCGTGCGCTCCGGCGGGACATTCACGGGAGAGATCACGGCCGGCGACCAGACATGGGTAACGGTGGACGGCGGAACGCTCAACATGACGGACGGAACGATCCAGGCGGGCGGAATCACGGGCGGAAACGCGGCCGACACCATAATACTATCCGGAGGCCTCGTAAACGGCGGCATTATCGGTGGGCCGGGCAACGACACAGTCACGCTGTCCGGAGGCAGGGTGAACGGCCACATTGATCTCGGTTCCGATGCTGCCGATACCTTGAGTGCAAACAGCACCGCCATCAGTTTTTCGCTGTCTAAAATCACGCAAACGACGCCGAAAATCTGGGGCATGCAAACCGCAAAGATCGCCGATACGGGCCCCGTGACACTAATACCTCAGATCGCCGAAACGGGCATCATCCGGGATCAGGATAGCTTTCTTATCGTCGAGCCCAGCGCCGGCGGATCCCTTCAGACGGATACGGCGCAAATCCAGGTCCAGAACGATCCCGCCTATCCGATGATCCGTCTATCCGTCGAGCGAAGAGTGTCCAGTCTCTTCCTGGTCGCGTCGCGAAATAACCAGTATTATGCGCAGGAGAGCGGAAACGCCTCTTTGGGCGCCGTTCTGGATGCGCTGGCCAGCGCCCCTGGCACCGGCCCAGACATGCAAAATGTCATTGCCACGCTCGACGGCTCTGGAGACGCATCCAACGCATTGAAGCTCCAGTCAGTGGTCGACAACAGCCTCCTCCAGGTATCTGATACCGCCCTACATGGACTCCTGGGTTCCGTCCGCAACAGGCTCGACTACGCCCGGTCCGCGCAAGACGTTACCGGGACCGGAATCTCGACGGGCGATTCGTCCGTCGACAGGGGCGTATGGGCTCAAGTGTTTGGAAACCGCCTGCGCCAGAATTCCGTTTCCGGAAGTGGCGGATACGACGCCTCTATGGAAGGGGTCGCCTCTGGTTACGACGTCTTGGTCGGCAACGCGTTAAGACTCGGTGGGGCGATCGGATATGCTGATAGCCGGATCCGATCGGAAGACAATGCCGGCAAGACCGACATGGAGAGCTACCAGGGGACCCTTTACGGAGACTTTTCCAGAAACGCCAATTACTTCAACGCCGCGCTGAGTTTCGTCCACAATGATTACCGCAGCTCAAGGAACATCGTTTTACCGGGCATCCGGCGCACCGCAGACAGCGAATACAGCGGGCAGCAGTACGCGCTTTACCTGGAGAGCGGACATGTAATCAAAGCAGGACATTTCAACTGGACCCCCCTCGCCGCCATCGGGTACTATCATCTGCACATCGAAGATTACGTGGAGAAGAACGCGGGGGACTTGAATTTGAAGGTCGACCCGCAAAATTACAACACGATCCGGTCTGCTCTGGGGTTGGAAACGGACTACAGCGCAAACGTACCTTACGGCGCCTTACGGTCCGAGCTGTACGCCAAGTGGCTGTATGACCTGCTGAGCGATAACCAGCAAATCACGGCGACCTTCGCCGGCGGGGGCGCTTCCTTCGCGACAACCGCAATCCCTGTCGCACGAAGCGGGTTGGCCCTCGGGGCAAGAATCACCCTGTACACGCAGTATGACATCGAGTTAGCCCTAAACTACCATTTCGAGATCAGGCAAGATTTTCAAAGCCATTCGGGATACGTGAATGCCCGGTACGCATTTTAAATTCCTCTGTGCACTCATTCTTGCCCCGACTATCGTCACAGCCGGCTGTGCCCTGGGTCCAGAAAGCGCTTTTACCCGGTTCTCCCCCGGCACATGGGAGAGATCCTACATACAAACCAGCCGTTTTGTATTGACAAGCTATTGCCGATTCAGCAAGCCGGGAGCGCCGATGACCGTATACATCGAAGGTGACGGGAGGGCATGGCTGACCCGTTCCCGCCTGTCGCAAGATCCTACGCCCCGGGATACCCTCGTCACGGACCTTGCCGGAAGCGATCCTTCGGCGAATGTGGCTTACCTGGCAAGGCCGGGGCAATATGCCACATCTTTGTCCGGTTCGTGCGACCCGGCATACTGGTCCAGCAGGCGGTTTTCTGAGGAGGTCATCGCTTCTATGAACGAGGCCGTCGAACTGCTTCGGCAAAAAGCGAAGGCGAGCAAAATCCATCTGATCGGGTACTCGGGTGGCGCCGCCGTCGCCGTTTTGGTTGCCGCGCGCAGGGAAGATGTGATCGGCGTGAGGACGATCGCTGGAAACCTTGATCACGAGACGCTGAATGAATATCATCGCGTCGACGTATTGGACGGTTCATTGAATCCAATAGACTATTCTCCGGAAATCGGCCACATTCCCATGCGCCACTTCATCGGCACCAAGGACCGCATCGTCCCGGTCTTCATCGTGCAGTCTTTCGCCCGGAGAACGGGAGATCTGTCCTGCCGAAGCGTTACTGAAGTGGCGGAGGCGACGCATTCCGAAGGCTGGCGGGAAAAATGGGACGAGCTTCTTCGAGCGCCTCTTTGGGCGCCCCGGCAACACCCCCGCCGAATGATGCAATAACGACACTGAGGGCCCCGGTTTTTCGGGCTCATGACTCAGGGCGCAGATCATGTCATCCGGGCTGGGCTGGTGTTGATGATGCTGATCACCCGCATCGGCCCTTGGCAGCACGGGCAGATCGACGGGTCATTCCCAACGCCTGGCCGCAGTAACCGCTTTTAACCACGAAACACACGGAACACACGAAAAGTTCTATCTTTCGCATATTTTGAGTGTTCCGAGGCTCACACTACGATCCGCTGCACGTCGCCCTTTGGATAATGCCCGAAATTGACTATCCTTCTTCTTTCGTGTGTTTCGTGTATTTCGTGGTTAATGTATCTTCCTTGTTAGCTCATGACCGGTCCCCTGGCTCGAAACAGGCGTTCGAGGCATTTCGTGTTTTCACCCATATTGGGTGTCGCGACTTCATGACCATAAGAAAATGCCCTGGATTCGTGGAAGGATACACGGGTTTTTGTGCATTTTATCGCAGTCCCCTTCAGAGCGCCGGCTCCAGATAGGTTGCCAGGCGCCGCCTCCAGCCGGGCAGCCACTGCGAAAAGACGTGGGGACGAGGATCGGCGAGCGCCCGCCGGGTCAGGACCCTGTCGGCGGCATCTGCGAACGCGGCCCGTGGATCGATGATGGCGGCGAGCGGTTCCATTTCCAAAAGCACTTGAAGCAGGCCCCATCCGTTACCGCCGATGCGTTCCTGGGCGCACCGGTCAATTGGAATGTGCGCAGCGCCATAAAGCGTCTCCGGTTCGGGGATGGCGTTTTTTATCCGCCCGCCCTTACCACAACCCGACAAACCGCGTAAACGCCTGAAAACGCCGCCCTGGGCCATGTTTTTCGCCTGGAATCCGGCGCGCAGCGCATGTCCAAGAAAAAACGGCGTGACCGGCCACAGGCGGTAGATTTTGGTTCAGAGCAAGGCCTGAGCACTTTTGTCGCCGCAGGCGTGGCGGAGCCACGTTGAGGACGGCAAATGGCGCGAAAACGCAGCTCTGGGCCAAAAGATGCCACCTGTGGTCGGTCACCTAAAGGCGACGCGCCCTGATCACCAACAACGGTCGGTCCACCTGCTGGAGAATGCCGGCGGCAACGCTGCCGTAGAAAACGCGCGACAACCCACCGCGGCCGTGGCTGGCCATGGCGATGAGATCGGCCGATTCCTGATCGGCCACCCGGATAATGGTCTCCACCACGGTCCCGCTCTCCACTTTCCGCTTGGCCGTAATGCCCTTCTCCCGGAATTCGCCCTGAATGCCTGCCAGATATCGATCGGCGGCAACCATTCGGCTTTCAAAATCCCCGAGTCTTTCCTGGATCATGGCGGCCGTTACGGTGGCCCCCAGTGCCGGAGACTCCACGACCTGGAGAAATACCACGTTTGACTGCCGCTTCAGGGCGATGTCTTCCACATGCGGCAAAATCCGCTCGGCCCTGGCCGAGCCGTCCAGGGGTACCAGCAACGTCTTGAACATTATCGCGCTCCTTTCCATCATCGTAAATGACTTGCTGGTGATCGGTTGAGCAACTGCCGTGCCAGTTTTTTTGATATGGAGATCATCCCCCTGATCGGGAGACGATGGGCATCGGCCAAGGGGTAGAAGATTGCGCCTATACGGCTTAACAGCGACACGGACCTGAGTGAAAAATGCCCCATAAACCTGCGGGGTCTGCGGTTCCGCGACAACCGCCGGGGTCCTCGACCGCGCCCATCGCCATCACTTGGCCCCCGGCCCTTTGCACCCTCGGATTCTTTTCCCCGATGCAATGGGAGAAAACCCATGTGACGTTATACAGCGGATTTCGATCTGCAGCTCTTGGCGGGATGTAAAGCGGCGCGACAGGATGTAAAGACTTGCCGCAAATCGGAGGCTTCTGCGGCGCGGCGAAACACAGGCCGGGGCGGTCCGCTCGCGCGGTCCGCCCCGGGTGTCTCGGGTAAGAAAACCTGCGGGATCAGGCAACTTCCTGGAACTCGGCATCCACCACGTCATCCTCGGACGCCGGGGCGCCGGGGCCCGCAGTTCGGCCGCCTCCGGCTGCCGGCCCTTGACCCTGGCCCGCCTGATAGGCACTGGCGGCCATGGCATGGACCTGGGTTTCAAGCCGCTGGGTCAAGGTTTTGATCCGGGCGGTATCGCTGCCGGCCATCGCCTCGCGCAGCTCGGTGATGGCCGCCTGGACATCACGCACCGCACCGCTGTCCAGATGCCCCTGCGTTTCGTGCATGGATTTTTCAGTGGCGTAGATCAGGGCGTCGGCGCTGTTTCTCGCATCCACCCGAGCGCGCTTCTCAGCGTCTTCGGAGGCGCTTCGCTCGGCATCGCCAATGGCCCGGTCGATCTCGGCCCGGGTCAACCCCGAGGAGGCGGTAATCCGGATGGACTGCTGCTTACCGGTGGCCTGATCCTTGGCCGACACGTTCACGATGCCGTTGGCGTCGATATCGAAAGTCACCGCGATCTGGGCCTGGCCTCGCGGTCCCGGCGGAATGCCGGTGAGCTCGAAGCGCCCCAGGGTCTTGTTGTCGGCCGCCATCTGCCGCTCGCCCTGCAGAACGTGGACCGTCACCGCGGGCTGGTTGTCCTCGGCAGTGGAAAACGTTTCGCTCTTTTTGACGGGGATGGTGGTGTTTTTCTCGATCAGCCGGGTCATGACGCCGCCCAGTGTTTCGATCCCCAGCGAGAGCGGGGTGACATCCAGAAGCAACACATCCTTCAGATCGCCGGCAAGGACCGCGCCCTGGATGGCCGCACCCAGCGCGACCACTTCATCGGGATTCACGCTCCGGTTGGGCGCCCGGCCGAAAATTTGCTCCACCCGCTGGGCCACCGCCGGCATGCGGGTCATGCCGCCCACGAGAATCACTTCGTCGATGGCCGTCGCCGGCAGTTTCGCATCCTCCATGGCCTGCCGGCAGGGGGCTTCCAGCCGATCGAGCAGATCGGCCACCAGACGCTCCAGGTGGGCGCGCGTGATCTTCATGGTCAGGTGCTTGGGGCCACTGGCATCGGCCGTGATGAAAGGCAGATTGATGTCCGTCTCCATAGCGCTGCTCAGCTCCATTTTGGCCTTTTCAGCGGCTTCCTTTAGCCGCTGGAGGGCCATTTTGTCCGCCTTCAGATCGATGCCGGTTTCCTTTCTGAAGGTGTCCACCATGTTCTCGATGAGCCGCAGATCGAAATCCTCACCGCCGAGGTGTGTGTCGCCGTTGGTGGCCTTCACTTCGAAAACCCCGTCCCCGATTTCAAGGATGGAAATGTCGAAAGTGCCGCCGCCCAGGTCGAACACCGCAATCTTCCGGTCGCCTTTCTTGTCCATACCGTAGGCCAGTGCCGCCGCCGTGGGTTCGTTGATGATGCGCTGAACGTTGAGACCGGCGATCTTGCCGGCATCCTTGGTGGCCTGGCGCTGGCTGTCGTCGAAATAGGCCGGAACGGTGACCACCGCATCGGTGACCGCCTCTCCGAAATAGGCCTCGGCGGTCTGTTTCAGATTCGCCAGCACCTGGGCAGAGACTTCGGCAGGGCTGTAGCCGCGGTCCCGGATGCGGATGCGCACATCCCCGTTGGGCGCCGCTTCGATGGCGTAGGGCAGCACGGTCCTGTCCCGCTGCACGGCCGGGGACTGGAACTTTCGACCGATAAGACGCTTGACACCGTAAACCGTGTGCTCCGGGTTTGTCACCGCCTGCCGCTTTGCAATCTGCCCCACCAGGCGCTCGCCGCCGGCGTTCATTGCCACGACGGACGGGGTGGTGCGCCCTCCCTCGGGATTGGTGATCACGCGGGCCTCGGCGCCCTCCATCACGGCCACACAGGAATTGGTGGTTCCCAAATCAATACCGATAATCTTGCTCATGTGTCATCCTCCTTGATAGCGTGCCGGCCCGACCGCCTGGGGCCTGATCCGGCAAAAATTGAAAAACCCATTCATTGCCGTCAAGGTAAACATTACTAAATGCATTTCAACAAAAAAAGTAATGTTTTTTCATTCCGCTTTGCGCTTTTACAGAATGCGCCGGCCTTTTCACTGGTGGTTGATTTCCTCGGGATCGAAATCGATTTGCACCGTAAGGCCTTCAGTCATTACGTCGTGTCATTTAGAACGCCTGTCGAGAGGCCGCCGATGCCACCGAACACCTGCCCACGACGCCAACGGTGTTTCGATTTCGATAACGATCCCGATTTCGATTTGGATGGATTACCGCCACCGTCCCGATTCATCCCATAGCTGCATGGTAGATCGGTCTCTTGATCCTGGAACAGTGGCGTTTACTGCGTCCCTGGCGCCCGTTGTTGATCACCACGAAGAAGGATGTCGCAGGCAGTGGCGACTTCAGCGTTATGAATAACCGAAATAATTGTTACGCGGCGGAGGGAGGAACGGATTTCGTGAAAAACCGGAGCCGGCCGGGCAGAACATCGATGATGGTGGGGGTGGTGCCGAAAAGCTCGCCGTCAGGAAGGAGCGTCTTCACGGGAGAAGTTCTCACGGTGGCGGTTTTCCCTTTAACGATGGTCACCGCCGGGTTGCTGCCGTGGGTGCCGGCATAAATCCTGGGGAAGGTCTTCAGGAGGCTGATCCGCGACAGGGGGGATAAAATGACGGCGTCGAACATGCCGTCGTCAATCAGGGCATGGGGGGCGATTTTCATTGCCCCGCCGGTATAGCGGGAGTTGCAGAACTCCACGAAACAGTTCGGCCCGGAATAATCGATGCCGTCGATGGTCAGGGTCATCCGGTGGCAGCGCAGGACCGCGGCCCGGTAGAGCACGCCGATCACGTAGCTGAAATCTTTGAGCCACGGATAGTTCAGTGCGGTCTCGGCAACATCCGTCACGAATCCAAAGCCCATTAGGTTCACAAAATGGTGGTAACCGTCTCCCTGGGTGTATCTGCATATATCCACCGACTGGGTCCTTCCGTCGGCCATGGCCGCCAGACCATCTGCGAGGTTGAAGATCCCAAGATCCCGTGCAAACGAGTTCCCGCGCCCACTGGGCAATACCGCCAGCGGCGGGCACTGATCGGCGCATGCCCCCGCGAGCAGGCCGTCCACGACTTCAGACAGCGTACCATCACCGCCCAGACAGGCGACGGCATCGTAGACCCCTGCCGGAAGATTGCGGGCCAGACTCCGGCAATGCCCCACGGACCGGGACACAAACAGCGTGACGGCACCCCCGGCACTACGGATATCGACGATGACCGTTTCGATGGCCTCCTGGCTGAATCCACCGCCTGAAAAGGGATTGGCAATTAGGGCGATATTCATCAATGGTAACCTTGGGGGACGGGCCCCGAGATGCGTTGCGGTGGTTTATAAAACCGTACGTCTATCTGTCATATGCCATTCACACCATAAAAAACAAGCGATCCGGACCGACGGGCAAGGGTGCTGCGCCACCGCGAATGATCTTTTTATGCCATATGCCCGTTCAAAATTTGCCCCCCATAGCGATCCTCGGCGCATCTATTGCACCTGGAAATGGAAGGTATCGACATTCAATTCAGCTGATTACAAATCCGCGACAACGATGGCACAAAGTTTGCTCATGTTTTTCGGAGGGCAGTCATCGACTGCACGATTCCGGGCCCAGGACGCCCCCCCAACTCCCTCCAACCCCCTTGGTGTCCTGGGCCCGCGGATTTTTTCCTACTGTTTTCCAACAAGGAGGCCGTCATGTACGAAATCACACTCAATCCGGAAGACTATGGGCTTGAGGCATTGGTTGCCGGGCTCGGCGGCACAGCGGTTCTCTTTGGCACTGCAGAGCGCCTGAAATGGGCCGAAGAAATCGGTATTTTTGCGGAAAAACTCGAGGAACTAAAGGGCAAGGCCGTCACCCTGAAGGCTCTGTTCGCCGGCCAAGACCCGATCACCGCCTCGCCGGGGTCTCTTAAAGGCTTGAAAATACAACTTTTTCAGATCAACGCCGCCTTGAACAGTTCGCTGGAAATGGCCAACGACCTGGAAAATCAGATCGTCCGGAAATAGACCCGCATTTTCTGACCGGCAGGGCGAGCGGCCACGCTCCCTGCCGGCAGCCGGTTCGACCATCCGCCCCCCGCAAATCCTCGCTTTGAGCGCATCCGCGACGCTTTGTCCGGGAAGTGTTCAATATCCTACCGGATCTCCACACTTTTTTTGCACCCGCCCTCGTTGTATGGTAACAATACGGCAGGTTATATTGCGCGGCCCATGCTTTTGCGACTGGCGCCATGACGGTTTTTTTGGGAGAGACCCTATGCGCACCAAAGTTATTTTCACCATTACCCTGACAGTGGCCGTGGGAATCATCCTGATTATGGCCAACCGGGAATGGTTCATATCCTCTCCCAATGCCTTTATCTATTTTCTGACCGGGGTTTTTGTCATTTTTATCGCCTCGGCCATCGGCTATGCCCGAAGGGAAGACATCCGCGAGACCGTAGCCTCGAAGAAACCGTCGACCCCGCCCCCGGAAGATCGACGCCGCTTTGCCCGCATTCAACACAAATTGAGTCGCCGGCCGAGCCTGACCATCGGCGGCATCGTCTATTCAGTGAAGGATATTTCCGAGCAAGGCGTTCGATTTGCCAACCCGGAAGGGCTGCCGTTCCAGAAATGGGTACGTGGTATGCTCGTATTCTCCGACGGCACCACTATGGAAATCGATGGTCTCGTTGTCCGCAAAATACATGGAGAAATCGGCCTTCAGCTGATCACGACCATCCCCGGCGACATCATCGAACGCGAGGCGCAGTTCAGACTGGAAAACCCCTTGTAGCGCATTGCCTGCAAGCCCGGCGCGCGCCCGGGATCGCGCTCTCGAGGGATCGGCGACGACCGCACGGGGAAAGGAGAAAGGCGTTCATGACGCCACCAGGAACACGAGGAGGAAGCGCAATGCTCCGTCATCGTAGTCACCGCTGCCGGGCATGGACGTGGCTTGCCACCGGGTGCTTGATCGGATTGCTGACTGCGGTGCTCGCCGTTGCTGCGCCAACAACGGGCACCGTCACCCAAAACGTCAACCTGCGCGAGGGACCGGGCACCCGGTATCGGGTACTGACCGGCATCACCGCTGGAACGCGGGTGGATATCTCAAAACAGGAAAACCAGTGGGTTCAGATTTCTGTCACGAAAAACCACCTCGATTACAGCGGCTGGGTATTTGCCAGCTATCTAAACGCAGCGGCGGTCGGCGCGCCCGCGCTCCCGGCGCCGATGTCTGAAACACCCCAGCCGCCATCAATTGCGCCAGAGCCGGCAGCGGCGGCGGCCGACGACGCTGCGGAGGCACGGCCGGACGCGGCGGCGGCCCCGCCTCAGCTCACGCCGATCCCCCTCCCGGAAACCACTGCGGCGGCGCCGCCCCAGGCCCCTGCTGAACCTGCCACCGCACCGCCCGCTCCCCGGACGGAGGATCTCAATTTCGGGCAGATCATGGCCATCGCCGCCGGCATTCTCTCCCTGCTGGCCATGATCGTTTCATGGCAGGCATTGCGGTTTGCTCGAAAATACCGCCGTCTGGTCCAGGATTTCGAAAGCGTACGCCGCAAGACGGAAAACCGAGTGCTGACCATGCAGGAAAAACGCCGCAATCCGCGTATCGAGCGACTGGTGGAAGTCGATTTTGCGGTGGGCGGCCGGTTTTACAGGGGTCTGATCGACAGCCTCAGTGCCGGCGGGGTATTTATCAAGACGTCAGCGGAACTAGCTGTTGACGATGCCATCACCGTCTCTTATCCTGCGCCAAATAATGCCGGCCACATCAAGCGCGAGGGCCAAATAACGCGCATCACCAAGATAGGGATCGCCGTCAACTTCACTGCCCCAGCTGAAGGTGAATGCGACGCCCCCTGAAAGGAATGTCATGAGCACCACCGCGCCCACCCGAGAAGCGGCACTGGCCCTTCTGAAAACCTACAATTCCTCCGAGAGTCTTATCCGCCACGCTTTGGCAGTTGAGGGGGTCATGCGCTACATGGCGCGCAAAAACGGCGAGGATGAAGACACCTGGGGCATCATCGGTCTCATCCACGATCTCGACTACGAGCGCTATCCCGACCAGCACTGCCGCAAAACCGAGGAGATTCTCACCGAGAACAGATGGCCACCCGATTTCATACGGGCGGTGGTCAGCCACGGATGGGGCATATGCTCGGATGTCGAGCCCCTGACGATGCTTGAAAAAACGCTTTACGCCATCGATGAGCTCACCGGACTGGTGGCAACATCGGCCTTGGTGCGGCCCACCCAAAGCGTCCTCGACATGACGGCCAAATCGGTGAAAAAGAAATGGAAGGACAAGCGTTTCGCGGCTGGCGTTAACCGGGGCATCATCGAAAAAGGAGCCACCATGCTGGGGGTGGAACTCGGCGAGCTGATCACCGACACCATCATGGGCATGCGGGAAGTGGCCGAGGCGATCGGCCTGAAGGGCACCGCCTGAAAACCGGGCAACAAGCATCCGCGCCCGGTTGTTTAGCACACGTTCACCTCAATGGCCTGCGGCGGCACGCATCTGTCCGCCGTTATCCATAGTGGCAAAAAGCGCCTTGGCGGTTTCAGCAGCCACATCGGCCGAACGGGAAAACACCGTTCGCGTCTTGAACCATTTCAGGGAGAGCGGTGAGGGAAAGCCCAAGAGGACCGCGCCCGGAGCCACCGGCGCGCCCAGAGGCCCCAGTTCGTCGATGGTCAACCGTCCGGCGGACACGATGAAAACCGTTTTGGTAGTCATCAGTTCCTGGTACTCCGGGGCAATAGTGACCGCCAGCCGCGTCACCAGCACGGGGCTGATGTCGGTTGCCTGGATATCGCCGATGGCGACCCCGTTGTGAAACACCGCGGGCTCAAAAATATTTGGCGACGCATCGATCATGACCCAGTATACCTCCGGCGCCCGCTGCTGCAGCTGCTCGCAACCGGCCCCCAGCACCAACGCCAGTACCACACACCCCAGAACCAACCCTTTCATAACACCTCCGTAACCTGTGCTGCCTGCCAATACCGGCGTACCCTTATCGGTGATCCGGTTCCCGGGCCACCGCAGCGCCCGCAACCGGGAGAAGACCATAACGACCATGAGAGTGGAAATCAAGAAAAACCGATGCCGCGAGGGCCGCTCAAGCCAGAGACTGGCCAATGAATGTCTCCAGCGGCAATGTGACGCGGTGGCTGGCATCGTCTTTGGGGAAAAAACGTATTCCAAACCGTGCTTTTCGGCGTTGAATCAGCGCCCGTGCCGCGTCGTCCCCTGTCAGCTTGTCGCCGCAAACGGCATCAAGGAGGTTACCATCGCGAAACAGAAGATGACCCGACAACCCAGCGTCGGCATCGACATCGAGCCGGCAGCTCACCTGTTCGAGCTGGATCAACTGAAGAAAACTGTAAATGGAAATGCCCGCGCGATCTCCGATGAATTCCGGGTCGCTCAGCACGGTCAACACATCGGCAGCCATCTCCTCCAGATCGAAGGGCTTGTGATAAAACCGCAGCAGGTCGGCCGGCATACGCGCCTGCATCTCCAAGGAGCCGTAGGCGGTCATGACGAAACAGGGCAATAGCGGATGATGCGCGTTGATATGCGCCAGCAGCTGCAGCCCGTCCACACGCGGCATCTGGATATCGGTGATAAGCAGCGCAACCGGCCCACTGCCGAGGATATCGATGGCCTCTTGGCCATCGGCCGCCGTCACCACCGTGAGCCGGTCGCCGTGTTTCTCCAGCGTACGCACTAGCCGTTTCGATAATATTGCGTCGTCTTCTGCAATGAGCACTCGATGCATGGATACCTCGTGGCAGTATGCGGGGAAGAAGCCGTAAGTGGCCACCCTTCTTGAAGATTCAGGCGCGAATATACCCTGTTTGGGGGTTAAAGTAAACGGGCCCTGCTCGGTGGCCTCGGTGCTGATGGCGTCCCGGCAGCGCGCCCGGCTGCTTGGCGCATCCAACGCCAGTTTGTTTCTCAGTTGAGGGAGTTTTCGGGACGCCCTATTAACTTAACGTTCAGGCTCTTTGCAATTTCAGCCCCTCGCCGTACCGACCTGCTCACGGCAGCGGTCGAAATCCCAGGCCGTCTGCCCCTGGCGGCCATGTCGCTCGCCCAATTCGCGAACCGCCCAAAAACACAGCAGACAAAGTGGCCCACCGCCCCCATGTCGGCAGCGACACTATTGCCAAGGCGATGCATTTGATAGACAGCCGATCCGTTCGCGCTGATCCCCCCAAAACAGCCCGGACAATAGCTTAGTGATGCGATTTCCCATATTGACAGGGCGCAATAAATTTTGGATAGTACAGCTTCCAAACGAGGCGTCTATATCTAACGGCGCCAGAAATCATCGTGCACAATTCAAGAGACTGGGGACATGGAATGCTGAAAAGCAAGTTCTTATCTCCTATCTCCTCTCCTATTTTCCATCTCCGCTCCTTACCAATAGACTGGCTCCCAGAAAGAAAGTCCTTGTCGGCATTCGCGTCCGCTCCAGCATACCTGGAACCATAAGTTCGATGGAGGTCAACTTGAAGAAATTCTTGACTGTATTGGGCATCATCAGTTGGTTCGCAGCGGCGGTTCACGCCGGGATGACAGGCTTCAAAGGCCCCAATGAATATCTGGGCGCGCTGCCGTCACCGCCATCGTCCGGATGCGTTGTGACAGCTGAAATCATTGATAGATTTGAAAAAGAATTTTTCGCGACGAAGGCAGAGCTGGACAATGAGGTCAGCAGCCGCCGCAGGGACATTAAGAAGTGGCAGGAAAATAACAGTAAAAAGATGCAGGAAAATTCGGTAAATATGCCCGGGTTCCAAGGGAAAAGCCAGGCGGAAATGAAGAAAATGTCAAAGGCCGAGAAAAAGAAGATGGCCGAGCAGATGATGGCAGAAAAGTTCGGCGTCACCATGCAGGAGCTTAAGGACCAGAAAAAGGCGCAAAAAGAAGGCAAAACCGGGGCGAATGTCGATTGGGCCAAGGCAATGGCCGGCGAGCAGCAGGCCAACGACCTGATGAAATCGAAAGGCGACGTGGCTGCCGGCAAGCAAAAAATCACGGACAACATCGCGCTTGGCAAAGAAAGGGAGGCGTTGACAAAAAAAACGCTCGGGTTAAGGACGGCTATGCAGGAAAGGGTGGTGGAACTTGAAAAGGATGAGACGGGATTATCGTTGAAAGAGCGGCTGGAAAAAGAGCAGGAGACGTTAGCCAAAATGATGAATGACTCAGTTCCCTGTGACAAACTCGATCAACAGGAGCAAAGAATAACGGATGCTCGCGGTAATTACTGCAGTTACATGTCGCCCAAGTTTTTGAAGGCCTTGAAAATCTACAAGGTTTCCATCGAGTCATCAATTTCTCACCACCGCCGCCTGGACGAGGTAATGAGTGAAATGCAGCAAAACCTGGTCGGGGTTCCCCTCCCCAGCGAATCGGTAGGGCTTTCCGGCCTCGAAACGGTGCAGGATTATGCCCGGTACCTGGGGGAAGCGTTTCAATATCACGACAGAGATCCCTCCGCGCCCAAAGGTTCTTACTGTGACGGTGACGCGGGGACCATAACCCCAGGTTCAAGCAAATAGAACCGGCAGCGTTTATCCTTTCGGCCGTTCTGATCGCCATGTCGCATATTGCACTGTGCGATACGGCACTGCCCGCCGATCCGGCTGCCATAAGGAAGGAGCTGCGCGACCTGCGCAAGCAAACCGCCCAGAACGATCCGAATGTAAGTGCCAGGATCGATCAGCTCTTGAAGCAACTGCAACAGCTGCAGCAGGAGCGTGATGCGGCGGAATCCCAGGGGCGGGGCGAAGCCCGGCCCGAAGCGGATGACGACAAGGCGGCGTTGACCCGGGAGAGTAACACGACTGAAAGAAACCAAGAAGCTCCGGTTCTATGACAAGGATAGGGAGGAAGAGACCATCGTTACCATCGACTTCGATTTGTCCCGGCCGACCATCAATAAATAAATGGCTTGTAACTGCCCGAAAAACCCTCTCGGCTATTTCTTTAGATGTATATCGCCAATATCAGCAGGATAATCCCTGCTGCCATGAAACCAATTGGAGCCGCGTTATTTGGGCCCCAGTCAGTGGTTGTCACCGAATTGGGGTTATCCGCAAGGTATATGACGTCAAATTCTTCACCGATGGTAAATCCCGATTTCGCCGGCGAATTCTCAGGTTCGGCACGGCCTCGGGTTCTTCTTTACATCAGTCCGCTATTCGGAATCGCCACTCATTTCTCGATGATTCTGCACGTGTACGGACCCGTAAAATATTCACCGGATTTAATCATCAATACAACCCAGAATTCCTTGCCGTCGTGGACCATCTTATAGATTGGCCATTTTTGACCGTACGTTATACCCAGCAGGATGCCACCCTGTTTTTTAACGGCATTTTCAAAATCGCCGCGGAGTTGGGCCTCATTGGGTTTCGTTTTGATTTCAGGCTGCAGGCGATACAACAATGCCATGGATTTTCCCTCGAGATGGATGGTCTCGGTACGATCTCCGTTGAGAATGTCCACATCGGACTTGGCGTCATCGTTACTACATCCGATCAAATAGTAGCCCGGCATCCTGGAAATGAGCGGGTGGTCCTTGCACCCGGGGGCATCCTTCTCTACCGCATAAAGGTTGGCGGACAGCAGGCCAAACAACATCGTCATCGCAATCGCAGCTACCTTTTTCACGCGGTTCCTCCTGCAATTTGTTTCACTGTTCTCGATCTGCATCCCAACCGGTTTATACGAGAAAAGTTTCGTATAACGATTCTACTGTTAGGAAGGGAGACCTTATATACGAATGAATGTTTACGTCCTTGGTGAAAATAGATGGGTGTGAAGCGATTTGTAAAATACCGCCTCACCAAAACTACGTCAATGTAATTCCGGATCTGGACTGGAGAGCGATCTGGCGAAACGACCACCAAAGTGATACTTTTCCGGTGTAGCCTCCAATTTGACCCCCATTTTCCCTTTCATTTACGCATTTCCTACGCCTCGGGGCATCGCAACCGAATTGAAATGCCAAAGCGGCGTATCGCCCATCAGGCATTAACGGCAATTACCTTGCCAGAAGATCACGGCTATGTTAATTTCGCGCACTGATAACCGGTTGGTGACAGTTTTGTAGTTTTCAGTGGCGCTGCCGAAGGACTCTGTAGAAAGAAAATTGCCTTGCCAACGAAACTGCCGCATCCCTTTCACCATACCCCATTTTTTCCTTTTCCGCCGCGCTGGTTTCCATTTAGAAGGTTTCTGTTAAAAAATCCTGCGACCCCGCTGACCATGCTGGCAAACTGCCCGCCCTCGTAACACGCATTGATCCCGCGGTTTTCCGGCAAGAGAACCGCGACATTGGTGCACTAGTCAAAATACCGTCCAGATTGCAGCGCCCATAGCGGAACACCCATCCGAGCAAAATCATGTCGATCGATCTGCACTGGACCCCGAGCGGTTGCGCAACCTGCTGTCGATGCTGAAAGGACTTGAGTAATGAAGCGACTCCTCATCATGGCCATCTATTGTGTGTTCACCGCATCCCTGGTTTTAGCCGATGGCGACGGTCCGATGCGCCCGATGAACACGGCCGAATCGGCGGCGTTCAACACACTGCAAAAAACGATTCGTGCCGCCCTGCCAACAGCTCCGGCAGACTATTCGTCGGATTACGCCGGATTCGACAGAAAAGAAGTGTCTGAGGTGATCACCCCGGATCGCATGGCATCCATGTCATTTAAAACCCTGTATACGCTGAACCCGGAGGTCAAAGCGGCACGGCAGCAAGCCGCGCTAATGAACCAGATCAAAGGGACCCCCGAACAGCAGGCCAGACAAAGCGCGCTCGCCGCCAGGTCCACGGAATTGAAGGCGGCCCGCAAGGGCACCCGGGATCCGGCGGAGAAGGAAAAAATCAGGGCGGAGCTGAAGAAAATCAACGCTGAAGAAAACGCCCTGACCAATGAAATCGCCGCCGGGATCCGCTCGGGGGCGGCGACAGATGCGAACCAAAGCATCGACAAAACACTTCCCCCGAAGGAGTTCTCTATCGGTGTTTTTGTCAACCAGGACGTGCATGTCTATGACATCGCGAAGCCAATCCCTGTAAATGGGGCGCCGATGGCTTTCGAGCAGGATGACCAGTGTCAAGATTCCGGGACGTATTGTATCACCGTCCTTCTCGGGACCTTCGACAAGGAAAAACGGATCAGCGGTTCAACACGGTACAATCTGCGCAACGCGAATCTCGGTGTTCCGACAAAAGCCCGGGGGATGGCACTCGTTGTCACCGGGGCCAAAGACAGGAAGGACAGCGTGAAAGCGTTTATGGCCAAGATCGATCTGGAAAAGCTCAAATCGTTGCTGCCATGACCAGTGCAACTGTATCGCGGGAGGTCAGAAAATCATCTTTTTAAAAGGGGGACTTATGAAATCGAAAATGATCCTGGTGCTATTTTTGCTGTTCGCCGGTGCCGGTCTTTGTCGCGCTGGCTGGCTGGACAACACCCTCCAAGGGGTCGGCAAGCGGTTGGGAGGACAGGCGGCGAACGATGCAGGCAACAGCGCCTACGACGCGACCAAGAAGGGGTTAAAGGATGCCGTCAAAGGGGATACCACCGATAAACCCGCGAACCAGCCGTCCGGATCGACGCAGCAGGTAGCACGGGAGAGCGAATCCACTCCCCCGGACACGCTTTCCATCGAAGCGGCGGAAAAGGTTTACACCAAATTCGATTTCATCCCCGGCGACAAGATGATCTTCTTCGATGACTTCAGCGATACCGATGTGGGTGAGTTCCCAAGAAAGTGGACGTTGGAAGGGCCGAAGCCGAATGCCAACAATACGATTGAAGTCGTGGAATATCAGGGCAAACGTTTTCTGCGCTCGGTGCCGGGGGCAAACAGCCAGCGGCCCGCAACACAGTATATCCGCCTGGACCCAAAGGGAAATTTTCCCGAAAAATTCACCATCGAATTCGATGCGGTGTTTTCGTCGATCAACAACTCGCCGGTGTACAGCATATCCTACAAACTCCTGCTGGTACCGGGTGATAAAAAAATCGAGCTCTTCGGTAACAGCGGCCCGAACACCGTGCTCATATCGGGGCGGGATAACATTTCCGCCAACACCGCCACGAAATTGGAACTGAACGACGGAAAGGTCCACCATGTCGCGATCAGCGTCAACGGCTCTTTCATCAAGGCCTATATCGACAATCAGCGGGTGATCAACGACCCGGACGGGGTCAAACGGCCGATCAAGCAGGTCGGGCTGCAACTGCTGACGCCAAACAATTTCAAGTCAGACAAGCTCATGTTTTCCAATTTCAGGCTTGCCGAAGGGGGCAAGGAAGTAAAGTCGGCGCTTGACACCGACGGCAAGATCGTCACCCACGGCATACTCTTTGACACAGGAAAAGAGGCGCTCAAGCCAGAGTCGCTGCCGACCCTGAAAATGATACTCGCCCTGCTCAATGACAACCCTGAATTGAAGTTTTCCATCGAGGGGCACACCGACAACCAGGGGGGCGCCGGAATCAACCAGCCATTGTCGGAAAAACGAGCGGCGGCTGTCAAAACGTGGCTGGAGGGCAAAGGGGTGACACCAGACAGGACGAAGACGGCAGGATTCGGCGATTCCAAGCCGATCGACAGCAACACGACCCTGGAAGGCCGGGCCAACAACCGGCGGGTGGAGTTCGTCAAGTTCTGATCGCTGCGGCGGGGTTGACAAGCAGCGGTCATTGGATAGAGTTCCGGTATGGACGCTGACGGCCGCGGTCAGCGCCTCTGTAACACCGCCAGCGCGGGCAGCACCGGAGAAAGCCCATGGGAAACCTCATCATCGCGACACTGGCCGGCGTCGTCGTTTTCTCGCTGTTTATCGGCGTGCTTCTGCTTCGCGGACGACGCGGCGGCCGTGGCCAGGCGCCTTCGAGCTGCGGCCGCACCGACGGCCTGTGCCAATGCCGCCGGACCGGCGCCGAAGGGCCGGTGGCTTTCCCCCGAACGCCGCCCAGTCCTGATTCACCCACCGGTCAATGCCCCCATGACAGCACCGAAGGCAAGCGGTTATCCAAAACAAGCAGCCACCGGGCACGGTAACCGAACACCCGCACCATTCAGGGGATTTTGCACCCCCCGAACGAGATCAGGGGCGGCTATTGCCGCCCCTGATGTCATTTCCATTCTATTTCAAATGATTTCCCACCCGGGAAATCATGCTTCCATATCTTCCGAAACAAATCGCTCCCCGAGTGACTTGCTTTGAGCGCGGGAACGCTTGGAACGGGCTTTTTCCTTGGCGCTGGTGAGTTGTTTTTTGAGTTTGTCCAGGGCCAGATCAATGGCACCCTGCATTTCCGCGTGGGATTCTTTGGCATGAAGCTCCAGCGGTCCTGAACTGAAGCTGATTTCGACGACTTTTTCGATTTTTTCCTTGTGGAAAACCACTGATGCCGTGGCGGGTTTATCCAGCAGGCGATCAAATCGGCTCAATTTTTCGTGGACATACTCTCTGAGTGGCTCGGAGGATTTGATGTTCTTGAAAGTCACCACCGTCTTCATATAGCGTCCTCCCTTTGCTTCGGATGGGCTCACTTCGGGTGAGCGCCGTAAAACGCACCTGTCCGCTGTCGGACCACTACTGTCCGGCTATGGCACCTCCTTCAATTGGATTGGGGATTGGTGATGGGGAAAATATCGATGAACCCATGGGTACACCTTGAGGACTATTGCGGCATTTGTCAAGAAGGTTGGCTGCGGGAAATGCCCACAAGAATAAGCTGTGAAAAACAAAACGGACGATGGCTTGACCCGTGGCGGCTTTTTACTTATTCATGGGGCGAGCATCGGATCCCGAACCGCACCCCGAACCTCCGGAAAGACGCTGCGCAAATGCCCATCACCCGTTCTCCGCTGATCATGCTGCGCATCTTTTTGCCTTTTGCCGCCGGCTATTTCATCTCTTATCTCTATCGCGTGGTCAATGCCGTCATCTCCCCGGATCTGGTGTCCGAACTGGCGCTGAATCCGTCCAGCCTCGGGCTGCTTACCGCCGCCTACTTCATCAGCTTCGCCGCCGCCCAACTGCCGTTGGGCGTACTGCTGGACCGCTTTGGCCCACGGCGCATCGAAGGCCTGCTGCTGCTGGTGGCCGCCATGGGGGCCTGGTGGTTTTCACGGGCCCATGATCTCACCGGTCTTATCATCGGCCGGGCCCTCATCGGGTTTGGCGTATCCGCCTGTCTCATGGCGGCATTCACCGCATTCGTGACCTGGTTTCCACGCCACCGGCTGCCGCTGGTCAACGGCATCCAGATGGCGGCCGGCGGCATGGGGGCCCTGGCCGCCACGGCGCCGGTGGAGGCCCTGCTCACCGTCACCGACTGGCGGGGGCTTTTTGGAGGGCTGGCCGTGACGACCGCCGCAGTTGGCATCGCCGTATTTGTGGTGGTCCCGAAAAAACCGCCGGCGGCCTCCGGCGCATCCTTGAAAGAATCCGCGGCGGGAATTGCCGCGGTATTCAGCGATGCGCGGTTCTGGCGCATCACGCCGGTGACGGTGATGAGCCAGGCGGCCTTTCTCTCAATTCAAGGGCTGTGGGCCGGACCGTGGCTCAGGGATGTGATGGGGCTGGAACGCATGGCCGCCGCGAAGATCCTGCTCCTGGTGGCCGTGGCAATGGTGGCAGGGTTTCTGACGCTGGGAATGGTGTCATCGCGCGTCAACCGCAGCGGCCAGCGCCCGCATTCGGCGCCGGTGGGCGGCATGCTGCTGTTCATGACCGTCCAGGCGCTGTTACTGCTGCGCCCCCCGCTGCCGGCGGCCGTGCAATGGATGGCCTTCGGATTTTTCGGTACGTCCGGAATTCTCTCCTATGCCGCATTGAGCCAGCAGTTCCCCCCCGCCCTGGCCGGGCGGGTCAACACCGGCATCAATCTGCTGGTCTTCGTGGCCGCCTTCATCTGCCAGTGGGGCATCGGTGCCATTATCCAGTGGTGGCCCCATCGCGCCGCCGGGGTGTATGCCACCGAAGGCTACCTGGCGGCTTTTGGCGTCATGCTGGCGCTTCAGGCGGCAGCCATGATCTGGTTTTGGGTATCGGGTCGGCGGGGGGGATGACGCCCGCCGGTGTCGCCGCCGCCGGCGGCGCCCTCATCCGCCCGGACCGTTGCCACCCTCACCCAGCGCATCGAAAAAGCCATCCAGAAGGCCGTAGAGACGATGGACGCTGTCGATGACCACATGCTCCTGAGAGGAGTGCTGGCTGTATTCTCCGTCGGCCCCCCAGATAACGCCGGGAATCCCCAGATCACCCAGAAAACGGGCATCACTGGCACCGTGGGCGAATCCCACGGAGGCACCTCCGGAAGCGGCGACCAGCATGTCCTGATAAACTGATGGCGTGCTCACAAACATGGGTTCCAGCATTTCCACGGTCACTTCCGAGGTCACCTGCCGCCGAATGGTATCCAGCAGACGCTCGACATCGTCTTCTTCGGTATAGCGGATGTCCAGCACCCCCTCGGCCCGGTCCGGCACCTGGTTGTGGGATTCGCCGGACCGGAGCAGACCGAAATTCAGCGTCCGGTGCCAGTGATCGGCAGTCGTCTTGCCAAAGTAGGCCTTAATCTTCAGATAGTCGTCGATGAGCAGATCGATGGCGTTTTCCCCCATCCAGGGCCTTGCGCCGTGGGCCGCCCGGCCCCGGGCCACCAACCGCATCTTGATCAGGCCTTTTTCCCGAGTGACGATCTTGTCGACACGCCCACCGTCCAGGGCGATACAGAAACCGGGCCGGATCTCGGCCAGTGCCGGCTTGGCGCCGTTGTGCCCCCCCACTTCCTCGTCTCCGGTGATGAGCAGGCCCACCAGCGCCGGCCGTGCATCGCTGCGCGCCCGCCGCCACTGCTCCCGGCACAGCACCATGGAGAGGGCCACCGCGTACTTGTCGTCAATGGCGCCGCGCCCGTAGAGACGGCCGCCTTCCACTCGCGGGGAAAACAGCGCCGCCGGAGCGTCCACCACGTCGATGTGGCTCATGAGCAGCACCGGCAGCGTGCCGGTTTCGGGCAGCACCGCCAGAGACGGCACGCCATTGACCAGCCATCGCCGGCAGGGCAGGTCATTTTCCGCCAGCCACCGGGCGAGGAAGGCAGCACATCGATGGATTTCTTCCGGTCGGGCATGCACCGACTGAAACCGGATCAGGTCCTGGGTGAGCGCAAGTATCTCTTCCATGAGCGGCTATCCTTTTTCACCATCGTGAAGGTTAAATCGCAGCGACTGGCACGAGCGCCCGGCGTCCATCTTGCGAAATTCGCTGATGCCGTATCTCACAATGGCCAACTGTGAATGTCAACCGACACCGCTGACAGCGCGTTGATTTGTGTTGACAGCGCGCGAGTTTCTACCGTAGGAATGGCCACATGATGACATGGGCGGCAACCAGTTTGTGAGCAACCGAAGTCGTGCCGGCGGTGACGCCGCTTTCAGGCAGGATCGTATCGCCGGCATCCGCTTGTTTTTACCGCAATCAATGATCAAGCCCCCCGTACCCGCGGTGGGCCTTTTTTTTAGCAACTCACTCAATCTCTGCCAAGGAGGACCGATATGATCCCGAAAAACATCCTGCTGCCGTTGGATCAGATGCCCCGGCAATGGTACAACATCCTGGCCGACATCAAAATGAACCCGCCACTGGGCCCCGACGGCAAACCGGTTTCCCCCGAGGCGCTGCAGCCGGTCTTTCCCATGAACCTTATCGAGCAGGAGGTCAGCACCGAGCGATGGATCGATATCCCCGAGCCGGTGCTGGACGTTTTGAAAATCTGGCGCCCCAGCCCCCTGGTGCGCGCCTATGCGCTTGAAAAAGCCCTGGGAACGCCGGCCCGCATTTACTACAAGAACGAAGGCGTCAGCCCCCCGGGCAGTCACAAGCCCAACACCGCGGTCCCGCAGGCCTATTATAACAAAGTCTTCGGTATCGAACGGCTCACCACCGAAACCGGCGCCGGCCAATGGGGCAGCGCTCTCAGCTTCGCCTGCCAGCAGTTCGGTATCGAGTGCAAGGTGTTCATGGTGCGGGTCAGTTTCGAACAAAAACCCTACCGCAAAGCCATGATGGAAGCCTGGGGCGGCAAGTGCATTCCCAGCCCAAGTACCGAGACCAACGCGGGCAGAGAAGTTTTGGCCAAATTTCCTGACACGCCGGGCAGCCTCGGCATCGCCATCAGTGAAGCCGTGGAGGCGGCGGTGAGCGACACTTCCGGAAAGACCCGCTACTCGCTGGGCAGCGTGCTCAACCACGTCATCCTCCATCAGACCATCATCGGGCTGGAAGCAAAGAAGCAAATGGCCATGGTCGATGAATACCCGGACATCGTCATCGCCTGCGCCGGCGGCGGCAGCAATTTCGCCGGCCTGGCCTTCCCCTTCGTCTACGACAAGCTTCACGGCAAAGAGATCGAGATCTACCCGGTGGAGCCGGCGGCCTGCCCGACCCTGACCCGGGCGCCGTTCGCCTACGACCACGGCGACAACTCCGGCTACACGCCGCTGCTGCCCATGCACAGCCTGGGACACACCTTCGTGCCGCCGCCCATCCACGCCGGCGGTCTGCGCTACCACGGCATGGCTCCCACGGTGAGCCAGGTGGTCGATGAAGGCCTGGCCACGCCCAAATCGGTCACCCAATCCCAGGCCCTGGCAAGCGGCATTCTGTGGGCCCGCACCGAGGGCATCATCCCGGCACCGGAGACCACTCACGCCCTGGCCCAGGTCATCATCGAAGCCAAGAAGTCCAAGGAGGAAGGCAAGGAGAAGGTCATCCTGGCCAATTTCAGCGGTCATGGGCTTCTGGATCTGGGGTCCTATGAAAAATACCTGGCCGGTGAACTCGTCGACGCTGTCATGACCGACGAAGACGTGGCCGCGGCCGGAGAAATTCTTAAAAACTACCCCAAACCGGCGCACCTGAAAAGCCGATAGTGCCCATAATGGACCGGCGGACTGAACACGATCACCAGCAACGGCGATGTCCCCGGCTTGGCGGGCCGGTGACATTCGCCTACTGCCGGTGCGGCGACGCCGGCAGCGACCCGTGCTTTAAAATCTTCGACTGCTGGTGGGAGCGCTTCGATGTGGTGCTATTGATGCGCGAGAACCTGCCGCCCGAAGTTTTCGAGCGCCTGCGGCTGGCACGCCCTGCCCCCAAAATCGCCAGTCTTCTGGAAATCATTGCCCAGGCCAAGGCAAGGGTCGACCCGCCTGAGTAAACCCTGGGTCGGCATTCTGCCTGCCATGGTCATTTAATTCATTGCCCATATTTCCATTCTGGTCTAAAGCATTGACCAAGCGCGCTGCCAAATAGCGTGCATCTGTTCATGGCAGCGGTCACGTCGGTGGCCCCGCCACAGACGCCCTCATCGTTTTCAAAAAACACTGAAGGCGCCAACAAAAATTGGGATAGCATGAACGGGCTTCGCATGGCCCGGTCCGCGAGTGATCCCAATAATCGGGATGCGTGAGTGATGATGAAACCCGGCCTGCATATCGCCGCCATGATGCTCCTTGCGACAATCGCCGCAGCTGCCGGGAGCAGCGGCACGGCCCTGGCGGAAACGCCGCTGCGGATCATCTACTTTGAACGGCCGCCGCATTACTACACCTATCGGGGGGAGGCACAGGGTGTGCTGGTCGAGCGCACCCGCACCATCATGGCTGAGGCCGGCATGCGCGCAACGTTCGTCAAAATACCGGTCAAGCGCATCATCAACGAAATCCAGACCGCCACAACACCGGTGTGTTCCATCGGATGGTTTAAAACCGCCGAACGCTTAGCCTTCGCGTCCTTTACCCTGCCCATCTATCAGGACCGGCCCCTGGTGGTGCTCACCACACGGGACAAGCACCCGCGCATTGCCGGTTATGCGGGCATGGACGCGCTGTTGGCCGATATGTCACAGACCCTGGGTGTGGTCAGCGGCTTTTCTTACGGCAGCGTGGTTGACCGGATGATGGCCAATCGACATTCGACCATCGAGAGCGTCACCGGAAACCTGTCCCAGCTTCTGAAAATGCTGGACGCCGGACGCGTCGATTACCTCATCCTTTCCCCGGAAGGCATCCCGGGGGCACTCAGGGCCGTCGGCCTGAATCCCGAGAACTTTGACACCGTTGAATTCCAGGATGTACCACCGGGCAACCCGCGATACCTCATGTGCAGCCAGAGCGTACCGGAGGCCGTCATCGATGGCATCAACAAGGCCATCCTGCGTATCCGCCTCAACCGCTCGGCCCATCGCTATCCCGAACCGGTCTGGGACGCGCCCACCGATTACCGACCATAAACGCCGGTCCCGGTGTCTATTTGATGAACCCCGTGTAGATGAAAAAAAAGTAGACCCCCGCCAGCAGCGCCCCGGCCCATCGGGGCAGCCGGCCGAAGAGGGCAAGGAAGCTGAAGTGGATGACCCCGGCGGCCGCTATGAGCCGGAGGCCCGGTAGAAATGTCGCCGGAACGGCGATGGGTGTGAAGAGGGCGAACAGACCAATACACATGGGAATGCAAATGTGCCCGTCGCCCACCTGGGAGCTGTAGACCACATCGGCCCTTCGGGCGCGGGCATACCAGAAGGCCAGCAGCGCGTTGGGCAGCACCATGAGCAGGCCGCTCAACCAGCCTAAATTGTCGAATACGAGGATGCCGCGGCCCGAGAAAGACACCCAGGCCACCATCCGATCGACGCCCAGATACACCGCGCCACCGCCGGCCAGGATCGCCAGCAGGTCAATCACCAGTGCGGCCGACATGGTCCGATTGCGCTGCAGGTTGGTCTTCAGGACATCGAAAACGTGAAACACCTGCCAGAAGAGAAACACCGCCACCAGCACCAGCCCGTCGGCGAAATCCAGCACCCCGTCGCGGGCCAGCGCCCAGGTCACGCCCGTAAAAAAAAGCATGGCGGTAATCGTGAGCAGCAGGGACAGCCGGTTAAGGCGATGATCCTTTCGCCGGGATGTCTTGCGTGAATTGCCGCGACCGCCGGGAAACAGATCCAGCGTCCACAACGCAGCCGGAAGTCCCACCAGAAGCGTCATGTTGGTCACGTTGTTGACCAGGCAGTTTTCCAGTACGAGCGCGCCGCTGCCGCTGCTACGCCCCATAACATAGGCAAAAACGAGATTGGACAGCCCGCTGCAGTAGGGCATGATCAGGGTGCCCAGGATCGTCCCCTCGAACCCCTTGCCCTCGAGCGCCCCCAGGCGCCAGATCATCAGCGCGGAGCCCGCCATAAAGACCACCAGCGACGCCCAGGGGTCATAGCGCCCCCAGATGCCATCGATGAGGGGCAGCCATTTTTCAACGCCCGCGCTCATGGGCACGCCCCCCGACGAAAGCAGCCGCAGGGTGCCGCCGCTTCAAGAAAGATCGTCACGGCGGCTAGCCGCGCTGGGTCAGGGCGTGCCATCGGCGTTGCAGTCGCTCGTAATCTTCCAGCCATGAGACCACGGCGTCCACGTCCACCCGGGGCACATCGAGCCGCTCGGCAAACCGATAGACCTTTTCCTTTTCACCCAGGGAAAAATTGCCGTCCAGACTGGCCAACATGATGCAGTCCTTGATAATCACCAGGGCCACGCGGCGGGAAACCTGAATGGGCTCGAGCAGATAATGCTTCGAGGTGTCGTTCCAGAGAGGAACGATATCGATCCCCAGCGAATTGGCCTGTTTTTTGACGTACTGGTATTCGGGGGGCCCATTGTCCGGATCCGACTTGGTGACGGCCACCAGCAGTCGGATATAGCGCTCGGCATCCAGATCGTCCTGATCCTCGTTAACAAAGCAGATTTCCATCCGTAGATTCCTCCTCGCCGCAGCAGACGCATCCATCCTAAGGGTGAACTTTGCTCCCCCGGCAGGTTCTACCAGATTCCGACCAACATAGGCAACACCGGTGGATGGGCACGGACTATTGACCTGCTCCGGGCATCCCCTGTATATGCTTGCTCATGCCGGCCGGGGCCGGCGCTGATCAGACATCAAACCGATAGGAGGGACGGAATGAAACAACGGACACGGGTGTTGATATGGATGGCGGTGGTGCTGCTTGCCGGCGCCGGGGCAATGGGGCTGCCGGCCCGCGCAGCCGAAGGGCCGTTCGTTTTCGGTCTGCTCATGGTGGGCCCCTACAACGATCATGGCTGGAGCCAGGCCCATTATGAAGGGGGCCAATACGTCGAGAAAACCCTGCCCGGCACCCACATGATCTATATCGACAAGGTCAATCCGGCAGACCGCCCGGGCGTCACCATCCCCATGCTGGTGGACGACATGGTGGAAAAGGGCGCCCGCCTTATCATCGCCAACAGCGACGATATGAAAGATGGCACCCGTGAAGCCGCCATGCTTCACCCGGATGTCTATTTTCTTCATATTTCCGGCGACGACGTCCTCACCGGCAAGGCGCCTAAAAACCTCTCCAACCTCATGGGCCGCATGGAATACGGCCAGATGATGGCCGGCTTTGCCGCCGCCATGGCGACCCAAACCGGCAAAATCGGCTACCTCGGGCCCTTGATCAATGAAGAGACACGGCGACTGGCCGCCAGCACCTATCTGGGCGCCCGCTACGCCTGGGAAACGGTGCTCAAACGCAAGCCGGCCGATCTGACCTTCCAGGTCAGCTGGATCGGATTCTGGTTCAACATACCCGGCGTCACCGCCGATCCCACCACAGTGGCCGGCACTTTTTTCGACACCGGCTGCGACGTGGTCGTCTCGGGCATCGACACCACCGAGGCGCTGGTGGTGGCAAACCAGAAACGTCAGGCCGGAAAATCGGTGTGGGCCATCCCCTACGATTATGAAGGCGCCTGCCTCGGCGCACCCGGCGCCTGTCTGGGCGTGCCCTATTTCAATTGGGGTCCCGGCTATGTATCATTTATCAAGGCCGCCATGAGCGGCCAGTGGAAACAACAGTGGGTGTGGTCCGCGCCGGATTGGACCGACATCAACAACCACGCCGTCAGTGCCGTGGGCTTTACCATGGGCGATGCCCTCGACGTGAAAAACCGCACCGCGCTCGCCGGCTTCATTGCGGGCCTGGGCAATGGGAGCATCGCGCCCTTCACGGGACCGCTGAGCTACCAGGACGGCAGCGTATTTTTAAAAGCCGGCGAAACGGCAACGGACAAACAGATCTGGTACATGGAGCAGCTTCTGCAGGGGATGACGGGTCAAAGCAGCGCCAAGTAGACCGCCCCACCGCGCCCAGCAGTTAACATCGCGGGCATGGCCCGCGATGTGTAGCCGCACAAAACTGCCGCAGACATGCGAGACCGTCAACGCCCATGGACATCAGCCTTAGAGATATCCACAAACACTTTGGTCGCGTGCGAGCCAACGACGGCGTGGACTTGACCGTGGCCTCCGGAACAATCCACGGTATTCTGGGTGAAAACGGCGCCGGCAAAAGCACCCTCATGAAAGTCCTTGCCGGACGACTTCGGCCCGACGACGGCACCCTTCACCTGGACGGAAAAACGGTGGCGTTCGATTCTCCCCAGTGCGCCGTGGCCCGGGGTATCGGCATGCTCTACCAGGAGCCGCAGGATTTTCCGGCCCTGAGCGTTTTGGACAACTTCATCCTGGGCCAGCCGGCCGCCTGCCCGCGTTCCGGTCATCGGCAGCGGCTCTGCGAACTGGCCGCCAAGACCGGCTTTCAGCTCAACCCGGACGCGCCAATGGACCGCCTGAGCGTCGGGCAGCGCCAGCAGGTGGAAATCCTCAGGCTCATGGCCATGGGCATTCGACTGCTCATCCTCGACGAGCCCACAACCGGCATCTCCATCCAACAGAAAAGCGCGCTCTTTGAGGCCTTGCGCGGCTTTATCGCCGGCGGTTGCAGTGTGCTGCTGGTTTCTCATAAACTGGAAGACGTGGAATCCCTGTGCGATGCCGTAACGGTCCTCAGGCAAGGCCGGGTCTCTGGTCATATGGCACGTCCCTTCGACACCGGGCGACTGCTTGAGATGATGTTTCACGTTCTTCCGGCAACGACATCCGCCGCGCACTCGCATGCCGGCGCATGCGTGCTGCGTCTGTCGGAGGCCTCGGCGCCAGGGGGCCGCAGCGGCCTGAGGGCATGTGCCCTTACAGCCTGCGAGCGGGAGATCGTCGGCCTGGCCGGACTCGAAGGCAGCGGTCAGGGGCAGCTGCTGCGCGCGGCCGCCGGCCTCACCCGCCTCACCAGCGGGCGTGTGTGCATCAACGGCAGTGATCTCACAGGAAGCCCCTACGAGCGTTTCCAGCAGCACGGTGTGACGTTCATGCCAGCCGACCGGATCCAGGAAGGTCTCATCAATGGGCTCACCATCGCCGAACACGCTGCGCTCGTAGACCATGGCGGCGGGTTTTTTCGCCCCGAACAGCGGGCCGCCGAAAGCGCCGAGGAGAAAATCAGGGACTATCAGATCGCCGGTATGCCGGGCACACCGGTGGCCGCGCTTTCCGGAGGCAACCAGCAGCGCCTGATGCTCTCCTTCCTGCCGGCCGCCCCGCGCCTGCTCCTGCTGGAAAACCCCACCCGGGGTCTCGACGTTGAAAGCGGCCTGTGGATCTGGCGCCACCTCCAAGGACTGAGCCGCCGGGGTGCGTGCATCGTTTTCTCCTCCTCGGAACTGGATGAAATCATGATGGTGGCCAATCGAATCCTGGTCTTTTTCGACGGCCGGGTGATCATGGATACACCGGCGGCCACCACCAGTGTGCCGGCCCTGGGCAGTGCCATTGCCGGGAATGTTGCCCCATGAGCGGCGCCGCGCCACCCCCGCCGATGACTGCCGGCAAAGCGGGCCGACAGACCGCCGCCGGTGCTACCGCCATCCTTCTCGCTCTGGCACTCACCGCGCTGGTGATCTATCTCGCAGGAGCGCCGCCGTTGGCGGTGGCGCGCCAGCTCGCCGCCGGCGCCCTGGGGTCGTGGAACAAGTTCTCTCAAGTGATGGCCGCCTGGGTCCCTTTGGTGCTGTGCGCCACCGGGCTTCTCTACACATTCCGCATCGGTCTTTGGAACATCGGCATCGAAGGACAAGTGATGATGGGGGCGGTCATGGCCACGGCCGCCGTACGCCTTGGGGCGCCGGGTATGAGTCCGCTTTTTGTGCTGCCCCTGGCCTTTTTCGCCGGCGCGGCCGGCGGCGCCCTCTGGGCCATTGGCGCCGGCCTGCTTAAGACACGGGGCGGGGTCCACGAAATATTTGCCGGTCTGGGGCTCAACTTCGTGGCACAGGGACTGATCCTGTGGCTTATTTTCGGACCCTGGCGGCGGCCGGGGGTCGCCTCCATGAGCGGCACCGAGGTGTTTCCCACGGACACCTGGCTGCCCACGATTCCGGCCATGAGGATATCGCCGGTAGGCCTTGTGGTAGCGGTGGCGGCCATCGCCATCACCGGCTGGCTGCTCAGTACCACACGAACCGGCCTCGTCCTCAAGGCCGTGGGCAGCAACCCCCAGGCGTCCGTCCTCTACGGCCTCAGGCCTCAGCGCCAGATGGTGCTGGCCATGGGGCTTGCCGGCGCCTGTGCCGGACTGGCCGGGACCATACAGGTCACCGGTGTCTACCATCGACTGCTCCCGGCCATCTCCAGCAACTACGGCTATCTGGCCCTGCTTGTAGTGATGCTGGCCAATTACCGCATGATCGCCGCTGCGGCCGTTGCCTTTTTCTTTGCCTGCCTCAACGTGGGCAGTATTCAACTGCCGATGAGCCTTCAGCTCGATTCGTCCCTTTCTGGCGTCATCCAGGGCTCCCTGGTACTGGCCGCCATGGGCGCGGCCGCATGGCACCGCCGCCGGGCCTCCGCCGCCGGCAGGGGGGTGTAATGGATATCAACCTGACCCTGCTCCTGGCCGGCGTCCTGGCCGGGGCCGCGCCCATCCTGCTGGCGACCCTGGGCGAAACGCTCACCGAAAAGGCCGGTGTCATCAACCTGTCTTTGGACGGTACCATCCTGCTCAGCGCCATGACCGCCTTTGTCATTGCCTGCCGCACGGGCAGCCTGGCGGCGGGGTTCGCGGCCGGGGCGGCCACCGGCGCGGCAGTGGCCGCCGTCGTTGCATTTTTCAGTATCACACTGGGCCAGTCCCAGGTAGCCGTGGGGTTTGTGCTGACCCTGACCACCCGGGACCTGGCCTACTTTCTGGGCAATGCCTATGCCCGGGTTCCCGGCCCTCAAACGAGGCCGCTGCCCATCCCCGGACTGGCCGAGTTGCCCTTTGCAGGGCCGGTATTCTTTCAGCACCCGGTGCCCGTGTACGTGAGCATGATGATGATCGCTGTCCTTTGGTGGTTTATTTACCGCACCGACGCCGGTCTCAAGCTTCAGGCCGTCGGAGAGAACCCGGCGGCAGCCTATGCCCGGGGCATCGATCCTCGGTGGCGCCAGATCGGGTACACCATTGTCGGGGGCCTGCTGGTGGGACTGGCCGGCGCCGCTTTTTCCCTGGCCGTCAAGCCCGGCTGGGGCCGGCCCCAGGGTGCCGAAGGCACCGGATGGATCGCCCTGGCCCTGGTGATCTTCGGCGGCTGGCATCCGGTGCGAGCCGCTGCTGGCGCCTACCTGTTTGCATTTCTTCAGGTCATGGGCATCCACCTGCAAGGATATTTTGAAGGCGTGCCCTCCCAGGTCTTTCAGGTCGCGCCCTTTCCCCTGATGATCTTCATGCTGGTCCTCATCTCCATGGCCCAGCGCCCCGCGTTCATGGCCACCACCACCGACCGGCCTGCCCTGAGCCGTCTGCTGCGCGTCATCGCGGGAAACGCGCCAAAGGCCCTGGGGAAAAACTTTCAGCCTTAGGGGACATCCCATGGAATTATGTGCTATGGTGCCTCCGGCCGGCACGGTCGCGGCGACAACCAACCCATGCAAGACGGCCATGACGATCGCGCCCCTCATCCACTGTCTTCCAATGACGCCTGAACAGGTGAACACTTACCTGGCGGCCTGCCCCGTCACCGGTGAGTGCGTGGTGATCGATCCCGGCAACGAGACCGGCCGCATTATCGCCCTCATCCGGGAGCGCGGGCTCACGGCGCGCTTCATATTGAATAGCCACGGCCATTACGACCACGTCGCCGGCAACGCCGCACTCAAACAGGCGCTGGGCGTACCGGTGGGAAGACATCCGGACAGCGCCGCCGCCGGCCCCATCGACGTACCTCTCACCGACGGCGCACAATTGCCGCTGGGGCGCCTTGCCATCAGGGTTCTCCACACACCGGGGCACACGCCGGAAGCCGTCTGCCTTTACCTGGCCGGACATCTGTTTACCGGCGACACCCTGTTTGTCGGAGACGTAGGCCGCAGCGATCTGCCCGATGGCGATTTCAACCGGCTCATCGCGTCACTGGCGCGCCTGGTGTCCGATATCCCGGACGACACGATCATCCATCCCGGCCATGACTACGGAGACACGCCCACGTCCACCATGGGCCGTGAAAAGCGCGAGAACCCGTACATCACGGATTTCATCACCGAGCCATGAATGTCATCCTTGTTCAGCTTCCGATTCCCCGCCTGGACCTGGGGCGCCGGCCCGGCGCCGTTCCCCTGGGGGCCGCCTGCCTGGCCCAGGCGGCCGCAGACCTGCCCGGCGTTGCGGTGACCGTCGTTGCCGAAAGCCGTGCGGCCTTTCTGGGCGATGCGGCGCTGCTGGCGGACATCCTCGCCCGGCGCCCCGATGCCGTCGGCTTTTCGATCTTTTGCTGGAACGTAAAACGCAGCCTGTATTTTGCGGAACAGATCAAGGCGGCCTGCGGCGCCCGCATCCTCTTCGGGGGGCCAGAGGTGACACCGGACAACCCCACCGTCCAATCACCTGTAGTGGATGCCTATGTCTGCGGCGAGGGAGAGGCGGTATTCCGCGACCTGCTCACCACGGGCATACCGGCCGCGCCATCGGTACTTTCCGCGCCGGCCGGCCGGCTGTTCACGGGCCGCCCCAGCCCTTACTTGGCCGGGCGACTGGAGCCGGCCATCGAAAACCTCATGATGCTCGAGACCCAGCGCGGCTGCCCTTACCGCTGCGGCTATTGCTACTACAACAAATCTATCAGCGGCCGCAGCGTCGCCGACACCGGCCTTGTTCTGGACGGGGTGCGCTGGGCCGTGGACCAGGGGCTGGCAGAGCTTTTCTTTCTCGATCCGTCTCTCAACGCCAGACCCAATCTGCCCGCATTTCTGGAGGCGGTGGCTGCCATCAATCAGCGAAAATCGGTGGGGCTGCTGAGCGAAATCCGGGCAGAAGCCATCACCCCGGAACTGGCCGACCGGTTTGCCGCAGCCGGGTTCACCTGGTTCGAGATCGGCCTTCAGAGCACCAGCGCCCGGGCCCAGAAACTCATGAACCGCCCTACCCGGCTCGATGACTTTCTCCGGGGGGTAGGGCTGCTCAAGGAGCGGGGCATCGCCGCCGGAGTGGACCTCATCGCGGGCCTGCCCGGAGACGACCTGGCAGGGTTCAAGGCATCGGTGGATTTCATGGCAGCCCATGGGCTCACCGACGACGTGCAGGTCTTTCCCCTGTCGGTGCTGCCCGGCACCGATTTCCGGAAACGGGCTTCGGCACTGACGCTGACATTCGATGCGGAACCGCCCTACCCGGTGATACGCACGGCCGAGTTTTCCGAAGACGACCTGCTCGACGCCCTGCACTACGCTGAGTCCCGGCTGAGGACCGTGCTCTACCCGATGCCCGATCTGAACCTCCACTACCGTAGCCGGAAGGCCGGGGCTTTCACCCCGGAGGGCCACTACCAGCCGGCCGCCATAGCGCCTGCTGTCAGCAAAATCATCCTCAGGTCGCCGCAGCCGCTATCGGCGCTGGAGGCCGTCGCCCGCCGCCTGACCTACCCCTATCAGATCTTCGTCTGGCCAAAGGCCGCTGACGCAGCCTTTATAAATACTGCGCTCAACTGCGTTACCGAATTGAACGCCTTTACCCCTTTTGAAATCATCTTCATGGGGATTGACCCTCCCGGGGGCGCGGCCTCGCTGCTGCCGTCCATCCGGCTCCGCCGGCCCCATTACCTCGATCTGGACCAGCGCTACCTCTGCCCCGAACCGGGCAACCGGGCCGTTTTATTCACCATAGTGACGACGGATACCGCGCTGCGCACGCTTGGCGACATGCAGCGACAGGTCTACTGGTGGCAACAGACCCACCTGCCTTCTGAACAGGAATTGTCTGCACTGGATGCCTTTGACGGCATCCTCATGGACGGCATCTGGTCCGAGGAGGTGGCGGACGCCTGGCAGACACGTTTCGCCCCGGATGCACCCGGGATGCCCGCCGTGGCCTTTGCCGATAGCGACCATCACCGGCGGTGGATCCAGCGAACGGCGTCCGAGGCATACTATATGTCAGTCTTGTAAAATCGGGTCATGTCGACCGACGAAGCGTGGTATTCGCGGAGCAGACTTTGACGGAGCCCTGGGGCATACGCACAGACGACTTGACAGCCTGGTCCTAAACCATAGAATAAGCGAGTCGGCGAATCACAGCATCCGGGTCTTTCAGGCCAGACACCACTGCCGGTGTTCGCCAGGCAGCCTGATCGCCGTTTCGTTTTTCGCCCGCGCTGGTATCAAACGCCTTAACAGGAGGCTCACCATGCAGCGATGCATCCATTCCAAGTGGCGGATTCTCGTATCCCTGACGTTGTTGTCTTTGGTCGGGTGCGTCACGGCCAAACCGAACGTTGATATACCCTCGCCCCTGCCGGATGCTGTGGCCCAGTACCACCATATGACCCTTTATGCCGGCACCACCGGACTTGTTTCCACCGGCATCCAACTCAGGGAGGGCGACCTTTACTCGGTGCTGGCCACCGGTAAAATGAACTTTTGCCCCAAGGGAGGGTGCAGCTCCCAGCTCGTGACGCCGGAACAAGGATGGCCCCTTGTCGGACGCGTGGGGGATACGCCCTATTTACAGGTCCTGCCGGACAACACCAATGCCTATACCCGGACCCTCTACCATCCGGCCGCTGGAGAACTCTTCATCGGCTACAAGGCGGGATCGCTCAGGGCCGACGGTTATCCGGACAATCCGGATTGGTATGCCAACGACAGTGGACAGTTTTCAGTGGATATCATCGTATGGAACACCAAAGATCGCGTCCAGATCGCCAATTTCATCGAGAACCTCGTCGCCCGGCAGCCCGGCAACGCCGCCTTGACCGCCCTTTACCGCGACTTCAGCGCCTATCGGAAAATCGAACTCGCCAAAGCCGAGACCAGCAAGGCCATCGAAAGCACCAAAAAGGAGCTCAATGCGCTAATCGTCAGTGCAGCCCCTTCAGCGCCAAGCGCCCCGGATGCCTCTCAGAAACCGGCAGCGGCGCAGGAAGCAAAAGCGCCTTCACCCCCACCGGGCGCGTCCGCATCGCCTCTCCCGCCCCCCCTTGCCGACCCCATGAAAACGGCCCCGCCCGTTGTCGCTGCGCCAAGCGCCATCGACGCCCAAAAGACCCAGGCGCTGGAAACCAAACTCGCTGAGCTGACGGCCATGATGGCCAAGCTGGAAACCATGGAAAAGGAACTGGCTGCGGAAAAAGAAAAAACCCAGGAGATGAGCAGTACCATCGACGCCTATGCCCAGCGGGAAAAAACCCTGCAGAGCCAACTGGCCGATGGCACCAAAGCCCCGCCCGTGGTGGTGATCGCCGAGCCGGCCGACCGCTCCGAGACCGTTGCCGCGCGCATCGTTTTAGCGGGGGTTGTGGAAGATGAGGCCGGCATCCGGCAGGTGGATGTCACGATCAACGGCAAACCGATCGAACCCGAGAGCGGGCGCGGCATTGTGGTGGCGACAGCAGCGCAAGAAACGCCGCGGCGGCGTGATATCCGGCACGACGTCGGCCTCACCACGGGTGAAAACAGAATCACCGTTCGGGTAACTGACACCGACGGCATGGAGACCGAACGCACGGTGATCGTCACGCGCCAGATGATCCGTAAAAACATCTGGGCCGCGGTCGTGGGCATCGATGCCTACACCGCCGCCCGGCCCCTGCAGTATGCGGCAAAGGACGCCACGGCATTCTACCGGTACCTGGTGGAGCAAAACGGGGTCCCTAAGGAAAACGTGTTCCTGCTCCTCAACGCCGAGGCGAACCTGGGTCAGTTGCGTAGCGTGCTGGGGACCACCCTGAAGCGAAAGGCGGCGCCCGAGGATACGGTCATCATCTATTTTGCCGGGCACGGGGCTACCGAGCGCGACCCCACCTCGCCGGACGGCGACGGTCTGGAAAAATACCTGCTGCCGGTGGACGCAGACCCCACAGATCTCTACGCCTCGGCGCTGCCCATGCGCGAGATCGCCTTTATCTTCGAGCGGATCCGCGCCGAGCGGCTCATATTCATCGCCGATGCCTGCTACAGCGGCGCATCCGGCGGCCGCACCCTTCAGACCGGCGGGCTGCGGGCCGGCATTTCGGAAAAATTTCTCGACCGCATCAGCAGCGGGAAAGGACGCGTGATCCTGACGGCGAGCAATGCCAACGAGGTCAGCGCCGAGAGTCCGGAATTCGGCCACGGGGTGTTCACCTACTACCTGCTGCAGGCGCTCAGCGGCGCTGCCGACACCAACCGGGACGGACTCATTTCGGTTGATGAAGTCTACGCCTTTGTCTCTGCGAAGGTTCCCTCGGCAACAGGGCAGGACCAGCACCCGGTAAAAAAAGGCAGCTTCGAAGGCCAGCTCTATCTGGGCGTGAAACCGGAGTAAAAAAACCGGAGCCCTTTTCAGGGCTCCGGTGATGTGAACCGTTCGCTGCCAGCGTGAGGTTAGTGTACCGTAATCTGCTTGGGCTTACGCTCCTCCGGCTTGGGGATGGACACCTTCAGCACACCGTCCTTATAATCGGCCTTGATAAGGTCTGCGTTAACGTCGACCGGTAGCCGAAACGAGCGCTGGAAGGTGCCGTAAACCATCTCGCGGCGATAGTAGTTTTCTTTTTTCACCTCGGCCTCGTGATTGCGCTCGCCCTTGAGGGTCAAGACGCCGTCACTGACGTCCAGGGTGATATCCTTTTTGTCGATGCCCGGCAGTTCGGCCTTGATCACATAGACGGCATCCTCCTCAAAGACGTCCACCGCCGGATTCCAGGTGCCGGTTAGGCTGTCGCTGAGCGCTCCAGCAGGGGCTTGTGCTGAAAAAAACTCATCGAAGAGCCGATCGAAATTGCTGCGTACAGCCAGTCGATTACCCCAGGGATTCCATCTGACCAGTTCCATTTTTTGCCTCCTGAAAAACTGTGGTTAATAGTGAATGAGTGTTTCGTGACAAAAAGATAAACGCATCCCATTCCATGTCAATATACGAATGTATTATTTATTTCTTCATTACTTATTTGCCATACAATCGCCAAGTAATTAATGCGGGTCATGAATCTTTAATGAAACCGGCTGTGCCGGGAACACACAGGAGGGATTCCATGCGGCATCCATTTGACACTTCTCTTATGAAGCACACCATGCTCATCGATGGTGAATGGGAAGCGGCCGACAGCGGCGAGACGATCACGGTCACCAACCCGGCCGACGGCAGCGACCTGGGCAGCGTGCCCTGGGCGGGCGCAGCGGAAACCCACCGGGCGGTGCTCGCGGCTGCCGCGGCCTCTGGGGACTGGAGAAACCGCCCGGCCAAGGAGCGCTCCGCCCTGCTCATGAAATGGTACCAACTGGTGATGGCCCACCAGGAGGATCTGGCCTGCATCATGACGGCCGAACAGGGCAAGCCCCTGGCTGAATCCCGGGGAGAAATCGCTTATTCAGCCGCTTTTATTCAATGGTTCGCGGAGGAAGGAAAACGGGTCTACGGCGACACGATCCCCACCCCCCAGGGCGACCGCCGCATCGTCGTACTCAAAGAACCGGTGGGGGTATGCGCCGCCATCACCCCTTGGAATTTCCCCTCGGCCATGATCACCCGAAAAGCCGCACCGGCCCTGGCAGCCGGCTGCACCCTGGTGGCCAAACCAGCCAGTCAGACACCCTTTTCCGCATTGGCGCTGGCCGCACTGGCTCAGAAAGCCGGCATCCCCAAAGGGGTATTTAACGTGGTGACCGGGGACGCGGCCGTCATCGGCGGCGAGCTGAGCGCCAATCCTGCCGTGCGCAAGCTCAGCTTCACGGGCTCCACCGCTGTGGGGCGCCGGCTCATGGCCCAATGCGCCGGTACCGTCAAACGCATCTCCCTGGAGCTCGGTGGCAATGCGCCGTTTATCGTCTTTGACGATGCCGATCTTGACGCGGCCGTTGAAGGCGCCCTGGCGTCCAAATACCGCAACGCCGGTCAGACCTGCGTCTGCGCCAACCGCATCCTGGCCCAGGACGGTATTCACGGCGCATTCACCGAGCGACTGTCCGCCGCGGTGGCCGGCCTCACGGTGGGCAGCGGCTTTGACGACGGGGTGCTCCAAGGCCCCCTCATCGACCTGGCCGCCATGGAAAAGGTGGAGACCCATATCGCGGATGCCGTGGCAAAAGGGGCCACCATCCTCACCGGCGGCTGCCGCCATGCCCTGGGGGGCACGTTTTTCGAGCCGACAGTGCTGGGCGGCGTCACCCCGCAAATGCTGATTGCCCGGGAGGAAACCTTCGGCCCGGTGGCCCCGGTCTTCCGGTTCCGCACCGAGTCCGATGCCGTCAGGATGGCCAACGACACCGAGTTCGGACTGGCCGCCTACTTTTACACCCGCGATCTGGGACGCGCTTGGCGCGTCTCAGAGGCGCTGGAGTATGGCATCGTCGGGGTTAACACAGGGATCATTTCCATGGTCGAGGCGCCGTTCGGCGGCATGAAACAGTCGGGTATCGGCCGCGAGGGCTCCCGCTACGGCATCGACGAATACCTCGAGATTAAATATGTCTGCATGGGAGGGCTCGCCTGACCGACACTTCGTAGTCCACATCCAGTGCTTCGGGTAACGTCGGCTTTCAAAATGTGCATAACCGCGAATCGGTATTATGATGGGTTCATGGTTCAGGCAGGCAATGACGAACCGATGAGAAACGCTCTCAATCAAGGAGGATGGCGCATGACACAGAAAACGACGATTCCTGAATCAGCAGTGGACCCCGTTTGTGGTAAAATCTTTGATCCGCGCAAGGTACGGTTTACTGTCACCGACGCCAAGGGCACCCATTTTTTCTGCTCGGACGACTGCCGGCGCAAGTTCGATGCCGCCGATGCCGAAACGAAAAAAGGGTTCTGGGCACGGTATACCGAGCGCCTGAAGAACACCCACTGCACCCAGACACCACCGGAGTGCCGTTGAGCCACAGGGCCGGCGATGCCGCCGGCCCCGCACGGAGGAACGAACATGGCGCATTCTGCCGATCATCCGCCCCCGGCAATCGATCCGGTATGCGGACGCAGCATTGACCTGACGACCGCGCGGTTTTTCACCGGCAGCGGTGAGACAACCCGGTATTTTTGCTCGGACGACTGCAAGCGCCGGTTTGAAACTCAAATCGCAGCGACGCCCTCGCCGGCTCCGGGTAAAAAGGGATTCTGGTCCCGTTACCTGGACCGCCTCAACAAGGCCACCGGAGGAAAGCCCCCGTCCTGCTGCGGCTGAGTGCTGCCGGCAGCAAAAGCCACCGATACACCCTGCCGGCATTTCGAAATAAAGTTCGATCCAATCCGGGCGATGTACTATTTAGAGGCGGCCTGACGGCGACAAAACTTTTACTTTTCAATGTGCGCGCATATGTTACCTATTCATTGTGGCACAAAGAAACCCCGATCGACACGACGTCTCCGTTTCGCAAACCGGCACAGACAATACCCTCTGGGCGCGACTGGACAATGACCACACCGAAATCTAACACGGCGATTCTTTTGGCGGTCTTCTGGCTGCTCGCATGGATACCGTCGGCCGCGGCGGAGAGAGAAACCGGCTTCGTTCCGAAAACCAACCTGTCGGCCTGGACAGAAACCTTCCGGGAAAAGGGCCTTACGGTCTACGCCATGAAGACAGCCGACAGCGGTGTCATGGCGTTTCGTGCCACCGGTGTGCTTGCGGCCCCCATCGACCAGATCATGGAAGTGCTCCGAAAGGTGGAAATCGCCGGCCAATGGATGCCCGACGTCGTCGATAAAATCACCATCGACAATATTTCCGACCTGGAAGCGGTCACCTACAGCATCAACAAGCTGCCATGGCCCTTTGCCGGCCGTGAGCTCATCCTCAAAAACGCCCTTCGGCTCGATGCCGACAACCGGTTCCTGGTGGTGGACATCTATTCCGTGGAACGAAAGGACATCCCCCAAAAGGAAGGCGCGGTCCGGGCGGTCATGCACTGCGGGCAGACCCGGCTGCGACCGGCCGGCAGCGGCCGCACCGAAATGGACATCATCCTCTTCGTGGATCCCAAAGGAGCCATCCCCACGTGGCTGGTCAATATCGCCCAACGCCGGATGCCCTATGATTTCCTCCGGGCATTGGAAAAAAAAGCCGCGGCCACCCACTACCCGCTGAGACCGGCCTTCCGCAGCCTGCTCGAGCGGCTGGTCGACACCGACGACGCCAAAACCGCACCAACAGACCCCATCACCACGGCCAACCAGGCCCGCACCGACTGATCCGCCGGGATCGGATGCCGGATACCCGGAGCCGAGGGCAGCAACGCGAAAGGCGCGTTTATCCTCAGATTACACAGATTAAAACCAATAGGTGGGCGGCCTGCGGCCGGGAACTGCCTGACGGCAGACGATAGAAAAACCAGATCCGAAAAACCAAAAGCAACTGCAAGGGCGGATTAACCGCAGATTACGCGGATGGCGCAGATGACGGCCTGCGGCCGAAAAACCGTGTACCGTGTACCAGCCCGAAGGGCTAATTCCTGAATCCCTAAATCCCTCAATCCCTGAATCCCTAAATCCCTGAATTTCCCTTCCGCCTAATCCATCTCCCCGCGCCGGAAGGATTTCAGTCGGCTGCGCCGCTTTTTCTGCTGAATCCGTTTTTCCCGTGAGGCGCGGGTGGGACGGGTGGGCCGCCGGCGGGTGGGCTCACTCCAGACCCCGGCCACCAGGGTTTTCAGGCGCTCAAGCGCGTCCTCCCGGTTTTTTTCCTGACTGCGGTGGCGCTGGGCTTTGATGATAACGACGCCGTCTGGGGTGATCCGCCGGTCCCGTATGGCCAGCAGGCGGGTTTTCACCGCCTCCGGCAGCGAAGAGCTCCTGATATCGAAGCGCAGGTGGATGGCCGTGGCCACCTTGTTGACGTTCTGCCCGCCCGCTCCCTGGGCGCGCACGGCATGCCAGGTGATCTCGCTGTCCGCAATCTCCACAATCGGTTGCTCGGCGCTCATGCCGCCTGCCCTCCCGGTTTCCGAAGCCTCCGGTTAAAACCGCAGGCTGATGGCGCCCCCCACAAATCCGGCCGGGTCATAATCGGTTTTGCGTATCAGATTGCCGTCCCGGTCCTCCAGCAGCAGTTCCCCGGCCAACTCCGTACCCCCCAGCAGACTGACCTGAAGAGATGGATTGAAGCGGTAGGTAATCCCCCCGAATAGCGGAAAAGACCGATCCTCGCCGACGCCCTCCGGTTCGGGGCCTTGTTTGTTGAGCCGAAACCGCAGTCGCTCGTAGCGACCGCCCAGGCTCAACACCCACTGCCGGTCTGGCGCCCAAACCAGTTGAAGCCCCGGCCCCAGTGTGGCCCCAACCCCTCGGCCCGTGGTGAGGCTGAGGGTGTCGGTAATACGCCAGTCGATGAGCAGTATGGGAAAGAAATCTACCGGGTCTTCGATCTGTGACACGCCGCCGATGCCCGGTCCGATAGTCAGCCGGTCGCTGACACGGTAGGCCGCACCGCCCAGCAACCCGGCCGTCACAGCATCGCCGCTGGCCGCGCCGTCTTCTCCGTTGAATCGTAATGACGGCACCGCAAACACCGTCCAGCGGCGGTCCAGGCCATAGCGTACCGGCATGGAGACATCCACGCTGTGGACATCCTCCCAGGGCGCCAACGCGCCGAACCCGGCGGCACCGGTAAACCCGTAATGGTCATGGCCGTATCCCAGAGCCAGGGAAACGCTGTGCCGCCGCTCCCAGGTGTAGGTGGCGCCGCCTTGAACATACAGCCGCCGGGAACTGAAACGGCCGCCACTGTCCATATCGGTGTCGAACTGGTGGACAGCGCCGCCCCGGACAAACGTCGTCCACCCGTCGGGCGGCCCTTGGAACCGCCCAGTGCCGGAGGCGGTTTTTTCAGCGGCGATCGCCGGAAAAATGGACAAGAACATCATCAAGCACCCGGCGGTAAGGCCGGAAGCGGCAAACCGTTTCATGACCCTCGCTTTCTTTGAAGAACAGATTAGGGACTGTTTCTAACGCCGCGCAAAAGTCAAACGCCATTGTCTGAACCGGCCGGTGGTGTCAACCTCACGAAGCCGGATCATTGTCCCTGGCGCAGTGTCGCAGTCAACACGCCGGCACCGATCAGGGCGCCGCCCCCGCAGCGGTCGAACCACCGTCTCATCCGGGGATTTTTCATGGTATTCCGCAGTTCGCCGGCAAATACGGCATAAAGCGCTGCATTGACAGTGGCCATCACGAGAAAGGTGGCACCAAGGATCGCCAGCTGAAGGGGCAGCGGTGCCGCCGGATTGACGAACTGGGGCAAAAAGGCCACGAAAAAAGCGATGCTTTTCGGATTGAGGGCCGTGACGATAAACGCACTCTTAAACAACGTCCTGCCGCTGGCTGCCGGCTCGCCCGCCGCATCCGGAGCGCTCTGCGGATCGGTGCGCCACAGGCGAAGCCCCAAGTAAAAGAGGTAACCGGCCCCGATCCACTTGAGCACTGCAAACAGCGCCGCCGATGCGGCCAGAACGGCGCCCAGCCCCATCATTGACAGAATCAGCGCGGTGAAATCGCCCAGCAGCACCCCGATGACCAGGGGCACCACCGACCGCCGCCCGTGGGCGATGGCCTGGCTGATCACCAGCAAAATGGTAGGGCCGGGGATGACGAGAATGATTTCAGCGGCGATGGCAAAGGTGATCCAGACTTCCAGCGACATGGCGGATGCCTCCTTCTAATGATCATTTTCCATTCAGGACCCTCTGGGCCTGGGTCACCATCCCCACCGGAGTGCCGTCCTGGTCGGTGGTTTCAGTCTGGCCGATGGACACAAACCGCATGCCGGTCAAACCCGGCAAGTATTCCTTAACCCGCGCATCGATGTTTCGAACCTGCGCCATGGGTTACTCCCCGTCTCCGAAAGTCGCAATGTCAGCGAGCCAGCCGGTGGCCGCTTCATAATCGGTAAAATACCGGTAATCGAAATTCTCCATCTGCATGAGCGATTCGACCATCCTGGCCGAGTTCTCCCGCTCGGGGCCGGGGGGTATGATGTTGGCAATCTTTCCCGGAAACTCGGGCAGTGCCCGGGTGAATGCCATGACAACCTCCATGAGCTGCATGAGACCGCCGGAAGCGGCGGTGGTGTCACGAAGGTCGATGAGCAGATTGTGACCCCGATGAATGCTGGCGACCAGAGCCAACTCCTGCGCCAGCGCCTTGGATCGCTCGAGGTCCAGGGTGCCCGAGGCGTTTTTCCGGATAAAATCCTTAATCCGATAGATCTTGAATTGGTTCACTTTGTTTTCCAATCCTTTGACTATGGTTTTTCTCTATTGCCGCCGTCTTCAGGCTCGCGGCGTCAAAAAAGTATCCTTAACGGGAAGGTTCAGCCATTGGTCGATCTTGTCAACAACGGCTGCCGGTTGCCGGCCCCAGTCGAAATGTCCGGCGCGGCCACCCAACGCCGATGCCGTGAGAAGCACTTCGCTCAGATCGGCGCCGGCCAGTTTCCGGTTGAGCGCGGCCATGGCCCTCGCCGGCGCCAGAGTGTCCTTGTCAAAACGAATGCTCAGCACCCGGCCGCGATAGCGGGAAAGGGCGCCCTCCACATCGGCCTCGATGCCGGCGATCCGAAACCGATTGTAAACGACCAACTGAAGCCAGTCGCCCATCACGCCTCGGGCCTCCCGCCCGCCAAATCCCAGCCGGTCCCCGGGAAAATACCCGTAAAGGGAAGAAAGCAGGGGCGTGATCTTGGATCCCAGGTAGAGCTGCCAGTAAAGGCTACCGGAAAAATTGTCATAGAAAGGAGATCCACTGGCCACGAGCACCATGGCTTCACAAAGCCCGGGGTTCATGGCGGCCGCCGCCGCTGCCAGTTGCCCGCCCAGACTGTGCCCCACCGGCACTACCGGAAGCGCCGGCGCCCGCTCACGGAGCCAGCGGACCACCGCGGCCATGTCCGCCATGAGGGCGGCATAACCCCAGTCGACCCGGCGCGATGGCCTCAGCGCGCTTCTGCCATTGCCCCGCAGTTCCATCACGGCGACGTGATATCCGCGTTCAGTCAGGGCCGCCGCGAACGGCTCATAGAATTCGGCCCGGGTCCCCAACGCCGGCAATATCAGAATACTACCCGTCGGGGCCGCCGCACACGGCCGCCACAGGATCGGTATTTGGTAGTCGTCAGATGCGGCGATACTCATCCAGTCGCTCAAGTTTCCCCCTTGCCCCTTGGTGCAGGCGTTGATGCTGTTCCAACGCTCGCTGCAGCCTACCGACAGACACCGAAAATGGCAAGCGCGGTTGCGAGCTGCTCATCTTCAGCGAGCGGGCAAAAATGCGGATGCGTCCTTAGGAAATTGAGCGTGGCGATGCAGGAGCGTCGTGACGGGATGTGGGGGATGCCGCGCGCATAACGGGATTCACGACAAGCGCCCCTTGAAGTCCGCATAGCCGAATTCCTTCACCACGGCCAGCTCCCCGGTGTCCGAACGGTAGCGGGCGATTGCGGGCAGCGGCACCCCATTGAAGGTGTTGGTCTTGACCATGCTGTAAATGGCCATGTCGAGGAAGGCGACGCGATCGCCGGCTGCCAGCGGGGCGTCGAAAGCGTATTCACCGACAATGTCGCCCGCCAGGCATGATTTGCCCGCGAGCCGGCAGGTCCACGGCTTTTGGCCCGGATCGGCCGCGCCGATGATTTTCGGCCGGTAGGGCATCTCCAGTACGTCCGGCATATGGCAGGCGGCCGATGTGTCGAGAATGGCGATGGGCATGTCGGCAGGCACCACGTCCAGCACCGTGGCCACGAGCAGACCGGCATTGAGCGCCACCGCCTCGCCGGGCTCCAGGTATACCTGCACGCCGTAGCGCTCACTGACGCGGTCGATGCACCGGCAGAGCCGGTCCAGATCGTAGTCGGTGCGGGTGATGTGGTGGCCGCCGCCCATGTTGAGCCATTTGAGCTCATGGAGCATGTCTCGGAAGTTTTTTTCCACCGCCGCCAGGGTGCGCTCCAGGGCGTCGGCGTTCTGCTCGCACAGGGTGTGGAAGTGAAGCCCTGAAAGCCGGCACAGAAGATCGGTATCGAAATCACGTCGGCGCACCCCCAGGCGTGAGGACGGCACGCAGGGGTCGTACATGGGCACGGTCCCCTCGCTGTGCTCCGGATTGATCCGAATCCCCAGTTCCACGCCAGGCCCAAGGGTCTCGAGCATGGGAAGAAATCGCCGCAGCTGCGCGAAGCTGTTGAAGATCACGTGATCGGCCACCGACAGCACATCCGCCATTTCGGGTTCGCTGAATGCCGGAGAGTAGACGTGCACTTCGCCGCCGAAGCTCTCCCGCCCCAGTTTGGCCTCGAACCAGCCGCTGGCGCAGGTGCCGTCCAGATAGCCGCGGATGCGCGCAAAGACACTGAACATGGCAAAGCCCTTGAGGGCCAGCAGTATTTTCGCCCCGGTCCGGCGCCGTACCGTGTCCAGGACCCGGGCATTTTCTTCCAGTCGGACCTCGTCCACCACAAAGCAGGGCGACGGAAGCCGGCAGGGGTCTAATCGTTGGAGATAATCTCTGTCCATGGCAACCCGTGGCGGTTGAGTGCGTCCATGAAGGGATCAGGATCGAACTGTTCCATGTTGAACACCCCGGGCCGCCGCCATTTGCCGGTGAGCATCATCATGGCGCCGATCATGGCCGGCACCCCGGTGGTGTAGCTGATGGCCTGGCTGCCCACCTCTTGGTAGGCGGCCTCGTGGCTGCAGATGTTGTAGGTGAATACGGTCTTGGCCTTGCCGTCCTTGACGCCGGTCATCCGGCAGCCGATACAGGTGCGTCCCTTGGTGAGCGGTCCCAGGCTGCCGGGATCGGGGAGCACTGCCTTGAGAAACTGGATGGGGGCGATCTGCTGCCCCCCATAGCTGATTGGGGCAATGGACGTCATGCCGACGTTTTCAAGCACCCTCAGGTGGGTAAGGTACGCATCTGAAAAAGTCATCCAGAAACGCGCCCGTTTGAGCCCGTTGATGTTCTCAACCAAAGATTCCAGTTCCTCGTGGTACATGAGAAAGCACTTCTTCGGGCCGATCCCTTCCGGGAAATCGTAACTCATGGACCAGGCGAGCGGATCGGTCTCCACCCACTCGCCCCGCTCCCAGTAGCGCCCGCGCTGGGTGATTTCCCGGATATTGATCTCCGGGTTGAAGTTGGTGGCAAAGGCCTTTCCGTGATCGCCGGCGTTGCAGTCGATGATGTCCAGAACATGGATCTCGTCGAAATGGTGTTTGGCCGCATGAGCGGTGAAGACATTGGTCACGCCAGGATCGAACCCGCTGCCCAGAAGCGCCATGATCCCCTTTTCCCGGAACCGGTCCCGGTAGGCCCACTGCCACCGATACTCGAACTTGGCCTCGTCGGGAGGTTCGTAATTGGCCGTGTCCAGATAATCGACACCGGTTTCCAGGCAGGCGTCCATGAGCGGCAGATCCTGGTAGGGCAGCGCCACATTGAGCACCAAATCCGGCCGGGTGGCCCGGATCAGCGCGGCCGCTTCGACGGCGCTGTCCGCATCCACGCGGGCGGTCTCGATACGCCGCCCGGTGCGGGCAAGCACATCCCGGGCGATGGCATCGCACTTTTCCAGAGTGCGGCTGGCAAGGATGATGTCATCGAACACTTCCGGCACCTGGGCGCATTTTTGTACCACGACGTTTCCCACGCCGCCGGCCCCGACAATCAATACACGTGACATGGCTGACCTCCTGACGCGGCCGGTCTGGCCGGCCTCGGGTTGACGGGGCCAACCCGGTGGGGCCCGGGAAAGCCGCCGCCCTGAAGAAACGCCTCCGGCAACCGCGCACGGCGCGGCTTAGGTAAGTCGCAAGGAATTCACAAGATCCTTGACCGCCGGGGCATGGACCTGGGCATAGTGCCCCAATACCACAACCCCGTGGATGTCGAGAAAATCCTCCTCGAACGGCGTGGGCATTCGGGCGTGGACCGTGAACCCGGCAACGGGCGTGTCCGCGATAAGGCCGCTGATGCTGCGGCCTGAAAAGTTTTCGATCACCCCGAAGGGCGTCATGTCCTTTTCTTCCGTCACCCGGTTCATGACGCTCTTGAGCATATCGTTGCCCAGGTCGAGATCGCCCGGATCGGGTTCCGCCTCTGCGGCGTATTGGACGACGAGGCGCACGGCCGTCATATCACTGCCGGCGATGGCTTCGCTGCAATTGATAAAGATCTGCCCGTACTCGGAGTCTTTGTGAACTGCCCAGTCCATCGGGTAGCTAAATGATACGTGTCCATCGTTGAAGGTTGCCATGGGGTTTCCCTTTGAATGGTAATCGCCATTTTGAGTCCGCTTTTACACCAAACGGGCCAATGACGATAGCGCATTCTATCGCCCTTTGAACACCGGTGCGCGCTTTTCCCGAAACGCCGTGATGCCTTCTTCATAATCGGCACTCTGGAAAACATGCCGCCGCAGTTCCTGGATCCGTTCGAAGGTGTCCGGTGAGATGGGGTCGGACTCGGCCAGGATCCGCAACTGCTCCTTGATGGCGGCCACGGCCAGCGGCGCCTTGGCGGCAATGCCCCGGGCAAGCTCTCCGGTGAAGCGCTCCAAAGCATCGGACGGCACCCGGTGGTTGAGGATGCCCCATTTCTCAGCGTCCGCCGCGCAAACCGGCGCCGCGGTAAAAAACATCTCTTTGACCAAATTGAGTGGCAGGCGCCGCATGAACTGGAGCAATCCGGCGGTGTTGTACGCCAGACCCAGGTTGACGGGAGTGATGGCAAAAGAACAAGTGTCGTCGCCCACGATGATGTCACAGCTCAAGGCCAGATCGGTGGCCGCGCCCCACACCGAACCGTGCACCATGGCGATCACCGGGGCCGGAAACTGCTTGATTGCCCGCAGCAGCCGCTCCGGTGGGTCGGTGTAGGGCAATGGGTCCTGCCCCATGGGCAGTTCGCTGATGTCGTGGCCCGCCGACCAGACGGCGGCGCCGTCAGCCGCCCGGATCACCACCGCCCGAGCGGCCTTTTCCCTGAAATCGTCGAGCGCGGCCAGACAATCGTTCACCAGCGCCTCGCCAAGAGCGTTGCACCGCTCGGGCCGGTTGAATGTGATAGTGCCGATGGCGTCTTCAAAGTGGGTGATGATCAGCATGATGGGTTCCGGTCGTAAAAAGGTTCAAGAAAATGCGTTGCATGGGTGCACGGCAAATAATGCGCCGTTAAAAACGATTCTCGCGCAGAGACGCAAAGACGCAGAGAACTGCAGTTTCAGGTGCTATGCAGCGCGCCGCCCATCGATGTAAGCCGTATCGGCGTAATCTGCGGTTAATTTTCCCTTGCAGTTGCTCTTCGGCCGACTTGTCCGCCATAGCCTTGGCGAAGGTGGAAGGCCGCCAATTTGCTTTTCTCAGCGCCTCTGCGTCTCTGCGCGAGAATTGGAAAACCGCTCAGTCCACCACCAGCCGTTTTCCCATACTGACAACGTCGTCCACGGCAAATCCCGCAGCCATGTAAAACGCAATGACGCCGGTGTTTGATGAACGCACCTGCAGGTTGATCTTCGGACAGCCCGCGGCGGCCAGCAGGATCTCCGCGGTGGCCAGAATCTGCCGGCCAACCCCCTGCCGGCGGTGTGTGGGCGAAACGGCCAGGTAGTTGATCCATCCCCGATGCCCCTCGTAGCCGGCCATGCAGGTGGCGATGATCCGGCCATCGGCCTCACCCACGAGAAACCCTTCGGGGAAGATTTTCATTTTTCGCGCGATGTCTTTTCCCGGGTCGTTCTGAGGCGCCAGCAGCCCGCACTCGGACCACAGCGAGATGACCGCCGCCTTGTCTCTACGCTGAAAGGGTCTGATCTTCATCTCAAAAGCGCTCCGCCCGTGGTGGCGTGCGACCAACGGCCGCCCATATCCTGTTGATCCTGTAAATCCTGTCAATTAAGGAATCAGTCGGATCTTCGAATGGCGGATCAACCCGCTATTTTTTCAGGATCACCGGGTCGGGGGTGTACTTTCCGGATATGGCCCGGTCCCAGAATGTCTTCTCGCTCTCCATCCAGCGGGAGCCGAACCGGGCGTTGAAAAAACCGCCCAGGCGCTGAAACATGCTGCGAAGGCCTGAGCCATGGTCCAGGGTGATGACATCTTCGAGAAATTCCGGGATGTCGGACATGCTTTCCTTGGGGATGAACGCACGGGCGCCCATATCGATCGATTTTTTCAGGGCCGCCACCGTCAGCGCATGCGCGGTGAGCATGACCGTGGGAAACCCGCGGGAGTGGGAAACCGCCAGCAGGTCAAAGCCGCGCACGCCCATGATGTCCAAAATGACCGCATCGTAGGTCCATGATCGAAGCAGGTGAAAACCCGACTCGTAATCGGTGGCCCGGTCGAACACGACGTCGTCGTCTTCCAGAAGGTCCTGCAGGGTGTCGAGTACATCCGGTTCGTCGTCGACGGCCAGAATTCGTTTCCCCTTTAAAATACTCTTTTCCATTTTCCGTTTCCATCACATGTAATTGGTTCGGGTCTCGACGTTCTTGCGCGGCACCGAGGCGATCGCCTCTGCCGGTCGGCCGGCGCAGATCAGCGCCAGGGGTGTTTTTTCAGGGGCGATGCCGAGAACATCGCGCACGTCTTTCTTGTCGAAAAAAGTGAACCACAGGGTGCCGATCCCCGACGCGTGGGCGACCAGAAGCATGTTCTGGATAGCGGCGGCGCAGGCATGCTGGTAGGCCACCGTGCCTTCTTCCTGGAACTGATCGACACCCGTCTTTTTCGGATCTCCCACCACGGCAATGATCACCGGCGCCTGGGTCAGAAAATCCATCCGATACCCGGCCAGCCACTTCCAGCCGCTTTTTTCAAGGGCCCATCGAAGGCACTTTTCCGCGGCGGCCTTGAGGGCGGCCTTTTTCTCCTCACCGGTGATGACGACGAACTCCCAGGGCTGAGTGTTGAGCGGCGATGGGGCCCATGAGGCCGCCTCCAGTATCTGTCCGATGGTCGTTGCCTCGATCGGTTCGGGCAGAAAACGGCGGCAGCTGCGTCGGTTGCGTATGGCGTCCATCAAATCCATCCGAATCACCCTTTCTCGTGTTGACCGGTTTTAAAATTGCCCCAATGCCGGCAGGGGGCTTACATTTCCTTTTTTGAAACGCGCCGGCGCTCCTCGTCGCGCACCTCCCGCCGAAGGAGCTTGCCCACCTTCGACTTGGGCAGCATGTCGCGAAATTCGATATAGCTGGGCACCTTATACGGGGCCAGGTGATCGGAGCACCAACGAATCAAATCCGCGCCCCCCACCCCACGGGCGTCCTCTTTGAGAACCACGATGGCCTTGATGCGCTCTCCCACCTTTGGATCGGGCACCCCCACCACGCAGGCCCCGATGACCGTGGGATGATCCTGGAGAATCGACTCCACCTCGGAGGCCGATACGCGGTAGGCCTTGTGCTTGATGATGTCGGCGCTGCGCTCCACGTAGTAGAGCTCCCCGTCTTCGTCCATCCGCACGAAATCGCCCATGCGGCAGTAAATCTTCCCATTGATTTCCACAAAGGTCCGGGCGGTCTCTTGGGGCTTGTTCCAGTAGCTCTTGAGGGAATGGGGAGAGGTCACCAGCAGCTCCCCGCCCTTTCCCGTCGGGACCGGTTCCAGGGTTTCGGTGTTGACGACGATGCACTGGCGGCTTTTCAGCGGCAATCCGATGGTCCCGGGCTTCGGCGGGCGCTCGATGCGGCTGTAACAGACATGGCCGGCCTCGGTCGACCCGTAGACCTGGTAGATGGGTATCTGCAGGTGCTCCTGCCACCGGTTGCAGATTTCCTCGGGCAGCACGTCGCCGCCGCAGTAGCAGTACTTCAGGGAGCTCAGATCGTAGCGGTCGAACCGGTCGCTGTCGAGGATCATCCGGTACAGCGCCGGAACGCCCAGAAGCCACCGGACCCGGTAGCGCTGGATGCACACCAGAATGGCGTCCACCTGGGGTGTCGGCATCAGGACGGTGGCGTTTCCCCGGTTCAGACCGATGGCCATGAAAAGCCCCAGGGCCATGATGTGAAACAGGGGGTTGACGGCGATGTAGGTGTCTTTGCCTTCCAGGAGGCGGTCCCCGGCCACGTCGTCGGTCACATCGTTCACATAGGACGTCATGCCCGCGTGATTGCCGGGCACGCCCTTTGGAAATCCGGTGGTCCCACCGGTATAGAGCAGGTAGGCCAGATCCTTTTTCGGGTCGATCGGAACCGGTTCCTGCAGGGGAGGGTGGGCCAGCAGGGACCGGAACCGAAAGACCCCTTCACTCCGATCGACTTTGCCATTGGGGATCTTGTCGAAAAGAACGCCGACCAGCCGTTTCCATGCCGGCAGCAGGTCCACCAGATTGGTTACGATGACCCGTTTGAGGCTGGTGTTTTCCATGACCTCCTTGACATAGCAGAAATTGGTGTCGAGACAGATGAGGGTCTCGGCGCCCGAATCCTGGACCATGTAGGTCAGCTCATGGGAGGTGTAGATGGGCGCCACCGGAACGATGACCGCCCCGAGCTTCTGAATCGCCAGAAACGCGATGACCCATTGCGGACAGTTGTAAATGTAGACCAGAACCCGGTCGCCCTTGCCGACGCCCATCTCCTGAAGGGCGCCGGCAAAGCGCTCGCTCAACGCCTTGAGCCGGGCGTAGGAAAAGGACTGCCCCAGGTAGATCAGCGCCGGACGGTCCGGATACTTGCCGCACATCCGGTCGAATCGGCTGTAGGTGAGTTCATTGTCCAGGTTGTTCTCGATCGAACCGGTCATGAATACGACTCCTCCACCCCGAAATAGGCGGACCGAATATCCGGGTTGTCCATCAGCACCTCCCGGGTGCCTTCCAGCACGGCGGATCCGTTTTCCAGAATAAATGCATAGTCGACGATGGGCATCACCGGCCGCGCGTACTGCTCGGTGACGATGATGGAAATGTTCATTTCATCGCGGATCTCTTTGGTGGCGAGGATCAACGTGGACTGCATCAGGGGGCTGAGGCCCATGAGCGGTTCGTCGAGGAGCAGCACCTTGGGCTGGGCCATGAGAGCCCGGCCGATGGCGAGCATCTGCTGCTCGCCGCCGCTCAAAAATCCGCCAATTCGATTTTTCAGCCGCTCCAGGGCGGGAAAGAGGGTGAAAACGTACTCCAGGGTCCGTTTGGCCTGGGCCGAAGTGGCCAGGTAACCGCCGATGCGCAGGTTTTCCAGCACACTGCTTTCGCTGAAGATCCGCCGCCGTTCGGGGCAAAGAACGATGCCGCGCCGGGCGCGCTGGCTCGGTTTCAGATGGGAGATCTCCTCGCCCTCGTACCAGATCTCCCCCACGATGGTGACCCGCTCGCCCCCGGCCATGGTCTCCTTTTTCTGAATATCCTTCATGATCCCGGAAAGGGTGTACATGAGCGTCGATTTGCCAGCGCTGTTGGCGCCGAATACGCCCACGATCCGGCCGTCGTCGCAGGAGATTGTGACGTTGTTCAGGGCCAGCATATTTTCGTAAAAGACCATCAGGCCCTTGCCTTCAAGCATGGATCATCACCTCCTGGACGTCCTGGGATCCGAAGTAGGCTTCCTTGACCTTTTCGTCAGCCATGACCTCGTTGGCCGTCCCTTCGATCAGTTTCTCCCCGAAATTCATGACCATCACCCGGTTGGCCACCCGAAAAAGCTCCCGGAGCCGGTGTTCGATCATGATCAGCGTAATGCCTTCCATCTGGAGCCGTTCGATCAATGGCACCATGCTGGCGATCTCGCTCATACTGAGGCCGGAAAAGATCTCGTCACAAATGATCACCTCCGGCTTCAGGGCGAGGCACCGGGCCAGTTCCAGCCGCTTGAGGTAGCCGGTGGGCAGGGTCGCGGCGGTTTTGTAGGGGACATTGGAGTCTCTTTCGAATCCGATCTCTTCCAGGATGTCGATGCCGACCGTGTTGCGGTCTCCCAACCGACCGCCGCCGCGCCATCCGCCGGTGCGCCGGGCGCGGGGGGAAAACAGCGGAATGACCAGGTTCTTGTAGGCGGGCAGGCTGTAATAGGGGCGCATCACCTGAAAGGTTCGGGTCAGACCCATGTCCGCAATCTTGTGGGGCGGTTTTTGGGAAATGTCCACGCCCTTGAAAAACACGCGGCCCGAGGTCTTCTTGATAAAACCGGACAGGCAGTTGACGATGGTGGTTTTACCCGAGCCATTGGGACCGATGATGCCCAGCACCTCCCCCCTGGCCAATTCAAAACTGACCCGGTTCAGGGCGATGATGCCGCCGAATGTTTTGCTCATTTCTTCTGCGCGCAGGATCGGTTCTTCTTTCATATCCCGGTCCATCTCTCAAATTGTTGGTATTTGCGCTGTCCCCACACCATGAGACCTTCACTTTTAAAAACGATGAACGCCACCAGGATCAGCGCATAAAATACGATCCGAAGGGTTCCAAAATCCCGCAGCATCTCCGAGATCGGCACCAGAATCAGACATCCGAGAACCGGCCCCACCAGAGTCCCGCTACCACCGATGACGGTGGCGGCGATCGGGAGGATGGAAAAATCGAGGGCAAACTGGCTGATCCCGGACCACATGTACAGATGCACCAGACAGGCCCCGCTCAGACATCCCGTGGCCGCGGCCAGAAACACCGCCACCGCCTTGAAGAAGGTGACGTTCATGCCCGAGGCCCGTATCGCCTGGTCGTTGTCCTTGATCCCCCGCAGCACGAGGCCGATATCTGTGGTGGCCAGCCGCCGGAGGCCGAACATGATGAGAAGGAGCAGCACTATCGGCGCGTACTGCTCCATGATCCGGTTGGGGAAGCCGTCGATTCCCATGATGCCGTCGGTGCCGCCGAGGATGTCGAGTGCCTCGATCACCCGTGCCGAAAACAGCGGGTACATGAGACTGATGATGGCAAAATAGACCCCCCGCAGCGGCAGGCATGGGAAAAGGAGCAACGTGCAGAGGCCCCCGCCCGCCAGCGCCGCAAGCGGGACGCTGAGCCAGGGCGACATGCCCAGCGACGTGTTGGCGATGGCGGCCATGTAGCCGCCGACGCCGACGAAAAAGGCGCCGCCCAGGGAAACGAGCCCCACGTAATGGGCCAGAAAATCGAAGCTGAGTGCCAGCAGGCCGTAAATGCAGGTAATGGTGATCACCCGCTGCCAGTACATGCCGGGCACGACCAGCGGCAGCACAAGGAGACCGCCGATCAAGACAATCCGCGGCAGCGCCAGGTAGGCGATCTCCCGGTAAGACAGCAGGGCATACAGGCCGTCCGTGCGCACCTTTATTCCCCGGTCGATCCGCTCCTTGCGGCGCTGGGCGCTCTTGTTCGTCATACGCGCTCCTCGAGTTCTTTCTGCCGTCCGAAAAGCCCCGACGGTTTGAGGATAAGTGTCACGATGATGGCCAACAGGGCCACCACCATCTGGTAGTGGGACCCCAGGTAGACCACCGTCAGGATCTGAGCAAAACCGATTATGAACGCGGCCAGCACCGCTCCCATCCAGCTGCCGAGACCTCCGATGATACACACCGCGATGGCAAGTATCAGTACGTTGTAGCCGGCTTCCACCACGATATTGCCCAAGGGCAGCAACAGGATGGCTGCCAGGGCCGCCAGCATGGAGCCGAACCCCATGGCCACCACCGCCATCCGGTCAGAATCGATGCCCAGCATCATGGCGGCCCGCTCGTCCTGGGCCATGCCGCGAAGCGCGAGCCCGATGCGGGTGTAGTGGGTAAAGAGCCACAGCAGTCCCACGACGGCCGCGCCGATGACCACTACCAGCAACCGCTGGTAGTCCACCGATATGCCGACGATCGTGATGGAGCCTTCGATAAACGGGGGCAGGGTATAGGTCATGCCTCTAAATCCGCCCCAGCGAAGCCCCTCCAAAATCGCCAGCCCGATGGCATAGGAAGCGATGATTTCGGAGATCTCCATGCCGCGGACCCGGATCAGGATGAGCTGGTAGATCAGCGCCCCGATGACTCCGGTGACCAGCAGGGTCAGCACGATGGCGACCAGGTAGGGAAGCCCCAGAGAGTTGAGCAGGCTCCAGGCGACGAACCCGCTGAGCACGAAGAGGGCGCCGTGGGCAAAGTTGGGCAGACGGCTCACGCCGTAGACCAGGGCGAATCCCAGGGCGTAAAGTGCCAGCGCAACGCTGTTGATGGTTCCGTAGATCAGTATGTCCATGCTTTATCCAAGGGCCTGATTTTTTGCAGGCTGCCGTTTAAAAAGTCGGCGTCTTCTCTCATATTGTTGATAAAAGGGTCCGAGGATCCAAGGGGTCAAGGGTTCAAGGCACTTCAATGGGCGCGATGGTGTCCCCTGGCCCCTATCCATACCCGGACCGCCGGAGCCGGTTTTGAAGTCCCCGGCGGTCCTATCGGGCTATTTTTTCATCCACGGGGGCAGTTCAATTTCTCCGGTGGCGATGCTGTCCGGGTAAACAACCACGCGTTTCCCGTTCTGCCACTGGAGGATGCTGCCAACGGCGGCTTCTTTAGGATCTTTTCCGGGGATAACCTGGTGGCTTTTCGGATCGAACCGGAGCCGTCCGTACACACCCATGACATCGGTCTTCTCCAGTTCCGCCACGACTTTGTCCGGATCGAGGCTGCCGGCGCGCTCGATGGCGTCGCGCAGGACATACACCGCCATGTAACTGCTCGAGGCCCCCAGGCCTTCCGGTTCCACACCCCATTTCTGGGTGTAGGCGTCGTAGAATTTCATGGTCCAGTCAGTGGCCTTGGAAGGGGCGTTTCCGGCGTTGACCACGTTGCACAGGGTATATTCGCCCTTGCCCTCGGTGGCCTTCCAGAAACCGGGCTGCTCAGCGGCGGCCAGGGTCGATCCGAAAGGCAGCGCGGGAATTTTCATGTCGTACCACTGCTTGAGAAGAATGGCGCTTTCCGGCATGTCCATCCAGATATTGATAATTTGAGCGCCGGTATCTTTGGCTTTGATGAGCCCCATGGAAAAATCCGTAGCGCCGGTGGGATAGATCTCCACGCCGGTGACGTCCCAGCCCGACTTGGCGGCGACCTTTTGCATCACCTCGGCGGCGCCCCGTGCATGGGAGACATCCTGGGCCATGATGAACAGCTTGGTGAAACCGTATTTTTCCTTAAGTTTGCCGAAATTGGCAAACATTTCCCCGACCAGATTCTTGGCCTCGCCGTGGATGCGGAAGCAGTATTTGTACTTGTCGTAGTTTTCGGCCACCTGGGCGTGGTACTTCGGCGTCAGCACGCCGCTGGTGACGATGGAGACCTTCTTGTACTTGGACAAAAGCGGCATGGCTGCCAGGGCGGCTTCCGAACGGACCGGCCCGCCGATGAGGAAATCAGCCTGTTTGTCGAGGATCAGCTTTTCCACCGCCAGCAGCGCTTCGCTCACCGGCACGCCCGGCTCCAAATCCCGGGTGTCGATGACCTCGACGGAGAAGGGCCGCTTTTTGCCGCCGACGTTCACCCCGCCTGCGGCGTTGATCTCGTCCACGGCGAGTTTGACGCCGCGTTCCGCGGTCCACCCATAGAGAAAAGCGGTCGACAGGGGGCAGCCTAAAACGATCGGTTTGGCCGCCTGCACGGCTGGTGCCGGCAAGAGGAGCAGCACGGCAACCGCTACTAGGAGCAACGCCTTCACATGCCTGTTCATCATTTTTATCCCTCCTTGGTGTGGGGTAACAAGTGTTGATCAGGTTTCAGATCGCAAGCATCGTGCCACGGCGCCAGAACATGAACCGCTGGCACCAAATGACTGAATGTAATTTGAAAAATGAAATAATTTAAATGTATGACATTCAGCGACGGCACGAGCGGGGGGAAAGACTTGTTCCAGTGGTAGAAAGATTCTTTCTAGTATCGGCTCGAGAATTAGGATTTTTGCGTGAGTTCAAGGCGAGTGTAATAATTGAGCCGCAGGAGTGCTCACTTGGGTTCGGTTTCGGCGGCCAAGCCTTCGGGCGGTACCAGGCCGTATTTTCTGATTTTGCTGCGAAGCGTGGGGAGGGAAATCTTGAGACGCCGGGCGGTCTCGCTCCGGTTCCAGTCCAATTTGTCCAGGAGGCTGCGGATGTGCTCTTTTTCCATTTCAGGCAGGGACTCCGGTTCGACCCCGGCGTCCAGCTCCCGCTCGCGGCTCCTGAGGATGTCTTCGATGTCGTCGAGCAATATGACACTGCCCCGGGCCCGGACCGCGGCCTCCACCAGAACGTTTTCCAGTTCCCGCACATTCCCGGTCCACGGTTGGCTGCAAAGCCGATCCATGACGCCGTTTTGAAGGCGGGTCACCCCGGTAGCCAGCCGCATGTTGGCCTTCTGCAGGAAGTGGCCCACGAGGTCCGGTATGTCTTCCAGGCGGTGGCGCAGCGGCGGCACCAGGATGGTCACCACCCGGAGCCGGTAAAACAGATCCTGCCGGAACGCGCCTTTTTCCACCATGGAAAACAGGTCTTGGTTGGTGGCGGCAATGATGCGACAGCGGGATTCCAGCAGTGAGGATCCCCCCACCCGCATGTACTGCTGCCGCTGCAGGAAACCGAGAAATTTTCCCTGTATGGCGAGCGGAAGCTCCCCGATTTCGTCCAGGAACAAGGTTCCGCTGCCAGCCTGCTCTATTTTTCCCTTCTGGGTATGGGTGGCACCGGTAAAAGCCCCTTTTTCGTGCCCGAAAAGTTCCGATTCAAGCAGGGTCGCAACCACCGCCGAGCAGTCGACCGTGACAAAGGCGTCTTTTTGCCGGGGGCTGTTTTTGTGGATCACCCGGGCGATCAGTTCCTTCCCTGTGCCGGTTTCCCCCTGGATCAATACGGCGGCGCGATTCTGGCACACCAGCCCGATCATCTTGAAAATGTCGCGCATCGGTTCACTGCGTCCGATGATCACCTCCGGATCCACCGGCGCCGGCGCCGCTTTAACCGCTGGCGCGGACCGGTCCGCCTTGAGCACCCGCAGTGCACGATCGATTGTTTTCTCCACCACGTCGGCATCCAGGGGCTTGTGGATATAATCGAAAGCCCCCCGCTTCATCGCCTGGATCGTGGTTTCCATGTCCTGGTAGGCGGTGATCATGATGACCTTGGTCAGCGCGGCGGTTTCCCGGATACGCGTTAAAAGGTCAAGGCCATTGGCATCGGGCAGGCGGATGTCGAGGATCACGATATCCGGTTCGATCTCGCAGGCGCGGGCAACCCCTTCCTTTCCGGTTGCGGCGGTGAAAACCCGATGCCCCTTTTCGCTCAGAAACATCTCGAGGGTTTCGCAGATGCTGTGCTCATCGTCGATAACCAGTATTTTTGCCATCGTCAGCTCCCGTAGTGCGGCAGCAGAATCGAAAAAACCGCGCCTTGGGGGTCGCGGGCCTTCGCGTGGATGGTTCCCTTGTGGGCTTCGACGATACGCCGCACATTACTGAGACCCAGGCCCGTCCCCTTGCTCTTGGTTGTGAAAAAGGGTTTGAAGATTTCCTCCGGCCCGGCGTCGGGCAGGCCGCAGCCCTCGTCGGAAACGACAATCTGAACGTGTTGATCGCGGTGATACAGGAACCGGCTTTCAATTGTGATCCGTCCGCCCGGTGCCGAGGCTTCAAGGCCGTTGAGAAGCAGGTTGATCAGGGCCTGTCCGAGTTTTTCCCTGTCCGCGTAAACGGCGGGCACCAGAGGGTCCAGAGCCGTCTGGATGTCCACCTGCTGCTCGCGAAACTTCATTTCCAGCAGTTCCACCGACTCGGAGATGATCTGGCCGAGCGATTCGCGGCGCAGCTGAAGCTGGATCGGCTTGGCAAAATCGAGCAGCTCCTTGAGAATGTGTTCGAGCCGTTTCACCTCCTGCACCGAAATGTCGATCCGCCGCTGGTCGTTTCCCTGGATGTTTGGATTTTTTTTGAGAATCTGCAGGTTCATCTGGACCGATGACAGCGGGTTGCGGATTTCATGAGACAGGGAGGTGGCGATCTGCCCGATGTAAGCCATTCGCTCTGATTCCCTGACTTTTTTTTCCATCAGGACCCGGTCGGTGATATCCCGGCAGATGCCGAGGCTGGACAACTTGTTGTCGTATATCGTTGTTTTGGCGAGTATTTCAGTAGGGTAGCTCTGCCCCCGCCGGGTGAGCCGAAGGTATTCAAAGGTGCGGGGCGGATCTTGCCGGGTCAGACTCCGGTGGTAACGCGCGACAACCCGCTCCCGGCTTTCCGGATCGATGAAGAGGGAAAAATCCCGGCCGAGAACTTCGCTCGAGGGATATCCGTGCATTTTGCAGAAAGCCGGGTTGGCGAACACCACGAGATTGTCCTGAATCACGATATAGCCATCGTTGATTTCTTCCACCAGCACCTTGTACTTTAGCTCTGATTCCTTCAGTGCAGCGGTTCGCCGCCGCACCTCCTCGGTAAGCTGGCGGTTGTGCTCCAAGATCTTGGTATGGTGCATGGCCTGGAACCGGTCGCTGAACCGGTGGATGGTATGGGTCATGCACCGGTTGATCTTGATCACGGCGGCTGTCAGTTCCGCAGCGGTGGTCACCGTGGCAAGCAGGGGCAAGCTGATGCTGCGAAACAGCTCGAAGGCCATCTGCACGTCTGAAAGCAGGAATCCATCGTCGAGCCGCAGTCGGATGATCTTGTCGATGAAACGGTTGATTGCCGTATAATCGTCCTTGAGCAGGGCCTGGGTGTTGGCGTCATAAGCCTCCGAGATCGTGGACAGCAGTTCCTTCCGGGGCCGCGCGGGATACCGGTCCCCCACCCGCATGAGCCTGTCGACCCACTCGGGAACGATCGTTTCCCGGTTTTCGGCCAGAAATCTTGAAAATGAAAAACCCATGCTCATCGCTTCCTGCGCTACCGGAACCATCGATCGAGGTATTGCTTCTTGGCCCGGCACCGCGTCTCGAGAATCGGATTCATCAGTTGCAGCACGCTGGCGCCGTTGGCATCGTGAACATCCACCGTCCATGACTGCCCCTGGAGTACCACGTGCACGTACATGGCATAGGTTTCGGCAAAGTCCTCGTACATGTTGGTGGCCGCATACAGTGAAACGAAATCGGTGGCCGCCAGTTGCCTATACGTTTCTACCATCTGCGCCGCATCCAGAAGGGCGTCCTTGAAACGATAGTAAGTGATGCGCCGGCGCTGCGTAAACGCGGCGTCAAACCGGCTGTCGGCCCCCTTCCCGTCGGCAGCGGCCACCCATGAGATCGCGGTGAAACCGAAATCTTTGGGATCTCCTCCATCAAACCAACTGGAATGCGCTTTCTTGGCGACACCGACGATATGCCCGATCTCGTGAAGCAGGATATACCGGATCGCGGCGGCCCGCGTATCGCCGGCCTGTTTGGCGATACCGGCGGTAAGCTGCGGTGGCCCGCTTCCGGCAAAGGGGCTGCGCTCTCGCCAGGTGATCCAGTCGTTGGCCCTGCGGTTCAGGGCGTCCACGTCCAGCACGATGAACCCCATCTTATTCGTGTCAAAATCCCTGAGCAGTTCTCCGTAAGCCGTGCTGCCAAGATCACGGGCGAGAAAAATCGCCACCACGTGGTCGCGGATGTGGGGCTGGACGGCCGGAGCAATGCCCGCCACGGCCCCGGTGATGTCCCCTAAAAATCCCGAATCGACCACCGCCGGCCGGGGCCGGTCGGGGTAGCCCTGGTACTGGTTGTCGGCGATCAGGTAGTCGATCAGAACGGCCGGGGCCGGCAGAATCCGATCTTTGATCGGTTTTCCGGCCAGCGCCTGCCAGGTGGCGGCCGCGCGGGCCGGATGGGTATCCACCACCTGGCGCAGGGCCGCCTGATCGTCGGTGTGGCCAGTGCCGGCCGGCAGTGCCGTTGCAGCGCCGATCAGCAGACCGATGATCAATTTGGTTACTCCGGATCGATAATTCATTTGCAGCTCCTCGGCACCCCGACAGATCACCGATCGCAGCGGTTTCCATGGGTGCTCAAATGGCTTACCGCGCAATTTTCAAATAATTCAGCCAGTCGTCTGACATGCGGTGCACTCTTTCCCAAATGCGCTTGGGAGCCATCTTTCCCTTTCCCTCCCCCGTCTTTGGTGGAATCGCCGGCGGCGATCAGGCCGCCAGCAGTCGGCCGAAAGCGGCAGCTTTCTCCACGGCCGCAGGGTCATCCTTGAGCACGCCGGCTTCCGGCGGTGTATCTGGAAACAGACACGAATGGAAGGGCCGACCCATCATCTCTGCCGGTTGCCGCCACTGGCGCTCCAGAAGTTCCAGGTTGCCCGCCAGTCCGCCACCGCCCGTTGCCAGCAGGGCGAGCGTCTTGCCGGCGAGCACGGTCCGGATCTCGCCGCTCTCGGGGAACTTGCTCAAACTGAACATCCGGTCGATGAACATTTTGATCTGGGCCGTGAAACTCCACCAGTAGATGGGGGTGGCCATGACGATGACATCAAAACAAGGGCTTTTCGAACAACACCTTGGGATCATCAGAGGGAGTTCTCCAAGCATATCGTTATCCGGCGTCTCTGAGAAACGCATCAAACCGGTCGATGGCTTCGGGCAGGCTTTTCCGACCAAAACCGATGCGGAAGCAATTGTAATCATGCCCGTACAGATTGCCGGGAAGCAGCAGCACCCCGGCATACTGGAGAAGATCGCGGCACAGCACCCCCACGGATCCCTTCAGCAGCTCCGGGAAGGCAATGGCGCCCGCTTTGGGCCGGTGCCAGGCGAACATCTCCGCATGGGTGTCGAAGAAGTGGTCAAGCCGGTCAAGATTGCTGCGGATGATCTCAAGGTTGCGTGAAACGATCGGCCCGCGATGGCGCAGCGCCAGCTCGGCGAGAAACTCGCTCGGCGCGCTGTTGCAAATGGAGGTGTAGTCCTTGAAGGCCGCCATGGCCTGGTAGATCTTTTCATTTCGCGTGGCGATCCATCCAATGCGCAGGCCGGCCAGACCATAGCTCTTGGACATCACGCCCAGGGACACCGCGCGCGCGTTCAGATCGGCAAACGCCGGCAGCCGATCCGCAGGGTCCGCCTCAAGACCCCGGTAAACTTCATCGGAGAAAATGGTGAAACCGCAGCGCTCGGACAGTGCCGACAGGTCGCGGACGAAATCGATGCCGGGCAAAAAGCCCGTCGGGTTGTGCGGGAAATTGACCACGACGAGCTTCGTTCGGTCGGTCAAGGCATGTTTTAACGCCCCCAGGTCCAGTTCCCAGTCTGCAGCCGGCTTGCCCGCCCATTCGGAGACCCGGGCACCGATGCCCGCCGCCACCGCACCGAGGGACTGATAATAGGGGCTGTGGACAATGACATGATCGCCGGGGGCGAGAGCGACATTCATGAAATTGAAAATCGCCTCTTCGGCGCCGGCATGCACGAGAACCTGCTCGGGCGTCAGCGTTTCGTAAAGCTGCGCGATCGCCCGCCTGAGACCGGGGCTTCCTAAAGACTCGGTGTAACCCAGCCAAAGGGCGTCAAAGCGCTCCCTCGCGTCCGGTTCCAGCGCCAGCAATTCACCCAGCGCCATGCTCTCACAATCGGAGGCGCACAGCAGAAAGCGGGCCGAAAATTCGTGCCGGGCAAAATAGCGCTCAAGCCTGAAAGCATCGAGTTTCATGGAAAAATCCCTGGGTTCAGACGACTCACACCGGCCGTGCCGCAAACGCGCCCGGCGGCGCTGTCATCCGGATTTTGGCAGCGCGGCCGGGGCGGCGTCAAAGAGATCGTCCAGCCAGTCAAACACCACCTGACTCATCACGCTTCTGTTTTCATGGAAGATGAAACGCATTTCGGCTATTTTGAGAGCTTAATGGCCAGCGCTGCGACGACACCCCAGATCCAGTTGAACACGATGACCGCAACGGGCGTGAGGACGCCCAGTTCGATACCGGCCACGCCCTTTTTTGCCACATAGGGAAATATGACAAACAGCTGGGCGAGCGTGGGAAAAAGACTCAGCACCGATCCCTTTGAAAACAGCCTTGAATCCATCATAGGCAAAAGAAACAGCAGCCCCCAGATGCCGCCCCACACGATGCGGGGATAGAGCCAATTTGCGGTCAACGCCGGGGCAATCGATACGCCCAGTGATCTAGTGATCCCAAGGTCCCCGGCCAACCATACCGCAAGGCTGTTCACCAGACCGCCGAGGCACCCAGCTGCAAAGTAGATCAATATTTTCTTCATTATTTGATTCCTACTGCTTGATTCCGGCTTCCATCATCCGCCAGACGACGAGGTGGTGAAATGGGCGAATCAGGTTGAAATATACCGGCCCTGTCCAATGAAGATACTTCACTGTTGTAAATACATGGAACCGGGTCTTATCGCCGGCCAATTTTTCGGCGACCACGCCCAGGGCCGCCGTCAAATGCTTGTCTTCTGGCGCTTTGGCAACCCAATAGGTGTCTTCAATCGCTTTGCTTATAGTGAAAAACGAGATATCTTCTCCCGGCTCGAACGGGAGCGCTTCCGCCCGAAAATGGATCGGTGCACCGGGCGATTCATGCTTCACCAAACCGAGAATACGGACTAAGATCTCTCTGATCCGGTATAACGCGGCAATCCACCAAGGATAATAGGATAGCATTCCCGAGATGAAACCGCGCAACGATTTTTCGCCGTCGATCGTTTTGATATCGACATGGTCGGCATCCTGGAAGAACTCTGCCAGTGCGTCGTATTTTCGGATGTATCCCAAAGGCGTTCGATCGGCACACATATCTCACCGATTTATGGGTTGTTCCTGGATGGACACTATTTGGGATTGGTCGCCCTAAGCCGCCTGGCTTCGATCCTGGCCAGCTCGCTCATGATCACAAATCCCAATCGGGGCCGCTTTTCCATCAGTTCCGACAATGCGGCAAAATTCAACGCTATCAGGTTCGTCTCTTTGAGAAGAACCACATCGGCGCTGGCCGACAGCGGGTCTAGAAACTCGACCTCGCCGACGAGGGTCTGACCGGTAAGGGTGACAAAGGGCTTGCCGTTGATCCGGACCTCGGCCGGCCCCTCCAGAATGATGAACATCGTGTCCAGTGCGGTCCCCTGCTGGATAATGCGCTCTCCCGCCAGGCCGCGTCGCAGTGTCGCCGCCGATTGGAGTGCGCCCCTTTCTGCATCGGTCAACCCCGTGAACAGCGTGACCTGGGACAATGCATCGGACAGCGTCAACACCGCGGCCTTGTCAGCCGCCACGGAATTGCTTGTCAGGCTTCCAACCATCACAAAAACCATAGCTATAACCAATTTTCTTAACGCCCTTGTCATCATCCGCCGTTCTCCTTAATTGTACGAATCGCGTCGATATTGCCGCCAGCGCCCACGACGACGGCACCAAACCAGCCTAAAAATCAAGGCGATTACCAGCACGGTTCAATTGCCGCAGTGATCTCCAGCGTTCATTAGACACTGGCGTGCTCAGCATAAGCGCATTATGCTTTTCTACCCGCTGGTTTGCTTTTCACTCCCGTTTCCGATGTCCGACCACACTGCATACTCATTGCCATTGGGATCGGAAAAATGAAAGCGCCGCCCCCCCGGAAAAGAAAATATCGGCTTTATGATTAAACCGCCCGCCGCTTCGATTTTTATTTGAGTTCCTTCCAGATGTTTACTGTAAAAAACGATGAGCGCACTGCCGCGTTCGGAAGAAGCACACAGGTCGGATTGAAAAAAACCGCCATCGATGCCTTCATTTGAGAACGCGATATACTCCGGGCCAAAGTCAACAAAAGACCATCCGAATGCGGCTGAAAAAAAATCTTTGGTAGCGGGAATATTTTTAGCGGGGAACTCAACGTAATTGATTTTTTCATGTATATTCATCCCGCACTCCCTTTTTTGCAACACGGCCATCAACTTCTCAACAGCGACTCAAAATACGCCGGAATCTTTGCATCAAAGGTCATCTTCTCTTTTGTATATGGATGCCAGATCGTTATCGAAGCCGCATGAAGCATCAATCGCTTGATGCTTTTTTCGTGTTCCCCGTATTTGTTATCCCCGGCGACCGGGCACCCGTTTTCAGAAAAATGGACCCTGATCTGATTTTTCCGGCCTGTCAGCAGATCGATTTCAAGCAGGCTGTACTTTTTTGATTCCCTCAGAACTTTATACCCTGTCCTGGCAAGCTTTCCCTGTTTCGGGTCATCGACCGAGTACATTACATGCGCGCGGTTTTCTGCAAGATACGACGTAATGACGCCCTCTTTTTTAGGCAAGCTGCCGTGTACGACAGCATAGTACTTTTTTGTACACTTTTGCCATTCATCCTGTAGATAGCGCTTGGCATTTTCGTTTTTTGCAAAAACGATGACGCCTGAAGTATCCTTATCCAGGCGATGCACGATGAATATCCGGTTTTTTGATTTGGGGTTTCCCTTTTTGACGTAATCGGTCAACAGATAATACGCGGTTCTCTCCCGGACTTTCTCGCTGCTGACGGTTAGAAGACCGCTGATTTTATCAACGACGATGATATCCCTGTCCTCATGGATAATCGAAAGCCCTCTGGGCTGGTGCCTTTTTGAGGCGCGTTTAGGAGTTTTTGTTGTAATTTCCATTATGTTATCTATGCCTATGCAGAAAACGCCAGTGGGTTTTTTCCCACAGTGATGCTGAACCGCGGCGCCACGCAGGAAACGCTATGAGAGGCACGCGCCGCACAGGCTTCTCAATACCACGAATCGATAATTGGTGCTTGGCATGTAAATCGGAAACGGATCGTTGGCGCCTTGGCACCCGGGGCCGCTGGCAAATGCACCGTTCGGTCTGAATGGGTACTCCGCAGACCGGCACCGGCCAAATCGTAAAGCGATGGCGGCTTGCAGCGCCGGCAATTGGCCCGGGCGGCTGGGTTACTTTGGGTCCGGCGCAAAGCCCGGCATTTGACGTTTATTGCGCCTTCCTGTTCATTACACCGTACGCCTCGCCCATTAAAATATGCTTGTAAGCCGGGTTCCCATGCTCCGGCCCTGCATCGGATTTTTGGGCGCTTGGGGTTTCTCTCGGGGCCGTGATCACAAGCCCGGCCTTTTCCTGGAAGAGCATTACGAAATCCGACCCGCCGAACAGAAACGTACCGAGCATGTCACCTTTCCTGCGCTCGGCCCCCACAGTGACATTATCCTCAAAATTTACGGAAGATACCTGCGCCATGCCCATGGGGATCAGTGCCACAAACCCGTATTCTCCCGTGTCCACGATGACATAACCGCGGGTCTGAGAAAACTGCCAACCGGTCGAATCGATGGGCACGTATCTGCCGTTTGCAGGATCCCACGCCACTTCCAGAGCGACGTTTTGCGCAATGATTTTCTTCTCTTTCACTATCCCGCCGACAGCGAAATGATACCGATGGTAGTCGTTGACATTCAGAAACGTGTGGGTGAGGACGCCGTAGGCAAAGGCCGAGGTATACTTGCTGTCCGGTCCAAGAAGGTCCTTGATCGAGTAGAAAGTCGCCAATTTGACTTTCAGGCCGCCGTCTACCTGGATATTAGATTTTCCGTCTATTGCCCATTGGCCCTGAGGGACTGAATCGGCCGGTGACACGACGACCGCCGGATTATTTGACGATGCGATCGGGCGAACCTCCGGCGATTTCAAATACCTTGAAAAAAACCGGTTAAAGGTGTTCCAGTTCGATGAAGGCTCATACCAGCCCTTCTGCAATCCGAAACTCGGGTCGTCATAAAATTGTTTGTAGGTCGCTGCGGTCCACGACGCTTCGGTATCGAGAAACGCGCCCCAGACATTTGCAAAACCCCGTAACCATTCGGAAAATGGGGCGTAGAACTGAATCGTGTTTCTGAACAATCCCTTGCCTCTCAATTCAGGCAGGGGCTGGTCAACCAAAAAATGGAAATAGCAGATACTTTGCAGTATCTGATCACGGGTAAGATCCTTCGGGTTTTGGAGAACATCCTGCGGAATGAGTTCCGAGGCCCTGTCGATGAAATCGTAATAACCTGAAAGGCTCTGAACCGGATTCGTTTTCGGATCGGGATTGATTTTTTTTGCTGCCTTGATGGATTCGGTCAGCATAGCGCCAATTTCAGGGTGCTTCTTTACCGCTGCCATGAGGTTTAGGGTTATTGGTTTATGAGCGTCAGCCACAACCGGTGCTGGGCTTGTCAGGAGGATCATCGCCGCCGCCATTATAAAAAAAGTAAAAAAGCGTCTTACCCGATCGACCGTCTGTTTCATGTTCGCATCTCCTGAAGTTTGATTTAACACCAGCATAGCCGGCTTTTATCGCAGAGCTTAGGGAGTGCGTAGTGACCGAAGCGGCGCGATAAAAGTCCGTGTTTATGCATTTGTTAGTCAAGTTTTTTTAAGAAAGACCTAATCTGCATTTTAAATAACTCTTGGCTGTATTGGATTTTCTTTTCTTTTTCCTTAAACTTCTTGTCAAACTCTATGACTTTCTCATGATCAAAGAAAAATACATCACTTTGTTTCGCCTTCCATTCTTTATTTCCAAAGAATCCAGGCTGAAGCTCTAAAACCAATAATCCTAAAGGATACTCTCCATCCATATTGCTGACCTTATAGTCAATTCCATTCTTAAACCCATGCTTACAATAATTATGAGGATCTCCATAAATAGCAATCGCTGGAATATTTCTTTTTTTTACCAGCGATTTGGTCTTTTCAATTAATGCAGTACCTATTCCTTTCCGCTGATAATCTGGATGAACACAGAAAGGACCAAATGAAACGATTTGCACCTTCTCTAGTTCCGCACTTATAAGGTACGAATCTGTATACATAATTGAAGCAATAACATTTCCATCGATTTCTGCGACATAATCAAGTTCGTTAATAAAGTCTTTGTGATCGCGCAGTATATGGCATAAATAGTGTTCATCACATCCTGGAGCATATAAATTCCAGAACGCTTCTCGTGTCAGTTCTTCGACTTTGAAGTAATCGTCTTTAGTTTCTAAACGGATGTTAATACTCATAATAACCCTTTTTCAGCGTAAAGCATGTAGCTAACGCTTGAGCCGTAGGGCGCGGGTTTTTGCGTCCCTAACGGCGATATGCTGTGCTAAGTTTTTACATATATTCAGCTTGTTATCTTCTTCTGAACACATTTTGCTTGACACGTACATACAATGTATGTATTTTGCCAATAATGGACATCCTATGGGATCCTGAAAAGGCCAAAAGCAACTATAAGAAACACAAGATTCACTTCTCAGATGCTGAGAGCGTGCTTTTCGATACGATGGCATTAACGATTGAAGATCAAAATATCGATGGAGAAAAACGATTTGTAACAGTCGGATCCGATTCAACTGGTAGGATAGTATTGGTCGTTTATACGTATCGGGGAGATTCAATTCGGCTGATTTCTGCGAGGAAGGCATCCTCAGCGGAAAGGAGATACTATGAAAAAGGAATATAATTTCAAATCTGCAAAAAGAGGCCCGGTTGTGTCCCAAAAGGGTAAGACCCGGATTACGATCTATATCGATAATGAGATAATCGAAGAGTTTCGTAATCGTGCGACAGAAGCTGGCTCGGGGTATCAGACAATGATTAATGAGGCTCTGAAGCAATACCTTGAAAAAAGCGGTACGCCTCTGAATGAGGCGGTGATTCGCCAAGTGATTCGAGAGGAACTTGATAGGGCTTCTGCCCATTAGAATTTTTCCTGTTTCTGGTATCTCATTCAGCCCCACGTTCTTACGTGGGGCTTTTCTATTTTTGAGCACAACGCTTGAGCCTTAGGGCGCGGGTTTTTGCGTCCTTAACGGCGGCTTGTTATGTTTCCTGTGTCTTATCTTTACGTCGTTTCCTCGCTAACATGAAGCATCCTAAGGAAATGACAATTCCTATTGCTGTATTGGGCTCCCCGGCAAATGCTCCTGCTATTGATCCCAACCCTATAAGTATTCCAATAAAATTAAGTGTTACTGGTGAAAATATTCCCTTTCCGTTTTTTGCGTTCCCAAAAAGTAGAGATATCCCAACCAGAAAAAGCGGTAGCCCTACGACAAGGACTATGGCAAATATAATGATATCTTGAGAAAGATAAGTTGCTATCGCTAAGAATAATGCAATTGATAAACAGATTATTCCAATCCATTTTCTTGATCTTGGAGTTACTTCGTTTATAAGACCGTCAGGATTGAGCATGTTTATCCATAAACATAACGTTTAGGCTGGTAGGTGGGCGGGCGATTTTTCCGCGCATCCTATCAAGCCGTATGTTATGTGAATTCAATTAATGCTTTTTAGCCTATTAATCCCTTCCAAACCGATTTGTATAAAGTACTGATCATTCGAATTCGCTAAAAAAGTAAATTGTTGCATTGATAGCTCATACTGCTTAGATTTTTCATAAGTAATTGCAAGTCCATAATGTATTTTTAGATTATTATTGTTCACAGAGAGATATTTTATATAAGCCGCTTCGGCCTTTGTATAATCACCTTTCTTTGTATATAAATCTCCCAATGATTGAAATACTCCAGGAAATTCTGAAATATCCTTACTCTTGATAGAATCCTCCCATTTCAAGCATTGAACCAAGGCAAGCTTATAATCTCCTTTAATATAATAAATAGTGCTTAATAATCCATAAAATGATGGCTCATTTGGGTCTGAATCGATAGCCTTCAACACTAACCTCTCCGCCTTACCATAGTCACCATCAGTTAGCGCTTGAATTGCCTTTTCATAATTTTCATTTTGGGCTGGTCTTCTATAAAGATCTTTCTTATTTGTATTTGTAAGTTCGGTATCAGAATCTATCTCAATTCCCAATTTACGGATTGTTTGCAACGCCTCTTCCATGCTGGAATGATTCATTACGAGAATTCCGTTTTCGAGAGGCTCCATTATAAGTCCAAAATAGACAATATCAGGTCCAACTCTGAGTTTCATTTTTTCCCCGATATTATTTGCAGTAATATCATAAAGTGGTTTTCTGTATTTAGCTGGCAGTTCGAGTTCTACCCCAACATCTGAGTGCGTTCTCTCATTAATAACAATTTGGACAATTTCATTTATATTTAATTTAAATGGATTGGAGTTTCCATTTGTGATCTCAATAAATAAGTTTTCCTCTTGCTCGCTTAAGCAAGGAGAGACGAATACAAGTATCAAGAAAAACAGAACCCAGGATTTTATTCTCAAAGAAAGATTTAATTTCAAAATTTTATCTTTCACATAACGCCTGCATCAGTTGCCGCTACGCCGATGCCGGATTAATGATGATCTTACCAAGAGCATCTTTCTTCCCCTTATCGAGGGCGATTGCGGTCAACTGGATGCACTTGTTAGGAGCGAACCCGATGAAAAGTATATGGGGCAAGAAAAGTCCAGATTAGCACGAGAATCCACACACGACCTTCGATTAAATTGTAATCATGAAATAGTCTGTCCCAAGAATGCCCGATGATATAATGACCAAAAACGAATTCAAAAATAATCGTCATGAATAGCCATATGCCACCAATCAATAAAGCTTGTTTAGATGATTTAAGACTAAAAATACCAGTGATGAAGTATACGTATAAACCAAATAGAATAAGCCCAATAAAAGTCGATAATTGATGAGCTGACAGTTCACTCATGAATTGTCCATATATCTTCTCTCGTATTGCTCCATTTAAAATCGCTAGAATTACCAGCCCTAGCCAACATGTCATATAAGTTATTATCGTTTTCATTTTTCTAATCCTAACGGTTGAGCTTAGTGGCGCTGTTGTTTAGCGTCCACTGCAGCGATATGTTAGCTGGGCATGGTCCATATTGGCTTATCAGCATCCTTCAAGTGCGAAATCCCGAGACCGGAGGTAACGAAACAATATTCTTTGCATATTGAAGGGTGCTCATCCAAAGATTCACCTGCTGTGGTCCTTTTTTTAATGTAACTTTTGAAGTCATCCACTGTAATTGTGATCTGATCGTCACTTCCACAAACATAGGCATTCAGAAGGTTCTCATCTATTAGTTTTGCCAATGTTTCAAGGAACACATTCAATTCTTCATTTGTACCTGGATATACCGATGAAACTAGAACAAAAAATTCTTCAGGCCCGCATTTACACTCGTCTATTATTTCGTATGCTTGATCAGATAAGATCATAATATATTTTGCCAGTTAACGCCAAGCTCACCTGACACCAGGGGCCGCCAGGCCCTTGGTGTCAGGTGGAGCTGAAGGTTCTGTGCTGCTGCCTTGATTTAGAATTGTTGAAATCTTTTTAGTAAAAATACCAAAGGGTGTTTTTTCACCCTCAAAGCATACTTGCCCATCCTTCAATAATTCGTAATGTCCACTCAAGCGACCAGTCATCCAATACTGATCATCACGATAATTTAAAAATAGGATGTATTGTCTATGTTTCTGGAACAGTTTTCTGTACCGCTTAATATTGAACAATTTATTTCCATAGGGCACTTTTACATTTTTTATTTTATGATCACCTTTAAGTGTTTATACCACCATCACATGAGCCATGTTTTGTGAGAATAGCTTGTGTTCTACCCGGTCCAGTTCACAGACAATTATTAATTCAGATTCTTGTACTTTTTCTTCAAATGAATAGACAACTGCCTTCGCATATGCGGAAAATGGGATTACTATTATTAACAATATGATGACAATCAATCTTTTCATTATATGGCACAGAACGGTTTAGCTCACCTGCCGCCGAGCAAAGCGAGGGAACTAGGCCGAAGGCCTAGCGGTCTGGTGAAGCGATTTGTTGGGCGTTAGATTTCCAGTTTTTGTTTTTGTAGAACCCCCCAAAAATTATAGTAAGGGAAAGCCCTGAATCCAATGTAATATGCCAAAAAGATAGCTAAAATTGCCGGCATGTAACCCAAGCTGATTTCCAATATCCATTCGGTTGTCGTGTAATTCTCATAAAATTGAAAGTTTGAAATACTTTTCAATATTCCTGCAATACCCAGTAAGCCTAAAATGCGATACATATTTCCTCTAAACTTCCAGACCATTACTGAAAAATATATGGTAATAAACGGTACGACTAAGGCAACAGGCAATAAATAGATAGAAATATTTGAAAGAAGCATTGTTGCGGTTAGCAACTTTGTTATTGAGATAAATATTAGTAAGGAGAAAAGTAACAAATTGATTTTTTTATATTTTTCTCTGCTGTCTTTGCTTGGCACTAAAGCAATATATTGCATTAAATCTGATTTATACTTTACGTGCAGAAAAAGCTCCTCAAATATTTCTTTTCGAGATTTTCCCTCTTCATATCTTTGTTCTATTAACTTGATTGCTTCTTTTCTATTCATAATTTCATAGCCCAACGTCGCCAATAACCGGCGCGTTTTTTTCGTCCGCGTTAATTGGCATTGTTATGTGATTTAACTTTTTTAAAGAAACCTTCTTCTTTTAATCTTTCTAGCTTAGGTTTCATCATGTTGTTTTCAATGGCCCATTTGTTTAGTAATTTGATTCTCGTTAATATTTTTTCTTTTTCTTTCTCGCTGTAGCTTTTCATCCATTCAAGCTGCTGTTTTTCCCACTCAAGGAAACCTTGACCATGCTCAATTGTGCTTTTGTCAAATTCGACCATTTGTTGTTCTTTCTCTTCTTCAGACATGTCAGGCAGCTCAACAATATGCTTATAGAGCCCTTGCGTAAATTCATCTGTTTTAGCAATCTTCTGAATTTCAGCTATAAAATCATCTGGTAAAAGGTTTTTTATCTTGTTTATTTCAAATACTTCAAGAACAGGGTAAGGATTATCTATACCAACTTTTTTGTTCCAATCGAACTCAATTACTGAGATTGGATATTTCAGCATGTGCAATGTTGCGACAATAATTATTACTTCCTCATATGTGTCTACCCATTTTTTAAGAACATTTTCCTCGAATGTTTGAAAGTTAGATTTTGGAACTCCCAATTGGTTTGAATATTTATATCCCTTTGTATGGATGTAGTTATGCAAAAAGCTTAGATCGTCAAATCGTTTGCGGAGATTGAACCTATCATTAAAATCTGCAATATTATTGTTTGTATTTAATATCTTCCATATTTTTTCTATTCTAGGCGTATTTGCCTCCCATGTGTCTTTTGACCTCAGCCAATCTTGGACTGTTTTGTGTCCTTCATCATTAATATTGTAATAAACGGACAACATGCCGACTTCAAGACCACTACGTAATGACATAAATGCCTGCTTATAAAGGCCAAAAAGAACAAGATTAAATGAAATTTGGAATTCTTGAGTTGATTCGACGTAAGGAAAGAAGTGACCAGACCAAAAATTTTCAGTTGTATGAGGTATTGTTTTACCTATGCTTTGATAGACCCAACCAAGGTTTGAAATTTTTTGAATAATGGAAGGATTATCTTGGAAAAATATCTCAGTCTTTTTTAGCACCTCGATACTTCTTTCTGGTTCATATATAAACGGAGAATATTTTGTCATTTTCTGAGTCTTCTCACATAACGCTGAATTCACTGGTTTTGCTCTGTTTGCAAAATCCAGTGGAATGAATTGTTAGCAGATTTTTATGTCTGACATTATATCGACAAATAAATTTGATCACTGAAATTACAGCCACCATCTTTTTTTATGAAATACAGT